>NZ_JAHQCW010000007.1 GCF_019042275.1 Diplocloster agilis
AGCCTCTGAACCGGGAACACATCACGTGTTCCTGGTGAATAGGCTCGGTTCCTGAACCCGGCTTTTCGATTCCCCCTAGCGGATACCAGCGCTAGCCCTCCGCGCTCCCAGGGAGATACAAAAGAACCCGGCCGCCCGGAGCGTCCCCGGGAAGCCACAAAAGATCCCGGCCATAAGGAGCATCCCCGGATACGGCCGCAGTCCCCAGCCCGAAACGGCGGGCATACGAAGTCCCGGGTAAGAGCCCTAAGCCAGTTCCACCCTCTGTCACAGATCGGCCAGTTTCTGTCTGTACATGTGGCGAAACATCAGCAAAGCCATGAGTATAGAGGCGATCTCAGAGATAGGAAATGCAAACCATACCGCGTCAAGGCCGATCATTTTTGCAAACAGGTAAGCCACCGGCAGGATAATGACCAGCTGGCGGACGATGGAAATAATCAGGCTGTAGATCCCGTTCCCCAGCGCCTGAAACACGGATACAACCGTGATGCTTACGCCCGCAAAGACAAAGCTCAGGCTGATAATGCGGAGGGCCGGCACGCCGATCTGCATCATCTGCTCCGACGCGTTAAACAGCTTCAGCAGCTGTTCCGGAAAAACCTCGAAGATAAAAACGCCCACCAGCATAATCCCCACAGCCAGAATGGTGCTCAATTTCACCGTATCCATGATCCTTTTTTTGTTCCTGGCCCCGTAGTTATAAGCCACAATCGGAACCATTCCATTGTTCAGTCCAAAGATCGGCATAAAAATAAAGCTCTGCAGTTTAAAATAAACTCCAAATACGGAAACCGCCGTGGAGGAAAACATCAGCAGGATTTTATTTACCCCAAACGTCATCACCGAAGATATGGACTGCATAATAATGGACGGAAATCCCACCGCATAAATATTCCGGATCGTCTTCGCATTGGGCCGAAATTCCCGGACTCTCAGCTTGATCTCCACATTTTTCTTTTCATTAAAATAAAAGCTCATCAGCATGGACACGGTCTGTCCAATGACAGTTGCCGCCGCAGCCCCGGCCACTCCCATTTTCGGGAAGCCCAAAAGCCCGAAGATCAGAATCGGGTCCAGCACAATATTAATCACAGCACCGGTACCCTGGGTGATCATATTATAGATCGTTCGTCCGGTGGACTGCATCAGCCTTTCAAACGTTATCTGCATAAAAATGCCCAGTGAAAAAATAGTACAGATCATGAGATATTCTGTTCCATACTGGATAATCTGTGCGTCATTGGTCTGTGTCTCGAAGAATATCCGGGAAAAGAAAATGCCGAACAGGGCGAACGCAAGGTAGCTCAAAATCCCCAGAAAAACCCCGTTATTCGCTGCGCGGTTCGCCTCTTTAAAGTTCTTTTCTCCCAGACTTCTGCTCAACAGCGCATTGATCCCGACGCCGGTACCCGTAGACACCGCGATCATCAGGCTCTGGATCGGAAAGGCCAGCGAAACCGCGGTCAGCGCGTCCTCCCCGATCATAGCCACAAACATACTGTCCACTACATTATATAAAGCCTGCACCAGCATGGATATCACCATCGGCAGGGACATCGTAATCAATAATCTGTTGATCGGCATAACGCCCATCTTATTTTCCTGTTGTACTTCTTCCATAGTCTTCCTCCTGTTTTGTGGTTCTGCTGCTTCATTTTACGAAAGGGCTTAAGGGCCAAAGGGCCGGGGCGGGCTTGGGCAGGAAGGGGCTCCGGGAACGGGGGCAGCCGAAAAGGGGACCGAATCGCATCGGCCCGGCCTAAGAACGGGTAAGCAGACGGGGACCGAACCTCCTATTAGCAGGACCCGGGGCAAACTCGCCAAAAAACGGCTCAAACAGTGCCCCGGGTCCTGCGAGGTTCTGACCCCGTCTGCATAACCCGTTCTAAGGCCCGGCCTCAAGCAATTCGGTCCCCTTTTCGGCTGCCCCCGTCCCCGGAGCCCCTTCCTGCCCAAGCCCGCCCCTACTTTGGTGATGGTTTAAAGTTTCATGTGCTGTTACCTGGTCCTTATCTGGCCGGACAGGGGTGCGCGGTCACGCTTAGAAGCTCCAGTTCTTTGGTTATATAGGTGTCTTTCATTTCTTGCGGTTCGGAGTAGTCTGTTGAGAGATATTTTTTATTGTCGTCTGCGAAGGTGGTGACGAATACGCTGTCCTGTCCCAGCTGTTCCTGCTTCATCACACAGCCGATGAAGTTCGCGCCGGATGACACGCCGACGCCTAAGCCCAGCCGCTCGGAAAGCATTCTGGCCATGATGATGGAATCGCCGTCATCTACGGAGACTACCTCGTCTAATTCCGGAAGCTTCAGCAGATCCGGTATGAATTCGTCTGAGATTCCCTGGATTCTATGTTTTCCCACTTTGTATCCGGTGGAAAGGGTAGGGGAGTTTAAGGGTTCTAACGGATACGCTTTGCAGGCAGGATTACTGTCCTTGAGCGCGCGGCCGACTCCCATAACGGTTCCGCCTGTTCCCACGCCGGCCACAAAGCCGTCCGCCTTCAGCCCCAGTTCCGCAAGCTGAGCTGCGATCTCCGGGCCGGTTGTCTCATAATGCGCCTTCGTGTTATCCTCATTGGAGAATTGGCGGGGCAAAAACACATTCCCTTTCTCCGCCAGCTCCTCGGTCATCCGGATCGAACCCAGGAAGCCGCCCTCTTCCCTGGAGACCAGACGTACATTGGCCCCATAGCTCTTCATCAGATTCACCCGCTCGCTGCTCATCCAGTCCGGCATATAAATTATGACCTCATGCCCCAGATAACTGCCCAAAGCAGAAAAAGCGATACCCGTATTCCCGCTGGTCGCCTCCACGATCTTATCCTGCGGATGGATACTCCCCTCCTGATAGGCTTTCTTCATTATATAAAAGGCCACCCGGTCCTTTATGTTTCCAGTAAGGTTATAAGATTCCATTTTCGCAAAAATGCGTCTTTTCGTCCCCTTAAATTTAAACTGAATCTCCAACAACGGCGTCCCGCCAATCATCGGTTCTATCCGATCAAACAATTTCATTTTTTCCAAATCCATCTGCAATACGCTCCTTATCAAATTTCACTTTTTTCATCATAACCCTTTCGTTTTCCCCTGTCAATGTACAGATTCTCCCCTCTTCAAACGCCCTCCCACCACCATCACGGATTTGCCCCCTCCCCTCCGGCCAGAATTAAGGCAGGGGCTGACGGGGCCGGGGTGCCCGGGGACTGTCCGGCTGACGGCTCAACCTTCCCGCGCCGCCGGGCCGGATACCTTATGGCGGAAAAAAGCATGGCCGAATAGTGGAGGGAGACTCAAGGGAGAATGGCGGCCCCCTGCCGTCATTCTCCCTGCTTTCAGAGGCTCCCGGAACTGCTTATGAGGTTGCTTTTATCCGTCATAAGGTATCCGGTCCGGCGGCGCGGGAAGGTTGAGCCGTCAGCCGGACAGTCCCCGGGCATCCCGGTCCCGTCAGCCCCGGTCCCCAACCTCCCCAGGCCGGCAAATCCCGCCCACGGTTTTCTTGACAAAGGAGCTCGTCTCGCACTATAATGAAATGATCTCTATTATTATATGTTAAAGGATGATTTTATTGAATATTACGGTTCAGAATATTCGCACCAATTATACGGTATCCGGCGAGGGGGAGGACGTCCTGATCCTGCACGGATGGGGCTCGAATCTTACTGTGCACAATCAGATGGCGGCTTATCTGGCCCCGCATTATAGAGTCTACGCTTTGGATATGCCTGGGTTTGGGGAGACGCCGGAACCACCGGCTGCCTGGGATGTAGATCATTATGTGGATTTTGTACTGGAATTTATCCGGGAAATGGGAATCCGTTCTGTCATCCTGATCGGGCATTCCTTCGGGGGCAGAGTGATTATTAAAATGGTAACGCGCCAAAATCTGTCTGTCACGTTTCCCAAGCTGATCCTGATTGACAGCGCCGGGATTCTTCCGAAAAAAACTTTGAAACAAAAATGTAAAATACGAATATATAAATTAGGAAAGAAGATATTGAATATTAGCATCGTGAAAAAACTGTATCCCGATGCTCTGGAGAAGATGCGCGCCAAGAGCGGATCTGCGGATTACAATGCAGCCTCCCCGCTGATGCGGCAGGTGCTGGTTAAGGTGGTAAATGAGGATCTGACTCCGTATCTTGCTTCGATCCCTTCGCCCACCCTGCTGATTTGGGGGGAATTGGATACGGCCACGCCGCTGGCTGACGGCCAGCTTATGGAAAAATTGATCCCGGGCGCCGGACTGGTGACGGTCAAAGGGGCCGGTCATTTCTCTTTCCTGGAATCCAGCTATCTGGTTCACAAAGTTATCGGTTCATTTTTGAATATTAAGGAGTAATCTATGAATAATCTTATATTGGGTCTCTATGCGGTATCCTTTGCGGCTGCTTTTGTGGTGCTGTCCATTTATCACATGCACATGTTTCAGCTGAACTCCTACAAGCCCGGTCCTCATGTACACTGGCTTAAGGAGCATCTGGGCAGTATGACCGGCCGGGTTCTGGCGCTGCCGGTCAGTATGGTTCTGCTGCTGATTCCGCATCCGGTCTGCCAGGTGCTGGCTATCGTCTGTAATCTGCTTACCCTTGCGGGGAACCGTCCGAAAAAAGCGAAGAAGCCGCTGGTTTATACCAAACGGGTTATCCGCATGTTCGTGACGGAAGGGATCTTATTCCTGGTGTTAAGCGCCGGCGGCATTTTACTGTGCCGGTTTCTGCATCCGGCCTTTTTACTGTCGCTACCGGTCATCGGTATCCTGGCTCCATTTCTCATTTTGCTGGCCAACTTCATCAACCGGCCTGTTGAGAAATCCGTGAACCGGCACTTTATCCGGGAGGCGGAGGATATCCTGAAAGATATGCCGAACCTGACCATTGTGGGTGTGACCGGAAGCTATGGGAAAACCAGCGTAAAGTTTTATCTGGGCAAGCTGTTGTCCGCCAAATATAATGTTCTGGTCACTCCTGGTAATTTTAATACGACCCTGGGTGTGGTAAAGACTGTCCGGGAGCATTTAAATGCTACCCATGAGGTCTTTGTCTGTGAGATGGGCGCTAAGACCGTCGGGGAAATCAAGGAGATCTGTGATCTGGTGCATCCGGATTATGGTGTGATTACTTCGATCGGGCCGCAGCATCTGGAGAGTTTTCTCTCGATTGACAATGTGATTAAAACAAAATTTGAGCTGGCGGATGCAGTACCTCCTGCCGGAAAAGTATTTCTGAATTACGACAATGAATATATCCGCCAGAAACAGCTGGATAAAACGGTGGTCACTTACGGGGCCGGGAATCCGGACTGTGATTTCCATCCGTATGATATTACGGTGTCCCGGAAGGGTTCCTCCTTTAAGCTGGACGCTCCGGACGGCCAGACTTATGAATTTTCCACTAAACTGATCGGTATCCACAATGTGGTAAATATCGCAGGGGCCATAGCGGTGGCCTGGGAGCTGGGCGTCCCCATGCGGGATATCGTAACCCAGGTGCGTAAGCTTGAAGGGGTGCCCCATCGGCTGCAGCTGATTCCCGGTCCCACCAGGCTGATTATCGATGACGCTTATAATTCTAACCCCAGCGGAGCCAAGGCGGCCTTAGATACCCTGGACCAGTTCGAAGGCCTGAAGATCCTGGTCACTCCGGGAATGGTGGAGCTGGGCGACCAGCAGTACCAATGCAATAAAACGTTCGGGCTGCAGGCGGCCGCCGTCTGTGACTATGTAGTCCTGGTGGGTCCCAAACAGACAAAACCGATCCAGGACGGCCTGGCGGAAGCGGATTATCCCTCCGGGCAGCTCTTTGTGGTCAACGATCTCCAGGAAGGTTTGCAGAAGGTGGACGGTATCAACGCCCACGGCGCTATGAAGGTGGTTCTGTTGGAAAATGACCTTCCGGATAATTATTAGAATTACAAAACCAATCCCTTTACATGAACTTTGCAGTCCCGCATATTTTCTATCCATATCTGAATCAAAATAAAGGAGTCCGTATTATGAAAATTAAAGTTGGCGTTATGTTTGGCGGTATGAGTGTAGAGCATGAAGTCTCCGTGATCACCGGAATCCAGGCCTGTTATGCCTTCGACCGGAACAAATATGAGGTGGTCCCCATTTACATTACCAAAGATAATCAGATGTATACCGGAGAATATGCCGGGGTGATCGAAGAATACCGCAACATCCCCGAACTGTTAAAGAAGAGCCAGCGGGTGATCCCGGTGAAAGAGGGGAATAAGCTGTGCCTGATGAAATATCCGATGAAAAAGTTCGGAAATAACGTATACGACTATATTGATGTTGCGTTTCCCGCTGTCCACGGCACGAATGTGGAGGACGGCACGCTGGCCGGTTATCTCCATTTTCTGAATGTTCCGTATGTGGGCTGCGATGTTCTCTCCTCCGCGGTGGGAATGGATAAATATGTCATGAAAGCAGTGTTAAAGGACCATCAGATTCCGGTGCTGGACTGCGTCGTTTTGAATATCCGGGAATACAATGCGGATACGGAACAGCATCTGGCCCGGGTGGAAGCCCGCCTCTCCTACCCTGTGATCGTAAAACCCATCAATCTGGGTTCCAGCGTCGGCATACGGATTGCCCACGACCACGATGAGTTACTGGACGCACTGGATTACGCTTTTGAATTTTCCTCCAAGGTTCTGGTGGAAAAAGCCATCACGAATCTGAAGGAAATCAACTGCTCCGTCTTAGGGGATTATGAATCGGCGGAAGCTTCCGAGTGCGAGGAGCCGGTCAATTCCGACGAGATCTTAAGCTATGAAGATAAATACATGTCCGGAGGCGGCTCCAAGTCAGGATCGAAAACCGGTTCTTCCGGCGGCGCCAAAGGCGGTATGTCCAGCCTGAAACGGAAACTGCCCGCCGAGATCAACGGGGAAGTCCGGGAGCTGATCCGCAGTATGGCTGTGGATGCGTTTAAGGCGCTGGGCTGCAGCGGCGTTGCCCGTATTGATTTTATGATCGACCAGGATAACGACCAGGTCTATGTAAATGAGATCAACACGATACCCGGATCTCTCTCCTTCTATCTGTGGGAACCGCTGGGCGTCCCGTATTCCGAACTGTTGGACCGCATGGTCCGGCTGGCTCTGAAACGGGAACGGGAAAGTGAAGAACTGCATTTTTCCTTTGATACGAATCTTCTGGCCGGGGTTACCCTCGGGGGAAGCAAGGGTTCCAAGCGCTGAGGCGCCGGAACCCTTTTATAATTCTATTAGAAAATTCTAAAATGAATCCATTTTCATCGGAGAGTTTCCTCCACTGCCCCGTAGGCGGATTTTAACTGTTCGTAGGACACGGCACAGTTGGCCGGACTTGTGGAGGGAAGCGGAACGGCCGGAATACGCGTTTGAGGATAGCAATAACGCTTATAGAGGGCGGCCGCTTTGGTTCCGGTCGTGAAGATCGTGCGGATAGGGGCGGCGGCCAGGATCGGGAGCAAATCGTTTGGGACCGGGTTTCGGATACTGCTGTCGTCGGCTCTGTGAATCTCGCAGGAAGCCAGGACATCCCATAACGCGATGTGATTCCGATGGAGGAAACAGGTTTTGGCCTCATTTGTCTCCGGAAGGGGCTGGGACAGCACGTCTGCCAGCACCTTCCAGAAACGGTTGCGGGGATGCCCGTAGTAAAAGCCGTTTTCACGGGATTTCGGGGAGGGCATGGTGCCCAGAATTAAGACACGGGATTCCGTATCGTATATGGGCTGAAAGGCATGGGTAATATGTTCGGGCATGGTCAGTACCTCTATTTTTTATGTTTTCTTCTATTCAGGAGCAGCCTTACCGATGAATAGACGGGTTCGGATGATAGGGGATTGGCGTCGGATTTTTTACATAGAAGGCTCCGATCGCATCGTTTACCAGATCGTAAAGCTCATCCTGGGTGCAGGCCAGTTCCCCGTGATATTTGGTTTCCAGTTCCTCGTCTGTAATCTGGCCGTTTTTATACCGCAGGGCAGTCTGCCCCGCCGCTTTCATTTTATGCAGCGCGTCCTGCACCTGGGCCTTTTCCTGCCGGGACAGAGCATCGCTTGAACAGAGCGCCCGGGTCAGGAAATCACAGAAATATTCGAAATCTTCATCCCAGTTTCTGTTGCCATTGTTCTGCGCTTCATAACGAAGCTTTTCGATCTGGCGCAGCATTTCTCCCTGGAGAACATTTGACTGGCCTTTCGCGGGTACATAGTTTTTCCAAATATATTGGCACTCTTTGAAATATTTCACGGAATCTCCCTTTCTTGTGTACGGACTTTGTTTCATGGAATCTTCTGCTATTATAGTTTGTTATGATTCGGTTGTAAAGTTGTTCTGTTCCGCAAAGTTTATTTTCCATGTTCCAGCCGGTACAGGCTGCTGTTTGAATACCGGACGGTTTGATAGAGTATCAGGACATCCGTGATATCATTTTCCCGTATATAGGCCGGTATGTCCGGCCACAGATAGCGCAGATCCATGACGTGGGTCTCGTTGAAATGATTCACCAGAAACGGAATCATGCAGTTGGCATAGGAATCTTTTATAACCAAAAGATTTCCGGCGGTATCATTTGTCTGCATACCGGCGCCTGCTGCCGCTTCCCCCTTAGATCGCGTAATTTTCACCAACGGCTGGTTTCCATTTAGAAACACTTCATATCCATCCCGGGTTCCCAGCTTATCGTACGCATACAGGCTGCCGGTGATCCGCTCGCCGCCGTTATAATTTACCTCATAGGATATCTCTTCCGCGGGAATATAGATCTGTATCCGGTCCGGCGGCACCTTCACATGGACTTTGGAATAGACCGTTCCATAAAAATCATAATCCGGCTCTTCCACATGCCACGCCTCTGCCGGCCAGGCGGGAATTCCTGTTTCTTGCGCCCATGCCTGGTAGCCGTACCAGGCCCCAAGCGTGGTCCAGTGATGGTCGGTTCGGTAATAGATCTCCTCCTCCCTGTGTTTTCGAAGTATGGACGCGGCATCCACATATTGATCCGGCAGCGCCTGACGCACCCGGCTCATTAATTCCGATTGATCCAGCCCCACCGCGAATGCGGGCAGTTTGTCGGTCAGAATGCTGTCCGCGGAAGGAATCAGCATGATTTTTACCTTTCCTTTTCCGGTGATCTCTTCCGCCTGCTTTACGAAACGGGCGGTGCGCTCTATATTTTCCCGGAATACCGTTTCGTCCATATCTTCCCGGGTATGACGCTCGATCAGATATCCGTCGTCAGCCAGATAGACCCCGTTGCTCTCTTTCTTACCCAGAACACGCTCAGCGGCGGTTCTCAGAGAAATCCAGGCATCCCGGAAGGGGAATTGATCGGTAAGATAGACCTCGTAATCCCCGGTAAAGTCCCCGGAGAGTATATCGGATATCTTCCATTGGGGTTTCTGGGCCAGGAAGCGCCGCTCATGTTCCGAATAATAAACCGGAGGCTTCAGCAGGCTCACGAGACTGATGCCGGCAATCACGGCAAATACGGCTACGACCGTCCAAGGGTACCTTTTCATTGCTAGTTCCTTTCTAGAAGCGGAAATACAAAAATGGATTGTAGGAAGCGTTAACCAGATATGCAATGGATAGCAGCAGGATACCTACCGTACCGATACAGACGATACAATAGATTCCAATGCACCGGATACCGTTGTGAACGGCATCGCTTTGGACATCACCGGCGGCTGTGCCGCAGCATCCCGAAGCCAGATTTCTAAGCCGGCGGAAAGGGAGGCTGGTGCAGCCCAAAGCCAGCAGAATCAGAAGAAGGCCGTATTCGGACAGCAGGTACAGGCTTTCCCTGTCTGCGGCCGGAAGCCCGCTGGTTCCGAACAGGGCGGACAGATAACGGATTCCATCTTGAAAATGGTCGAACGCGAAGATTACCCAGCCTATCATAATAAAGAACAGCGCATAGAGATGCCGGACAGCCGCGCGGCATTTTTCCAGCGCTTTTAGCAGCCAGAGTTTTTCATTAATCAGTAGCACGGCAAAATACAGGCCCCAAATCAAAAAATTCAGAGACGCTCCATGCCAGATACCGGTAAGCCCCCATACGATCAGCAGATTTCGTATCTGCACGCCTTTCCCTTTCCGGCTTCCTCCCAGAGGAAAGTAGACGTATTCCTTAAACCAGGTGCCCAAAGTGATGTGCCACCGCCTCCAGAAATCCGTGATGCTGTCAGCCATATAGGGATAACGGAAGTTTTCGGGATAAACGAATCCGAACAGATAGCCAAGGCCGATCGCCATGTCCGAATAGCCGGAAAAATCAAAGTAGATCTGAAACGCGAATGCCGCTATCCCAAGCCACGCTTTTAACAGGGTCATTTCATCCATGGGAATCGCCGCGACGGTCTGCCAAAGGACCCCTATATTATTGGCCAGAAGCACTTTTTTCCCAAGCCCCGTGACCAGGCGCAGGGTGCCCCGGACTATTTTTTCCCGGTTGATTTCCCGTTTTCTCAGCTGCAGGTCCGTAGTCTCGTAGCGGACTATGGGCCCGGCCACCAGCTGGGGAAACAGCGCCACAAAAGCTCCGAAGTCTATGATATTCCTGGCCGGTCTGGCCTCCCTCCGGTAAATATCGATGGTGTAGGACATGGTCTGGAAGGTGTAAAAGGATATGCCCACAGGCAGCGGCAGCTCCGGCAAAGGGATCTGTGTGTGCGCTGCCAGGTTAATCCCCTGGATCAGTAAATCGGAGTATTTAAAGATGCCTAACAAAAGGACGTTGATGATAACAGAAGAGGCGACTGCGCATTTCGCCGCCAGCCGCCGGTTCTGGTTGAGAAAGGAATCCACCAGGTTCCCATGAATATAATCCGTCACCGTGGAAAAAATCATAAGTCCCACATAGAGAGGCTCCCCCCATGCGTAAAATATCAGGCTGGCCAGAAAAAGCGCCAGGTTCTTGTAAATCCGGGGAACCAGAAAATACACCAGCAGGACAGCCGGAAGAAAACGGAACAAAAATACAAAGCTGCTGAATACCATAGCGTCTACTCGTACAGCATCTCTTCCACGACATCCACGGCCTTTTTATTCTCCGCCTTCGCCGCCTCAAGAGCCGCCTGATCTCCCCGGTCCATATCTTCCATGGATAGTTCGCCCAGCATCAGGAAGAACACGTAATTTCCATACCGGACCACCTGGGAGGCCTGGATCTTAATCTGGTTCATGGGATACTGCATCGTATCCTCCAGCAGGCGTTTCCGGTACGCCAGCAGCGCGTCCTCCACCTCCTGCGCGTGATCCTTTTTCGCTTCTATCCCGACGAAGGTATCCACCTGCGCACTGATCATCGGGCCTTTGGCTATGGCGTTCTCATACCAGTCCTGTTTTACTCCGAATTCGGACTCCAGCGCGCCGGCATCATATTCCGTATTGGGGACATAGTTATCCCCAAATACTGCGGCCACCGCTTTTTCAATATCCGCCAGGGCTACATCCGTAACCGGCGTGTCTCCCTTATTTTCTTCCGGCCGGGAGCATCCCCACAGCGCTGCCGCCATCAAAAGAAGCGTTATTCCCAGGATTCCTGCTTTTTTTCGTTCCATTCCACTCTCACCTTTTACGTCCCTTCCTAATCGGTCCTGTTTCTTATCTTATCCTGAATACAGATTTTATTTCTGGTAAGGCGCCAGTTCCAGGCGGATAAAATATCCCTGATCATGGCTGCACACCGGGCATACCGCGGGCGCCTGCGTCCCGGTATAAATATAGCCGCAATTCAGGCACATCCAGCCTGTCTTTACATCGGATACAAACAGCTTATCCTGTTCCATCATTTCCGCAAATTTTCCAAACCGGTCGCCATGGGTCTTCTCAATTTCAGCGATCATATGAAAAGAGCTGGCTACCTTGTGAAATCCTTCTTCTTTCGCGATATCTCCGAACTTCTTGTAGACATCCTGCCATTCCTCATATTCATTATGCTGGGCGAATTTCAGCAGGTCCACTACCCGGCTGCTGATATCCACCGGATAACCTCCGTCCACATGGATGGTCTCTCCTGCCAGTTCCGTCAGGTGGTTATAATAAATCTCCGCGTGCTCCTTCTCCTGATCCGCCGTAAACTGGAAGATACTCTGGATCACATACAGGTTCTGGCTTTTCGCCTGAGACGCCGCAAATGTATAGCGGTTTCTGGCCTGGGATTCCCCGGCAAAGGCTCTCATCAAGTTATCTTTCGTCTGGCTGTTTTTGAATTCTACTGACATTTGGAATTCCTCCTGTTTTCTTCTTATTTTTTAAATTTCTACTACAACAACGGATTCTCCGCTCTCGCTTTCAGTCTTTCCCAGCGGCGGTCTGTCTCATTTTGTATATTTTCCACGACGGAGGCGTATTCCGCCTTACTCAGATGCCTGGTTCTGCCCATCATGGCCAGCCAATCCAGTACCGGTATTTTCTTATTCCCCTTTTCCGGATTATAGTTAATATTTGTCACGCCCTGCTCGATCTCATACAGCGGGAAGTAGCAGCAGTCCACGCCTGCGGCGATTACTTTTCGCTCCGTATCGGGGCGGTCGCTCCAGTTCAGCGGACAGGCGGACAGAGTTTTGACATAGGCCATGCCGTAACGGTTCGCATAATACTGAGCTTTGGCAGCCTTTTTGATAAAGTCCGCCGGATTCGATTCCGCCACCGTCGCCACGTAGGGAATGTGTGACGCCGCCATAATCATAGGGGTATCCTTGTGGAAAAATGTCTTGCCGTATTGCTGCGCACCCACATGGGACGTAGAGCTCTTGGCCCCCATCGGCGTGGAGTATGACAGCTGGTACCCGGTATTCATATAGCCGCCGTTGTCGTATTCAAAGAGAATCAGCTTATTGTTTCTCAGAGCTGCCCCCAGGGCGGAACCCAGGCCAATGTCCATGCCGCCGTCGCCGCTGACCATAATAAACGTAATCTCTTCGTCGGGATATTCTCCTCTCTTCTGGCGCTGGTGGTACATCTCCAGAATTCCGGTCAGGGTGGCAGGTCCGTTTTGAAACAGGTTGTGCACATAGGGTACCTTAAAAGCAGTTTTCGGATAGTTGGTGGTCACCACCATGCCGCAGCCCGTATGGAACAGCAGAACCACATTTCCCTCGATTCCCCGCAGCAGCAGATTTACATTTACCGGAATACCGCAGCCCGGGCAGGCTCCGTGTCCGGGCGCCAGTCTCTTCGGCATCGCGGTGGTATCTCCGACCTTTGCCCCTTTTACGGTCAGCTTATTGGTCTTCTCATCCTTTTCGCAGACCGTCAGGCCGAGGGACGCCTCCTTGGCGGTAATGGGATTAAAATACTGTGCGCCGTCATAGGCCTTTGTTCCCGGATACTTTCCATAGTAATCGAAGCGTACGGGATCATCCGTCACGCACTCTTTAAAGAGCTTAAGCGCGTCCTCCACATAAAAATCCCGGCCGCCCAGGCCATAGATCCTGCTCAGCACGTGAGCCGTCTTCTCATGCTCCTGGAGCATCGCCTTGATTTCCAGCGTCATATTGCCTCCGCGGGCCCCGTAGCTGTCCTGCCGGTCGCAGACCAGTATCACTTTGGCGTTCCTGCAGTGCTCATATAATTCCTCCGCCGGGAACGGACGCAGGACATTGGCGGTAAATACGCCTGCCCGGCAGCCATGTTCCCGCATCTCATCCACCGCCAGTTTCGCAGTATGGTAACTGGAACCCAGCAGGAAGAGCAGAAACTCGGCATCCTCCGTGCGATACCCTTCCGTTTCCGTATATTTTCTTCCGGAAAGCTGCTCATACCCGTCAAAGATCTCGGGGATCACCTCCCTGGCCTCTTCCATGGCCAGATGCAGCTGGTATTTATTATTAATCGTATCCGGCTCATTCATATAGGACCCGATGGAAACAGGATGTTCCAGATCCAGGCAGGAATAATCCGCATCATATTTCCCCAGAAACTCCTGCACGGTACGGTCCTCCTCAAACACCATGCACCGTCTTTTCTGATGGCTGGTAAAGAAACCGTCAAACGCCACAATAACCGGAAGCTTCACCCGCTCCGCGATCTTCAGCGCGCACAGGTTCATGTCGTAGACCGCCTGTGGTGTATTCGCATATAAAATGATCCAGCCGGTATTCAGCGTATACATAATATCGCTGTGATCGCCTTTGATGGAGAGCGGTCCCGATACGGTACGGCAGGCCACATTCATTACCATAGGAAATCTGGTGCCGGACTGTACCGGCAGCTGTTCCAGCGCATACAAAAGCCCGTTGGCGCTGGTCGCGTTAAACACACGACCTCCCGCCGTGGAAGCTCCGTAGCAAATCCCCGCCGCGCTGTGCTCTCCCTCGGCAGCGATCAGGGAAATATCATGTTCCCCTTCCGATTTCATCAAATCCAAAAACTCCGCGATCTGCGTAGACGGCGTGATCGGATAATACCCCATCACATGATAATTAATCTGTTTGGCCGCGTAGGCCGCCAGTTCATTACCGCTTTCAAAGAGCACTTTTTGTTTTTCCATCACACCAGACCTCCGTCCACTCGTTTTTCATCCAGATAGGCTTCGCTGGTCACCCAGGAATTCGCGCCCACATCCTCGAATTCCAGATGATCCACAATCAGATCCTTATTCCTTACAAACCACTTCGGTTCCGGATGTTCTCTCTCCAGTCCCCGCACCAGGGCGTTGGTCGGACACACGTCCACGCAGCGCAGGCACCCCTTACAGTGGTGGTAATCCAACCCCGCGTTGACCATCATTTTTCTACCCTTATACTCGCCGGGCCGGAACTGGAACACCATATCCGGACAGGTGCTGTCGCACAGCCCGCAGTTGATACATTTATCCTGCAAAAAAAGCGGTATATAACCTTCCCGGGAAGCCGACAGATCATTGGACACCGTACTCCCGAATCTGGGATTCACGCCGCCCGCCGGAGCCGTCTCATAACCCCATTCATTCTGTCCCTCCTTATAAGGCACGTAGGAATATTTTTCATCGTCCTCAAACATCATGGACTTCGCCAGTTCATATCCTTTTTGAATCCCGATAATATTATTCTCCAGCAATTTCGGATACTTTTTCCCCACCGTGTCCCTGGCCAGCGCTATCACGGCCTCCACCGGAATAAATCCCGACGCCTTCGCAATTGCTCCCAGCATCACCATGTTGATCCTGCTCTTATTCTCCATAGCGATCTTCAGGGCATCAATACAAAAAATCTCACCGGAGCACAGCTTTAACTTCTCCCGGATCTCCTCCGGCCCCAACGGCGTGTTCATCACTATCTTCGTATTCGCATCCACGCCCGCCGTCACCGGCAGTTTTCCGGCCATAGCCTCATGAAACAACCCCAGAATATGAGGCTTCTCCACCGGGCTGTTCACATAAATATCCCGGTCCGCCTCGCACCACCGGATAAACGCCTTCACCGGTGACCCTCTTTTCTCCGACCCGTAACTTGAAAAGCTGGCCGAGTTAAGCCCCAGATAGTTCGCCCCCAGCTCGCCCAGCATCTTCCCGCAAAGATTCGCTCCCAGACCGCCGATACTCTCCAGGCGTATCTCATAATACCCTCTCTCATTGACCACAGGCAATGCAGCACTCTTAGACATGTCCTTTCCTCCTTATCCATAATCAATGGTAGTATGCTGGGAATATTGGTAAAATATGCATCTATAAAGAATTTATTTATCTAAGTGTTATGGCAGAAAATTTTGGCGTGTTACCGAGCCGTGTAAGTACGAGTATAGATAAGAAACATGGATAATTATATTTATTAGATTAAGACACACGATGTGTCTTTTTGATGGATATACAAAACGTAGGACTATCATATTTCGAACATATGTTCTATAATATTTTTAGAACGTATGTTCGGAATTGATTAATAAGGAGGATACATAAATGTCTGATCAAAGCACTTATACACTATTTCTACCCGAAATCGGGGCAAACGGAAACTGGTATATCAACGGTATTGATACAGGTAAACCATCGAAAGGCGAGAATGGTGTTACACCGCATATCGGTGAAGACGGATTCTGGTATATCGGAGATGAGAAAACAACCATATATGCGAAAGGTAAATCGGCCTATGAAATTGCGGTGGATTATGGTTTCCAGGGGAGTATGATTGACTGGATGAACGGCTTGAAAGGAGAGAAAGGTGATCCCGGGGAACAGGGAGCTGCAGGACCGGCTGGCGAGCCAGGTATTGCCGGTCCGGCGGGACCGAAGGGTGATACTGGAGCACAGGGTCCTCAGGGCGAAACTGGTGCGCAGGGTCCCAGAGGCCTGACTGGACCAGAAGGCCCACAGGGCGTGACAGGGCCGAGAGGATTGACCGGACCTGAAGGACCGCAGGGGCCTACCGGTGCAATAGGCCCGAAGGGAGATGTTGGTCCAAAAGGAGATCCTGGAGTACAGGGACCAAAAGGTGATACAGGCGCGACTGGACCACAGGGCCTAAAAGGCGATAAGGGCGATCCTGGACTCCAAGGTCCCAAAGGCGATAAGGGTGCTGCAGGAGAAGCGGGTCCGATGGGCCCACAGGGGCTAAAAGGAGATAAAGGTGATCAGGGAGTTGCCGGACCTCAGGGACCGAACGAGGCGAACTTGATTTATATGTCAAATAAACAAACTACTATAGAACAGGCAATAAATACTATTAATAATAATATATCGCCTTTACTAAGCAGCAATGTGACAACTATAACGAAAACAGTAAATACAAATGCCGACGGTACCTATGTGGAAGTCTACTCATATACAGCAAGCAAAAGAGTTATGATTACCATAACCGGATATATTGAATTTTCCGGTTCAGTCACAAACGGAGTTCGTTGCTATAGGCTAATTGATACAGGTGTGAATTATCCCTTGACATGTCAGATTATGCCGGTAACCTTAGGTTATTCAACCTATATGCCGATATATTTCTCTAAACAACTCAGCGTTGGAGAGAAAATATTAATTGAAATTAATGCTTATGGGGCACAAACTTCGGTATCAACGGATGTTCGCTTAAACGTTATAACTTAAATAAAAATTATTAGTGATTCATAAATGAAGACCGGTCCTACGGGGCCGGTCTTCATTTATAAACTATAGATAAACTTATAAACCCGAAATCTATCTACACTTATTAATGGTTATTTAAATAACATAGGTGATATTCATATAAGTCCAATATCCAGCTGGTATATCTGATACATATGGAGTAAAAGCAATAACGCCGCTAGCTGTTAATTCAAAATATGCAGTATTTGAATGGAAAAACTTACACCACTCTCTAATATCCGCTTTAGGTCTATATTTAGTCGGAATTGCACCGATAGGGTATCTAGTTAGAACGTTCCACTGTGACGTTGGTTTAATGTTTATGTTTACGTTAACAACATTTCCAGTTTTACGTATTTTAATGGCACCACTACCGCTATTAGTGAATGATGTTAATTGATCAATTTCAACTGTAAACTCGTCTTCAAATTCCGATAAATTATTATTTGTATTATTAATAGCCTGTTCCACAGTAGTTTGACTATTTGACATATAAATCAAGTTCGCCTCATTCGGGCCCTGAGGCCCAGCTACTCCCTGATCACCTTTATCTCCTTTTAAACCCTGCGGTCCCATCGGACCTGCTTCTCCCATATCGCCCTTGTCGCCTTTGGGTCCCTGCGGACCAGGATCTCCTTTCGGACCAACATCTCCCTTCGGCCCCATAACGCCGGTAGGTCCCTGCGGTCCTTCAGGTCCGGTCAATCCTCTCGGCCCCGTCGCGCCTTGTGGCCCTTCCGGCCCTGTCAGTCCCCTGGGACCCTGCGCACCAGTTTCGCCCTGAGGGCCCTGTGCTCCTGTGTCACCTTTAAGCCCCTGCGCACCAATAGCCCCGGTATCGCCTTTATCCCCTTTCAAGCCCTGCGGGCCAGCCGGTCCTGTCTCTCCGAGATCTCCTTTTAATCCCTGAGGACCTCTAGGTCCTATAGGTCCCTGCTCGCCGGGATCACCTTTCTCTCCCTTTAAACCCTGCTCCCCAGTGTCACCTTTCTCTCCTTTCAGGTTGTTCATCCAGTCGACCATACTCCCCTGGAATCCATAATCCACCGCAATTTCATAAGCCGATTTACCTTTCGCGTATACGGTTGTTTTCTCATCTCCAATATACCAGAATCCGTCTTCGCCGATATGCGGTGTAACACCATTCTCGCCTTTCGATGGTTTACCTGTATCAATACCGTTGATATACCAGTTTCCGTTTGCCCCGATTTCGGGAAGAAATAGTGTATAAGTACTTTGATCAGACATCTATGTATCCTCCTTATAAATTATATTAGAACCTTCGTTCTAATATAATTATAGAACATACGTTCGATATTGGATAGTCCCACGTTTTGTATATCCATCAAAAAGTCACGTTTTGTGTCTTATTCTAATAAACAAAATTGTCCATGCAACTTATCTTTATTCATCCAAACATTGATTTTTAAAATAAACTTTTATCCTCAACACAAAAAAAGAAGAACCTCTAATATCTGTCTTCTTCAAAACTCGCCATCAAGCCAAGTCACTCCAACAAGAAAGGTTCCTGATTCTAATTTATAATTAAAGTAGGGCCTGGAGCAGGAAGACGGGCTCGGGATGGGGTATTTGCGGCCCGGAGGCTGTCCCCCAGGGGGCGGGCTGCACACGGGTACGAAAAAGCAGGACGGAGGCGGCAGGATTGGCCGTGGTCCGGGGCATTGGGCGGCCGAGCTGCTGCTTAACAGAATCAGGACGGCGAATTCGGGATGCATGGCGGCGTACACCGCCGACATGCAAGGGCCTCTGAACCGAGAACGCGTCATGCGTTCTTGGTGAATAGGCCCGGTTCCCGAATTCGCCGTCCTGATTCTGTTTAGCAGCTGTCGGCGCAAGCCCACAGCCCCGGATCACGGCCAATCCTGCCGCCTCCGTCCTGCTTTTTCGTACCCGTATGCAGCCCGCCCCCTGGGGGACAGCCTCCGGGCCGCAAACACCCCATCCTGGGCCCGTCTTCCTGCTCCAGGCCCGGCCCCTTCTCACTCATTCAGTCTCAAACAAAATCCCGAGAGTATTAGGACCACAATGGCAGGAAATCGTGCAGCTGGCTCTGGTCACGTAGATATTTTCGAAATCCATAGTCTCCTGAATGGTTCTGCGCACCAGCTCAATATAAGAATCATCGATTCCCGAATGCGTGATAAAAATCCGGTTTCTTCTGATATTATCATAGGCAGCCAGCTTATCCTTCGTATACTTCACCAGAACCTTTTCCAGATTTCCCCGGTATTTCTTACCGACTCCCATAGCGCCGGATCTGTTATCCACCTCAATACAGGGCTTAAGATTCAAAAGATTCGCTCCCAGAGCGGTAACGGAGGAACATCTCCCCCCCGCGTGCATGAATTCCAGGGTATCCAATATAAAGCTGGCATGACAATTTCCTGTTCTGGCTTTCAGCGTATCACTGATCTGTGACGCCTCCATGCCCTGGCTGATCATTTCCGCCGCATCCAACACCAAATGTCCCATACCGGAAGACAGATTACAGGAATCCACCGGATAAATACCGCCCAGCTCTTTTGCCGCCAGACAACAGTTCTGATAGGAACTGGAAAGGGCGCTGCCCAGATTCAGATGTACCACCTCATATCCTTCGCTGATCCAAGGCTTAAAATACTGTTTATACTCTTCCACATTAATCGCAGCAGTCTTCGGCAGGATTTTCTTCGTCCAATAAGCCTCATAGATAACATCCGGAGCGATATCCACATTATCCATATAATCCTTTCCATCCAGAATAATATGATAAGGATAATAATTGACCTGATACCGTTCCTTCAGCTCTTGTCCCAGATCACAGGTACTGTCCGCGCTCAATATTACTTTCTTCATGTTAGACCCCCAAATCTTTTCATCTCTTATATATAAATCAAACCAGAACATATAATATCACAATTTCCCGATTTCGAACAGCCCTTTCCCAAACTCCGGCTTCCAACTCCAGCTTACCGCGGGTGCGTTTCGCCCGGCAAATTTCTCTCACCCGCCGCCCTCATCTCTGGTTCAGCATACGGTCATAAATCCCTTTTGTCTTCTGATCGAAAAGCACAAACAGAACCAAATCCAGCTGGGCCGGCTGTGTCCGTAAAAACTCCGCCACCGTATCCACGGCTATGCGGGCTGCTTCTTCGACCGGGTAGTTGTAGATCCCGGTGGAAATAGCGGGAAACGCGATCGAATGCAGGTCATGCTGAACAGCCAGATGAAGCGAGTTCCGATAACAGGAAGCCAGAAGCTGCGCTTCGTTCCGGTGTCCTCCCCGCCAGATCGGACCGGCTGTGTGGATAATATACCGGCAGGGCAGCAGGTAGCCCTGGGTTATCTTCGCTTCTCCCGTATCACAGCCATGCAGCAGGCGGCATTCTTCCAGGAGTTTCGGTCCGGCGGCCCGGTGAATCGCTCCGTCCACGCCTCCCCCGCCCAGCAGCGACGTGTTCGCGGCATTTACGATCGCATCCGCCCTTATTTTTGTGATATCCCCGATTACAGTCTGTATCATCCCCATATCCCCTCACTGTTCAATATAGATTTGGCTTTTCTCCAATCCGGATAGAACCGTTCCACATATCCCCAGAACACTGCATTATGTCCTTTTTCCAAAAGATGTACCAGCTCATGTACAATGACGTATTCCAGGCATTGCATCGGATACTTTACAAGGTGCAGATTCAGGCTGATCCTCCGGTCTCTTACATTGCAGGAGCCCCAGCGCGTCTTCATTTTCCGTAACGTGCAGCGGGTGACCGACACCCCGATTTCAGCCTGCCATTTCTCCAGAAGCGGTTCTGCTTCGTTTTGAAGCTGTTCCGCATACCATCGGTACAGGATACTCTCCGCCTCCTCGATTGTCTGCCCTTCCCAACAGGGAATCAGCAGCTTCCGTCCGTCAAATGTCACCGCGTCACCCCTGCGGCCTCGGACACTTTGAACCGGATATTTCCTCCCAAAATAAAAAACCTGGTCGCCTGATTTATAATTATGTACCGGCTCTGCCGCCCTTTGGAGCATGCTGCTTCTGTGCGTCATGATCCACGTAAGCCGTTTTTCAATCGCGTCTTTGATTAACCGGTCGGACATACGTCTGGGCGCCGATATCCGCACCACTCCATCCGGCGGAACGATCCTGATATACAGATTTTTAATATTCTTCCGATTCAGCTCTATCGGAAATGAATATTCATCCAGATAGTTCATGCTGCCGCCTCCGCTGTAAGGATTTTCATAACAGATCACAATACTGGAACTTCGTGCGCTTATTTTTGAAAAAAACCGGATAGCGCAGCTCGTAGTTTCCCCATACCGTACACGGAAACCTGGTAAAATAAAAGGTTGAAAAAAGGATCTCTCTAGCCGTAATATCCGACAAAAACCGGATCATGGGACGGGTCAGGGGATAATAAACTTCCTCTTTTCGAACATGGATGTTCATCAGTATAGTCAATTGCTCCTCCGACAGGCTCTGGCGGAACCCTCTCTGCTCTTCTCTCGACAGCCGTCCATAATAAAAATCGCAGTAAGCCTCCGTCCTCCCGTTAATCTGGAGCATCACTTCCAGCATATGGCGGTATTCCGGCTCAGTCCGCTCCAGGACCACATGTTCGTATCTGGAGAAGCCCTCTTCTATTTCCGGAAATAGCAACGCTCCCTTTTCCCTCAATATCCTCTCCGGCACCGGATAGATCCCTCCCATACATATCCTTCCCTTCTCTCACACACACCGTTTCCACTCTCATCTGCTCTGTCTCTATTATAAATAATTTTCATCCTCGAATCAATAATCCTGCTTTGGTTAAATGTACGAAATTATCTGGGGGGGCCGGAGGGGTCAGGAGCCAGGGGAGGCTTTGGGATGGGGGCCGGGCGGCACGGGAGCCGTATCGCTTCGGCCGCGCCTAAGAACGGGTAACTCCGAAGAGGACGAAACCTCTGATTAGCAGGACCCGGGGCAAACTCGCCAAAATGCGGCTCAAACAGTGCCCCGGGTCCTGCAAGGTTTCGACCTCTTCTGCGTAACCCGTTCTAAGGCGCGGCCTCAAGCGATTCGGCTCCCGTGCCGCCCGGCCCCCATCCCAAAGCCTCCCCTGGCTCCTGCCCCCTCCTACTCTGGTGATAGCATAGTAACATTTTCCTTACAGTCTTTGTGTATATCAAAGTAGTATAAAAAATTGCCGCACATACAAATCAACAGCCAATACCAAAGCAGGGAAGAGTCCGAGAGGACGGAGCGGGGGACTCCTGGCCCACCGGCCCCGTGCGAATAAACTCGGAAAAAAATAAATTTCTATTGACATTCGTCCTGTTTCCGCGGTACAATAGGAAAGGTTTCCACATAGTACGTACCCGTAGCTCAGCTGGATAGAGCGTTGGACTCCGACTCCAAAGGCCGTGCGTTCGAATCGCATCGGGTACATAGAGTAAAGATTCCATGTGTTTGCGCATATGGAATCTTTTTTTGTTCTTTTTAGGTCGGATTTATTTTTTAGCTTTTCTGCCTCTTCGTTCCCACTTCCCGGGTCATATTGTCCCTTTGTTTTACATAAAATATTTCAGACAGGACTTGAATTTAAATTACATTGTAGAACTTTGTCTGGTCGGTAAACTGCGTTTTGGGATGTTCGCGCGTTTTGCGGGTCAAATTTGAATGGTATAGGATTGAGGGGACCGTATGAAAAAATATAAGAAAAGAATTCAAAGAAGTATCTATTGTGAATTGATCCTCCTGTTTTTGTTCGTCTGCATCTTTTCCTATCAGAAAGCGACGGGAGATACGGTTTACACTGCCTCCGAAGCCACGAAAGAATCCACAGACAACGCCGCAGATCCGGCCGGCACGACAGATACCAAGGCACAGGAAGCGCAGAAGGATTTTATTAAATGGGTGGATTTCAAAGCCTCCTACGAAGCCCTTGACGCCGCCTACCATTATGACGTGGATACCCAGTCCGCGCCCGTGCACCTGAACTGGATCGAACTGCTTGCCTATACGGCGGCAAAAAACGGAGGGGATTTTCCCAAAAGCGCGCTAAAAGATATGTCCGCTCTGGCCGATAAACTGCAAAACAAAGAGATTACCATGGCGGAAGCCACCAAGGATATGAAATATTATTCTTATTATCTGGAAGCCTATACGGCCATATTGGGCGGTTTTGTAGGTGAGTACGATATTCAGCAGCCTTCCGAATCAGACCCTTCCCAATTGGAATGGGTAAAAAAGTACGGCCTAAAAGCCTTTCACCCGATTGCGAAAGGCTTTGAATACAGCGATTATGATGATTTTGGGGTGTCCCGCTCTTACGGCTATAAACGGCAGCATCTGGGACACGATATGATGGGACAGACCGGAACTCCCATCATCGCCGTGGAGTCCGGCTACGTGGAGGCCATCGGCTGGAACCAGTACGGGGGCTGGCGCCTGGGCATCCGCAGCTTTGATCAGAAGCGGTATTACTATTACGCGCATCTGCGCCAGAACTTTCCCTACGTCAAAACTTTAAAGGAAGGCAGCATCGTACAGGCCGGAGATGTCATCGGCTATATGGGCCATACCGGCTACAGCACCACGGAGAATGTCAATAATATCGACACTACCCACCTGCATTTCGGTCTTCAGCTGATCTTCGACGAATCCCAGAAAGAAGGCGCCTCCGAGATCTGGGTGGACTGTTACAGCCTGGTCCGCTTCCTTTATAAAAACCGTTCGGAGACGGCCAAAGATGAGTCAACCAAAGAATGGTTCCGGATCTACGAGATCAAAGATCCCTCCGTTCAGGAATATGCCTCCACGCACCATCCCAACGCCTCCGATTCCGCGAAAACAACATCCGGTCAATAATTTTTAAAGATAAATACCGGAATCGGCGGATGATTCGGTTTGTTGATAAATTCGTTCTTAATTACGGTGTAATCCTTAGAATCCAACGCTTCCAGAAACGATAGCACAGCGTCCTTCTCGTCGAACCCGCTGTCTTTGCCGCTATAGACACTTACTGACATCACGCCGTCCGGCTTCAGCAGCGTCAGCCCCTTTTTTATGGCGGCGATCGTCGTCTCCGCGCTGGTGCATATGGAATGATCCCCGCCGGGCAGATACCCCAGATTGAACACGATCCCATCCACTGAGTCCGGCTCTGCGTAAGCATCCATGTTGACATGAGAATCCAGGTAAACCTCCGCGATCTCATCCAGGCCGAACATCTCCAGAAGGCTTCTGGTCGTATTCACCGCGTCCTCCTGAATATCAAAAGCGATCACTTTGCCCTCGCTGCCGACCAGCCCGCACAGAAACTCGGTATCATTTCCATTTCCGGCTGTGGCATCGATGCAGATATTCCCTTCCCCGATATACTTCCTCAAAAAATCATGTGTGTACTCTACAATCGTATGACGTTTCATCCTAATTTTCCCTGCATATGTATTCGTTATTTTTCAGTATATCCAATATGTCCATAATTTTCAAGCAGATTTACCATATACATCTGCTCAAATTCAGCCAGCGGCACCGGTTTATTCAGGTAATATCCCTGAATATAGCCGCATCCCAGTTCCCGCAGAATGTCCAGCTGTTCTGCGGACTCCACGCCCTCCGCCACGCTTTGGATGCCCAGCTCTTTGCACAGATTGAGGAAATGTTTTACCACTATCCTGGTATTGTCGCTGGAAAACAGGCCGTGGATCAGGCTTTTATCCAGCTTTAATTCGTGTAACGGCAGCACCGACAGGATAGCGATATTACTGTACTGGGCTCCAAAGTCATCCAGAGACAGCCGGAAACCGTGTTCTATGATCCGCTGCCCGATCTGTACCAGAGTCTCCCGTTCCATCTCGCCGAAGCTTTCCGTTATCTCGATCTCTATGTATTCCTTCGGCACCTGGTATTTTTCCCAGATCTCCTCTACCTGCTCGGTCAGGTTCTCCTCCAAAAGTGTAGAACGGGAGAAATTGACCGAGATCATAAGAAGCGGTCTTCCCTGATCCATCCAGCTTTTCAGGGTTTCGCAGACCCGCCCGAACATGTACAGATCTACCGCATAGATCATGCCTTCCCGCTCCAGCTGCGGGATAAATTTATCCGGCCCGATGATACCCAGCCGTTCGTCCTCAAAGCGCACCAGAGCTTCCGCGCCGCTGACGCGTCCGCTTGAGATCTCCGCTTTTGGCTGCAGATACATTTTGAAGAGTCCCTGTTGGATAACTTTCTTCAATCCTTCCATTCGGTGGGGATTGTATCTGCCGCTTTCCCGCTCTTCCCTTTTATAGAAATTCTGCTTCGCAATCACCATGCGCTCATCCGCGTGGGCAACCAGACGGTCCAGACGGATCTCCGTATCCGCCCAGGCGTAGCCGATGGAAACACCCATGGCATAGCTTTCCGCCACTTTCATGCGCACTAACTCGATGCGCTCCCGAAATACCTCTCTTGTAAGGTTTTCCGACACCACCATGAATTCATCGCCCGCGAACCGAAAGACTTGGCTGTCATAAAATTGGTTTTTTAGAATATCCGCCGTCTGTTTCACCAGACGGTCGCCCGCGTCATGTCCATAGGCAATATTGACTTTCTTGAGCCCGTTGATATCCGCAGACAGCACGCCCAGAGAGATCAGCGTATCTTCTTTCAGGGAAGTGCTGTATTGGATATAACTGTTCCGGTTCAAAAGATTGGTCAGCACATCGTGGTATCCCAGATATTCCTGGTCTTGCTGCATATTCCGCTTGACCATCTCGTTGATCACAAAATGTTTTACGGAATCCAGCAGATCAAAGTCCATCCGATTCTTTCCCGGATTCTCAATTCCAAGGCAGCCCGTAATCTCGTTATCTGCCTGCAGCACCACCGCCTGAATGGAATGGACTCCGTTTTCCTTCAGCCGCCTATATTCGTCGGGAAAATTTTCTTTGAGTTCTTCGATATTCTCGCAGGCCAGTTTATTATTGCTTATAAACCACTTGTGCCAGGTCCCCGCTCTGTCCGGGGGCAGCTGTTTCTTTCTTGTTCTCTTGCGGTCGGAGGGGAACATATAGAACTGTTTCCATTCCTCCGCGCCTGATTCAAATTCCACCAGGAAGGCGCAGTCCGCGCCGTAATAGCCGGCAAGCTGCCTTAATACGCTGTCAATCGCCCGCTCAAAATCCTTGGAGGTCATCAGCGAGAACGCGCACCTTAACAGCACTTCCTGCATATCTTTGTTTTCATAAAAGGTAACCCGGCTGTCCTCCCAGTCCTTTGCCGGTTTTAACTTCCAATTTTTCTCTGACAGCTTTTCCGAATAAATCAGGCATCTGGAATCCTCTTTTTCCGCTGCTTCCAGGGCAATTCTGGCTCTTAGATACAGGTTTTGAAGGTCTGTATAAGCTCCGTATGTATAGGCGATTCCGGTGGTTACAACGGCGTCAATGGGTATTTTGGCAAACAGATAGGGCGTCTTGATCGTCTTTCGGACCTCCCTGACCATATCCATGATTTCCCGCTCCGGCTTGTCACCGGCCAGCAGGATATCCAGCTCATCCATACCGAATCTTCCCATGACCTGGGGTGCGCCAAATACCAGCTTTAATTGACCGCTTAACTCTTTCATCACGTCGTCTGCCATGAGGTAACCGCCTCTTCCGGCAAGTTCTTCATAGGTGTCCAGCCGAAAGACCAGCAGCTGCTGCCGCTCTTGATCTTCCGCTCCTTTGCGGATGGCCTCTTTCATCATACTCATAGCGGTTTCTTTATTATAAACCCCTGTATCCGGATCTTTCTGGGCCTTTTTATTTAGAGACAGCTCCATATTTTTCTGAGCGTCTATATCTCGCACCATGCCGTAAGCATACAGGTCTCTGGTAATCGCATCCGGCACCAGTTTTACATGGTAATTTACCCAGTACATTCTGCCCTTGGAATTTTTAAAACGGTAATCCATCGATACCGTGGTGTGGCCGCTGGCGTAGGAGGTTCTTAACGCCCCTCTGGACATAGAACCTAAGAACCGTTTCCGGTCGTCCGGATTTACAATCTCTTCCGAAACCATCTGCAGCATTTCCTCATAGGTCATATCTCCCTGACATATATAATCAGGATACTGCTCACTTTTCAGATCTTCCACCCGGTTCTCTGTCAGGTTGACCTGGCTGACCCAGACCACTCCGTCCGATAAGATATGCATCGCCCGAAGTTCTTCCTGGTATTTGATCTCCGCTTCCTTGATCTGCGTTATATTTTCGCCGACGCCAATCGCCCGAACAGGCCGTCCCACTTCATCGAATATGGTAAGATACCGGATTCTCACCCACTGCCATTGGGAATCCCCGTCCGCGCGGGCCCTGATCTCCTGCTGTACCGCCCTTTTTCCATCTTTTAGCTCGGCATACAGTTTCCGAACCGTTTCCACACTCTCCGGATGAACCAGCCCCATATCGATCAAAGATTCCGGTATCCGCTCCAGACAGCGCTGGCTGTCATTCTTTCCTCTGGTGCTTTTGGCCAGGACCAGCACATCTTTTTGCAGATCATATTCCCACACGCTCAGCTTTATCTGCTGCGGGACGGCCATATAACGCATGTCACTGTTGCGTTCAGATTCTTTTTTCTCCTTGTATCTGGTAATGTCGTAGCTGTTGACCAGGCATACCTTCCTGCCGTCCGCCCACTGTATATAAGACGCCGTGGTTTCCGTCCACTTTTTCACGTTCGGATGGTACAGCTCTTTTGTCACGAACTGCTGGTCCTGGCGAAGCTCCGCCATGGGACAATCCTGACACGGCCGTTCCATCCCCCTTATGGACCGGTAACACAGCTCCCCTACCTTAAGCCCTTTCATAGCGCAGCGCATATTGCTGTTGACAAATACCAGTTGATATTTCACTTATTTTAGGAAATTTAATAACTGTTATATTTGATTATCAAATTCCTCACAAACCCTTGAAAATACTAAGTTTGTAGCAAGTGAACTTTCCCTTACTCTTTCCCTTGTATTATATTCTCTCATTGGTTTTCATGAACCTTAATATGGGAAAAATTAAGGGAAAGAAAAATTCGTACATAGTATAACATATAACAATAACGACATGGTGAACTGAATGAAATGTTTTCGATATTTAACCCTGTAAATGATTATTAAAAAATGGAGATAAGATACAATGAGAACAATTTATGCAGAATACAACATAAACCACGATAGTATTGATGTTTACACAAGTGCCGGATATATGCTTCGCATTAATTGTTGGGAAGCTGAAAAAAATTTAAAAACCACATATGGATCAGAATGTGCGCTTACTTCATTGGCTGTGGATGAGCCTTTGGAATATGCAAGATTATATCTTGATGGCAATTTACAGATGTGGGTGGATGCAGAAGATTCACTTGAATTATAGGCAATTTAAACAAAAGTTTATATCTGATTTTCGATTATCCATATGAACACTTTACTTTCAAGCATTTTGAGAAATATAGAAAAACGCTAATTTTACCACTAATAAATGAGCCTTGATATGACACTAAAAACAATATGGGAGATAGCACAATATCTGTGTATCTCCCGTTTTTCATTTTTGTAATATAATTACTTCACTCTAATTTTTATATTTTCTTATTTTTCAATAATCATAGGACTTATTTCTAAATCTGCCATAGACTGCTTTGTTTGGTATGGCTTTCGGGATATGATTACACACATCATAGTGTGGATAGTAATAGTGAATATTCCGGTCTTGGTGTCCATGCTGTCCGGTGGTTAGGAAACCGATTGGCAATTATCCAGAATACAAGAAATCTCACCAATATAAAGCCGGCTAACGCCCCGCAAAGCGGCTTTGGGCTTGACATAGGCTCAATTTCTTATGAATGGTAGTTAAGCCAATCAAAGGTGGTTTCCGTATCCGGAATATAGGTTTCCACTGCACCGGAATCACGGTTTCTTGACGCAAGAATATTCAATAGAGCATAAAACATGTAGAGTAAGGTTGCTACAACTCATATTGCCATATATAATATCTAATGACATCGAAAATTAAAGAAATTGATTAGAAATAGATTTTTGTTTGATAATCTTAAATCAGATATTCACAATGGAGGCATATTTATGGCGCAGAGTATTTTAATTGTAGACGATGAAAAAGAAATTGTATCAATGCTGTATTGCTATTTCAGCAAACTTGGATATACGGTATATACTGCAACAGCAGGAAATGCTGCATTAAAAGAAGTAGAAAAAAAACCTGACATTATTTTGTTAGATGTCAATATGCCAGATATAGATGGATTTACTGTTTGCGAAAGGATACGGGATTATGTTTCATGCCCTATAATTTTTTTAACAGCACGCATTGAAGATAGTGATAAAATAAAAGGATTTTCTATTGGCGCAGACGACTATGTAATAAAACCATTTTCTGTTGATGAATTAGAAGCTCGCATTGCAGCACATCTTCGCAGAGAAAAAAGACACAATATATCTTCAAAGGTGCAATTTGATGAAGATATGGTTATAGATTATTCCTCACGTATTGTGTTTTATCATAATAAGGATATGGCTTTTACCAAAAAGGAATTTGATATAATATCTTTCCTTTCGCAAAACAAAGGAATTGTTTTTGACCGGGAAACTATTTATGAAAAAGTTTGGGGATTAGACGGCATTGGTGATAATACAGTTGTTACAGAACATATCAGACGTATTAGGGCAAAATTTTTATCTTTAGGCGATAGACCTTACATTGAAACTGTTTGGGGGTGCGGATATAGATGGAAAAATTAAAGAGAAGCAGATTGTTCAATCGGTTAAATAGCATGAGTATTAGAATGTCCTTTGTTCTTTATGCTTTGTTTTCGTTGTTGATTGGAATAATTATTTGTATACTTTTAATTTCAATGGTTGACAGATACAGAATAAATTTAAACTATAAGTATGAAAATCTGTCAACGAGGTATGATATACCGGAAAATGGCTCATTTACCGCCACTTATAGTAATGACCAAACAAAATACACAATATTTGACACAAAAGGAAACGAGATATGCAAGTTCAATGTTGATTATCAAAAAGAACGCCCAGTACACGAATATGTCTATCCGAACCATGTTTCATATATCGAAGTTTTACCTAATTTTACAAACCGGGATAGGCTTATTGACAGTGCTTTAGGTTCATTAAATATTGCAATTATTCCTATCGTATTATCTATTAGTATGATATGTTGTGTAACATTTTTTTATAAAAAAAAATTATCAAAACCCATTAAGCTATTAACTAATGCGTATCATAAAATTGAAGCAAATGACTTAGATTTTACGTTATCATATCCATTAAATGATGAAATGGGGAAACTTTGTCATGCCTTTGAAAAAATGAAAGACTGTTTGTCGAAAAATAATGAAACTATGTTTCGACAATTTGCTGAACAGCGCCGTCTAAATGCTGCTTTTTCGCATGACTTACGCACTCCTTTGACTTTACTAAAGGGTCATGCTACTATGCTGCTTTCCTTTATTCCCAAAGGCTTAGTATCACAACAAGAAATATTAGATGAAATATCAGTAATGTCAAAAAATATTTCACGTCTTGAAGAATATGTAAATGCTATGACGAACTTATACAGGTTAGAGGATATTGATATTCCACGACAACAGATTACATTTCATTCACTTATTGATAATTTTAATAACACAGCGGAAGCACTTTGTTATGACAAACATTTTTCAATTACTGCAAGCGGTGATAATATAACCTTGTTTATCAATTTAGATACAGTCATGCAGATTTATGAAAATTTACTCTCTAATAGTATTAGATATGCAAAAAGTGATATTGCTATTAGCGTAGTAATAGAGAATAATAATTTGGTTATATCTGTTTCAGACGATGGTTGCGGGTTTAAAAATATTGAGATTGAAAAAGCAACATTACCATTTTATAAATCATCGAAAGATATATCTACTGAACATTTGGGGTTAGGGCTGAATATTAGTAAGATTTTAAGTGAAAGACATGGCGGAAATATCCAAATTGCTAATAATAAAGCAGGGGGAGCATGTGTTACAGTGAAAATAAATTGCAATGAAAGTTGATTGAAAATAGACATTTTATTGCTATTATAAATTTAAAAGAAAGGAGATAATGACAAATGAAAAAAATAATATGTATGTTTCTAACTTTATTGCTATTGGTGTGTATTGTTGGGTGTAGTCAAACAAAGGACAGTGATAATCATGTAGTACAAGATTATTCCGAAGAATATGAGGTTTCTCCTTATGGAAGTGAAGAAGCACTTGACACTTTGGACGATTTGAAAATTTCAATGAGTGCAGAAAAGGATTTAGACTTAAAGCACCTTACATTTCTAATAGAAAATACTTCTGATAAAGAATACCTATATTCACCAAATTATTTTGAAATAGAAACTGAACAATCCGGCACTTGGTATCAACTTGAACAGCTTGATGACCCTTCAAAGAGCAATGAAAAGGATTGTTTTATTAAGCCTAACGAACGATTAACATTAGAAATTGATGTTAAAAGTTTTTATGGAGAATTGCCTGCTGGACACTATCGTTTGATTAAACAATTTGCGTTCTTTGAAAGTGAAAGAGATTGGGATTACGATACATATAATTTATCTTGCGAATTTACGATAAGGTAAAAATTCTCTACTTCATAAGCATGAAAAAAAACCGCTTATGAAGTAGAAAGTTCTCATGCCGTTTTCTTTTGTAAAAATGAGAATACGGAGGGTGTGTTAAAGTCACCCTTTTTCAAGGATACGGTGGTATCAAGGAGGTATTGCCATGTCCTTTTTTATGTACCATGTGGAGCATATTTATGTCTAGGAAGAAATACAGTAAAGCATTCAAACTAAGGCTTTAAAAAAAGCATAATGAAACAGGCATATCCTACTAGAAATTGGAAAAGGATAATATAAAAGCAGGGGACGATGTGTGTTTTTATCCCCTGCTTTTATACGTTTTTTATCATATTTTGATCAATATAGCTTGGTATTTAACTGATTTTTCAAATAACATCTAAGTCCAACATATACTCCTTGCGAAAGTACAAAAAGCAATAGAAGATTTACTGACAGTGTTTTTTTGATGGATTCTCCAAAATAAATGATGACAGCAGCACTTGTCAGTATCATCAGTAGAGTAATAAAATCCCAACAGTTTTTCTTATATAATTCTATAACCTTTATTTCTATCAGTATCACCAGTATCCCTGTTCCTGCTACGCATATTCCGACAACCAATATCAGCAATAACCAATATATGATTCCGGCTATAAACGCATTTGGAATTTTGGTACTAATCTGTGCCGCAGAATGTCCGGCAGCAATCGTCCATCCGATAAAAGTTTGTATGAATGACGCTGCATCATGGAAGAATGATTTACAATCGGAAAGGAACACATCTGACTGTACTGCCTGAAAAAGAGTGGTTGTCAGCGAATACCATGCAAGAAGGAACAAGGTTGTTTGGAATATTACCGTTTTTGCTTTATACTGTCCTGCAAGTCGCTCTTTTTGTGTTTCGTATTTCGCTTTTTCATTCTGATAGGCTGTCCGGTCACAGGCTTCACATTTTTCATAGAGTACCGGCTTTTCTACCGGTATCTCTACGATTTTCTGATGTGTCCGGGCATAATCCCGTTGTTGTGTTAAGCATCGTATTTTATCTTGACATTCCCCTATCGTGACGTTTGCGCTTCGCAGCTTCTCTTTCTCGATCTGCAATGCTCTGTCTGCCAGCTTCAAGTCGTTCTTTAATGCTTGAATATTCCCGGCTCTGTTCTCTTTGTTTAATTTCTCGTTCAAGGTCAGAGATTCGCTGAGCTGCGTCTTCAGTTTCACGATAAGCTGGTCTTTCTGTTCCAGTTCTTCTTGTATCTCCTCGGTCAAGAGCAGAAGTTCTTCCAACTGTTCGGCGTTCTTTGATTCTCTGGATTCGTTCATCTATATCACGTCCTTTCCTTATTTGCTGTTCCAGTTCAGCAATTCGGTGTTCTGTTTCAGCAATAAACTGTTTTCGCTGTTCAGATTCTGTGCCAATTTCTGCCATTGCTGATTTTCGTTTTCCAAAAGTTCTATCTTCGTTTTCTGTTCTTCCATCTTGGAAAGCAGTTCCTCGGTATTTGGCAAAATGTTGAGCAGCTCGGATAACTCGCTGTTTAATTTTTGCAATTTCTGATTCTGTTCCTGCATAAGAGAGAGTTGGGTGTCCCGCTTCTGCATTTCCAGAATCATTTCTGTCATTAAGGTCTGCTGTTCTTCGATTTGCCCAATCATGGACTCCATTAAGGGTATAATTTCCCGGCTTTCTTCTAATGTCATTTAATCGCTCCTTCCATAATGATAATGCACCCGATACTTTTCCAAAGGTGTCCAGTATCTTTTGCAATAACGTGTTTTGTTGTTTTATGATTTGATTTTCCGCTACTTTCCACGAACCTTTTATTTCCTGCCCGACAAGAAACCTTTGTTCAATCTTTCTTGCGTCAGCACCTTCATGGATGGTAGGAATCTGGAGTTTTCCCTGTTTTTCATAAGAACGGTGATCGACCTGATTATGCAAAGAAAGATGTTCATTACACACCTTTGCCCACTCACTCCGCCATAGTTCACAATTTTTTGGATTGTTCCATCCAGTAGCATCGGTCAGCACCCGTTTCCATTGCAGGCGGTTTCTTGCACCAATCTTCTGAATTCCGTTTTCGTCTAATACAGGGATACGGATTCCATGACGGTCAGCGTTTTTCTTATCCTGCCACCAGTTCGGATGGGATTCATCAATCACGATATTTCCGTTTTTATCTCTGACAAAATCCCAATCCTTGACTTCTTTCTTTCCCCAAGAATGATCCGGGTTAAAAGGACGCATAGTCAAAAGCAGATGGACATGGGGGTTGCCAACCCCTTTATCGTGGATACTCCAATCAGCGCACATTCCTCTATCTACAAAAGTTTTTTGGATATAGTCAGTTGTATATTGAATTTGTTCCTGTCTGTTCCATTCTTTGGGAAGGGCAAATTCAAATGACCTGCCAAGTTGGGCATCCGCACTTTTTTCAATCTTCAATACCTCATTCCATAACCTCTGTTTCTGAAATGTGATTTTAAATTTTTCTAAAGCAGCTTCTTTATCTGCTGACCTTTTGTATCGGACAGATTTTTGAAAGCGTTTTATATTTTCTTCTGGTACTATCTGCCATTCAGGAGGTGCGTTTTCACACATCATCAGCCGGGTGTAGACCACTTCTTTTTTAGAAGTGTAATAACTGATTCTCCCGGTTTCTTCGTTTTTCATCACATCCCCATTGAGATATGCGGAAGCGGAGATAACAGATTTCCCTTTACTTCGTCCGACTATTTTGATTGTGTAATGAAAAATCGCCATGTCTGGATTCCTCCTTTCTGCACATCCGGCATAGATTTCCGGCAACATTGCTTTCAGTTTTAGAAAAAGCAGTATTGCCGGAACGCCCTCTGCGTAAGGGTGCCCTGCGCATAGCAGCCTGCATGGAATGTGCCCCTCTGGCGAAGAGTGCCTCCTGCGGCATGAGCAGGTCTGGCTGAAAGCCCCGCCGACGGAACGAGCCCGGCAAGCGTGAGCGCAGACCGGTTGCCACTTGTGGCAAACTTATTGGGACGACCTCTGGTTGTCCATAAGTGCGCCCTTCATGAAAAAGCAATGAAGGGAATGAAAAACTCATCCCCTCCGCCATTACACTTCCTCCATATCGGTATTTGTTTCTTTCTGCATTGCCTTTGAGAAAAATTTCCCATTGGCTTCCTGCTTTTTCAGAAAACCAATCAGCTTTGGGATATCTTCCTCCTCAATAGGCGCACCAAGAACGGATTCCACCGCACCGCCAACCTGACAGAGCCTATGGGTTCGTTTTTTACTTTCTTCGGCTTTCTTTCGTTTTAGAAGTTCTTTCTTCTGTGCTGCATATCGTTTTGCTTTTTCAAGGCTTTCCTGTTCCTTCTTTTCCATTTCAAGCATTCGTTCTTCATAACTTTTTGTCGATTTTGCCATTATTACATTCCCCTTTCTTTTGCAAACATAAGTTCTCGGTTGCGTATCAGAAGAAGCACATGGTATAATCTTCTTGCGTGTAGGTATATCATGGCTTCGGTCTGATAGAACCTTTGGCGGTTTCTTCGGAAGCCGCCTTTTTAATTTGCCGCAGTTCTTGTTACGGCTTTTACATTTCCTCTATCCCTCAAATCACGACCTTCATTCGCTTCCATAAACATTTCCAGAATATCGGTTTTAATCAGGACTTTGCGACCAACCTTTAATACTGGAAGTTTCTTCCATTCGACAAGCTGTCTTAAGGTGTTTCTGCCGATTCCCGTATAGTCGGCAGCTTCTTCGATGGATAATGCAATTTTTCTTTGCGTCATATAATCACCTCCTTATAAATTGCATTATGCAATTATTGTGATGTAAGTATATCTTTTTTACATCTTTTTGTCAAGCGTTACGAAATATTAAAAATAATCTCTGCATTGCATATTGCAATTATAGAGAAACAATGCTATAATTCATACATACCGAAAAAGGAGGCAGTCAGCATGAAAGATAAAGAACTACGCAAGTTGATAGGCAGCAGAATAAAACAGCGCCGTCTGGAATTGAATCTGACACAGCCTTATGTCGCAGAGAAGATGGGAGTTACCGCTTCTACAATCCTGCGTTATGAGAATGGTTCGATTGACAATACGAAAAAAATGGTGCTGGAAGGTCTTTCGGAAGCACTTCATGTATCTGTGGAATGGCTCAAAGGGGAAACAGATGAATATGAAACCGACATTACGGATAAGAGAGAGTTACAGATTCGTGATGCGATGGGAGATATTCTGGAACAGTTACCACTTGCCCTTACAAAAGAAGAAGATGCTTTTTCAAAAGATTTATTACTGCTGATGTTAAAACAATATGGTCTGTTTTTGGATTCCTTTCAGTTCGCCTGCAAAAACTTCAAGGGAAATGCTGGTCAGACGGATATTGCCAAAACAATAGGGTTTGAATCGAATGAGGAATATAATGAGATTATGTTCTTAAGGGAAATCACTCCTACCATCAATGCTCTTAATGAGATGGCAGACGTTGTAAGGCTCTATTCCAAGAAACCAAAAACAGCAGAACAAAGGCTTGCAAATCTTTTATCAGAAGTCTTATACGAAGATTCCGAATCGGTATAGTAAGACAACCGGAGTTATGATATACTTACACGCACGAAGCATTTCATCAGTTCCGATTGTCTAATATCGAAAGGAGACATACGATTATGGCAAAAGGATCTGTAAGAAAAAAAGGAAAGAAATGGTACTACCGCTTCTATGTAGAGGACGCAAGCGGCAATCTTGTCCAGAAAGAATGCGTTGGAACAGAAAGCAAAAGTGAAACTGAAAAGCTGCTCCGTCAGGCAATGGATGATTATGAGAAAAAGAAATTTGTTGCCAAAGCGGAAAATCTCACAGTCGGACAACTTCTGGATGTGTGGGCAGAGGAGGAATTAAAAACAGGTACGCTCAGCAATGGTACGGTGGAGAATTACCTCGGAACAATCCGAAATATTAAGAAACACCCATTGGCAGAACGGAAATTAAAAAATGTAACCTCTGAGCATTTGCAATCCTTCTTTGATTTGCTTTCCTTTGGGGGAGTTCATCCCGATGGAAAAGAGAGAAAGGGTTACAGCAAAGATTACATCCATTCTTTTTCCGCAGTCATGCAGCAGTCCTTCCGCTTTGCAGTATTTCCAAAACAGTATATTACGTTCAATCCCATGCAGTATATTAAACTGCGGTATCAGACGGACGAAGTTGATTTGTTTTCGGATGAGGACATGGACGGAAATATCCAACCAATTTCACGAGAAGATTATGAAAGACTGCTTGCGTATCTTCAAAAAAAGAACCCAGCCGCAATACTTCCAATCCAGATAGCCTATTATGCAGGGCTTCGTATTGGAGAAGCCTGTGGTTTGGCATGGCAGGACGTAAATCTGGAAGAACAATGCCTTACCATAAGACGCAGCATCCGATATGATGGCTCAAAGCGCAAATATATCATCGGACCAACCAAGCGGAAAAAAGTGAGGATTGTTGATTTTGGAGATACGCTGGTAGAGATTTTCCGCAATGCCCGGAAAGAGCAGTTAAAAAATCGAATGCAGTACGGAGAACTTTATCACACGAACTACTACAAAGAGGTCAAAGAGAAAAACAGAGTGTACTACGAATATTATTGCTTAGACAGAACAGAGGAAGTCCCAGCAGATTATAAAGAAATTTCTTTCGTCTGTTTAAGACCAGATGGTTGTCTGGAACTTCCAACTACTTTGGGGACTGTTTGCAGAAAAGTGGCAAAAACATTAGAGGGATTTGAAGGCTTTCATTTCCACCAGTTACGTCACACCTATACAAGCAACCTTTTAGCAAATGGAGCTGCCCCAAAAGATGTGCAGGAACTGTTGGGACACTCAGATGTCAGTACCACAATGAACGTCTATGCTCACTCCACAAGAGATGCGAAACGAAAATCGGTTCGGCTTCTTGATAAAGTGGTGGGCAATGACTAAAAAATTTCCCTTATTTCCCTTGTGATTATCTCATAAGGGCAAAAATAAGGGAAACTACATATCATTTCACTAATGGACAGGCGGGAAAGCCTATAAAATGGGGAAAGTTAGAGGAATAATTATATAAATTCCAGTTTATAGGTTTCCGGATCTATACTGTAGATGCAGGTGGTCACCCTCTTGAGAAGCCGTTCGGAAAATGTCTGCTGCCTTCGGATCTCCTCCTGCCGTCTGGCCCGCATCAGAAACAGGCTGATCGTCTGTGAAATCAGTGACAGCGCATCCTTCTCTTCCAGAGAAGCCCGTCTCTTCTTCCGGCAGTCCTCGAATCCGATCACTGCCACCACGCGGTGGTTCTCAATCAGCCTGCAGATCAGCGTCGACACCACTCCCCGTCTGACCAGCCAGTCTTTAAACTCACCTTCCGGTAAAATCTCCACATCCTCACAGGAATATATCTGATTCTGATCGAACTCCATCGGCCTCTGCACATATTCAAACACATCCTGTTCGTCTTTCATAGATGGTATCCCGGTATTGCACCACTCGAACGTATTCCGCGCCATACCCGGGCCGTCTGTGATTTCCAGAATGTACAGCCGGCTCTCATCGAAAATTTTGCCGATCAGATCCAGCAGCACCGGCAGACCTTTATCCACGTCCTCATTTTCATAGAAAATACGGAATACATACTCGATGATATTATCGCGGAAATTCTTCTGAATCCCCGGCCTCTCCTCATCCGGTTCCTCTTTCCTGTGTATCGGAAGCTCCAGGGCCTTTTGTTCATTGTAAACGGACAGCTGGTTTTTTCCGCTGTGTTTGGCATAGTACATAGCCGTATCGGCCCTGGAAAACAGGCTTAGGTAATCCTGCCCGTCCTTCGGATAAAACGCGATCCCGATACTTCCCGTTATCTCATACTGGATATGGGCCTCCCCGATAGACCGGTGAAAGATCCTCCCGATCCGCCGCGCCACATGAAGCGCAGTCTCCTCATCGGGAATCTTGGTCAGGAATACCACAAATTCATCCCCGCCTACCCGGCCGATGATATCACCGGATCTGGACATTTTCTTCAGGTGATAACCCATATCGCCCAGCACGGCGTCTCCGTACACATGTCCCAGAGTATCATTGACGCCTTTAAAATTATCCACGTCTATCACCAGGAACGCCGCCAGCCCGTCATAATCATTCAGATAATCATTGATCAGGCTCTCCGTGGCTCCCCGGTTATATAAGCCGGTCAGAGTATCCCGCATGGCCTGTTCCTGCGCGAAGAAAACTTTCCGCTTCTGCTCGTCGATATCGGAGATCATCCCGATCACCTTTTGCAGCTTCTCATTTTCATCTCTTATCGCAGACGCCGTAATCCTGCACCAGATAAAACTTTCATCCGCTTTCCTGATCCGGTATTCGCCAACCGCCTCCGGAAATCCGTCCTCGATCTTCCGGAAATGGCTGCGGAACAGTTCTTCGTCGTCGGGATAGATAATCCCCATCTCCAGCACCTTATACGGAAAATTGTCCGCCGGGGGGATATACCCGAACTTTTTTTCAAAAGTAGGAGCATAAAAAATCTCCCGGGTCTCATAGTTCCATTCATAGATAACGTCCTGAGTCATAGACAGAATGAGATCATAGCGCCTTTCACTGATTTCCATTCTGGACTGGGCTTGTTTCTGCCGGGTAATGTCATGAAACATGCAATAAAAATACGGCTCCTCACCCTCCCGGGTAACGAACTCACAACTGATCCAGATCCATTTTACCTCACCGCTTTTACAGACCAGCCGATTTTCATTTTCAACCACATTTCCCTTTTTTAGCTGTTCACTCGCGGTTCTGCACAGCGGTTCCAGATCTTCCGGATAAATCACGCACGCCAGCTGATTGTCAAACAGCTCCCGGAACTCCTCCCTTGTGTATTCCAGAAACTGAAACAATCCGTCATTCGCATATATTACGGTCCAGCCAGGATCATTTTTACACTGAAAAATCCCACCAGGAGTTATCCTGAAATTTGTCCTGTCCTGATCCTTCAAATTACTTCCTCCTTAGTCCGGCATTCCGACAATGCCGCCGCTCTCCCGTCCTTTTTCTTCTCTGTTTTATTGTATAACATCGACCGGTAAATGTATAGAATCTTTTGTCTTTTTGACAGAGGGGCGGGGGGAGCGGCTGCGGAGGAGCTACCGCGGCAGGTTCAGGACCTGATGAATGACCCGGCGGATTTCCCTGATCCGGTACTTAAGGAAATCCGGATTGTCACGAAACCATTTGATGTTCAGCGGGGAGGGATGTGGGAGAACATAGGCCGGTTTTCCCCTCAGTGTAAGATTCTCAAATACCAGACCGGTAAATCCCCTGTTCGGGAAAAAGAATTTAGCCGCCGCGCCTCCGACTAACAGGTAAATTTCATTGTTTACCAGCCCCACCTCCCGGTCCAGCCAGGTTTTGGCGCATAGGGCCGGAGGCATACGGTCGCCTCCCGAGGCGTTTTTTCCGGGATAGCAGTGCCCCACGGACACGATATAAAAATTATGGACATCGTAAAACTCTTCATCCGTAATCTCATACCACTCTCTTCTTAACTTCTGCCCGCTCAGATCATGGAAGGGAATCCCGGTCTCATGCACGCTTTTGCTTGGGGCCTGGCTGATCTGCATGATTTTAGAATCCGCACTTCCCCAGACGATAGGATTCGGCTCGAATCCAAAACGCTCCCGGCATAAACGGCAGCTTCTGATCTCATCCCGCAGCAGTCCCCAGTCTCCCTCATCGCTATCCCGTTTTTCCATCAACGCATTCTCTCTTTTCATTTTAACAACTCCATACTCTCTGTTATCTGTTAGTAATCCCCAAAATTCCAAGCCATATTCTTATCGGAATTCCGGGAAGATGCCGTTTAAGTACACCGGTCCGGCGCTTAAGAAGGCTTTCCGGGTCTTTCTCAGGTTTGGGTATGCCCGCTGCGCAGGGCCCGGAGCATCCCGGGATACCGATGCGCACTCGGGCCCTGCGCAGCGGGCATACCCCAACCCGAGGAAGAACCACTTTCCGGCCGTTACCAGGTCCGCACCCCGGCTATATGTAGGAACCGGGCTCTGTCATATGTGTAGCTGCTCAGCGGCCGCATATAGGCGTCATAGCTGTGAGCGGCTACAAAGATATCTTCAGCTGTTACCGCCACGATGACCGGGCTGTGATAGAAGGTGCCGTCCGCCCTCCCCAACTGTACGATATCCCCTGGATTCACCCGGTTCCTGTCAGTCTCGGACGCATAAGGCCCCACCCCTTTATTCTTTGTAAGAAAATCGTAGAGATATCTTACGCCGGTCCAGGATGGGGTCCGATTATTGGCGGAATAGTAGTACCATCCGAAAGTTTTCGCAGGATTCATAGTTTTACATCCGGCATAGAGGCATTGGGACGCATAGTTGGTGCAGTCGCCTCCCAGCTTCTCAAAATCCAGGTAGGCCGGATTTCTCTTAAATGCCCAGGTCCGCGCATATTCTACCGCGGCTTCCCGATCGTAAGATTTTTCTTTCATTCTGAACTCATTCCCTGATATCCATTTGTAGTATTCTATGCGGATGCCAGGGAATCCAATACCATATCCAGATATTCCCCTATTAAATGTTCCGTCTGTTCCCCGGACGGCTGTTCCGTGACGATTCTGCTGATCAGGCCGTATGCCCCGCTCCAGATAACCTGAGCCCGAAGCTCGATCTTTACATCCCGGAAGCATCCGCTTTCCACCCCTTCCCGCAAAGTGGCGCACAGGGAACCGATGCTCTCTTTTTTATCGCCGGTTCCCGTGGAGAGTATATTGACCCTCTCTTGTATGGCGGTATCTTTGCTCTGCATCAGCAGCAGGAAAATATCCCGTTTCTGTATCATGAGCCGCAGGTAACCGGTCAAGCCGTTTCTCAGGCGGACGGCCGGATCAGTATCCTTAGCTGTTTCGCGGATCACCGCCAGGATCTCCTGATACCCTCTTTCGACAATGGCTGCCAGAACCGCTTCCTTATCTTTGAAATAGTGATATAAAATACCCGGTGTCTGGTTCAGTCTGGCTGCTATTTTTCGAACGGAAAGGTTTTCTATCCCTTCCTCTGTTATAATTGTCTCCGCAATGTCCAGAATTTGTTTTTTCTTTGCCTCTATCTGCTTTTCATCTTTGATCTTCATGGTAAATACTCCTGTAGGGACTCTCTGCCTTGTAATCGATCCCCCGCCGCTTCATATCCCTTATCATAGAACGGTTCATAGAAAACGCCATCGCTTTTAAAACCGGTGCCGGTATTTTGATCTCTGCCGCCTCGTAGATCTTCGGATCTGCATAAATTCCTTTTTCCACACAGGCCGCAAATATCTCCAGCTGTGTTATCACTTTTTTGCCGTTTGGCAGGTGTTCCGGCGGCCGGCCGTCTAACATAGCGCCAAGCCCCATGACAAAGCCTCCCATATATTGCGCGTTACACTGGCCTGCAAACAGTTTCAGGCTTTCCAGGCCGTGTTCATGAGTATGCAGCGTCGGCATGCCCCCCTGGATGATCCCGTATATCTTCTTACCGGCCATACAGGCATGTCTTTTCAACAGATCAAACACAAACAGCGCATCTGCCGGATATGTCATGATATAGCAGGGGCCTGAGAATACAAGAACATCATATCCGCTCAGCCACTCCTCCCGCTCATCATCATCCGCCTGCAGAAGATCCGGGTAATGATAAACAGTTCCGGGGTGGCTTAGCATACGGCCGGTCATTTCGGCCAGCATCGCGCTTGTGCCCGCTTTCCGGGGACTTAAATTTATCCATGCCGTCTTCATAATAATTCCTCCACTTTCTTCAATATTTCGGAATCACTTCCGGCTGTATAGCCGCATCCGGTCAGCTGTGTGAGCTGATACATTTCATTTACCAGCCGGAGGAATATCGCTCTCTGCCCGGTATCCGGTATCGTCTGATAGCCGATTACGTAATAATGTTTCAGATCCGGCGCTTTGCTCCAGCCGCCCCCTTTTTTCAATTTCCCGTGGTCCACCCGATAGAACCGCGACCCGGCCAGGCCGAATTTATCCAACACCCGCTTTACCGCAAATGAATAACTCCCGTAGCTGATCCCGGTAAGAATCAGTACCGTATCGCTGTTTAAAATTGCCGGATAAAGCCGTCCGGTATCATCTCTTTGCACACACGCGCCGGGCGTTATGTATACGCAGCCGTTGCATCCGGCACATTCCTCAATCTGATAGTCCTCTACATTGTAGTAGGCAAATGGTATCTTCCGGCTTTTCAGAAGCTGCGGTACGGACTCATCCAGTTCCCTTCTATCTGATAATATGGTAATCATTTTTTTATCCCTTCTATGTTTGTTTATAAATTAAACATTGTTTAATTTATATTAGTATATTATCATAGGGATATTCGGATTGCAAGAATATTTGGTCTTTTGCTGTTATTTGGTCTTTTGCTGTTTTTCGGTCTTTTGCCAGCTTGATTACATTCTTAGCTGCATAATCAGGATTCTCTTTTTCATCTCCGGGCGGATACACATCCCGTTGGGGTAAGAAACCTGTGCGGCGCCCCTGATTTTCTGTTCCTGATTTTCTGCTCTTCTTTTTCTGCGATTGCATTGGAAAATTATTACTGCTATACTGATGAAAATGGCTTTTACACTACATACTATTATCGTAAGTAACCAGTAATCCTAAAGTTACCAGTATCCTAAAGTTACCAGCATCCTAAATCACCAATATCCTAAATCACCAATATTCTAAATCACCAGTATCCTAGTAAATACAGCAGCTAGTCGTTCAGAATAACACCATGGAGGGAGTACAAAATGAAAAACAAACGGACAGGCCGGAGGCAAATATGTATCATCTTTCTTTTCTCAGTCCTCTTATGCAGCGGATGCGGGCAAAAAACAGGAAACGGAATTCCCGAAGCCCCCTCAGGGATAAAAGATGTATCCCAGGCCGCTTCCTCTCCCTCGCCCCAGACTCCGGTTCCTTCTGTTTCCCCTGCACCGGCATCCGGTTCCGCGGATGCTAACGTTGCGGAACCGAATGCGGACGCGCCGTTTGACGGTTCCACAGTATGCATTGTCAAATCTAACAAAGAACTGGCTTCTGAGATCACCGCTGAAGAGATCGAAGATATGGTGCGCTCCGTCACCCCGGATCTGGATACCATCGTCCGCAACGGGCAGACCGTAGTACTGAAACCCAATCTGGTGCAGATGAAAGTAGACTCCACCGGGGACTTGCTGGGTCGGGAAGTAAATGGAATTACTACAGACTGGCGGGTTGCCAACGCCATCGTGAAGCGGGTCCGGGAGTTAAACCCGGACGGTAAAGTATATATTATGGAGGGCTCCGCCTCCGGCCCTACCAGCCAGGTAATGGAATACTACCACTATACCCCGGAATATATAAAAGGCGTGGATGATTTCATCAGTCTGGAAGAAGACTGCGGCGAATGGCAGGACTTTGACGCTCCTGAAGTAATCAAGGTTGATTTACCGGAAGGCCTGCTGCACCAGACCTATTATTTCAACCGGATCCTATACGAAGCCGATGTCCTGATCAGCATCCCCTGTCTGAAGACCTCTTCCGGCGTGGTAGTCACAGCCGGAATTAAAAATGTAAGCCTGGGTACACCGCCGGGGAATCTGTACGGCGCAGCCCCCGACAATCCCAGCAAAGTGAAAATGGTTTCTCACAAAATCGTCGACGGGGAGCTGGATCAATGGATCTATGACTATTATTGTGCAAAACCCATCGATTACGTCATCGTGGACGGCCTGCAGGGATTCCAAAGCGGCCCCGTTCCTATGTCTCAGGAAAGAAAAGAAACCGACAAGATGAACATGGGCGTTATCCTCGGGGGCAGCGACGCCGTCGCCGTAGATAACATCTGCGCCCTCTGTGTCGGCTGGGATCCGCAAAGTGTGGGGTATTTGAACCTCTTCCGCGAAAACAAGGGCCTGGGCTATCTGGAAAATATAAGGGTAAAGGGGACCTTTGTAGACGATCTGCGCAAATACTTCACGATCAAAAGACCGGAACTGGGCGGAGTCCAGATCACTGACGATCAGGGGCCCGCACTCTCTGCCGAAATTATAAGCCAGGACGACAGCAGGCTGGAGCTTTCCTGCCATACGGACCAGGATGCCTATAAACTGGAGCTCTATGTGGATGATTATTTCAACAGTTCCTCCCTCGCAGAACAGGACAATACCATCACCTTAGATATCAGCGGCTTTTCATCCGGTTCCCACACGCTGCGGGTGATCATGTATGATCGTTTTCTGAATCGCACCGAACAGAGCCTTGTACTGGTCATAAATTAAGCTTTTTGCATTTCCCAGGGGAGCGCAATCGCCCGGGTGCGCATAGGGCGGGTGCGCATCCTCTTAGTAAAATCGAAAAGACGGTTCAAATCGGAAAGCCGGGTTCAGGATGACCGGCGGACTTCACGTCCGACGGGCAAGAGCCATTCACCGGGAACACATGAAGTGTTTCTGGTGAACAGGCTCGGTTCCTGAACCCGGCTTTTTAATTTCACTTAGCAGAGAACTTCATCATTACAGGCTTCTTATGAACTCCGCCACCTGTTTATCCCAGACCTGGATGTGGTTCAGAAGCCAGTCAACGACATTTTTCTTTACCGCCGCTACGAAAGCGTCGCTTGGCCCTTCTTCTTCCTCCAGCATCTCACGCAGTGAATCCACAGCCCCCGCGAAATGTTCATGCTGCTTTTTATGCGCATCCAGAAGAGGATAGCTGTTCTCCTCCTGGAGCTTTTCCTCCGCGGAAAAATGGAAATCCACATAATCCATCAGGAAATCCAGCGTCCGGATCGCGGAATTCTTCTCTTTTCCGGCAGCGCAATCCTCGGTAAGCTTATTGACCCTTTCAATCAGCTCCCGGTGCTGTGTATCGATTAATTCGTTTCCCGTTATCAGGCTCTCGTTAAATTCTATATTCATGCTTTACAACCTCCTTGATTACATATTGTTTTTATTTATATCAGCTTGGGAATACCGCGTCTTTTCCCATTTACGGAATCTATGATATCTCTTTATCCTCGCTTTTTATGAAACTGTGGCACACAGCGCATTGGAAGCTTTTGGTCATGACTCTGCGAATAGCGCCGTCCGCCGTTTCCTCTACGTTCTCCGTCTCGCTGAACTCTACGTCCTGCATCGCCTGGCAGTGGGGACACCACTCTTTCAACGGCTGAACCCCGTCCCCGTATCTTGGATATTTATCTCTGTCCGCCTCTGTGATCTCGCGTACCGGTCTGCATGGATTTCCCACCGCGATTACGCCGGACGGAATATCTTTCGTTACTACACTTCCCGCGCCGATGATTGTATTATCCCCGATGGTCACCCCCGGCAGAACGGATACATTGGCTCCGATCCATACGTTATTTCCCACCGTAATCGGATAAGCGATCTCCAGTCCCCGGTTTCTCTGCTCCACATCCAGCGCGTGGCCCGCCGTGGTGAAACAGCAGTTCGGAGCGATAAACACATTATCCCCAAAGATAACCTTGGCCCCGTCGAGAATGATGCAGTTGTAATTGGCGTAAAAGTTATCCCCAATCTCCACATTATATCCCAAATCACAGTGGAATGGAGCTACGATGCAGAAACGGTCTGTTGTTCTTCCCAGGATTTTCTTGATGATCTTTTTTTGCTCTTCTACCTGTGAGGGACGCAGCTGGTTATACTCGTAGCACATATCCATACAGACCGTGCGGGATTCGATAATCTCTTGGTCATAGTTGGCATCGTACAGATAGCCGGCCGCCGCTTTTTCTTTTTCCGTCATATCTTACCTCCTTTACGTCTTATTCTTCAGGCTGTTATGCCTGTTTTCTGATTTTCAGTGCTTATATTTTAGTGTATAACACTATGGCTTGATTATATGACGTGTTACTCTTACATGCAACCCTAATATACAGTTTCTTTTATTGTGGAAAATTTCTGCTTATAACTGCCTGTTTTGCTAAAGACATGCTGAATAATCCGGCGGAACATGCTATACTTCTTATCAGATAGATGATAATCGGCCGGAGGTAAATAGCGTATGTTCACGGATAAAGTAGTTGTAATAACAGGCGGCGCGCACGGGATCGGGAAAACAACCGGCGACGAATTCAGAAAGAATGGTGCTCATGTATGTGTGATAGATAAAAGTGAAAATGATTATTTTACCGGAGATATCGCAGAGGAACAGACTCTTTGTACCTTTTCTAAAAAAGTAATTACTGAGTTCGGCCGGATCGATTACTTGATCAATAATGCTCTGCCTATCATGAAAGGCATTGATTCCTGCTCGTATGATGAATTTAATTATGCATTGAGAGTTGGTGTGACCGCGCCTTTCTATTTGTCGAAGCTGTTTCTTCCATATTTTTCAAAAGATGGGGCGATCGTCAATATTTCCTCCTCCAGAGACCGCATGAGCCAGCCCTATACGGAGAGCTATACGGCTGCCAAAGGCGGGATCTCCGCCCTGACTCACGCGCTGGCAGTCAGCCTGGCCGGCAGGGTGCGGGTCAATTCGATTTCCCCGGGCTGGATCGATACGGATTTTACGGAATATACAGGAGCAGATGCTGTACAGCAGCCGGTTCACCGTGTTGGCACCCCTATTGATATTGCTAACATGGTTTTATTCCTTTGTTCGGATAAGGCTGGTTTTATAACCGGGGAGAATATTTGTATTGACGGTGGGATGACGAAGCAGATGATTTATAGCGGGGATTATGGGTGGTCGCTGGATTGTTCGGATTAGGGAGCTTCTCATTAATGAAGTCAAAACTAAATCATTTCTTGCAAAATCTTTCAACGTTACCTCCCACTTTGTTCATAATCTTATCATCATCTCGGCAGCCTGCACATGGCTTCTTATGATATCAATGCTTGTAACACACCAGATAATTCATTCCACATGATGATAACATAGTAGGCTATTTTTCCGGTATCTTCATATTTCCTTCACTCCTCCATTAAACGACTATTCTCATCTGTCTTTAATCTCCTGTAATCCTTCATAATATACAACTGAAACTCGGGAGAAATCCAAGTTGCAAAAGACATAGCAATATCGCTATGGGCATACGTTCCGCCATAACGCCCCGATTTTGAAACAATACCAACAGCATCTGTCGCCTCTATCCATTTCTTAGGCGACATTGTAAATGCGTTTGCTCCTGCCTGCTTTTTAACCCCCTCGAATTCGAGGGGGTTAAAATCTGGATTGTGCAACCTTTCCCAGAGTCCCTGAAACTCTATCACATCACGATTTCTCATCCAGTTTTGAATAACTGCTGCCGGGTCATCACTCTTATACCTAGCAATATCTGTCAAAGAAATAAATTCATTTTCAAAATCCTGCGTATAAATCCCAATTTCTAATCCATTTGCATGAATTGTATCTTTAATTATTTTCCCCATTGCTCCTCCATATCATAATCTTATTGAAAAACCTTATCTTCCTTCTCCTTAAGAAATTTCTGCTGAATAACTATTCAGTCCACATTTCCCGATACGTCTCAACATAAAATTGGATACACCTCGGATATACATATAAATATCTTCGACACACTCGCTTGTACAACTCCAATACCTTTTCATCACAGGCAAAGTCCAGTAAATAATCTAACAAATGCGACAATTCATCTTCTGACACTATTCTACCGCATGCATTATCCACTAATGGAAGACAAACTTCGTAAGCTTTTTGATTCAGTTGGACAATCTGCTCCGCAATCTGAAATATTCCTTCATCCATTAAATCACCTCAAAATACTTAAGAGCATCCTTTATCGTTTTTATCTTTTCCACATTGAATATTTTCTCGGTTGCTCCAAATCCTCTACCGCTTTAGGTGCATCGTGCATTGTTAAACCTAAAGACCGCTTTACTTCAACAATATACGCTGTATGTACTTAGAATCCGTATTTCTTTTCAACATACTCCTGTATCATTTTATGTGATTTTCGGTTTCGGCTGATATTTCTTTGCCTGTTCTGCAATAGCATCCAATGGCACCTTCCCCTCACCATCCCTAGCTCAATCTTCACCTTTATATGACTATATGGTGATTAGTGGGACAAAAGCACGATACTTTCAACTTGATTATCGTTGTCCAAACTCAGTTCCATATCATCTCCAGCGATTGAAAGTTTGAATAGAACAAAATTTAACAAATTCAGCTTACTTAATAAACTTAAATCTTTGAGGCTATCTTCATTTTAAGATTAATGTGTCATAAAATGGCTATTTCTCACCAGTCTCCCCTGTTTCCCTGACTTTTCTTATATTTGTAAATCACCCTCTTAATATTTCATCAATTTGTTCAGATTCAATTTGCTTTTTCAAACAATCAATTTTTGTTTCAATATAATTTTTATGCTTTATCCATTTTAAACCTATACAGCTTGGAAGCAATGCTTCAAGGAACTCAATCCAAGCAGAATACATAGGTACTGCACTACCTGACCAACTGTAAGAAGTAGGCGTTAATGGTATTCTTTCAAAATCTTCAAATAGCGGATTATTCTCGAGGAATAGCAAAATATATTCCTTTTTTCTTTCGGTTTCTAATTTTGATATAACTGAAAATAGACAACACATTTTTGTTTCATCGTTGGAAAACCTCTGAATGCATTGCCGAATCCACTCATCTTGTCTTTCCAACAAATTTTGTTCATTTTTAATTGGTACTAATAAAGACTCCAAAAAATATGGTACTAATATCTTGGGAAATTGACACGTCTTTATTATCTCTTCAAAAATCTTATTATATATTTCTATAAAATCATCCAATTCAAAAAAACAACTATTCCTTTTTTGATAATCCCTAAAAGAACCATTATTTTTATTTACTAAACAACTTATATACTTGTCCAGTATAGAAGGTCTAGCCAAATATATTTCTCTCAGGAATTGTCCATCATAATCCTGATAATTATCATTTGACAGCATAGCACAATACATTTCTTCAAGCAATTCCAGATTACAATTAAATTTGGAAATTACTTCCTTTGGTGTATTATGATAGATATTAAATAACAAATCAAAATAAATATGCACTATAAAGGGGGAATACTCCATCTTAGCTAAAATAATTTTACATCCCTTTATCAAAGCTCGTTCATCTATTATATTGTACTTCTCCAAAAAATCCACATCACGCATTGATGATGAAGTAATATCTTTGTCAGAAGTATCTTTTAAAAAGTTATATAGCCCACGTAGATGATTTTCGGTAATTAAATCTAACGGTAATTCATGATAATATGCATACAGCCACGCATTTTTCTGCTTATAATCTTCTTCAATAATAATCTGATATACTTCTGAATCAGACAATAAGGAAAATAGAACGTCCAACAAGTGATATGGGTGTAAATTATTTGGCGTATCCTTTTCTATGTAATATTTAATTGCATCAACATAGCAATCTTTTTTAGGAGAAATAGCATCAAAAGCAATTTTTAATCCTTCTCCAACCTCCCAAGAGTGACCATCAAGCTCTGGGATATCATTGCAAACATCAATTAACCCTTTGAACATTTCTAAATTGCAATTTGAAACGTATTGCTCAATCAATTGCCGTTTTAGTTTTTCATGTTCTTCATAATCAACTTCTGCTTTGTAATCTGCTCCTTTAAGAAGAAGATATAGTTGAAGATATTCTCCTTCAAAATACTCAGCAAATAATGATTCACAATAGATGTTCATACTATTGAAAACTTGCACTATTCTGTTCACTAAAAGACAGTTTTCTAATTCATCAGGTGAAAAATTTGACTTCAAAATTGAATTAATATACTTTAAATCAAATTGTAAAACTGGAATACTTATATCCTCAACAGTGCCACCATAAGAACTGAGGATTTTTCTAACTTTTACCCTATACTTTTCAGTCTCACATAAGAAGGATAAAGATTCCCAAATTAGCTTTCGGTATTTTTCAACGCCTTCAGATATGGCTAATGGGATTTGATATATAGTAATTGTATTCTTTCGCCCTTCCTCCGCTGGGGAAAAATGCAATTTCAAAAAATTTTCTGCTATTTCTAAAAAGAGAATAACAACGGATTCTTGTTTCCAGTCATCTGAATATTCTATTATCTTCTCCAAAAAAGTTATTTGTGTGCAAAAATCATAGCGTATAGAATCTTTATTAATACCAAAATATAGATTAACTGCGTGGTAAAATTCCATATATAAATCTAGCCGCTTAAAATAATATTGGAAAAACAAATCACACGCGGTTGGCAAATCAGTCATATATGCAAAACCACCAAGAATTTTGAGGATGTCATTTGTAACATTCTGATAATTTTTCCCTTTCTCAGTATCAATATTATGCCATTCACAAATCACACCTTTTTCGGTTTCAATTTTGTTTTGCAAAATCAGAAGTGTTTCTGTAGGATTAATACGAAAAAACACTTTGACAAATTCAAAAAAAACTGGGGATTCTTCTGTTGATAATTCATCCCACAATATTTTTATTTCTTTCTTAACAAAATCGAAAAGAGCTTCATTTCTGAATATATTAAGTAATGTATTAACAGAAGATACCGTTCGCTCTCTATAACTTTGAAAACAAACTTTAATCATCTCCGACAGACTGAGTAGTTTTTTATCAAAGAAAACATATTTTAGCAAATAATTAGATAGGCATTGCTCAGAAAAATGAACTGCTTTATCATTGCAAATATCGACAATTTCCTGCTCGTGAAGCATGCGAATATTTTCAATAAACTCATCTCGATTTAATCCTTTTTCCTGCAAAATCGGCAAAAATGCATCAATGTGTTCTAAATGGATTGCCTCTAAAAAAGCAACTATACCAGCAGCTATGCATATATGATTGTTGACAAGCAATTGATTGTCCTCTAAGGAATATCCATAATAATCTTCATATAATTGTGACACATCATTAATAGAATCCAAACGGTTTAAATTACATGCTACTTTCCCCGCAAGTATGGCAATACGAGCATTTCCCTCTGCAATTCTTATGATTCTTTCATGATAGTCTTGATTTAGAATACCCAATGAAGTTTTAAGCAATTTTTTAATCTCATCATCCGTAAATACATTTATTTTAATAGTTTCATATGAAGTAATTTCTCGAACATCATTTATCACTTTTTGAAGTGCATAATCCCTCACTGTAATAAGTATCTTTACGTTATACCCCTCTGGTTTCATCGTGACATAACGGATAATATGCTGTAATCCTGACAATTGATTTGCATCATCAATAAAAAGGAAATAGTTTCCAGGGTCGTCTATAAAAAGCTTTAAGTCCTCGTATATTGGTAAAGCATTACTGTGAATACAGTAGACCTTTTCATTGTTAGTATCTGGGTGATTTTTCACATAATGCAAAGCTAAGCGAGTTTTTCCCGTACCCGCTGAACCGTTGAGTATAACAACATCCGCTTTCAGAAAAGCGTCGCCAATATTTCTAAATTCTTTTTCTCTAAATAAGAATTTAGTATCAATTGGAGCCGCCATTCTATTCGAATTATAACGATTAATAAAATCGTCACACGATTGAATTTGATCAGTACTTATTGATATCCCCAAAAAATCACGAGAAAGATTATGATGGAAAAGATATATGTCTTCTGCAAGTTTATCAATTCCAATAACCGTAAGTTTGATTCCAACATCTTCACATAAAGCTTTTACCTCACTATCTTGAACGGGTGTAAGATTTGATGAAGTATGGCAATAAATAATTTCAGAAATTTTATCATGCGGAACGCCTGTCTTTGATGTATTAAGACATTTTTCAAGGTCGTTCTTGATTTTTACAAATAGGCTTGCCTTTTGAGTCGTGTATTCTACAAAAACATACTTTCCATTTGATGCAACAAAATAAGTATCTGGTGTTCCTAGGGTGGTCTTTCGTGTACCTGCTTCTCCACCAAGAGATACTATATTAGGATAGCCGATTTTATATAAATAAGAATCACAAAGATTTTGAAATGACCCTGCATCCAATTGGAGAATTTTTTGTTTGATACTTTCAATATTAGCGATAATCAACACCTCTATTATTTGAAATCATTTTAACTTACTAAAATTATCTTAAAATATTTTAATGCATCCTCAATTGCCTGTTCCTTTTCTAACGGCACTTGTGGAACTTTTGATTTCCCTTCACCTGAATTATAATTGATTCGTTCTATCAGTCCATATTTTCTCGATCAGTTATTACCATTTTTCTTCATTGTGCTGTGAATACTTTTAATAGTTTGCAAATACTCCTCTTCAACTGGCGACAAGTTCTGTGCCTGATATTTTCTATACTCTTTTGTTGCTTTTTCAATTGCCTGTGCATGACTAATCGTTCCAGCTCCCTGTAATACCTTTTCCCCTGTGGTTTTTAAAACATTATCAAGATGTTCTACATAATTTGCCATATACATAGGATTATGACGCATAGCTTGAATTTCCGCAAAATCAAAGTAACCTGAAACGATATTGTTTAAAATTTTTAGTTCTTCGTCATTAAGATAATTCTTTGCAATACTAATATCTTTTAATACTGGAAAATCACCAGAAAAACTTTTTAATCCCATAAAAGGCTGTTCTGCATCTGCACGCTCATATATAACTTCCGCTGCTGTATGTCCATGTGCTGCATAATGTAATTTGTTTTGCACCATTTTAAAAAATGCAATGGATTCACTACTCTTGGGATTATAATCAACACTTGTCGCATACAAATCGAGCACTTGACGATACATAACCTTTTCAGACGAACGGATGTCTCGTATGCGGTCTAGCAGCTCTTTCCAGTAGTTTCCACCACCCAGCTTTTTTAACCTTTCGTCGTCCATCGTAAAGCCTTTTATCATATATTCTTTTAGGCGCTCGGTAGCCCATCGCCGGAAATTTGTGGCGATTTTAGATTTCACTCTATATCCAAGAGAAATAATCATATCAAGATTATAATGTATTGTATTATAGCTTTTTCCATCAGATGCAGTTGTTCGGAATTTCCGAACAACTGATTTTTCATCTAATTCTTCATCTTCAAAAATATGCTTAATATGCTCACTGATGTTAGATTTACTGGTTTGATAAAGCTCGCATAATTGTGCCTGCGTGAGCCAAACGGTCTCGTCTTCAAATTTAACATCTATTTTTGTCTGTCCATCATCCGTTTGATATATGATGATTTCACTGCCAGCAATATTAGAGTTATTTTTCATCTTCAATCCTCCTTTTAGCATAGGATTATTTTTTTATAATATATCTTCCTCTCCAAGCATATCAAAATCATCTGCAACTCCATATTCCGCAAGCACATTCTTCAGGCACTCTATATCGGGAGTCAAAGAATCATCTGATTCATCTTCAACAATATTGGTATGTGGGCACACGGTGCACAATGGATTATTCTCATTATTCCGTCTACCATAACCACCCGCATTTTTAATCTCTTTTACAATCTTTCCATTTATAATTTCAAAATGCAAAGAAGTTTCATCTGCATAGCCTGTTTTCGGAATAAATCGTTCCGTAAAAGCAAAATACTTAACGGTATGTCCTTCTAAAAACTTATCAAAATAATCTTTACGAATAAATACTGTTCCCCCAATAGGGTCTCTATAGTACGAATTCTTATTGTTGTTACATATTATTATTTTTTCTTTATCCGAAGTTTCCCATGAAAAGTCTGAAACATTCAATCTAAGATTAAAAAAACTAATTATTTCTGATGGTGGTAAAACCAACGAGGTTCCCTCGAAAACTTCTGACTGATTATTGATATTCTTTACGTCCTTGCATAGCCAAGGTTTTAAGGAATTGTCTGAATATGATTTCAAGTCACCGACATATTCTTCTAGTTCAATAGTTAAATAGCGCGCACTCCCATCTTCATTTATAGTCTCATTTTCCGAAGTACAACACCACAGATCATATGTATCTTTCCATCTCGTGTCATATTTATTTTCCTCATGTAACGATACCCTGCAAGCCAACAGTATCCACTCTTGCTTTCTTAATTCTATTTTTTCGAGAAGATGTAACACATTTTTTCGTGTCAGTTCAACATTTCGCACCCAATGAATGTCACGTACTTCCGGAACTTCTAAGGAGTTTATTACATGATCTCCCAGTCTTTCTATAAAATCCTGATATGTTGGTATAGGTGCTGTAATAACAACATTTTCCCCATATTCTAAAGGATCATATACCTCATACCCAATACTATTTTGATTATTATTATAAGTTACAAATCTATTCGTATAGTAATTACACATCAAACTACCATAATATATACCTGTCGCAATATCTACACACTTCATATATAGAGAATGGCGGAAATCTTCTTCTCGCATATTTACCGTTTTTCTATCTGTCGAAACACTAAAATATTCAAACACATACCTAAAAACAGCTTCAAAACTTTCCATAAAGGAATTCATATCCATTGTTTCAATCTCTGCCATCGGTTTTATCTCAGGCATAATTCTATTTTCAAATGACATTAATCCACTGCATTCTCCTCCACAAACACAAGAATACTTTTCAGAAAGATAGTCGTTTACCTTTTTTATATTTTCTTTATCGTTTACCAGAAAGCGTGTGTACATATCTAGGTGATCTTTTCCCCAATATCTAAACGGCAAAAAATCTTTATTCATAAGATCAACCCTGAATAATATATCGTTTAAATAATCTGAAATAGCAGCTTCTTTACTATACGCAAAAAGATTCTTGCGATTCCACATAATATAGGAATATGGTTTTCCAAAATAGGTTGCTATTCTACGAATACTTTTTGCCGTTAAATCATCCTGTTGACTTATGATTCTATTAAAAAAGTTTATTATTCTCTCGTTATCTCTTCTTATTTGGCTCAGAACATAAATGGTAGCTTCTTGTATATAAAAATCAAATATTCTATCATATTCAAAAATAACTCTGTCAACGTATTCCTCATTCTTTGAAACAACTTCATATAACAATTTCATTGCCAAACATCTGATATCTTTATTAGGTGCCGCACAACAGAGCAGCGCAAAATAAAACGCCTCCTCGTCTCTTCTGTCAGTTCTATCATTTAATGTTGTAAAGTACAATACATTCTTTAATCTATTCTTTATACGGCTTTGGAAATGATAGCCTGCCAATGCGTTCGATAAATCATATAACCTCTCACGACTTGCACAATAATAATCAAATAGGTAATTGCTACAATTAAATGGTTTGTCGGTATATCCTCCCACAGCCTGTAGTAAATCACTGTGATCAATAGGTTGAAATAACTCCTGAAAAGTTGCAATCTCTTCTTGCTTAAAATGGATTTTAACCAACGTATTAAAATCAAAACCTTCCATTAAATTTGTATCTATCAATAAATCCTTTATTTTTGTATAGTTAGGAGACATATTATCAAATATCGCTATAATCAAGGCTTCTTCAAGATTATACAAATCTTCCACTTTTGATTTAATAATACCAATCTGTTCTTTGTAGTCTCTCCCACTAATATCTTGAAATAAGGAACGAGCAATTAAAAAATCTGTCAAAGAATCAATGGCAAAGTAATAATACATTTCGTTATTACTTTCATATCCAGCCATGAATCCCATCTGTAACATAACAGGAAGAAAATTTTTTCCTGTTTTTATTGCTAAAAATAAATTCTTTTCATCAATACGTTTTTCTCCATTTTCATACATCCACTGAGAAATGTTTTTCATATCTTTCCAAATGTCTATGCCTTGACAATTCAAATGCCCTTTAAATACCTTCCTTATCGTTCTTTTTATATATTGCTCCAAGATAAAAGTGACAGAAGCTATTCCGTTTTCAGTTTCTACAACAACTTTGTCTGATGATAATACGTCACATAACATACTTAATAATAACGCATTATTTGAATACAAAATATCTTCATACATATACACATCTGGTACAGATAATTTAAGTATTTCGCTCAATGCTGATTCAAATGATACGCCGGGAAACTTATACTCATATTCTGCTATTTGTTGATATTTTTCTAGAATCTCATTATCCATTGAATTCGTTCTATATGTTATTACAATTCGTATTTGAGGATACTTTTTAAGTTTCATTAAAACATCCAACAAATTATTCTGTCCTTCCACCGACATTTCATTAATCGCATCTACAACGAAAACAAATCCATTATTACTTGCTTTTATTATTTCTTCAACGTTGATGTTATTTGTGTTTTTTTCAAACTTTCCGTATATACATAAATGTTCAATATGTTTTTGTTCTAATTGTTCTTCAAAGCATTTTATAAAATAACTCTTACCAATACCACCCTCTCCTAAAATCAAACAAAAACTATGCAGTTTTATATATGTTTCTATTTCATATAAACTTAATCCATACCATGATTCTTTTATATCATGAATATCTGAAATTCTCTTTGCTATTTCATCTACAAAAGATGATTTTTTTGTGAGAAAAGCATTGTATGTTGTCAACAATATTTCTAGTGCTGACACCTCTTGTGCTACTTCTTTATCTTCCTGAAATTTCCTTACTTTCGGAAGTTTCCCCAAAAGGTAATCCATAAATTCCGGCGATTCCCATTCCATAACATACGCATGATCACTAATGACTTGCATTCTATCTTTTTGATTTTTATTTAACACCTTATATTCCATAGGAGCCTCCTTCCCTCAATAAAATATTGTATTTACTCCTACACCATTCTAAAATGTTTCAACGCATCCTCAATCGCCTTTTCCTTCTCCTCTGGACCTTTCGGCTGTCTTGCATTATTTGATTTAGGAAGATTATAATTCTCCCTCTTCTCTAAACCCATGCTTGTCCTTCACCTGAGCGATATACAAGCTACTTACCTTCAACCCACTATGCTCCAACACATAATCCTTGATTTCCTCATAAGTCGCTTTACTCTCCGCCGCAGTCAAATCAAGCTCATCCATTTTCAATTCCACTTCAATATGCTTGCTCGATTTAAGTTTGGAAAGTAACACAATTGTTTCCACATGCACCGTAAACGGAAACATATCACACCCCTGCACCTTCTCCACCCGGTACCCCCGCTCCCCCATATACTTCACATCCCTGGCAAGCGTAGCCGAATCACAGCTCACATACACCACCCGTCCCACCTTCATCCGGGCAATCGTATCCAGCACCGCCTGATCGCACCCTTTCCTGGGCGGGTCCACGACCACGACATCCGCGGTCCCCCCATTCCTCTCATAATACGCCGGCAGCACCTCTTCCGCCTTTCCCACGAAAAATTCCGCGTTCTCTATCCCATTCAGCTTTGCATTCATCCTTGCATCCTCGATCGCCTCCGGCACGATCTCCACGCCATACACCTTCCCTGCCTTCTGCGCCAGGAACAGAGAGATCGTCCCGATCCCGCAATACAGATCCCACACCGTCTCCCCGCCGTCCAGCCCGGCGAACTCCAACGCCTTCTCATACAGTTTCCGCGTCTGGACCGGATTCACCTGGTAAAACGACAGCGGCGAAATCCGGAACTCCACATCCCCGATATAATCCGTAATATACGCAGTTCCCCACAGATATACCATTTCCGTCCCCAGGATCACATTCGTTCTCTTCCGGTTCACATTCAAAGAGATGCTGGTCATTCCCCCGATCTTCCTGAGCCTGTCCGCCAGCACGTCCCCATGCGGCAGGCTCTTTCCGTTTATGACAATACAGACCATAATCTCTCCCGTACGGAACCCATACCGGATCAGGACATGCCGCACCAGACCTGTCCCCTTTTCCTCCTCATAGGCCGGAATCCCATACTCCTTCATAAATTCTAAGATAACATCCAGAATCTCCTGGTTTTCCTCCACTCCCAAACGGCAGTCCCTGACCGGAACAATCGAATGCGTTCTCCCCGCATAGAAACCGGCCACCGGATTTCCCTCTTTATCCTTCCCGATCGGGAACTGCGCCTTATTCCGATACCGGAACGGCTCTTCCATCCCCATGATGGGCAGCATCGGCACCTCATTAAGCTTTCCGATCCGAAGCAGGTTATTGCGGATTTTATTTTCTTTAAACCTCAGTTGTTCCTCATAGCTCATAGCCTGCAGCTGGCATCCCCCGCAGGGCCCCGCCACCGCGCATTCCGGCGTTACTCGGAACGCGGAAGGCTCCAGCACCCGGACCAGCCGGCCGTATCCGTATGTCTTCTTAGCTTTTATCACTTTCACCTCTGCCAAATCACCGGTCAATGCGCCCTTTACGAACAGTGGGTACCCGTCCACCTTGCCGATTCCGTCTCCCTCTGTTGTCATATCTTCTATTCTGATCTGATAAATTTCATTTTTCTGCACCATACTGTCACCTCATACAAAAACGGAATGCTGCACCAACAACATCCCGTCTGTCTTTTCAAAGTCTGTCCACGTCTCTATCCCGGCATACCTATTTACTGGTTTTCCGGATATTTGATTCAAATAACCGGTTATACCCCAGCCAGTCGTCATTATTTCCCGCCGCCTTAAAGGCTTCTGTCATCGTCTGCAGCTTCGCATCCGTATTATCCGCGAAATTCAGCGCCACAGCCTCCACCAGAGCCGGTTTCTTCGGCGATCCGAATTCCAGCTCTCCATGATGCGCCAGAATGCAGTGTTTCAGCTCACTGGCCAGCTTCGGCGGGAATCCGCTGATCGTCCGGATTCTGGCTCCAACCGCTTCACAGCCCATTACGATGTGCCCCAGAAGCTGTCCGTCGTCCGTATAATCATTGGCCGGAAATGCCGCCAGCTCATCTAATTTACCGATATCATGGAAAATGGCCGCTGTGATTAACAGATCTTTATTCAGAACCGGATACGCCTTGCAGTAGTAATCACACAGCTTTACCACGCTCAGCGTATGTTCCAGCAGCCCCCCCACGAAACCGTGGTGTACGTTCTTTGCCGCAGAGTGGAATTTAAATCTGCCGGTAAACTCCTGATCCTCCACGAAAAAGCTGGCCGCCAGCCGTTTCAGATAAGGGTCCTTAAGCCCGCTGATAAAGCCCAGCAGCTCGCGGTACATTTCCTCAATATCCTTTTCGCTGACCGGCACATAGTCCTTCGGGTCATAACTGCCGTCCATGGCCTTCCTGGACCGCTTGATACTCAGCTGCAGCGCGCCCTGATAGCTCACCACATCGCCTGCGATCTCCACATAGTCCATCGCCTCAAAATCCCCGATTCCAGGAGAATTTGGCTCCCAAACCTTCGAATCGATCGTCCCTGTCTTATCCTGCAGAATTACATTCTCATAAGATTTCCCGTTTTTTGTCAATGCCGCCTGCTTGTACTTACAAAGATAGATCCCCGTGATTCTGTCTCCATCCCGCAGCGTCTCTATGTATCTCATGCTGTCTCCTTCCAAATATCGAAACCGGTATTTCATACTTTATCTTTTTTAATTCCTGCCGGAACTATGCGGAAGCTACTCCCGCACGCCCAGCGTGACCTGATAGGTCAGTTCTTTATATCCGTCTTTGCCCGGCCGCATGACCACAGCCGTCACCAGCTGGTTGGGAGAAAGATTCAGCAGTACATTCTGCACGTCCTTCATGTCCTTTACTTCTTCCGTTCCCAGCTTAACCAGAATATCCCCATTTTGAATTCCGACATTCATGGCAGGCGAATCCAGGGCCGTCTCGACAATATAGATCCCCTGCGGCATCCCGTTTTCCTCGGCCTTTTCGTCCGTTACCGGCGTTCCCTTAATTCCCATATACGCCAGGTCCAGTCCATTCGACAAGTGTTCAATCACACTTTTTAACTCCGACACCGAGTAAGCGGTCACCACATTTTCACTGGAATTGTCATTGCTCTCCTGCGTAATCACCCCGATGACATCGCCGTCCAGATTAATCAGAACACCGCTGCCATCCGCGTTACCCAGGATATCCGTTGTAAACATCGTGTAATTGGCATCCCAGGTGGCGATATGATTCCCCGCCGAAGTCACCATGCCGATGGACATGGAATCCGGATAGCCCAGCGGACTGCCGATGGCGATCACAGGCGTTCCCTTTCTCACCTGGAAGGAATTCCCCAGTACGGCCACTTCAACGGCGTTCCTGGTATCTTCTTCCAAAGTATCCATACGCACGCTTAGAATCGCAATCTCGGTATTATGATCGATCTTTTTGACCGTTGCCTCCACCTGCGTATCATTCGCAAAGGTAACCATAATCTGCTCGGCGCCTTCCAGAACCCGCTCATCCGTCAGAATCATATATTCAATTCCATTTTCCGCTACAATGACACCGGAACCCTTCCCCTGATTCGTATAGGGGACATTAAACCAGTCCACGTTGCTGCTTACAGCGGTTACGGTAACGAGAGCTTTGTCCAATCCCGCAGCCACCTCATAGAGCTTATTATAAAGTTTTCGGTAATCCTCCACCTCAATGCCTACGGTCTGCTGGATCACCGCCGGAGGATTCGAGGGCGCAGGTACGGGCGTGGGCGTTGCCTCAGGCTCCGGATTCTGTGCCGCCTCATCGTCCCGGGGGATGGTGACAGAGGGAATTTCTTCCTTCTCCCCGTATTTTTTCTCTGCAATGGGACTGGTAATGACGAACGTAAAAGAAGCCACAACCCCAAAAAGAACAGCCAGTACCACCGTACCAGCCACCTTTAGCAACAGCTTTTTCTTGTTGATTGGCTTCGCTTTAATTTTTTCCTTCATAAAAGAAAATTCTTCTTTATCTTTTTCCTCTGACATAAACCTTCTCCTTTAAGTACAGCGGAACCCCATAATATTTTAATTTTAGCAAAGACATATGAACAATCTATGAAGGTAATGTAAACATAAGAAAGTCTCGGAATTGAGCTTTTCATTTATCTTATTATATTGTAAAATGAAAAGATAGTAAACAACAATTTTCAGCATTGCCTGCAATACGGAGGATTAACATGAACGCGAAAGCTTTGCATACATTAGAATTCCACAAAATCATCGACCGGCTGACCGAACACGCCGCATCCCAGTCCGGTAAGGACCTGTGCCGTCATCTGACCCCATCTGACGACCTGTCTCTTATCCGGCTGCTCCAACAGCAGACGGCGGATGCCTTCAGCCGCATTCTGAAAAAGGGCAGCCCCTCCTTCGGCGGGACGAAGGATGTCCGCGGTTCCCTGAAAAGGCTGGAAATCGGCAGTTCCTTAAACGCCATCGAACTACTGGCCGTCTGCACTCTATTGGAGACCGCCGCCCGGGCGAAGTCCTACGGCCGTAAGGATAATGCCGATCTGACCCGCGACTCCCTGGACGACTATTTCGACGGTCTCATCCCCCTTTCCACGATTTCCGCGGAGATCCGCAGGTGTATCCTGTCCGAGGAGGAGATAAGCGATGAGGCCAGCAGTACGCTCCGCCAGATCCGCCGCAGTATCAAGCTGGCCAACGAGCGGATTCACACCCAGCTGAATTCCATGGTAAATGGTTCCGTGCGCACCTATCTGCAGGACGCGGTGATCACCATGCGGGACGGCCGTTACTGCCTTCCGGTAAAAGCGGAATACCGCAGCCAGGTGTCCGGTATGATCCACGACCAGTCCTCCAGCGGTTCCACCGTCTTTATCGAACCCATGGCCGTGGTGCGTCTGAACAATGATATCAAGGAGCTGTTATTAAAAGAACAGACTGAAATTGAAGTGATATTGGCGAATCTAAGTACCCTTGTCGCGGAAGAAACACAGGCGGTATGTAATGATTTCGAACTGCTGACGGAACTGGATTTTATCTTTGCCCGCGCCAAGCTGGCGCAGGACTATAACGGAACCGCCCCTGTGTTCAACACCCAGGGATATATCCATCTGCGCAAGGCCCGGCATCCGCTGCTGGATTCGAAGCAGGTGGTTCCCATCGATATTTACCTGGGCAAAGAATTCTCCCAGCTGATCGTCACCGGACCAAATACCGGCGGAAAAACGGTTTCCCTGAAGACCGTCGGGCTTCTGACCCTGATGGGGCAGGCCGGTCTTCATATTCCCACCCTCGACCGGTCGGAGCTGGCCCTGTTTCACCAGGTCTATGCGGACATCGGGGATGAACAGAGTATCGAGCAGTCTCTCAGTACCTTTTCTTCCCATATGACTAATATTGTGAAAATCCTGGAGGAGGTGGACGACCGCTCCCTGGTTCTGTTCGATGAGCTGGGCGCCGGAACCGATCCGACCGAGGGCGCGGCCCTTGCCATGTCGATCCTCTCCTGGCTGCATCAGAGGGACATCCGCACCATGGCGACCACCCATTACAGCGAGCTGAAAGTCTACGCGCTGTCTACCCAGGGCGTGGAAAATGCCTGCTGTGAATTTGATATCGCCACACTGCGTCCCACGTACCGGCTGCTGATCGGAATCCCGGGAAAGAGTAATGCCTTTGCGATTTCCTCCAAACTGGGGCTGCCGGATTATATCATCGACGACGCCAGAAGCCGGATCAGCGAGACGAAAGAAAATTTCGAAGATCTGATTACCGATCTGGAAAACAGTAAGGTTACCATTGAGAAAGAACAGGTGGAAATCACCCGTTACAAAGAAGAAATCGAGTCCCTAAAGACCCGGCTGGAACAAAAATACGACAAGCTGGACCAGCGCCGGGAGGATATCCTGCGGGAGGCCCATGAGAAGGCCCATGCCATCCTGCGGGAGGCCAAGGAAGTGGCCGACCAGACCATCTCCAATTTCAACAAATACGGGCAGGGCAGTATCTCCATGAAACAGATGGAACAGGAGCGCGCCAAACTGCGCGACCAGATGTCCGGTTTAGAGAAAAACATGACCATCCGGCCCAAGCAGAAATCCGGCAAAGCCAATAAGCCCGCCGATTTCAAAATCGGAGACACGGTCAAGGTCTTAAGCCTGAATCTGAAAGGAACCGTCAGCACGCTTCCCAACGCCAAGGGAGATCTGTACGTGCAGATGGGCATCCTCAGATCCCAGGTCAATATCAAGGATCTGGAACTGGTGGATGAGCCTGTCATCACAGGCCCCAACCTTCAAAAAACAGGCTCCGGGAAAATCAAGATGTCCAAATCCGCCACGGTAAGCCCAGAAATCAAGCTGCTGGGCATGACGGTAGATGAAGCGCTGGGCGCGCTGGACAAATACCTGGACGACGCTTATCTGGCCCATATCCCTCAGGTCCGCATCGTGCACGGCAAGGGGACGGGAGCCCTGCGAACCGCCGTTCATAACCATCTGAAACGGACCCGTTATGTAAAATCTTACCGGCTCGGAGCTTTCGGGGAAGGCGAATCCGGTGTGACAATCGTTGAGTTTAAGTAATAACCGCAAAGAATAGAGGAGGCATTCATATGGCTGCAAAACAAAAAATATTAATCGTAGATGATGATGTCAATATAGCGGAGCTCATCTCTCTTTATCTGACCAAAGAGTGTTTCGAAACCATGATGGTCCATGACGGCGAGGAAGCCCTGACTATTTTCGATACTTTTCGGCCGAATCTGATCCTGCTGGATCTGATGCTTCCCGGCATCGACGGCTATCAGGTCTGCCGGGAGATCCGGCACAAATCTTCCGTACCGATTATCATGCTCTCCGCCAAGGGCGAGATCTTCGATAAAGTCCTGGGACTGGAACTGGGCGCCGATGATTATATCATCAAACCTTTTGATTCCAAAGAATTAGTGGCCCGTGTCAAAGCGGTTCTGCGCCGGTTCCAACCGGAAAAACCGGCCGCTCCCACCCCGGACGCCAAATACGTGGAGTACCCGGACCTGATTATCAATCTGACCAATTATTCGGTTATCTACAACGGAGAACCTGTGGATATGCCGCCCAAGGAACTGGAGCTGCTGTATTTTCTGGCCTCCTCTCCGAATCAGGTCTTCACCCGGGAACAGCTGCTGGATCATATTTGGGGATATGAATACATCGGAGATACCAGAACGGTCGACGTACATATCAAACGTCTCCGTGAGAAGATCAAAGACCACGAGGCCTGGAGTCTGTCCACCGTATGGGGGATCGGTTATAAATTCGAGGTGAAGCAATGAAGCTCTATGCCAAATTTATTATCGCATATGTGATTTTTGGCTTTCTGAGTTTTTTCCTTATCGCCACGCTGACTTCGTCCCTGACCCTGAAGCAGCTGGAAGAGGAAAAAGCCGATAATTTGTACCGGGAAGCCATTTTCGTCGCTTCCACCTATGCCAAGAACTATTACACGGAGGCCCTGTCCCTGGAGGAACTGCAGACGCAGTTGAAAGCGGTAGACACCTATGTGTCCGCTCCGGTCTGGATCATCGACACGGACGGCACGATTTTGCTGAACTCCCGGGAAAAGGTAAATCTGGAGAATCCGAAGGTGCTCACAGACTTCGATCCCACATTTACCGGCAATCAATATTATTGCATCAGTAATTTTTATGACTGTTATCAGGAGGAAGTTTTAAGCGTCATCTCCCCGATCACGCTGAATCTCAAAACCCGGGGCTATGTGCTGATTCACTATCCGGTCAGCGCCATCAGTCAGGAGAGGGACCGGCTGCTGAACGTTTCCTATATCACTCTGATCGGTATTTTCCTCCTGTCCCTGCTGATTCTGGCTGCGTTTACATTCCTGGTGTCCAAACCGCTGAAGCGGATCACCTTCGCCGCCAACCAGTATGCGGCCGGGAATCTGAAATACGAGCTGCCCGTGACCACCGACGACGAGATGGGCCGTCTCTCGGCCACATTGAATTATATGTCCACCGAACTGTCTAAGATGGAGGAATATCAGAAAAAATTCGTGTCCAATATCTCCCACGACTTCCGTTCGCCCCTGACCTCCATCAAGGGATATGTGGAAGCGATCTTAGACGGCACCATTCCTCCGGAGATGCAGGAAAAATATTTGAATATCGTCCTCTTCGAAACGGAGCGTCTGAATAAGCTGACCAGCGGCCTGCTGACCCTGAACGATTTCGACCGCAGAGGGACGCTGCTGGACATCACGGATTTTGATATCAACAGTATTATCAAGAAGACAGCCGCCACCTTTGAGGGCACCTGCACTTCCAAGCGTATATCCATTGAACTGATTTTTTCCGCAAAGGTTCTCTACGTTTCGGCCGATATGGGGAAAATACAGCAGGTCCTTTATAATCTGATCGACAATGCGATCAAATTCAGCAATCCGGATTCGGTCATCTATGTGGAGACTACCGAAAAGCATGAAAAGGTCTTCGTCTCCGTAAAGGACGCCGGGATCGGGATTCCGAAGGAGAGCTTGAAAAAAATCTGGGAACGCTTTTATAAGACGGATCTTTCCAGAGGAAAAGATAAGAAGGGGACCGGCCTGGGACTCTCCATCACAAAAGAGATCATACAGGCTCACAAAGAAAATATCAACGTAATCAGCACGGAGGGCGTGGGGACAGAATTTATATTCTCATTGCCAAGATCAAAGAATATAAAATCTTCCGACATTGAGTAAAACTCCGTTTTATCTGCATAATTTTATACAGACGGCGGGCCCCTGCTTACATAACGGTATATGCCCCCTGTTCTGACGGAATAAATAAGGAGGAAACTGATTGCTGCCTATGAATCAACAACGGCATGCATCCGGTTTCCTCCTTACATTTTCGTTTCTTACTTCTTACTTTTAACTTCCTATACTTTACTTCTTATACGTTACTTTCTTATCTCCCGCTTTTTACATTTCCCGCGCTTTTTTGGCGCAGGCTTTCATGGCTTCAAACAGGCTGCTGCGGAATCCTTTTTCCTCAAGAACCCGGACCGCTTCTATCGTGGTTCCGCCAGGCGAGCACACCATATCCTTCAGCTCACCGGGATGCTTTCCTGTCTCCAGCACCATTTTCGCGCTTCCAAGAACGGCCTGGGACGCGAAGCGGTAAGCCTGGGCTCTCGCCATGCCGTCCGCAACGGCAGCGTCCGCCATCGCCTCGATCATCATAAATACATAAGCCGGAGAACTTCCGCTGACAGACACCACCACGTCCATCAGGTGTTCCGGTATTACCTCTACTTCCCCGAAACCTCTGAGAATCGAGCACACATACTCCAATTCCTCCTCCGACACCTGAATATTGGCGCAGGCCGCGGTAATCCCCTCTCCCACTAAGGCGGGGGTATTGGGCATCGTCCGAACGATCTTCACCGGCTTTTCGAATTTCTGCCCCAGCCATTCCAGTGTTTTCCCCGGCGCTATGGTTATAACAATTTTGTTCTCATCCACAACGCTGCGGATCTGGGCTATCACGGCCTCATAGAACTGCGGTTTTACCGAGAGCACCAGCACCTCGGATTCCTCCGCCACCTTGCGGTTGTCCGTGGTTACCTGAATCCCCAGCGTCTCCGCTGCCTTATCCAGGGCTGCCTGATAGGAATCCGCGCCGATTATCTCCTCCGGCCTGAATATTCCGTTGCGGATCACTCCTCCCATAATGGCGGAGGCCATATTTCCACATCCGATAAATCCTAACTTCATTGCCATCATCTCCTGATTGATTTCCTGCTTTTCATCCTCTATCTGGACGCGTAGGCATCCAACGCCATTTTTGCCGCTCCGAAAATACCGGCGTCATTTCCTAATTCCGCCAAAGCAAAAGTCGCTTTGCGGCAGGAAGTAAACGCGTATATCTGAAAATTCTTTTCCACAAAGTCCAGCAGAACCGTTCCCGCTTTTGATACGCCGCCGCCGATTACAATCACTTCCGGGTCTGTCACAGCCGCGATCATAGCCAGAGCTTTGCCAAGATATTTTCCAAACCGCTCCGCGATCTCAATCGCCAGTGCGTCGTTTTCTTTCACCGCGTCAAACACAGCTTTCGCCGATACTTTTCTGTCCCGCAGCACAGAAGCCTCCTGGCTTTCCGCCAGGGCCTGCTCAGCCAGATAAGTGATTCCGGTCGCCGAGGCCACCTGCTCCAGACATCCATAGTTCCCACAATTGCAGGCCCTGGGGAAATCATCGATCAGATGCATATGCCCGATCTCACCGCCGGCCCCATGCGCTCCCGTAATGATCTTTCCATTGGTGATCAGTCCGCCGCCCACTCCGGTTCCCAGGGTGGCCAGGATCACATCTTTACATCCTTTCGCGCCGCCGACCCAGGCCTCCCCGAGAGCGGCCACGTTGGCGTCGTTGCTGACCTTCACCGGCAGCCCGGTTTCCTTTTGCATGGTACCCTGTACATCCATAAAGTCCCATCCGAGGTTCACCGCAGTTTCCACGGTTCCGTCCTCTTTTACAGGACCCGGAACGCCGACTCCGATGCCGGCTACATCTTCTTTTGAAAGGGATCTTTCGTTCATTTTGCTCAGAACGGCCCTTGCCGCATCAGGCAGGATATTTTTCCCTCCGTCCTCTTTCCGGGTGGGGATTTCCCACTTATCCAACACATCCCCCTGAAGGTCAAATAATCCCAGCTTAATTGTGGTGCCGCCTATATCTACTCCGAAACAAAACATCTCTTTTCTCCTTTTACCCTTGATCACTATTCTTTTATTTTTCGCTGTTCTTTGCCAGACTTTTCTGTACCCGCTTGTACAGCTCCTGTGCGGCATTATAGCCCATCTTTTTCTGACGGTGGTTTACTGCCGCAGATTCGACGATAATGGCCAGATTCCGGCCGGGCCGGATGGGCAGGGAATGACAGACCACTTTATTTCCCAGGAACTCCGTGTATTCCTCTTCCAGCCCCAGACGGTCATATTCTTTGTCCTTTTCCCACTCTTCCAATTTGATTACCAGGTCGATGGACTGGGTTTCCTTGACGCTCTCCACACCGAACAGGGTCTTCACATCGATAATGCCGATTCCCCGCAGTTCAATAAAATGCCTGGTAATGTCGGGAGCCGTGCCGATCAAAGTCTCATCGCTTACCTTCCGGATCTCCACCACATCGTCGGTCACCAGACGGTGGCCCCGCTTGATCAGTTCCAAAGCGGCCTCGCTTTTCCCGATCCCGCTTTCCCCCATGATCAGGACGCCTTCGCCATATACATCCACCAGCACGCCATGAATGGAAATCATGGGCGCCAGCTCTACATTCAGCCAGCGGATTACCTCTGCCATAAAGGATGAGGTGGATTTCTCCGTCATAAAAATGGGAATCCCCAGTTCATTTGCCGCATCCAGGATCTCCTGATCCGGCGGCAGCTCCCGGCAGAATACGACGCAGGGGATCTGGGCGGATAACAGTTTGCGGTATACCTCTTTCTTCCGCTCTGTCTCCAGAGACAGCAGATAGGTATATTCCACATATCCGATGATCTGTACCCGTTCGGAATCGAAATGGTCAAAATATCCGGTCAGCTGCAGGGCCGGACGGTTGATATCCGGCTGATGAACCTTTATTTCTGTCATATCGATATCCGGCGTCATATTTTTCAGGTTCATTTTTTCTACCAGTTTTGTAAGCTTTACACTGTGCATAGCAGACGCTCCTTTTTTATCAGTATTCACTACTATCTATCATTCTAGCATAGCAACTTTGGAACATCAATGAAAAAACTCGTACACTTTCCGGGCCGCCGCCTCATTCATGGACGGAACTTTTGCCAACTCCTCCGGTTCCGCGGTTTTGATCTCATCCAGAGACTGAAAATGCTTCATCAGGGCTTTCCTCCTGGCCGGCCCGATCCCCTCGATATCGTCCAGGATCGAATGCACCTGTCCCTTACTCCGCAGCATCCGGTGATATTCAATGGCAAACCGGTGCGCCTCGTCCTGAATCCTGGTGATCAGCCGGAAGCCCTCGGAGGAGCGGTCGATGGGTATTTCCACATTTTCATAGTATAACCCTCTGGTCCGGTGATTATCATCTTTTACCATGCCGCAGACGGGAATATGCAGATTCAGTTCTTCCAGCACCTGTTTCGCCACATTTACCTGGCCTTTACCGCCGTCCATCATGATCAGATCCGGGAATTTGGTAAAGCTCCCCAGTTCGCTGGCCAGGTTCTTCTCCTGCAGCTCCCGTTCCTCTTCCAGACCATGGGTAAAACGTCTGGTCAGCACCTCCGCCATGCTGGAATAGTCATCCGCGCCCTTCACCCACTTGATCTTGAATTTCCGGTAATCGCTGCGCTTGGGTTTGCCTTTTTCATAGACGATCATGGAACCTACGGAATCGTAACCGCTGATATTGGAAATATCGAAGGCCTCGATCCGAACCACGTCTTTGAGTCCCAACCAGCCGGCCACCTCTTTCTGGGCGCCGATGGTACGCCCTTCTTCCCGCTTGATCCGCTCCCGGTCCTGGCTCAGAACCAGCTGCGCGTTCTGGGCGGCCAGCTCCACCATCTTTTCCTTCGTCCCTTTTTTCGGTACGCGGATATGTACCCGCTGCCCCTTTTTAGCCGACAGCCATTCTTCAATTATGGCCGAGTCCTCGATCTCATCCTGGATCAACAATTCCTTTGGGATAAATGGGGTTCCGGCATAAAACTGTTTCAGGAAACTGCTGAGCACCTGCGCCCTTGTGTCGGAGACCGCCACCGTCAGATAAAAATGGTCTCTGCCGATCAACTTGCCTTCCCGGACAAAGAATACCTGGGCCACCGCATCCCGCTCGTCGGTTGCCAGAGCGATGATATCCTTTTCCTCCCCCACGCTGTTGGTGATTTTCTGTTTTTGGGCCACCTTTTTTACACTGGTTAAAAGTTCCCGGTATTCGATGGCCTGCTCAAACTCCATGGCCTCGGAGGCAGCCATCATCCGCTCCTCCAGCAGTTTTAAGACCGGCGCATAGTTCCCGTTCAGGAATTCGATCGCCTCGTCGATATTAGCGCGGTAGGCCTCTTTGCTGATATATTCCTGACAGGGGGCGTCGCACTGCTTGATATGGTAATAGAGACACGGCCGCTCCTTCCCGATATCCCGCGGAAGGCTCCGGTTACAGGTTCTGATCTTATAGATCTTGCGGATCAGTTCTATGGTATCCTTTACCGCCCCGGCGCTGCTGTAAGGGCCAAAATACTTATTTTTATCCTTCTTCATCCTTCTGGAGAACAGGATTCTGGGATAGTCTTCGTGTACCGTCACTTTGATAAAAGGATAGGTTTTGTCGTCCTTCAGCATCGTATTATATTTCGGGCGGTGTTCCTTGATCAGATTACACTCCAGAACCAGGGCCTCCAGTTCGGAATCCGTGACGATATATTCGAACCGGGCGATATGGGTGACCATCTGCTCGATCTTCACGCCCTTATTCCGGCTGCTTTGAAAATACTGGCGCACCCGGTTTTTCAGGCTGATCGCTTTCCCCACATAGATGATCTCGTCCCGATCGTCATGCATAATATATACCCCGGGCTTTCCCGGCAGTTTTTTTAATTCCTCCTCGATATCAAACATCTACCATCACCTCCATATATAATACATAAACGGCAGCTTCCTTTCCGCCGCTGTGCGATCCTCCCGGAAGTCTTTTTCATTCTGCAGGAGCACCTTCCTATGGAAAGAAAAAGTGCCCTAGATTATTATTCTAAGGCACTTTCTTCATATTGACAATAGGTAATTTCGAACATCTTTTCGAAACACAGCCTATTCCTGATTCTATATTTAAACCAGCTGATCCGTTTCCGAATCCTGCCCCATCGCTTCCGGGCTTTGCGCTTCGTTTACTCCGCCGTCCGAAGGCTGTGAGGATACGGTTCCCAGCTCAATTACGCGGGCCGGCTCCGCCTGGCGGTCCATGATCCGTTTTTCGGCGGTATCCTTTTCATCGGGTTCCGGCAGGCCTTTGACTTCCCGGAAAATCTTCATAAATTCTTTTCCGGTAATCGTCTCTTTCTCGATCAGGAACGCGGCAATCTTATCCAGAACCTCCCGGTTCTCGGCCAGCAGCTTCCGGGCTTCCTCATAGGAATCCTTCAACATCTGCATTACTTCTTTGTCAATCTCCGCCGCGGTAGCATCCCCGCAGTTGAGCACGGTCCGTCCGTCCAGATATTGGTTCTCGATGGATTCCAATCCCATCAGGCCGAATTTTTTGGACATTCCGTACTGGGTCACCATAGCCCGGGCCACACGGGTGGCTTTCTCGATATCGTTGCTTGCTCCTGTGGTTACCGTGTCAAATACGATCTCCTCCGCTGCGCGGCCGGCCAGAAGGCCCACCAGCATCGCACGGAGCTCTTTCTCCGTATTCAGGAATTTCTCTTCCTCCGGCACCTGCATGACATATCCCAAAGCTCCCATCGTTCTGGGAACAATGGTAATCTTCTGAACAGGTTCCGCGTCTTTTTGCAGCGCGCTGACCAGCGCGTGGCCAACCTCATGGTAGGATACGATCCGGCGCTCTTCCCGGCTCATGATCCGGTCTTTCTTCTCTTTTCCGACAAGAACCAGTTCCACCGCCTCGAAGATATCCGACTGGGATACGACCTGTCTGCCGTGCTTGACCGCATTGATCGCCGCCTCGTTGATCATGTTGGCCAGATCCGAACCCACGGCCCCGGACGTGGCCAGCGCGATGGCTTCCAGATCTACGGAGTCATCCAGCAGCACGTCCTTGGAATGCACCTTCAAAATATCGATCCGGCCTTTCAGATCCGGCTTATCCACGATAATCCGCCGGTCAAACCGGCCGGGACGCAGCAGCGCCGGGTCCAGAACTTCCGGTCTGTTGGTGGCCGCCAGTATAAGAAGACCTTTGGATGTGTCAAACCCATCCATCTCCGCCAGCAGCTGGTTCAACGTCTGCTCCCGCTCATCGTTTCCGCCGCCGTACCGGCTGTCACGGCTCTTACCGATCGCATCGATCTCATCGATAAATATAATACAGGGCGCAGATTTTTTGGCTTCTTCAAACAGGTCACGGACCCTGGAAGCTCCTACGCCTACGAACATTTCCACAAAATCGGACCCCGACAGGGAGAAGAAGGGCACATGCGCCTCTCCGGCTACCGCCTTGGCTAACAGTGTCTTACCGGTTCCGGGAGGCCCAACCAGCAGCGCTCCTTTTGGAAGCTTCGCGCCGATCTTCGTATAACGGCCCGGATTGTGCAGGAAGTCCACAACCTCCTGTAAGGATTCCTTGGCCTCATCCTCTCCGGCCACATCCCGGAACGTGACGCCGGTCTCCTTCTGTACATAGACCTTGGCCTTGCTCTTGCCAACGCCCATCATGCCGCCGCCCTTGGACATCCGGCGCATGATGAAGCTCATACCGATCCACAGCAGAGCCAGCGGAATCGCGAAACTTAAGATCGTATAGATGACGGAAGATACCACGTCCGGCGCTTCCGCCGAATATTCCACTCCTGCGTCTTCCAGTCTGTCCACTAATTTTTCATCCGGCATTCGGTTTGTCTGATAAGTAATTTCAAAGAGCGGGTTCGGCTGGTTTTTCGGGACAATCGTGATCAGATCCGACTGTACCGTCACCTTTGCAACCTGGCCCTCATCCAGCATTGATAAAAACTGATTATAAGGGATTTCCTTCGCACTGCTGCCGCTAAATAAATTACTGAAAACGCTCATCAACAGAAGCGCTACCAATACACAAACTAAAACCATTACCAGAGTCTGCTTATTCTTTGGTTCTTTCCCATTCTGGTTTTGATTGTTGTTATTCTCCATCTTTTTCCTCCTCGTAATGAACACCTCTTATTATATGGTTAGTTCCTTTATAAATCAATAGATAGCTTGTGAAATTTCCGTGTGTTTTCTAAAGTTTTTATAAACTGTACCTTTCCAAAGCCCTGTTTGGCGCAAAACCGGAAATAGGTCGACATTCTTCTCCGATTAGGCTAAAATAGAAAACAGAAAGAAAAGCGCATCCCTATTATTTTGCGCAGAGAAAAGGAGGTTTATCATGAATTATTATGATCTGATCGAAAGAAGAATGTCTATCCGGGAATTCCGCGAAAAAGCTGTCCCCGCCCATATCTTAGAAGAGATACAGACTCACTATGTGGGCTGCTCCGGATTAATCCCGGATATCGGCACCTCTCTTAAGATTCTGGAAGGTGAAGCAATCAGCAGGTTGGAAGGTATTGCCGGCTATCAGAAGCTTCTGATTCCCGCGCCCTATTACCTGGTTCTTCTCTCCGAGCCCAAAGAGTACTATGTGGAAAATGCCGGTTACATAGGCGAGGAACTGGATCTGAAGATTACAAGCTTAGGCCTGGACAGCTGCTGGGTAACCGTTCTGGATAAGGAAGCTGCCAAAGCTGCCCTGCAGATCCCTTCCGGCATGGAAATAGCCGCGCTGATTGGTTTCGGTTACGGGAAGCAGGAGAAAAAACTGCTCCGGCTGGATATCAAAACCCAATCCGATGTCAATGCCAATGTTCGGGAAGGACACGTCGCTCCTAAAATCAATGTCTCCGAACTTGTATACAAAGAAACCTGGGGATGCAAATTCCCCGTCGAAGAACTCATGAACAATGATTTTCTGATCCGCGCCCTCTATGCCACGAGTCTTGCTCCTTCCTTTTTGAATTTACAGCCTTACCGTCTGATCTTAAACGGGAACCAGATCACCCTCGCGGTCAATAAGGATGGCATGACTAACGCAAACGATGAGAAGTTAAACATCGGGATTGCTCTGCTGCATTTTACGCAGGTATTTCTGCAGGGGATTTCCTGGAATTTCCATTGGGTGATGGGCAGCCCGGATCAGGAACTGAACCTGCCGGAGGACTGGTACGCGGCTGCGCACTGCCAGGTCTGAGGTACCGCTTATGCCGTTGGACTGGGGGCGGGCCTGAGGGGAACCGGGAATCGGGGAAACGGCCGGACCGGGGAACCGGTGCAGGCTGGGAAATGCATCGGCCAAACATAAGAATATCCAGCTCCGAAGGGGGCAGAACCTTTTATTCGCAGGTCCGGACCAAACTCGCCAAAATACGGCTCAAACAGTGGTCCGGACCTGCAAGGTTCTGCTCCCTTCTGCGCAGGATATTCTAATGTTTGACCTCAAGCATTTCCCAGCCTGCACCGGTTCCCCGGTCCGGCCGCTTCCCCGATTCCCGGCTCCCCTCAGGCCCTGCTTTGGTGATGGCGTAGGCGGGATGGACGGTGTTTGAGTAATTTGGATAGTTTTGGGAGGGGATGGAGCGGGGTTTTTATGGATATTTACTATTTTTTGTTTTTTTTCGGTTCTTGTGAAAAAAAATCTGGATTTTATGGAATCATAGTTGTATAATGTAGCAGAATTCAATATGGCTGTGCGGTGGTCGGTGAACTGCTGCGCGGACGGCTCAAAGCGGAGTTGGTGTTATGTTACATGCCCTGACTGACGCTTTTTTTGTTTTATTTAGTTTTTACATTATTCAATTTCATTTTTATTACTTTACGGTTTGTTATAAGCATATGGAGGAGGATGCAGATTATGCCGGTAAAATATGTATTTGTAACTGGAGGAGTGGTGTCGGGCCTGGGTAAAGGAATTACTGCGGCTTCGCTGGGCAGGCTGCTGAAGGCCCGGGGGTATAAGGTGACTATGCAGAAATTCGATCCTTATATTAATATTGATCCCGGAACGATGAATCCGATTCAGCATGGTGAGGTTTTTGTGACGGATGACGGGGCGGAGACGGATCTGGATCTGGGGCATTATGAACGGTTTATTGATGAGAGCCTGGATAAGAATTCGAATGTGACAACCGGAAAGATTTATTGGACGGTTCTTCATAAGGAGAGGCGCGGGGATTTTGGGGGAGGTACCGTGCAGGTGATTCCTCATATTACCAATGAGATTAAGAGCCGTTTTTACCGGAATGATTCGGACGCGGAGATGAGGATCGCGATTATCGAAGTCGGCGGCACGGTGGGGGATATTGAAGGGCAGCCGTTTCTGGAGGCGATCCGGCAGTTCCAGCACGATGTGGGCCGGGAAAACGCGATTTTGATTCATGTGACATTGATTCCTTATTTAAAGGCTTCCGGGGAGCTGAAGACGAAACCTACCCAGGCCAGCGTGAAGGAGCTGCAGGGGATGGGTATCCGGCCGGATATTATCGTCTGCCGCTCGGAGTATCCCCTGGATCAGAATATTAAGAATAAGATCGCGCTTTTTTGTAATGTTCCAAGTGAGCATGTGCTCCAGAATCTGGATGTGGATTATCTGTATGAGGCTCCATTGGCTATGGAAAAGGAAAAGTTGGCTCAGGTTGTCTGCGAAAGCTTGCAGCTGCCGTGTCCGGAACCGGATCTGGAGGACTGGCGGAGTATGGTGCGGGCGCTTCGTAATCCCACGAAGATTGTTACTGTGGCTTTGGTAGGTAAATATATTCAGCTGCATGACGCTTATATTAGTGTGGCGGAGGCTTTAAAGCACGGTGGAATTGCCAATTCCGCCACCGTGAATATCAAGTGGGTGGATTCGGAGCTTTTGGATGATAGTAATCTGGATGAAATGCTGGGGGATGTACAGGGGATTTTGGTTCCCGGCGGCTTTGGGGACCGGGGGATTGAAGGGAAGATTTTAACAGTCCGTTATGCCCGCACTAAGGGGATTCCTTTTCTTGGACTATGCCTGGGTATGCAGCTGGCCATCGTGGAGTTTGCACGTAATGTGGTCGGTTATCCCGACGCCCACAGTATCGAGCTGAATCCGGAGACCGGGCATCCGGTTATCGCTCTGATGCCGGATCAAAACGGGGTGACGGATATCGGCGGTACACTCCGTCTTGGTTCCTATCCCTGTGTCCTGGATGAAAATTCTATCGCTTATGAGTTATATAATGCCAAGACGATCTATGAACGCCACAGACACCGCTATGAAGTGAACAATGATTATCGCGGCGTGCTGCAGCAAAATGGTTTGAAGCTCTCCGGTCTTTCTCCCGACGGCCATATCGTGGAGATGATCGAACTTCCCGGCCATCCCTGGTTCGTAGCGACGCAGGCCCACCCTGAACTAAAGTCCCGGCCTAACCGGCCTCATCCTCTGTTCCGCGGTTTTATTCAGGCGGCGGTAAAATATGCTTCCGACGCCGATTTTTAGAGCGCCGATTACTCACTCGTACCGGAATAGGAAAATATTGAGTCCATAGGCACACTTTCCTATGGACTCAAAAAAAGAGTTTCGCTTGCGAAACTCTCCGCCTGCGGCGGGCCGCGCAAGCGGCATCTTCCTTTCCGCCGCAGTGCGATACCCCCGGAGGGCTTTTTTAGTCCATAGGCGCACTTCCTATGGACTAAAAAGAGTTTCGCTTGCGAAACTCTCCGCCTGCGGCGGGCCGCGCAAGCGGCATCTTCCTTTCCACCGCAGTGCGATCCCCCGGAGGGCTTTTTAGTCCATAAGCGCACTTTCCTATGTACTAAAAAGCAGGTGCGGATTTCACCGCACCTGCTTTTAGTATCAACCCACTTTTAATTTGAATTTCTGAATATCTTTTTCGGTGGATACCTTCTCGATCATGGCTCCCAGGTTCTGGAGTTTGTCTTCGAACGCCTCGTAGCCTCTTTCAATATAGAAGATATCGTCTACCGTCGTAATTCCTTCGGCAGCCAGGCCTGCGATGACCAATGCCGCTCCGGCTCTTAAGTCAGGGGCGGTCACGCCGGCTCCCGTATATCGTTCGGTCCCATCGATGATGGCCGTATTTCCTTCTACTTTAATGTTGGCTCCCATACGCGAAAGTTCATCCACGTATTTGAACCGGTTTTCAAATATGCTTTCCGTGACGATGCTGGTTCCCTCGGAAAGGGCCAGGGTTACGGTGATCTGCGGCTGCATATCGGTGGGAAATCCGGGGTACGGCAGGGTTTTCACATGGGTATGCTTTAACCCTTTGGAGGATACCACACGAACCGCGTCATCGAACTCTTCGACTTCACAGCCGATCTCCATTAATTTGGCGGTAATCGCCTCCAGATGCTTGGGTATTACGTTTTTAACCATCACATCGCCCTTGGTGGCGGCGGCGGCAAACATAAACGTACCGGCCTCTATCTGGTCGGGAATAATCGCGTAGCTGGTCTTGTGCAGTTTCTCCACGCCTTTGATCCGGATCACATCCGTCCCGGCGCCTTTGATGTTGGCCCCCATACTGTTCAGGAAGTTGGCCACGTCTACGACGTGGGGTTCCTTTGCCGCATTTTCGATCACGGTGTTTCCGGATGCCATCACAGCCGCCATCATGATGTTGATGGTGGCTCCCACGGTTACCACGTCCAGATAGATATGGTTCCCGGTCAGGCTGCCCGCTTCTGCGATAATCATTCCATGCTTGATATCAATTCGCGCGCCTAACGCACGAAAGCCCTTCAGGTGCTGGTCCACCGGCCTGCTGCCGATATTACATCCACCAGGAAGAGCTACCTCTGCCCTCTTATACTTGCCTAACAGCGCGCCCAGCAAATAATAAGAAGCCCGTATTTTTTTAATATAGTCATTTTCCACAACCACACTGCCGATCATGGAACCATTGATCGTTACGGAATGCCGGCTCACACGGTCCACTTTCCCGCCGATCTCCTGAATTGCCTTTAATAATACATTTACATCTTTTACGTCCGGTAAATTATCTATCTCTACTGTCTCATCGGTCATAATAGCCGCAGCTAATATAGCCAAAGCGGCATTTTTTGCTCCGCCAATTTCCACTTCGCCTACCAAAGGGTTTCCGCCCTTGATGATATATTGTTCCATGACGCACCTCTATACGATTTCATCAACTTTTTCATAATTTCTAATATAAAGTAAAGCCAAAATCCGGGCTGCCTCCCAACAAACCTGGATTTTTTCATTAAAACTATTATAGCACAAACTCCTCATTTGTAAATCGAAAGTTTCGGATTCCAGATATTGGCCAAAAAAGGAACGCCCGTCAGGCGTTCCTTCGTCATTAATTCAAATATTTAAGCGGGTTCTGCGGTGAACCGCCGATCAGTATTTCAAAATGCACATGCGGCCCGGTACTGTTGCCGGTATTTCCGCTCAGCGCGATCTTATCATTTTGTTTCACGGACTGTCCCGGGCTCACCAGTATCTTGCTCAAATGGGCATATCTGGTAACTCTGCCGTCGGGATGCTGAATCAGGATACAGTTTCCATATCCGCCCATCCATCCGGTTCTTATTACGGTACCTCCGCAGGACGCTCTGACTGCGGTTCCGACCGGGCAGGCCCAGTCTACGCCTTCATGCATACGGCCCCACCGTCTTCCGAACTGGGAGGACAGCCTTCCTCCGGACAACGGTTTGATGTAGGTCGGCGGAACAAGGGTTCCTCTCTCCACAATCTTCGCCACAGGCTCTTCCGTAACCGTTTCCGCTATGATATCCCGGCTGATCTCCTTGCCGTTCCTGGAAGTCACCAGAGCGGTCACCTGCCGGTGTCCGGTGCTCCCCTCCTGGATCACCACTTCCTTGGTTGTGTACCAGGAGTCGTTATCGATATACTGAATCGGAGCTTCATAGTCCTCATCGTAAGTTGTTTCTTCCTTTGTCACCACGGACAGCTCCGGCTCCGGAACCGTCAGGATCAGTTCATCTCCGGGCTGGATTACCGTGTCTTCCGACAATCCTTCGTTGACATCCAGCAGCTCGGCTACTCTCATATCATTTCCGTTGGCTATGGTAGATATGGTATCTCCCGACTTTACTTCGTAGACCGTATTCTTCTCTTTATCCTTAGTGACCTGGTCGATGGCTTCCTGCACAGGAGTGATTTCTTCCGGCTCCACATAAGCCTCCACCACTTCCACATTTTCGTCAAAATCGATGTCCACCATACCGTCGTTCTCGCCGGTCACCTGCGGAATCGGCGCCTCCGCCTCGATACCCGCGGCGCCTTCGATGGATGAGGCTACCGTGTCCACCTCGTTTTCAGACTTGTCCACCCTGTTCAGGCTGGTGGTAAATACATTCAGCTCCCGGCCCTGGTCCGCCACCAGTTCCACCGTGAACTCGTTATTCACATCATATTTATTTTTCGCCGCATCCAGCAGCTGGACCACTTCGTCCATACTGGCGACTGTGACCGTATACTCATTGATCTTAACCGTATAGGCTTTTCCCTTGGTTTCCTGCTCTGCGGTCTTAAGCTTTTCATAAATCGCGTTCACCAGGGGTTCCCCGCTCATAGTCGACCCCACCAGCGTCTCCTTGGCATTGGCCTCCATATCCACATCCATGAAAATCATATCCTCAGACTCGCGGGACAGCCTCTTTCTGGCTTCCAGCATCGCCTGCTTTGCCTCCTCGGGATCACAGACGGCGGCGACCACCTGTCCGTCCACGGAAACCTCATAATAATCCCCGGAACCGAATCTGCTGCCCACCAGGGGCATCGTCAACAACATGATTCCCGACGTAACGGCAACCGCTTTGACATACGTATACTTCATCACATGGCGATAATTTTTATATTTCCTCATAACGCCTCCAAATAACTTTCCACGTCGTAATCATTTCGTAATATATTTGTAACAGATTCATTTTATCAACAATTATCGGCCTTGTAAAGGGCTTTTTGTATATTTTCAATGGTTTCCTCGATACTCAGCTCCTCCTCATCGATCACAATATCCGCGTACTTCTCATAAAGAGGCGTCCGCTCCTCATATAAGTCCGCCAGGCTCTGCCCCTCCCGCAGAACCACGCCGCGTCCCTTTATATTATGAAGCCTCCGGTCCAGAGTCCGGTAAGACAGCCTCAGATACACAACCGTCCCGATCTTTCTCAAGTGCTCCATGGCTTCCTCCCCGTACACGACGCTTCCCCCTGTGGCGATCACGGATCTCTCGGCCTCGATCGAAGCATTTACCCGGTTTTCCACAGCGATAAAGCCGTCTACGCCGTCCTGCTCGATAATCTCAGCCAGCAGACGCTGTTCCTCCTTCTGTATCAGCAGATCGGAATCTATAAACTCATATCCCAGTATTTTCGCCAGCACAACCCCGGCAGTGCTTTTCCCCACTCCGGGCATACCGATTAATATCACATTGTTCATATTATGTCTAACCTCTCCTTCTTTTTGTCAGTGGAAATTGTAACACAAACTGCATCCGGAAGGCAATTGTCATTTCTTCCCTGAACCTTTATAATGTAGCTATGGATAGGATAATTTTTCACATTGACGTAAATTCCGCTTACTTAAGCTGGACTTCCGTGGAACATTTAAAAAATGGGGATGGAATCGATCTGCGGGACATCCCGGCTATTATCGGCGGCGACCAGAAAAGCCGTCACGGTGTCGTATTGGCAAAATCCGGACCGGCCAAGGTTTTCCACGTCCGAACCGGAGAGCCGGTGGTCGACGCGCTGCGCAAATGCCCGAACCTGGTAATCGAGCCGCCGGATCACCATCTCTATCACGAATACAGCCGCCGTCTGATGGAGCTGTTATCCGAATATAGTCCGGACCTGGAACAAGTCAGTGTGGACGAGTGCTATATGGACTTCTCCGGCATGACCCGCCACTACGCGTCGCCGGTTGCCGCCGCCACCTCCATCAAGGACCGGATCTGCTCCGAGTTAGGCTTCACAGTCAATATCGGCATCTCCAGCAACAAACTTCTGGCGAAAATGGCCTCTGATTTTGAAAAACCAAACCGGGTTCACACCCTTTTCCCGCAGGAGATTCCTGCAAAAATGTGGCCGCTTCCCGTGGAAGAGCTGTTCATGGTCGGGCGCTCCAGCGCCCAGCTTCTGCATAAGCTGGAAATCCTGACCATCGGCGACCTGGCCCGCACGGACCCGGCCCTTCTGACCGCCCACTTAAAAAGCCACGGCCGTCTGATCTGGGAATACGCCAACGGCATCGACGACACTCCCGTGATCGGCACTCCTGCGGAGGCCAAAGGGATCGGAAACTCCACCACGCTTCCCCAGGATGTCACCACGCTCCCGGAAGCTCAAATTATACTCAGAAGCTTGTCCGAATCCGTATCTGAGCGCCTGAGAAATGCCGGCCAGCTGGCCGGCATGGTATCCGTTGAAATCAAATACAGCGACTTTACGGTCTTCTCCCACCAGGCCCAGCTCCCGGTCCCGTCAAACACCAACGCGTCCATCTACGAATGTGCCGGCCGTCTCTTTGGGGAGCTCTGGAATCATGGCCCGATCCGCCTGCTCGGCATCCGCACTTCCAAGCTGGTCCCCGCCGACACTCCCATCCAGATCAGTCTGTTCGATCTGGAAAAGCCGGTCTCCGAGAAGCAGAAGAAGCTGGACGCCGCCCTGGATCAAATCCGGCGGAAGTATGGGAACACAGCCGTCGTCCGGGGCAGCTTGATGGAGAGAGGGGAGGATGACGGGGAAATGTAACTCGTATCCGTAATCATGCCGGTCATTTATACCGGCTCCTCCTTTTTTCTATTTTGAAAATAGACAAAGTTATCGATGGCCTGGAGAATATCCTGAAAGGTCTCACGGGGCGCCGCGTCGATATATTTTTTCAAAATTTCTGTCTCCGCGTCTCCTTTGTACCGGCCGTAGAAAATATCGTAGAGATTATGGCCCCGGACATAGATTTTGATCGCTTCCATGTGGTTCTTCAAGTCCTCCTTGGAATTGATCCTGGCCCCGGTCACCTTGATCATCCGTTTCATACTGGGTACTTTGTACAGGTAGGCCTTATATTTCGCATACAGAATGTTGTAGAATTCCTCTTCTGATTTAATTACGCCGATTTTTGCCATGACCGCCGGTTCCAGAAAATAATTCTCAAATGAATAATATCTCAGAACCAAAACGTTCCGGGGCTGGACTCTGGGAACGCTGTCGCCGCCTTCTTCTTTTGATCTGGCCCCATAATAGCTGCAAAGCTGCTTCACCAGATATTTGGGATTCTTTCCGTCACTGTCACGGATCATCAAAAACTGATCCTTTAAATAAAGCTTGTTTATGTATTTCAGGTTGGCATAGGTCTTTATATTTGTACAGCTGTTGGTGGGAATGATACTGATCCGCTGCAGCATTCCGTCCTCATCATAGATTTCCGAATAGTATTTTTCCAGCAGAAGGGGCAGGCGGTTCCGGTCCTGCTTGCCTTCCACGATAAAGACAAAGCTGACGTTCATCAGGTCGTTGGCCGTATATCCCAGATCATCCAGAATCTCGTCGATATCCACATTTTCCCGGATCGTCGTATAATAATTTTCATCCAGCACCACCTGTTTGATCTGCCGGCTGGTAAAATTAAACAACAGGTTTGGGGAGTGGGTGGAAAATATGATCTGGTTCTTCTTTGACAGACGATAGAGTATTTCCCCGGCCACCTTCTGAAGCTGGGGATGCAGATAGCTTTCCGGATCTTCTATCATAATAATAGAAGAAATCGGATTCATATCATCAATGTAAGCTTCCAGCAGGGACAGGATATAGATACTCTTTATCCCCTCGCTGAGCATTTCGATGGAGCCTTCCATATACCGGTCATTGTTGATCACCAGCGTATCGATATGGAACAATTCATCAATATTAAACTTCATTTCAAAGCGGATGTCCTGGGAACGTCCGCTATTTTTATGGAAATACTGATTCAGGCGCGACGCAAAAGCATCCACATTCAGGTGAAAAAGCTTATACTCCAGCAGTCTGACCGTTTCCGTAATGGTAATATCCGCCGGCGCCTTCCGGTTGATCACATGAATACAGTTAAAACAGTGGCTGCATTTTCTGGATTCGTCAAACACGCAGCGGTTATCCCTAAGCCCTGCCAGATCCTGTCTGGTCTGGGCCACAAATATGTCATTTTGAATTCCGGTCAGTTCCCGCCGGTGATCAATATAGTGGATTTTGGGGATCAGCATGGGGATATATTTATTATTCCTGCGCACCCCGTCATTGTAGCTGATCTTTCCGTCCTTATGGATCGTACAGGTGAACGACAGCGTATTTTCCTGAAAAGACGGCAGCCGGTTTCTGAATTCTCTGAACCAGGCCTCGAAACTTTTATAACGGCTGATGACGCCTCTTTGATGCAGCTCCGCCAGATCTTCATCGGCGATCTCCAGGGTGGCACCGATTTCGATCGCTCCCTTCCCGTCTCCAAAATCGGTGGGGCGTATCTGATAGTAGCCGGCCATGGCCAGGATTGCATCCAGAATAACCGTTTTTCCCGTATTATTTTTTCCCACCACAATCATCGCGCTCTCGATCTCTTCGATCCTGAGATCTTGGATGGATTTAAAATTGTGTATGGTAAGGGATCGTATTTTCATAAACGCTATCCTTTCCTGACGCTGTAGCCGAATTTCCCCAGTTTCTTTCCTGTTCCAAAGTAGTCGCCGTGGGAATATACAATAGGTTTCGCCTTCTCAAGATCAAACCTGCCTTTTTCATCCATATAGCTTTCGTCCGCGTGGACCGCTACCACCTCGGCAAGGAACAGATCATGACTGCCCAGAGGCAGAACCTGCGTCACGCGGCACTCGATATTGACCGGGCTTTCCTGAATCATGGGTACCTTCACCACGCTGGCAGGTATTTTCGTCAGGTTCATTTTCTTGAATTTATCCATATCGCGCCCGGAACGCACACCGCAGAAATCCGTCGCAAATGCCAGTTTCTCGGTTGTCAGGTTAATCACGAATTCCCCTGATTTTTTCAGGATATCGTAAGAATACCGTTCGGGGCGCACAGAGACCGATACCATCGCGGGATTCGTGCAGACGGTTCCCGCCCATGCCACCGTCAGCACATTATCTGTGCCCGCTCCGTCCGATACCGTAACCAGAACGACCGGCAGCGGATAGAGCATATTTCCGGGTCTCCATTGCTGTTTTGCCATAGTTTCCTCCTGTTTTCTGTCTTTACATTTCCCCGCTAACGGGTTTACACCGGATTTTCTTTGATTTCCTATTAGATTTCCTACTGCTGGAGCACGGTGACAAATGCCGGAATCAGCTGCTTTTTCCTGGATACCACGCCCTCCAGCATCATGGAGTCCGTATCCCCGGCCAGGCCGAAGGCTTCCGCCGCCAGCTCTTTTGAGCTGCCTCCATAACAGATCAGTTCCGTCCGCTCATCTATAATATTCGTCAGCATAAAGAACATCATCGTGACATCATGCTCCTGGAAAGCTTTCTCCATATAGGGGATCAGTTTTCCTTTGATCTCTTCCAGTTCGGACTGCTCCATGGAATTGATCTGCCCTACGCCGAAGCTCACATCGCTGACATTGAATTTCTTAAAGTCCTGATAAAAGATCTCTTCCGGCGATTTACTGTTCAGATTACTTCCCGCCCGGAACATTTCGTGGGCAAATGTGGGCAGATCCTCAATGCCGGCAATTCCCGCCAGATATTCCGCCGCCGCCCGGTCTTCCGCCGTACAGGTTGGCGAGCGGAACATCAGGGTATCGGATATGATAGCCGCGCACAGAAGTCCGGCGATCCGGACCGGAATTTCTATATTTCTCTCCCGGTACATCTGGCTGATAATGGTAGCCGTACAGCCCAGAGGCTGATTACGGAAAAATACCGGCGTGATCGTCTCTATCGTTCCCAGCCGGTGATGATCGATAATCTCCAGTATTTCCGAGGACTCGATCCCGTCCACCGCCTGGCTTTTCTCATTGTGATCCACCAGGATCAGCTGCTTCCGGTTCATGTTCAACAGATTTCTTCTGGAAATCATCCCGATGTAGACGCCGCGCTTATCCACAACCGGGAATTCCCGGTGGCGCTTTCGTGCCATCGTATCCTTGATGTCATCGATCAGATCATCCGTGGTAAACGTAATCAGGTTCTCCCTGGTCATAAAATGCTTGATGGGCATACTCTGATTGATCAGTCTGGCCACCGTATACGTATCATGGGGCGTGCTGATCACCTGACAGCTGCGCTCTCTGGCCAGCTTTCGGATGGTCTGGGACACTTTCGCGCCTTCGCACACGATCAGGCACGCCGCGTTCATCTCAATCGCACACAGTTGGGACTCATAGCGGTTGCCCAGAATCACCAGGTCGTCATCTTCTACATAATCCTCCATCAGGTCCGGGCTGGTGGCGGCGATTACCACCTTGCCTTTTATAAAATATGCGTGAGGATTCCCTTCTACCATCGTTCCGTCCAGAGTTTCCAGTATATTTTTATATTGGGTTCTGGCCGTGGAGAGAATCCGGCTGTCGTATACTTCCATATAGGATGTTGCGATATCTCCGATGGTTATCAGTCCCTCCAGCTGGTTCGTCTTGGACGTGACCGGCAAAGTGACGATCCCGGATTCCTTCATCAGGCCCCAGGCTTTTTTCAGCGAGATACTCTCTTCCACTCCCTGCGTCTTCCGGATCTCCACATCACGAACCTGGGTATAAACCGAGGATAGATAACCGGGTGCCGATACCTGAAAACGGTTCAATACATACTGCGTTTCCTCATTGATCTGTCCGGCCCGCTTGGCTATAAAATTCCCAGGCGCTGTTTTTCTCTTAAAATCTGCATAAGCGATTGCCGAGCAGATCGAATCCGTATCGGGATTCTTATGGCCTATCACATAGATCTTTCTGTTTTCATCCATTCTATAATCTCCTCCAAATAAATAAAACCCCTGGCTTTTATTATAATATAGAAGCAAAACTCCTACAACGCCTAAATAAAATTGGGTATTTTGTATTATATCCCTTCCATCTTTCTTTCCATTTTGTATATATTTCATGATAATTTCATATTGTATTCATAATTTATTCATAATTTATTGCTATACTAACTACAGTTGAATAAGAGTTCATTCAACAGGTTGCAATGTGTTTCATTACACACATAGATAAATTTTTTCATAATAGCCTCGGTATCTCTGATACCGGGGCACTCCTCATTCTATGAAAGGCCATGGGAAAACCGCTCCCATGGCCTTTTTATTATTATGATACGATCTTCGCATCTTCATTCCCGTATTCGTATCTTCTTTCTCCTATTCGGACTTATCTTCCCTGTCGGGCATCCACACGCTTGATCGCCTCATTCAGCGATAACATTTTCGCGTCCAGCTTCGAGATCATCTCCGCACATTCCCTGAGCTCCCGGCTGATATACTCCGGCGCGTTTCCCTCGAACTTATAGTAGATCTTATGCTCCAGGCTGGCCCAGAAATCCATCGCTATCGTACGGATCTGGATCTCCACCTTTGTATCCACCACACTGTCCGACAAAAATATCGGCACGGTTACCAGCATATGGTAACTCTTGTATCCGCTCTCTTTCGGCGCCTTAATATAATCCTTGATAGACAATACCTTCAGGTCGCTCTGGTTTCCGATCATTTCCGCCAGCCGGTAAATATCGGAAGTAAAGGAACAGGTTACCCGAACACCGGCGATATCATTTACATACTTTACCATGTTCTCGATGCTGCTCTCGTAACCGTTTTTCTTAAGTTTCTTTACAATGCTCTCCGGAAGTTTAATTCTGGATTTAATATGTTCAATCGGATTGTAACGGTGAATATGCTGAAATTCATCGTTCAGTATCTCGAGCTTGGTACCCACTTCCTTTAGAGCCGAATTATATAAAAACATCGTAGTTTCCCAGCTGTCAACATCATCATACAGCCTGTCTGAAAAATTACTCATACTTACCTATTCCCCTTTATCTTCCCCGCTACCGTATCACAGCGCAACAGCATTATTATATCATACTTTGTCGAAATAGCGAGTGTTTTTTCAGTATTTTTAGGAAGTTAAGAAATATTTAATTTTTATCCAAAAATTACCATTACCTCTTGGCAAATCTGACCCCAGAAGTATATAATGGTCAGTAGCGAAAAACACACAACAACATATGACTGACCGATAGAAAAGCTTTCGCTAAATATTATTTCATCTATATCATTCCCCTTATATTTCGGAATGATTATCTGAGATTATTTCTAGCTGCACTACCGTTAGGGTGGCATTATCTGTAATCCCGATTATTACTCAATGGGGTACATATTCCGGAAAATACGCGATTGCATTCTAATTTATTTGCGAACAGCAGTTCATTATGATTTCGCTCCTGGGAAGATCATGTCCATCACACTTCTTGAATCTTTTATTACACTTTTCTGTTCTCTGACCGCTTGTCTTCATGATATACTTCCCCCTGTGTGTATTTTAAAAATATACACATATTATAGTATATGTACAGCATAGAAAACATACCCTTTAATGTATATGTGGGAGGTTGATAAAATGATATGTTTTGACAAATTATGGGAAACTATGCGTCAAAAAGAAATTACTACATACAAATTAATCAAGTATCATAATTTCAGTCCCAGCCAGATTCAAAGGCTGAAAAGGAACCAATGTGTATCTACCTATACGCTTAACCGCCTCTGCAATATTTTAACTTGTGATATCAAAGATATTGCACAATATCGCGAAGATGAGCTATAATAATCCGGTAACTGATGAACGGATTATTAGTAGGAGTTTTATTATGTTTCGATTATGGGGAAAAATTTTCCGCAACAACCATCTTTTGAGGGATACCGTCATCTGTATGGAATCGGATGATACCAGAACGCATAAAATATTTCAGGCTTTAGACGGGATCTGTTATGAATTTGATCTTCCTAAACCGATTTGGTTGGACGCCAATGTAGAAGAGTTTAAAAAGCATGATAAAACCCGGTTCCGGCAGGACAATTTTATTGAACAGCTGGATTTTGATTATCTTGAGATCCAGATTATCGAAGAGTAGTCACGAAGAAACGGTTGCAGAAAGGTGGATTTTTTCGTTCCTCTTTCTGCAACCGCTTTTTAAGCTTCTGCTGAGACTGCTTTTACGAATTACAGCCTCTTCATCAACTCTTCTCTCTCTTTTTCATATCCCGGTTTTCCAAGAAGTGCGAACATATTTCTCTTATAGCTCTCTACACCCGGTTGGTCAAAGGGATTCACGCCTAATACATAACCGCTGATTCCGCAGGCAAATTCAAAGAAGTAGAACAGTTCTCCGAGATAAAACTCGTTTTGTTCCGGAATATTTACCATCAGGTTCGGTACGTTTCCGTCGGTATGGGCCAGTATCGTACCATTCATCGCGCTCTTATTGATAAAGTCCACCGTTTTTCCGGCCAGATAATTCAGTCCGTCCAGATCTACCGGCTCCTCACCCATGACCAGCTCATCTCTGGAACCTTCCACATTCAGCACGGTCTCATACATAATACGCGCTCCATCCTGAATAAACTGTCCCATAGAGTGCAGGTCTGTTGTCAGATCCACAGAGGCAGGATATATCCCCTTCTGGTCTTTCCCTTCGCTCTCTCCGTATAACTGTTTCCACCATTCAGAAACAAAGTGAAGGCTTGGCTCATAATTGGCAACGATTTCCACCGATTTTCCTTTGCGGAGCAGGATATTGCGGACAGCGGCATATTTCAACGCGTCGTTCTCCGCGAAATCGCAATTCAGTGCGCGCTCCCTTCCCGAAGCAGCGCCTTCCATCAGCTTTCCGATATCCGCACCGCTGACCGCGATGGGCAGCAGTCCCACGGCCGTCAATACGGAATAACGTCCACCCACATCATCGGGAACGACGAAGGATTCATATCCTTCCTCCGTAGCCAGATTTTTAAGAGCGCCTCTGGCTTTATCCGTGGTGCAGTAGATTCTGCGGGAGGCTTCTTCTTTCCCATACTTGTCCTCCAGCATCTTCTTGAATACCCGGAATGCAATCGCAGGCTCCGTGGTTGTCCCGGATTTGGATATCATATTAATGGAAAAATCTTTTCCGTCCAGAACATCCATAAGATCCTTGATATAGGTGCTGCTGATGCTGTTACCCACAAAATAGATTTCCGGTGTTTTTCTCGTCTCTTTGGATACCATGTTATAAAAACTATGTCTTAAGAACTCAATCGCCGCTCTGGCTCCCAGGTAGGATCCGCCGATTCCGATTACCAGCAGTACATCGGAATCTCCTTTGATTTTCTCCGCGGCTTTCTGGATACGCCCAAATTCTTCCTTGTCGTAATCGACAGGCAGATCAATCCAGCCAAGGAAATCATTCCCCGCACCGCTTTTGGAAACCAACAGATCTCTGGCATCCAGAACCAGCTTGCTCATCATAGTCACTTCGTCATCGCGGATAAAAGAGCTTGCTCTCGAGTAGTCGAATGATACTTTGTTTCCCATTCTAATACACCTCTTTTTTCTTTATAGTAAAACTTTGTCATATGAAAATTGTAGCAAATCCGACTCCCTTTATCAAGCTAAATATTCTGTCAGTATCTCCTGGATCACTTCCTCCTCCTGCGCTGCCTGCATCCCTTTCTGCATTTCTTCCTGTCTCTTGCTGCTTCCGGCTGCGATCTGTTCCAGGCTCCGTTTCATACTGGCGATCTCTGTCTCCACATTCGGATCCATTACCAGCATATTATCATCCGCCATTTCTTCTTCCATGCCGGCCGCCGCTTTTTTCTCCATATATTGATGCGCCAGGCGATTCGCCATGTAGTTCTCTAAGTATTCACAAACGTTCATATGTACCATATTTTTCTTATACTCCACATCCAATAAGCCGCTTACCGCTCCGACAGCCAGTATTCCGCCGCCGCCCATAATCAAATATGTGGTTATATTTTGGGTTGGATAGCCATAATAATAACATAGGAATGCGCCCGTGCATCCAAGGATCAGACAAAGACGCATTGCATTGCCCGGAAGACGTTCTAAGCGATGCAGACGGATGCCCAGGAAGCGGACTTTTGATAACTGCTTGTCCACAAACAATCCAATATTATTGACTCCCAGATTCAGTTTATAACAGCTTTCAAATTTCATTTTCATTTTTTTCATCAGTTTGTTGCGTGTCTCCGGTATTTTACCGGTCACCCTCGCATAATGGGCATAACCCAGATGTGCTAATAATTTCCCCAGAATACCTAAGGCACATACCCCCCATATACAGTAGGTGATAATTCCCCTGCTAATAATTTCCTTCCACATAAATTATTCAATCCCCTTTCGAAAAATAATTTCCAGATTTTTACAATTCATTATACCGAATGCGGATGGATTTGAAAAGATGTCTGGAAGGAAAATCGTTTTACAATCTTAGACAGAAATACAGCTCCCTCAGCCCGTTTTGACAGCCGGGGAGGCCATTCGACATAAACTCTCCGATTTGTATACCCCTGGTAACAAAAATCGCTCCCGGCAAAGTCCCTGATCCGGTTTTCGGGCTGGATTAATTTTAATTTTTTTGCTATACTTTTACTGATCATAAAGGAGGAATAAATATGACATATAAAACAAGAGGCGTTTGTTCTCAGGAAATCCACCTGGAGTTAGATAATGATATTATAAAATCTGTGGAATTTATCGGCGGATGTTCCGGAAATACGCAGGGAGTGGCCCGGCTGGTAACCGGAATGAAGGCGCAGGACGCGATTGCCAAAATGGAAGGTATCAAGTGCGGTTTTAAAAATACATCCTGTCCGGATCAGTTGGCCCAGGCTCTGAAAACAGCAATGAATCAATAATTGGAAAAACGAAACGAAAGGATACATGGAGGTTCTTATGAAACGGATAGTCCTCACCGGAGGCGGAACAGCCGGGCATGTCACTCCGAATATTGCCCTGCTGCCCAAACTGAAGGAATTAAATTATGACATACATTATATCGGTTCCTACGAAGGTATTGAGCGTAAGTTAATCGAAGAATTTCAAATACCTTATTATGGGATTTCGTCTGGAAAGCTGCGGAGATATTTTGATCCTAAGAACTTCACCGATCCCTTTAAGGTCGTAAAAGGTTTTTCACAGGCCAGGAAATTGATGAAAAAGCTGAAGCCGGACGTGGTGTTTTCCAAAGGCGGCTTTGTATCCGTACCTGTTGTTTTGGCCGCAGGCCGCAGCAAAATCCCGGTGATTATTCATGAATCTGATATGACTCCAGGCCTGGCTAATAAATTGTGTATTCCAGCGTCTTATAAAGTATGCTGTAATTTCCCTGAAACTCTTCATTATCTGCCGGAAGAAAAAGCTGTGCTTACAGGTTCTCCTATACGGCAGGAATTGCTGAACGGGAACAAGCTGGAGGCACTGAAATTCTGCAATTTCACCGCAAACAAACCGGTAATCCTGATCATCGGCGGAAGCCTCGGCTCTACCATCGTAAACGATGCCATCCGCCTGATCCTTCCTGAACTGCTTCAGAAGTACCAGGTGATTCACCTGTGCGGAAAGGGCAAGATCGATCCGGCCCTTACCGGTACCAATGGTTATATTCAATTTGAATATATTAAAAAAGAATTGAGCGATCTTTTCGCTCTGGCCGATATCGTAATCTCCCGTGCCGGCGCAAATGCCATCTGTGAACTGCTGGCACTGCACAAACCGAATCTATTAATTCCGCTTTCCGCCAATGCAAGCCGCGGGGATCAAATTTTGAATGCCCGTTCTCTGGAACGTCAGGGCTTCAGCCTTGTATTGGAGGAAGAAGCCCTGACCGACCGGAAGCTTTTGGAATCGATTAACAAATTATATGAAGACCGTTATATCTTTATGGACGCCATGTCCAAAAGCGGTCAGACAAATTCCATTGAGCTTATTACGAATTTGATTGAGCAGGCAGTCAAAGAGTCCGGACATAACACGGAGGAGTAATCCAACGGCTATTATCAGACACGCAGCTGTTTCACCAGCTCATCCAACTCCTCCGCCGACACCTCTCCCGGCTTCCATGTCAAACCAACCTGATCATCCGGATATCTGGGGATCAGATGGATATGGAAATGAAATACTGTCTGACCGGCCAGCGGTCCGTTGTTTTGCACAATGTTGAATCCTTCGCATCCAAGCACCTCTGTCATATGTGCGGCCATTTTTTTTGCCAGCACAAATGCTTTGGCCGCTATACTCTCATCCAGTTCATAGATGTTGGCATAGTGCTGTTTTGGAAGAATCAACGCATGCCCCCGCGCCGCAGGCCCCAGGTCGAGAATGACCATAAAATCTTCATCCTCGTAGATGGTTGCCGCCGGAATCTCGTCATTTGCTATTTTGCAGAATATACAGGTACTGTCTTTCATTTCAGTTCCTTCTTTCTATGTAAATTTTTAGTATAACCTGTCGATTCATGTCGAATTGTTGTAATTGATATTTCAAAGACCCAATGATAAACTGAAAGAAACGGGGTGATATTATGTTAAGTAAACAAGATAATGAGAAAATGCTGTCCCTTATGGAAGAAAATCCAGATGCCAGAGAAATCATTCAGAAACTTCAGGAATGTCATAAAGTTACCCTATCCAAAGTTTCTCATGAGCTTCGAAATTCTCTGACACTCATTAACAGTTCCATGCAGTTTATTCAATCATCCCATCCTGAAGTAAAAGACTTTCCCCACTGGTACAGTACCATGGAGGATATTAAAAATCTGATCATACTACTCCAGGATTTATCCGCCATCGGTAACGCCTCCAAATTAAGGTTAAACACCGTAGATCCTTATGCTTCCGTAAAAGCCATTCTGGAATCAGCCCGTTCCCTGATCGAAAATAATCATATTCAACTGGAGGCTGATTGTGAAGAAAACCTGCCATGCTTCCAGGGGGACGAAACAAAATTAAGAGAAGCCATATTCAATCTCATCATAAATGCCTGTGACGCTGTCCAGGAAAACGGCTATATACATATCCGGCTGTATAAGGAAGGATCTTATATAATATTTAAGATAACCGATAATGGCTGCGGCATCGATGAGGCCTCACAGGAATTGATCTTCGAACCCTTTGTGACTACCAAAAAAGCAGGAACCGGTATTGGACTGCCCCTGGCCGCTGAAATCGTACGCGCTCACGGAGGTATCCTCACACTGGAATCCGAAGTAGGAAAAGGCTCCATCTTCACCGTTAAAATTCCCTATTGAGTTTCTTTCGTTCTACTTACATTTTATCTTAAAATATCTGGTGTTGCAATGATAATTGCGGCACCTTTTTATTCCACGAGGAAAGTGCGCTTATGGAATAAAAGAAGTTCCCCAAAAGAACTACTCAAAATTGCAGCGTATATGAGCGATACTGATTTCATCGCCCCGTCTTATTTCCGTCTTCTCATTGGATCCCAGTTGTACTCCATTCAGGTAAGTGCCATTGGTAGAGTTCAGATCAGTAAGGTAATACTTTCCCTCCTCCATATGAATTCTGGCATGGATACGGCTGACTTTGGGGTCGTTGAGTAAAACGTCCGCATATTCGGGAAGCTTGCCTATGGTCCACCCCTCTCCTTCCTTTAATTGCTGTTCGTAAATACCGTAGCGGCCGCAGTCCAGCCTGTGAATCATAGAGTCCTCTTCATAAAATAGAAGCTTTGTGCTGCCATACTCCGTTTCTTCCGCTACCTCTGCTGCCGGAATCTCCTCATCCTGTATACTCTCATAACCCTTTTCCTCTACATCCATATAGGTTTCCCTGCGTCTTCGATCCCACAGCCGGGAAAAAAAACCTTCTTTTCTGTCTGAAGCCTCCGCCTGCGCTTCTCTCTCAACCGGTTCCTCCCTCACAGGCCGCTCATCTCTGTCATAAACAGGAATATAACCGGTCTGGTTATCCTGGAATAATTCCAGAATTTCCTCCATATTATAATTTTCTTCCGTCGTTTTTTTGTACACCTCATATCCGACGATCACTCCCCGCTCATCCTGATGATCCAGTTTCGCCAACATATATTCCGCCAGTTGGTGAAATCCTCGTACTGCCTCGCACTCGAATCCGGGCAGATAGCAGAAAAAGAATTCCTTTGTCTCCACGTCCATATAAATATATTCCGGCCATAAAACCAGCCGGCTGGTATCCAGCAGATAATCTTCCGTTTCATCAAGTGTCTTCATCAAGTCCCGGCAGAGATGATACATATCTTCAAACCCTAACGCTTTCTTATCATAAATCCCGGCCATAGGCTGTTTGGAACTTATTTCGTAATAAAACTGATTCTTTCCGTTTAAATTTCTCATCTGGCATTCCAGCAGGCCTTTCAGATGATTTTCCTCCAGCATGCGGATTTCATAACTATCCTCGCATCCGGTATCATAATTATCCAATATCAGATAATTATGATTCAAATCCCTCCTGTATTCTCCGTGTATCTGTTCCATTTGTTTCATGCACCATCCCTTCCAATTTTCTGATGTTTCTGATCCATCCGGCCGGTTTTCTAACCTGGGCCGTCCTTTCCACAGACACGATACCATCCTTCCCCCCAATGATTCCTGACACAAACGGAAGCCCCGGTATTACAAATTTTCCGCAAAAAGTAACCTTCGCCTCCTTCTCCGTCACCTGCAGATCCATATCCACTAATCGTACGCAGAGTGTCCGTCCATCCAGCTGCGCATTCGCTTTCTCATACAGTTCCCTCTCTATCTCCTGGGCATCATTGTACGATACCGCCAGGCTGCCTTCCAACGCAAGCTTCCAGGCCAAATTATCCAGCACGGCCAGATCGGACAGGTAAAATGCCAGATAGAGCATCAACACCAGAATTCCCAAAATTATAGGGAACAGAACAGCGGCCTCGACTGTATAACTGCCTTTCCATGATTTGTTAAGCTTATATTTTATATTCTGACCTGATATTTTCATGAAATTCATATCCGTTACAACCTTCCATATTTGCTGCTTCCATGCCTGTTCCTTCTATGCCTGTTCCTTCTATGCCTGTTCCTTCCACACCTGCCCTTTTCCTTTCCGTTCAGCCTCCAAGAAAAAGTATGCTGCAATACCCCAGCATCAAAAAGGGGATAAAGGGAACCGCTTGATTTCGTTTAGCTTTCTTGGTAAGGAGAAGTATGCCGGAAAATAAAGCAGATAAGATAAACCCCATCATACAGAGCTGCAGATTTTTCCAGAATCCCAGATAGATTCCGGTTACAATAAGTGCGATACCATCTCCAATTCCGATTGCTTCTTCTGTGACAAAGGCCAGCAGTATGATGCCGCCGCCCACCAGTACACCGCTCAGCATATCCCCGAAGCTTTGTTCAAAGATAAAATGCCACGCCACCCCAATCATCCCAAAAGCGGCCGATATCCACAGGGAAACTTCTCTTTTAAACAAATCTAAAAGTGTACAGATCCCCAAATAACCGCCTACCCAAATTTCAACATGCCCCATCGATATCCTCCTTTTTTAGCTCCCTATTCATCATCCCTTTTCACCGTCCCTATCCGCGCAGGCATCCCCAGCCACCCTCCTCTTTCATCGTCCCTATCCGCGCAGACATCCCTGGCCGGCTTCTATATCATTCATCCCCGTTTCTTTCTATCCGCCGCATCTGGAACAAGGCCGGTAATCCGCAGCCTGGGAAATCGGAATCGCCAGCACCCCTCTCTTTAATCCGCTGCATTCCGATGTCGTGTGATAACAATCCCCTGTGTTGGTTATAAAGATACGTCCCGCCAGTATAGGTTTACCGCCGCATTTTTCACAGGCGCTGAATTTCTGACCTTCCTCATTCCGCAGGCTGGATAAATTCTGATAATCCGCAGACCGGACCGTCAGATCAATATGGCTGCATTCCGACGTCTTATGGTAAACCGTCCCATGCTCCGTAACGTATACGATCTGTTCCTCTTCCTTCCCATATGCGTCAGGCTCATAACCGGTCCATCCCCGTGTGCAGGCTCTTTGCACCACCGGAATTCCGGGCAGGCCTATCACATTATACGGAAGTTTTAGTGTGTAGCTGACGACTAAATCCACCCGATCCGCGTCATCCAGCGTATCCGATAAAAGGCAGCTGATACCTGCGGCCCCGCCTTTAATCATGGAAAAATCCTGTTCTGACTTACTCAGATAATCTTTTATCTTGCCATAGGCATATATCTGTGTCAGATCTCCTTTGTAAGCATATTGGGACATGTGCAGACTGGTCTGCACCGCCGCGTCCTGAATTTGTCTTTGGATTCTTAGCGCTTCCGTAAAATACATCATACTCAGCAGGACAAACAATACAAATGGCAGGATCACCGCGGCCTCTACGGTCATACTCCCCCGCGCAGAGGTGCACAGCGATGCCCTTAACCGATGTAGGATTTCCGGCGCTCCCATAAAGAGCGCCTGTCGCGATTGGAGATATCTTTTCCTATTCTGACGGGCAAAGGGCATCGCTGTGCACCTCCTTTACATGCCATACCCATAAGTACGGTCTATCGTAATATAATTCCGTTCCTGTCCTTTTCCCGGTATCCCAAAATACAGGAAAATCCGTGGAGCTGAAAATTTCAAATGGATTCTCATAGATTCTACGCAGTTGTCGATCCGGAAATCCGGGCAGCCTTCCAAAAGACGAATCCGGTTTTCGATCAGATCCAGTGTCCGCATCGTTTTCTTTTCCCGTTTCTGGGCCAGCAATAACAACCGAAGATAATCCTGGTAAGTAATCCCCTGGTCACTTTCCTGGTTCCAGGTAGCCGCAGTTTTCATCAGCGGAACCTTTTTTCCCTCCAGCAGGAACCGGACATCCTTCGTACTTTCCTGAAACGCCCAGGTCATCAGTATTCCGATTTTAGCCGCCTCAATCAGCGGAGGAAAACCGGTAATTCCCGCCAGAGCGGATGCCAGCGCATATGCCTCCTCCTGCTTCTGCACATCCTTTTGCAGGTATAAAAAGTTCAGCGCTTCCCGGATGACCAGTAACCGGTTCACTACATATTCCAGATTCTGAATATCGCTTTCTTTCCCCGCAAGTACATATTCCACCGCATAATTCAGACAGTCTTCCTCACCTCCGTCCGTATAATCAGGGAGCTTTTCCAGAAGATATTCACTGAAAATAATATCCGTAAGAATATTGGCCTCCGGGTCAGTTCCGCCCCCGCCTTTTCTTAATTTTCTGTGCGAAGGGAACTGCTGCATATCCGCCCTGCTGCGCGACACTTCATTGGGATCTGCCAGAACGATCTGCAGGGGGCTTAACATCCGAAGCTCCTCCACCGCTTGGACCGGATTTTCCGGTATATCGCTTTGGATTTCGCCGTCCTCTGCAACCGGCTCCTTGTCCCCAGATGCAGCCTTTTCCTGTTCCTCCGCCGCCTTCTTCCAGTCATCCGCCTGTTTTTTCTGTGCGTCCGCGTAATCTTCTTCTATCCCGCCCAGGTTCTGGGATTGTGTCCAATCCGTTATGCGGGAAAGGATGTCGGCGAAAAGAGCTAATCCCGAAGTTCCTTTTTTATATTCCACACACTGCCGGTAAAAGCCGGCCCCGCCAGCGTCTGTCGCCAGTACAAATTCTCCGCATCCTGTCTCTTCAAGCCTAAGCCTCCACATGTCCGCACTCCTCAGAAAGGGCCTGCCTGCGGCAGGCTCCAGATTCCAGCTTATGGCTGACTGGAGCCGCTGCAATATCCGGCTCTCTGAAAACTCTTTTCCGCCGTAACCGCCGTCCAGATAAAACACATCGTATTTTTCCAGCAGTTCCCGATGATATTCGGCAAATATGGAATCCATCCCCATAAGGCTCATATCCATGGCATAGGCATCCAGCAGGGTCGTTCTGGCCAATTCTGTAACCGTGCCTAAGAGGCTCATGATCAATACCAGAATCAGACTGAAAAAAACTGTGATCTGGCCGCTTAAATAACCTCTTTCAGACGGTACTGCTCTGTCTGACAATTTTTTCAAACAGATCACCTACCAGTGATGTCAGCTGGTCTTTAAAAATAAAGATGAGTCCCAGCAAAACCAATAATATAAGTATGATTTCCACCGTTCCAATCCCCTTCTGATTATCTATCCATTTTTTCCATAAATTCATATATTTCTCCTTTCTTTATGACATTCATTTGGATATCTTTTCATTTCCCTCTAAAACTGAAAGGCGATCAATGCCGGCGCCATAACGATAATCAGCACCACCACCAGCATCAGGAACATGGGAACCAGCAAGCGGGTTCCGGCTTCTTCCCCCAGCTTCTTTGCCTGCGCTTTTCTCTCTTCCAGAGACTCCTGCACTTCCATCTCCAGTATCTTTTCCAGGCCGGCATTTCCCTTCTTCATATTCTGCGCCAGCAATGAGGAAAACTTCATATATCTCTGAACCCGGCACCGTTTTCCGAAATTCTGGTATGCCCGCTGTTCCGGAATCCCACCTTGGATTTCGTAATACGCCAGTAGTAATTCCTCATACGCATAGCGCTGTCCGCAAGCCTGTCTTTCCTTTTTCTCCCGGTAATCCACAGCGACCTTGCCAAATGCCGACCGGATATTCATACCCGCTCCAAGCAGCAGTGTAATTTTGCCGACCAGTTCCGGATAATCCATCAACATCTGTTTCCTCCGCTCTTCCTCCAGCTTTTGTAAATCCTTCTCTTTCCCGATAAATATCAAAACCGCGGCCGCAGCGCTTAACAGAATGATCTTCCAACTGTTTCTCTTCGGTCTTTCTCTCCATTGAATCGCAGTTCCGTCTAACAGAACCGGCAGCTCCAGCCTGTCCTCCTCCCGGCTGTTTTCATCCAGTGTTCGAATCCTGTTCTCCAGTTTCCGCGCAAGCTCCTCCTCCGGAGAATAGCACGGCGGCAGTACCCGAATACTTTTTTCATACAAAAGGTTCTGATCCCGGCAGATCATCTCCGCCTGCAGAAGAACTTCTTCCCCTTCCTCCCGTATATTCTCGTTATGGACCCTTCCTGATGTTTCAATGATCTTATAATCACTGCTGTGCCATTCCAGCTGGATCTCTCCCTCTTCCATATCGTAGGGCAGATTGAGATCCGTACGCACCTGCTCCGCAGATGCATTCAAGCCCAGAATATCCATATCCAGCTTTGTCATTGCACCTGTCATAAGCTCCTGTAATTCCTCTTCCCGCCGCGTCTGCCCGGATACCTGGACCGATACCGGGATCTTTTCTTTTCCTATCACAGAATCCAGTTCGTATTCCTTCTTCCCGGCTCCATATCCGCCCCGGTCTATAAAATGTCCCTCCACCAAAACGCTGCTCCAAGCTTCCTTTAAACCGTTCAGCAAAGCTGCAGCGCCGCCTGCAAATAGGACCAGCAGCATAAACGAAAGCTTGATATAGTAGAACTCTCGCTTTTCTTTGCCAATCACTTTTCTTCCCACCCGGTAAAATGGTTTCAGATAGAATGGCAAATCCTGTGGAACCCCGATCCGTGCGCTTAGCCATATCATACATAAAAAGGACGCTACAATCATACCGCCTAAAACCATAGCTACACCTCGATATCCACGATCTTTTTTCCCATATAAAAGGAAACTCCGTAGATCAACAGGCAAACGCTCATAATAACCGTTCCAAGGGGGTTGTGATACAGAATATCCAAGAATCCCGGGGAGCTGATCCCCACATAGAGAATAATCAGAAAAGGAATCCAATTCATAATACGTTGTTCCAGCTGCTTTTCCGAAAGCATGGTCGTAATTTCCCGTTTGACTTCAATCTTATCTGACATCCGGTCCACCGTACTTTTAATAATTTCTACAAGATCTCCTCCGCTGCGCTTCGCGGTGGAGAATACTTCAGCAAAACTTTTTACATCATCCAGACCGCTGCGCGCCGCGAAATCCTCCAGTATTTTTTCTACCGTCTCATTCATATCCAGCTGGTGGATCATAAACCGGAATTCCCGTACGATCAACCGGTCCCCGCCATACAGTATCTCCAGATCCCGATACGCTTCCCGGAATGCGTTTTCCACGGAAAATCCGGCGCTAAGCGCCGCCGACAAAGCCTGTATTCCCTCCCGGAATTCCAGATTCAGCGCCTGCTGCTGCTTCTTTGCCAAATCCTTACGCTTTTCCTTGTAAAAAAAGTATAATAACGGACTTAATAATAAAACTGCCAAGATCGACCGGTAAAACAGATAGCTAATCAGGCCCAGCACTCCTATTCCCTCCGTACCGTACCGAAGCCACTCCTTCCTTGTAAAGCGATAACAATTATAATCCATCCCGGTGATTTTTATCCTGTGATTTCGTCCTCCAGCATGATTCCGGCATTTGCCAGTTTTAGCCGGTTGCTCAGAGGATGTCTTTTTATGAGGCATCCTTTCACCCCTCCTTCGCTGTTCCGTCCTTCCTCCACGAATTCATACAGACACTGTGTCCGTATCTCCTCCTGGTAATCCAAAACCTCTGTAATCTCCAGCACCTTTCTGCTCTTATCCCGAAGCCTTCCCAGATGAACCAAGATATCAATACCCGATGCAATCTGTCTTCGTATAGCCGGAAGCGGAAGGTTCATACCCATCATAACCATTGTTTCCAGCCGGCTGAACATATCTTTGGGGCTGTTGGCATGTCCGGTGCTTAAAGATCCGTCATGGCCCGTATTCATCGCCTGCAGCATGTCCAGCGTTTCCGCGCCTCTTACCTCTCCCACGATTATCCGGTTCGGCCGCATTCGTAACGCCGCTCGTATGAGATCCCTGATCGTGATTTCATGTATTCCCTCCACGTTCGCGTTCCTCGCCTCCAGCCTTACCAGGTTCTCCACTCCCTGAATTTGTAATTCCGCGTTGTCTTCAATGACGATCAATCTTTCATCGGCCGGTATATAACCGCTGAGCGCATTCAGAAAGGTAGTTTTCCCGGACCCGGTGCCTCCGCTGATGAAGATATTATAACCGGCCGCCACCAGATTTTTCAGGAATCCGGCCGCTTCTTTCGTGATGGACCCCCATTGTATAAGCTCGCTCATAGTTATCGCCTTATCCGGGAACCGCCGTATCGTCAGAATCGGCCCGTTGACCGCCACTGGTGGCAGTACCACATGCACCCTGGCGCCATTTTCCAATCTGGCGTCCGCGATCGGATTCGTTTCATTCACCATACGATTGGATTTTGCCACGATCTGCTGCACCACATCCTCCAATTTCTGGCGGGATGCGAAATTTCTCTCCCATTTCGTGATTTTTCCATCTCTTTCGACAAAGATACACGCTGTCCCGTTTACCATAATCTCCGTGACATCGGGATCGTCCACCAGTTCCTGCAGGACATCCAGCTTTCGGATCGTATGAAATATCTCCCGGCGGATCACCTCCCGGGCGGACAATGATAAGTAAGACTCTCTGCCATAGGCGACGATTACTTTGTCGATCAGCTCCAAAACCTCCTCATCTTCGTACTCCCGGGACAAGTCCATCTCCGACAATACCCGCTCTCTCAGAGTCACTGTGTCCATGTATTCCCCTCTTTCAAAAGCTCCCGGACATATTCCCCTATTTCGCTGTGGGCCAGTTGTTCCGGGGGGCATCCCCTGCTGCTGATCGTCGAAAACACAGGAAAATTCAGCTTTTCCGTCTTGGTCAGCAATTCCCCCTGATCCGCAAGCGTTAACAGTTTTTCGTATTGCTCGATTTTCGATGAAGACACCGGATCATCCCGGACCGGCATATAGATCTTTCCACACAGGTTCAATATGTGGAAAAGGTTATCCACACTTAATCCGAAATCAATCACAATTTTTTCATACCCGCTGTACAAAATCAGCTCATCCAGAAGATATTCCCATTCCCGGTAGGATATTTCTCTTAAGTCCATCACCGAGAGCATAGGCGGAATATAGTCCAGCGCTCCGATCTTCTGAACCATGCCGGTGATCCGATATATCAGATTCGGCTTCTCCTGTCTGAGGAAATAGATCAGATCGGACAGATTTTCCTGAAAATCCAGCCCCAACCGCTCCTGAAGCCCGGAGTATTCTTCCAGATTCAAATACAGAGTATGGTATTCCTCCGAAAGAATCTGACCCAGAGTAATCGCAAAAGTCGTCTTAAGGGTTCGCCCGACAGGTGAATAAATTCCAATAATCTCAAGTTCTTTTCGGGCTACCGACGGCAGAACCGCATGTTCCGACTCCGAATAACAGGCCATCACCTCTCTTAAAATCCTGCCGGCAGACTGATATTTGTACACCGAAGGATATGCTTCTTTTCCCTGCGGACTTTTTCCATCCGACAACAGGATCAGTTTACCCTGGGGAATACTCTCCACTTCCGGGTTCAGCGAAGCTCCCTCGATCAGCAGTATCTCAACCGCCTGATCATCCGCAAAGGCTCTCAGCTGTTCCGGGTCTGAAAATGCCTGGATCTGAAATGGAAACATGGATTTCTGACTCAGGACGTCCGACAGGCGGCGTACATAAGATTCCTCAGCATCACAAATCGCCAAAACACTTTTATTCAATTAATTTCCCTCCATAAAATTACATTCCAAAAACGAAACTTTTCCCCTCCTGTTTCAGTTATAAAAAAATGGAAATCCGGTCCGATTCAGACCTTAAAGATAATAAAGCTTGTCTGCTCCTGGAACGAAGCAGCCGAAACATGTTTCTTGAATGAATTATATAGCAGTTCATTTGTGATGTCTATTGTAAAAATATCACAAAGTTTGAACTGCCATAATTCCATAAAGTAGCGCAAATCCAGGTATGCCAAGGCCTCCGACTGTCAAAAGGCTGGCCGGATTCAGTCCCACGGCAATCGCAATATTTTGCGCTGCCAAAAACTGATTCACAAAATAAATGCCGATAACTCCCATAACCATCCGCAGCAGAAAGTTAACCAGAATCTCCGTGTTTTTCCGAAACATCACAATCACCAGTACAACGCCGCAAGCTCCCAGAATCCACCATAATCCCTGCATCATATCCATATTCATCACCAGGCTTGTAAACCTTCTTACTCCATATATATCGCGATTCCCATCAAATTATTCTGGTTTTATAACAAGAAACAAAATAAATTTCCGCTAACCCTATGTATATCGGCATTAGGTAATAGGCTGCAAAGGAAATCAGCCAAAAGGAGGATTAGTAAAATTCATTTACATTTTCGAATAAATTCGCAAATTAATATTACATAATAAAGTTTTGCGGTTATAACCATAAATATGGTTGATAATTTTCGAAACAAGCGATATACTATTATAAACAGGAGGTGTCGTTTATGATTTACAGACCTATTTATGTGAATAGGATAATGGCCTATGCGAATGCACCGTTTGTCAAAATTTTAACCGGAATCCGCCGTTGTGGAAAATCAACCATTTTAAAAATGTTGATAGATGAAATAAAAAAACAAGATATCCGGGAGGATCAGATTTTACATTATAGCTTTGATTCTATGGAATATGAGGAGATTAAGACGGCAAAGGCCCTTTTTGCACACTTGAAACAGCACTTGTTTTCGGGGGGGAAAACCTACCTTTTCCTCGATGAGATTCAGGAAGTGACATCATGGGAAAAGGTTGTAAACTCCCTCATGACAGACTATGATGTAGACATTTATGTAACCGGTTCAAATTCCAGAATGATGTCTTCCGAACTATCCACTTACCTGACAGGGCGTTATATTTCATTTCGCATTTATCCTTTGTCCTTTTCAGAATATATGATCTTTTCCAAGGAATACACGGAAGTCCTTGATCCTCACACAGAACTTGCAAATTATGTGCGGCTTGGCGGTTTTCCTGCGGTCCATCTGCAAATATATACGCCGGGCGAGGCCTACACCATCGTTAAGGATATTTACAATTCCACGATCTTCACAGACATTGTAAGGCGTAATCAAATCCGCAAGGTGGACCAGCTGGAGCGTATTGTGAAGTTCGCCTTTGACAATGTTGGACGGACATTTTCCGCCGCTTCTGTTTCCAAGTATCTGAAAAGCGAGAATCGTTCTATTGATAATGAAACGGTTTACAACTATCTCAGTAAGCTGGAAAGCGCTTATATTCTCCACCGCTGCTCCCGTTTCGACTTACAAGGCAAAGAAATTTTGAAAACTCAGGAGAAATTCTATTTAGCGGACCCGGCGCTGCGTTACAGTGTGTTGGGGTATTCGCCGGACAGCGTAGCCGCTATGCTGGAGAATGTGATCTATCTGGAATTGCTGCGCCGGGGATACGAAGTATACGTTGGAAAGTTGGACAATACTGAAATAGATTTCGTCGCCGTTAAACCGGAAAATAAACTGTACATCCAGGTTACACAGGAGATCGGATCACCTGAGACAGAGCGGCGGGAATATGGCAGACTGCTTGATATCCGGGACAACTATCCTAAATATGTGTTGCGGACAGATGCTTTCGCAGGAGGTAATTACGAAGGAATCAAGACCATGCACATTGCAGATTTCTTGCTAAGTGATGAGTATTGAGGCACAGGGTTAGGTCAGAGATTTGGGTTGTTTTTTGTTGAAATGCGCATTTAGTCCCTATTTTTTAGTATAGATTTTCTATTTCTGACTATAATTAGTAAAAAGAGACTGTTGTAATTTTCCAGTATAAGAGAAAGTAGGGATTTGATTGAAAAACATTTTCAAAAAAGATGCGCCCGATAAAAGCCAGCTTCTGTACGATATTGACAAAACCAAGAACGCATTGGATACCGCCTATTCAAACTTTGAAAATGTAGTGGACCCTGATTTGATAGACTGTTACATTTATGAGGTGAATGCGGTACAGAAACGCTACAAATTTCTTCTGGATCAGGCCAGACGGCTTGAATTACAGGAACTGTAGCACTTTTCCTGCACATGCAGAATTTTTGACCTGCTTTATAACCCATTGAATTCAAAATGTAATATACGCAGCAAAGCCTGATACGCCCAAGGCTCTGCTGCGTATTTCATTTTAATCAATTCTAGTATTTATAGTTTACCCGACGCATAAAACCGCGCTGCCGTTTGCCGCCAAATGTACCTTCCAGACGCCGTTTTCCAGTGATACCTGCTCCCCCAGTACCGCATCCACACCAAAGGACGCCGTTACCGGAACCGGAACGGATATCTCCGCCTCCTGTTCGTCATTGTTGACCGCGATCAGTACAGCCTTGTCATCCATCATTCTGGCAAACGCGTACTGCCGGTTTGTCAGCGCCAATTCCTTATAAGTACCATAAGAGAGCGCGGGATTTTCTTTTTTCATGCGCCCAAGCGTCCGGATCCATGCTTCCAGCCCACCCACAGGAGCGTTCTTCTTCATTTCTTCCAAATCCAGCCGGGGTCTGAGCGGATCATCATTTCCTCCCTCTTTTTTCCCCTCGACGCCCCATTCGGAACCGTAGTAGATGGATGGAATGCCCGGCAGCGTGTACAAAAGCGTGTAGACCGGATTCAGATTCTCTTTTACCGTGAGTTTGCTGGCCAGACGGTCCACATCGTGATTATCCACGAAAGAGTACAGCTTCGTGTTCCGGTAAATCCCGCCATTCTGGTCAAATTCACGGCGGATCGTATGGGCGATTTCAAAATAGTTATGATCGTTATGTCCGGAATACAACCCTTTATGAAGCTCATAGTTGGTCACCGAATGCAGGGTTTCCGGATTCGCCCAGCGGCTGTAATCCCCATGGATCACTTCTCCCATCAGCCAGAAGTCCGCTTTTTCAGCAGCTGTCCTTCTGCGCATCTCTTTCATAAAATCAAAATTCAGACAGTCGGCACAGTCCAGACGGATACCGTCAATATCGAATTCCGCGATCCAGTCATGGATCACCTCATACAGATAACCGCGCACTTCCTCATTGTCCAGATTCAAATTGGCCAGCTCATAACAGCCTCTCCAGGCGGCATAATAAAACCCGTCATTATACGGTGTATTCCCGCCAAAATTCAGATCCCGGTACCAGTACCGGTATTGGGAATTTTCCCGGTTCTGACGAATGTCCTGAAAAGCGAAAAAGTCCCGCCCCGTATGGTTAAATACGCCGTCCACCACAACCTTAATCCCCTGTTCATGGCAGGCTGCGACAAATTGGCGGAAATCGTCATTGTCCCCCAGCCGCCTGTCGACTTTTTTATAACCTATTGTATCATAACCGTGGGTGGATGATTCAAAGAGCGGCCCAATATAAACCGCAGTGCAATTGAGCTCTTTTATATGGCCGATCCAGGGGATGAGCTCTCGCATGCGGTGAACCGCTTCTCCCCCTTCGTTTGCCCTGGGCGCTCCCAGCAGCCCCAACGGGTATATATGATAAAATACTGCTTCTTCATACCATGCTGACATTATATTTCCTCCTGCGATACTACGAGTCTTCCTCAAAATGCTTTTCTTTCAGAATGACTCGTTTATCGTCATCATATCTCTTATTTCCAGCCAGGAACTTGCCGATTGAGAATTTGGCTTCCCTGTCGGTGGCCCGGTCCACCAACTCTTTAACTTCCGCTACCGTCACATTATGGTCATCGGTCTGCCGGTTCCCGATCTCATTATACAGCGCCAGAATACCCATTTCCTCGATGGAATAACCAATCTCATTGGCATAGTGTTTGGCAAATTCTATGAGCTCATCGTTATTAAACACCGGGATTTCAATGGTGGATATAAATTTTCCGGCAAACACCGGATTCTTCACCAGGCACTGATAGAGCTCTTCTTTACTGTCCTCCAGCACGATCAAAGACTCTTCGGTCAAAGAACACATCCAGCGGTCCAGGTCATTGACCGTCTTTTCCGACATGGATCCGGCCTGTTCGATAACCAGGGCTCCGCCCCGGATTTTTTTCATCACATCCGCCACTTTCTTATTATTCAGCGTCTTTGCCGTAATCTTTCCGACTTTGGCATCCTTTTTATTTTTAACCTGATAGATCGCTTTCACTACATCGATGGCGAGGACCGTCTTCCCTGTGCCATGCTCCCCGGTAATCAGAATGTTTCCCGTAATCGAGGTGCCGTTGCGCTTCTTACAGTTCCGTTCATTTTCCAGCACGGTTTCCAGCTGCTGCCGCATGCCTCTCACCGGTATGAAATAGTTAAAAATGTCATGGTATTCTTTGGGCAGCGGTTTTAAGGCCAGAGGTTCCCTTACCTGGGTCATCTCCAGCTGTGCTCTCGCCTCTGTCTCCACCAGGGCCTCTATATCATCGGGTATGCTGTCCTCGATCTTTTCCTCCAGATCGTTTGCCGCGTCGTCGTTATCTTCCGTCAAAGCGGATTCTTCGGCTTGGTCGCTCTCCTCTTCCGCGCTGTCTGCGGCTTCCTCCCATTCATTTTCCAGATCTTCGATGTCATCCGCTTCCTGTCTTTGCAGAACCTCTTCCTGATCCGGCTCATATTTTTCCAGCAGGCTCTTCACATCGTCCGGGATCTGGACCTGATAATCCTCGTTGAGCATCTGATCGATCTTTTCTTTTGACTCTTTGATCGCGGCGTGGGCCTGAAGCACGATGTCTTCGGACGCTTTCTCAAAGCGTTCACCCATGATCTCTTTTAGGTTATTGGCCAGCTCTTCTTCCAACGCTTCCTCATCTAATTTGGCGCTGTCGGCCGATTTAAACGGATCAAACGCATGATGAACAACCGGCTCGTTTAATTCATAATCCGGTTCCAAATCAATCTTCTTTTTCGTACGCTTTTTGCTGGCGGCCATCTCCACACGGCTTCTCCTGGGCAAAGGCCGAAACGGATCGCTTGGGAGCCCATCCGGCTCCTCTTCCTGATAACTCTGTATCTCCGAGTTCTCCTGGCTGCCATCCTGTACACCATGTTCTGTATCTGTTTCTTCCGCCAAAGCGCCGTCTTCCGGTTCCGGCGCAGCTTCTACGGGCTGTTCCTCTATTGGCGCATCCGCCTGCGCTTTCATCCGCTGTACTTCAGCAGCCAGATCCGGCAGTTCCATTCCTGGCTCATCGATTGCCGAAACAGGCGCTTCCTCATCCGCTTCCTTTTTCTTACTCCTCAGGATCTGGAACTTTCGTACCGGGGCGTCTTCCCGCTCTTCTTCCAAGTCTTCCCGTTCATCCTGTCTGCCGGTTGCCGCCGTCCTTCTGGGAACAGCAGGCTTAACCGGCTCCTCCTTAGGAGCCTCTTCCTTCTCTGCCTCTTCCCGTACCGGCACCGGCTCCTGTGCAGGGGCCGGTGCATTTTTGGTTGCCATGGCGGCCTCATATTTTTCCTGCTGCAAGGGAGTCAGCGGTTTGAACAGCTTCTTTAATTCCATGGCCTTTGTGACGAATTCTCCTTCGCTGAACCATAGAATCAGTTCATCGCACTCATCCACACACTTCTGTGTCATTCCCGCGGAAGCATATAGCCTAGCCAATTCAAAGACCCATTTTTCGTCGTATTCATGCCGTTTATAATCTTCCAGAATCTTTATCTGATCCTCTATCGCAGAACCCCTCGCCTGATATATCCTGTATTTTAAGATAAAGCGGTCCGTATCGTTGGGCGCCAGCTGCACAAATTCCTGAAAATAATCGATTGCTTCGTCAATCTCTCCAAGCTTAACGCTCAGCTCGGATAGCCGGTATACGATTCGACGGCTGGACGGGGAATATTCATAGGCTTGCAGCAGAAACTCACGCGCTTCTTCATATTGTCCGTTTTTCCGGTAAATCTCACTGGCCAGGCAAAGCATGCGGGCGTTTTTTACTCTTGTCCAATCTACCGTTTCTGCTATTTCCAAAGCGGACGTATAGTCCCTTAGCTCTATTAATTTATTTATTTTTCCAACTTTTATTCGGTATTCATTTTTATCCAACTGAATCACCTCTGCCGATTTTGCCTATCGTTTTTAGTTTATCATACTCGTTACGGCCTTGTCAAAATATTGAGGCGTATTAAATTAAAATAGCCGCTACAGGTTTTCCTATAACGGCTATTTTATATATTTAATTATTTTATATTTTTATTTAAAACCGGAGGCTTTTTTCGATTCTTGATTCTTGCGTTTTATTTTACTTCTTTATGAAACGATCTTCTACTTATTCTTCTTTTGTATACTTTCGTCACTGTCATCCAAAATTTCCAAAGACACTTTCTCGTCATGCCTTCTTCTATAATTTCAATCCATATATAATATATCAATCTTCTTAATAAAAACAGCGGGAAGACTTTCTATACGATATATGATCTACTCTTATCTTTTGACTCCCGTTTCTTTACACGTTCATCAAAAATTTTTGGATCACTGATGTGGTATTCCTTCAATATGTTGGCAAATTCCGAATCCTTTATTCCTTAACCAGATCTATCTCTCCGATTCACTTTTATCATTTTCTGACTGGTTTATCTTCTTTTTTCTATAAGGCCTTTCTCGCAAGAATTATTTGCCATACCACTAACATATTGAACCAGTTTTGTTTCTGACATGTCCACGGGACTCGACCTCCTATCCATTTTCATCAAATCTACTCATCCACTATCACACGAACTGCCGATCAAAGATAAAATCTGAAAACCGAACTCTTTTCTGGTCTTACTTAAGATCCTATATCCTTCACTTCTGACTCCTGATCTTGAGTATTGACCAGATCACTTAACCTGCTGAATCATGAACTACATCTTTCATCATCAGTTACGAATCTTAATCTTTACTGCTAATCGATCATCTTGGTAAATTCCGATACTTCTGATCTTTCTTTCTGACCTTACTTCTTTTCTACTTTCTGATTCCTGTCCTTTCGTTACTGATTACTTATCCTACTGTTAGTGGAACTTTCATCTTTACTGCGGAATCTTTGATCTTTGTTTGTTTTTGTAGATTTTTGATTTGAAGTTGCTGTTGTCTTTTGTTGTGATTATAGTAACACTCACCCCGTAATTTGTCAATACGTTTTCACACAATTTTAATATTTTTCTTCATTTCAAATACACTTCGCGTAATTCACTGTGAATTGTTCTAATTTTACGAATTTATCAGACAATTACATCAATTGCAATTGTTCCTGCTCGTAGGAGATCGGGATGTATTCCAGTTCCGATTCTTCGGTCTGGCTGCGATAATCTACAACAACCGTCTGCTGCCTGCCGCTGATAAATTTCTGTCCCAGGATATAGTTCACCTCAAATCTGCCGGTTATGGCGGGCGTCGCCCCGCGGGCCGGCACGATCAGCTGGACGTGGTTGTTTTTGAGCAGCTGGAAAATGGGCTCCCAGATATAGATATCTTTTGCCGCTCCGAATGGGTTATCGATAAAAATCACTTTTCTAAGCTCCACCGGATCGGTATTGCCCGCATAGATACTGGTGATATAATTTACAACCGCTACCAGGAACTGGATATAGATACCCTGGGACTGTCCCGTACTTCCCACCGCTTCCTCATACCTTAGATACCGGCTCTGCTCGATCATCCGCTCCCTCTTATAGAGATTCAGTTTTATGGCGTCCATATCGGTTACGATGACGGAGAACAGTTTTTTCCAGGCCAGCTGGTTTTTGACATATTTAAGCCTTTCGTTTGGATTTTCTATGGCATCGGCATGCTCCGTGATCTGATCCACATATCTGGACATGGCCTCCTTAAACTGCTCCTCCTGCCGGTATGGGATCTGAAGCGTCAGTATGGAAACCGGCTTTCCGTCCAGATTGATTTTGGACAGTTTGGGCAGACGCTCCAGTTCTTCTTTGATATTCATACAGCTTTGCAGGCATTGGTTTTCAAAGTTATCCTTGATCTTGGACATATCTTCGATCCCTTTGCTTACCCTGTCCTTTTCCAGCCCGATGCATCGTATGGTCTGCTCCAGCTTTTCCGTCTGTCTGTCCACTTCCGTCCCGCTCTGGGGACTTAAGATACTCTGTTTGATCTCCTGGGCCAGATCAAAGGCTCCAAGGGTGGTCAGGATCTCAGCCAGGCTGTTTTTCTCTTTCAGGAACTCTTCCCTTCGGACTGTTTCTTCCCGTTTCATTTTCGCATACTGCTTTTTCAGGTCACGGTATGTTTCTTTCAGAGAAATTCCGCTATCCAGCAATTCCTGCTGATCCGACCGGTTGATGCCTTCGGCTTTCATCATTTGTTCCATATCTTCCTGCATGGCTTCCAGGGCATAACACTGGGAGATCAGCTCCCTTAAGCTGCTCTCGTCTCTGACCAGATCTTCTTCCAGCTGTTTCGCGGCCTTTCTGCTCTCAGAAACCAGCAGTTCCAATCGTTCCTGGGACAGCTCCATTTCCTCCACCGCGCCATACTGCTGCTCGATCATGCTGCGGGCATGCTGCACACTGCCCTGTTTCTTATGGTACATACCCAGATCCGCATCCAGCTGTTTCTGCAGCTCTTTTACACGCTCGCTGAACTCCTGGGCGGTATTCCGTATCTGAAGCAGCTCTTCCTGAGTGCTTCTTCGCATTCCCACCTGGTCGTATCTGGCCGCCAGTTCTTCTATTGAGACGTTACGGTACTGAATCGCGGCTTTTGCCCGTTCCATAACCGCCCGATAGTTTTCCAGCAGTTTCAGTTTATCCGATGTATCGGAAGATTCCGTCTCGTAGGCTTCTTTTTTCCCCTTGAAAATGATCTCAAGCTCCCGCCTGGTATGTGTGGGGTCCGTCACCTCTGTCCCCCGGTCATAAGACGCGTAAACTTCCGCCCACTCTTGCCGTATCCGGTCGATTTCCCGGCCTGTATGATCTTTTTGCTGCTGATAACGGGTCAATTCTTTTCGGAGTTCACGGATTTGGTCCCGGAGACTGATCAGCGCTTCGGCTTTTTCCGCCGACTGCATTTCCAGGCGGCGGATTTCATTCTCTCCGTCTTCCAGCGCAGCCTGCAGCTCTGTCAGGGTTCTTAAACGGGCCGTTTCGGCAGACAGGGATTCCCGTCTTGCTTCTTCCTCTTTCAGCTGTTCCTCCAGCAGCCTGCAGCGGCTGTTCCACTGTTCCTTCAGCAGGAGATTTTGTTCCCCCTGCTGCCGGAGGATGCGAAGCTCATTGTTTAATGTATCGAATTCTTTTTGTTTCTCCTCGTAGTCAGGGCCGTTCTCAAGGCTCTGCAGGAATTTCAGATCTTCTTCCATGGTCCGAGTCTGGGATTCGATACGCTTTAATTTCCGCTCTTTTTCCTCCAGCTCTTTCTCAAGCTTGGCGGCCGCCTGGAGCCTGCGCTCTTCATCATAATACAGGCTTTCATCCTTCGTTACGAATGAAATCCCGCGGGCGTCGGTAAGCTCCCGGCCATTTTCGACTGCGGCCAGGGAGAGCACGGGGATCACCGCATCCCCCGTCAGCGAATATTTCAGGTTCTGATCCGAAGCCACCTGATCGTAGCCCTCTTTCACCAGCAGTCCATAAGGCAGCAAAGGATAACGTTCCAGCAGCTCCCTCTGGGCCTGTTCATCCAGGTTCCCCGCATACTCACATCCGATAACGGTTTCGATTCCATGGATTCTCTCGATCTGCTCTTTTAACTTCAGAACCGGTTCGGATGGGGGAACTGGCTGTTTATTTTTCAGAGAGGCCAGTACTTCCTTCACGGCCTCGCATTCGCTTCGCTTTCTCATACAGACGGAGAGGTTATTTTGAAATGCTTCCCGCACCGCTTCCTGCCCATTTTCGTTTTCCGGTATCTGATATATTTCCTTTATTTTATCCAGCTGCTGTTTTTTCCCCCGGTACCGGCGGAAGTATTCCTGGCATTCCTCCTGTCTGGAAGTCAGCCATTCTTCTTTGGAGCTCTGTTTCGCGTCATGGATGCGGATTCTGGCCAGTTCCTCTTCCACCGTTTTTATTTCCTCCGACAATTCACCGATGCGTTGACGGGCTTCCTGCTCCTGCGCTTTCTTTTTATCCAGCTCCTCCCCGGCGTTTTCAAGCAATAGCAGATTGGACTCCCTGTAAAGCTCTTCTATCCTTTGCTGATGCCGCCGGTTCTGTTCTCTTTGCAGCTTTATCGCGTTCTCCAGTACGGCGGCCGTCCGGTCAAGCTCCCGTTCCTGATGAAGCCCGGCCTGCAGCCGCTCTTCCTTTTCACGGATCCAGGCCTCCAGCTGATCCATCTGCTCTTTTAAACCGGCCGCGTCCCGTTCCATCAGGATTTTCATCTGCCCGGCCAGTTCAAAGAGCTGCTCCGTCAATCCCTGATTCTGGCTCTGCACGCTGTCTACCGCCACCCTGGTTGACTCGAATCGGCCCTTAGCGTCCAGATAGTCCAGGTAGTCGTTGGCGGACTCCTTTTCCGATAACTGTAAGCTCCATTCTCTTCGCTTATCCTCCAGGCCTTCCAGTTCCCTTCGGTACTGCTCCGTCTTTTGCTCCAGTTCTTTCAGTCCGCATAGCTCCAGCGACAAGGAAGCGCTCTCCGCTTTTCTCATCAGCTCCTGCCTGCGGATATTTACGGATTCCCGGCGCTGCGTAAGACGGTCACGCGCCTGGTTTTTTTCCTGTTCCCGGTGAAGACAGGTGTTATAAGTCCGGATCAGCTGCTCTTCCAGGTCTGTCCTGGTATGATAAATATTTTTCAGAGTACCCATCCATTTCATAAAACCGGCTATCATTTCCATCTGGCGGTCATAATTGATGATCTCATTTTTCTTCCGCGACAGCTCCAGCAGCTTATCCCGGATATCCAGCAGAGTCTGGGCCATGGATACTTCATCTTTATTTCGGTCGATCCTTGAGAAGAAAGCCTTCTGAATGATTTCCTCAATCAGCAGATCCTCCACCACCTTGCGTGTAGTGCGGTAGTTGGTCTCAAAATAGGTTCTGACATGCCCCTCCGTTTTATTGATCCCCCGGATAATCTCCCACTCACTCTCATAGATCCCGTAATCAGCGACAAAGCTCTGATACTCTCCCTTGCGCTCGAACAGACGGACCTGGAGGCTGAAATCCTTTTTCTCCAGATCGCGCAGATAATTCTTTAACCCCTGGTAGGTGATCCGTTCTTCCCCGCTGCTCAGGGGAAGGTTGCGCAGGTCATTGTCGTTGAACTCCCGATAGAAAATACAGTAATTAAAATATTCCACTGCCGCCGTATTCCTGTCCTGGACGCCTTCATTGCCGGTCTCTCTGGCTTTCCTGGCACAAAATCCGGTGGTCATGTACTGAAAACCGTTTTTGATATGGCAGGGATTTAATTTCCATTCCACCAGGGAATGGATTACGGTGTTGTCATTGCCGGACCGGAACAGCTTCTCAATGGGCTGTTTTTCATCCAGCGTGCAGTTTGGCAGCATATTCTGCAGCAAGAGCAGCATCAGTACGCTCTTACCTCCTCCGTTTGCCAGATCATAGATGGTGTTCTTACAGGAAAAACGCATGACAAAATCATCGTAAAACTGGGTCCCGAAGTTATATTTTACATTATTCACCCGAATCCGGTTGATCTGCGGCATCGTCTTCTTCCTCCTCCCGGTTCAGTATCTCGAACAGCCTTCCCCGATGTTCCTCGTAGTAGTTGGTGATCAGCGCACGGAATCTGGCCGTGGGATAATAGCGCTCTTCGGCTTCCGCCAGCAGTTCCTGGGAGACTAAGAAATTAAACACCAGCTTGCTATACCCCCTTTTGGAGTTTCTGGAAGCACGGATGCCGGTCCCCTCCTCGCCGGTCACCAGCGGCAGTTCCTCCCACAGAAGCGCCAGAGTCTTGAAGCTGTTCTCTTCCATCTCCTTTAACACCAGGATCTCCAGGTCCGCGGTCAGTTTGGCAAAGGCCGAATCCGTATTGTGGATCAGCTCCTCGACGCCCATATATTCGATAAAGGTGTCGCTGGCCGAGTCATGGTAGAACGTGGCCACCACCTGATATATCAGGAAATAACACAGATAAAGCTCCCGGTTCAGCCGCAGTCCCAGCAGCCGTTTGAGTTCTTCGTTGGAATAGCCGTAGACCCGGTTTTCCTCCCCCGCGGACACGTAGATCCCGCCCTGATACTCGTAGAGACACAGGTTCATCTTTCCCGCCATCAGATGCACCATATCGTAGACTTCCGCATTGGACAGATATTCCTCATAGAGCCCTCTGTTCGCTCCTCTGTCCCGGTGGATTTCTTCATTTATTAATAACGCGGATATGATATCCATGGCTTTTTCCAGGTTACGGCTGTCCATCCATGTCTCTCCTTTCGAATATCAGATTCGTCACCTCAAACAGGCCCAGAATCTGAAGGCTGACCCCGGAGTCCTTACGCACGGCAAAGGCCAGGTCCTCATATAAACGGTTTCCGCTTTTGTCCAGAAAAGCGTTCATTATTTCCTCAAAAAAAGTATCGGGATTCTTTCTGACCTCCTGCACCCGGTATTCTTCCTTCAGGCAAATGTGGATCAGGAATGTATAGTAATCGCCGTTTCGGAATATGCGCTCCGTATATTTCTCTTCCAGATATCCGTTCCATTCCTTCAGGGTAAATTCCTTTTTCTGCCGAAGCCAGTGAAACAGCTCGGACAGAAGAATTTCAAAGTTGTCATAGATTCTCTGTTCTATGGCCTCGTCTTCGTATATGTATGTCTCTTCGACCTGCTCCCCGATCTTTTCCCCGGTCTCCTGCTGGTCCGGACGGTAAGTCAGGAGATGATCCAGGTTCGGCAGGTAGAAGCTTTTCCGTATTTTCAGATTCGCCAGCGGCCGGATCAGTTCCCCTAAGAGATCGGCCCGGTCCCGTTCCATCATGCGGGACACCGCCTGCCTGAAATCAAAGGAGCTTCTAAGGGACTGTACCCGGGCTTTTAAGATCCGCTCATCAGCCTGCTTTTGAAGCTGGGTGCAGGCGGTCAGCAGCTCGCTGTGCTTTTGCACCGCTTTCTTTAGTTCCAGTTCCAACGCATAGATATCATCCATGGCGCGGTAATACTGGCTGGTATATTCGCCGGAAGCCTCGTCCTGGGCCGCCCGCTCCAGGGCTTTGTGGATCAGTTCGCTGTTTTTCCGGAACAGATGCTGTTCCTCCTCAAACCAGCGCATACCCGTATCCAGAAATTCTTCGTAAGCCCGGACGCCTTCAAACACATCCTGTCCCAGTATCCGCAGCACCTCATTTTTTCTGCTCTGCAGCCGGCTCACCTCATTGTTGATACGGCGGACCACCTCCGCGCCCTGGCGGAAGTTCTGGCTGTTGATCAGCTTTTCCAATAGTAGCTGTTCCACGCTGATGGTGCTTTCTTCCTTGATCTCTTTCGTGTCCAGATAGAATTCCACCGCTTCGGAGGTAATGGAATAGCGCACGGCGCCGTCCTGGATACTGCTCTTGATCAGCCGCATCCGGATTGTTTTTTGCTTCCGGTCCGCCGGGTCAAAATAGTCATATCGGAACGGTTTCCCCTCGTTTGTGATCTTATCAAAAATATAGGAAACCAGTTCCTTATTCTCCTCTTCTTCCAGATAACATTCAAAATCCCGGCGCAGCAGAGCCGTGACAAAAGTCTCATATTCTGAATAGAGGACTTCCTTTTCTTTGAAATTATTCTCTTCTATAAAAAAACGCAGAACGGCCAAAAGTATATATCCCATATCCAGCCGGCTGTATTTTCCGTCTTTAAATTGAGTAAAAGACGTCTCTGCCAGCTTAAAATACGGATAATATTTACGTATATGGCCGATCCGCTCATGATGTTCTTCGATGATCTCATGCAGCATCATATGTGTGCCTGTCATTGGGTGCTCCCTCTTTTATAAAAATAATCAATTGTACTTTTCGCCGAGCTTTGTTTCCCTTACCTTTTTTCGTACGCTCAGTACCAGGCCGGGAGAGACCGACAGCTCATCGATTCCCATATTCAGAAATGTCTCCGTCAGCGTGAGATCCGCCCCCAGCTCTCCGCAGATTCCCACCCAGATTCCCTCCCGGTGGGCGTTATCAGCGATCAGCCGGATCAGCCGCAGGATCGCCGGATGATGAGGGTCACAGATCTGCTCCAGTTTTGGATTCTGCCGGTCGGACGCCAGTGTATACTGCACCAGGTCGTTGGTTCCGATGCTGAAGAAATCCACTTTCTTCGCCAGCAGATCACTGATCAGCGCGGCCGCGGGCGTCTCGATCATAATCCCCTGTTCCACATCTCCAAACGGAATCTGCTGCTGTTTTAATTCCTCCTGCACTTCCCCTACGATCTCTGCGATCCGGTCTACTTCCTCCACAGAAATAATCATCGGATACATAATCGATACGGTCCCATACGCGCTGGCTCTGTAGATCGCGCGAAGCTGTGTCTTAAAAATCTCCGGGCGGTCCAGGCAGATCCGGATAGCCCGGTATCCGAGCGCCGGATTTTCCTCCGGTTCCATCTGAAAATAACCGACCTGCTTATCCGCCCCGATATCCAGTGTGCGGATGATTACCTTCCGGCCCGCCATACTTTCGGCCACTTTTTTGTATACCTGGAACTGCTCCTCTTCCGAGGGATAGTCTTCCGATTCCAGATACAGGAACTCGCTTCGGAACAGGCCAATTCCACCGGCATCGTTTTGCAGCACAGCCGCCACATCCCCGAAGCTGCCGATATTTGCGTAGATCTCAATCCTTCTGCCGTCCAGCGTGACATTTTCTTTCCCTTTTAACTGCCAGAGCAGCTCCTGTTTCCTTCTCTCTTCCGCCTGTCTGGCTTCCAGTTCTTCTCTTACCCGGGGTTCCGGCTCCAGATAAATCCTGCCATGATAACCGTCCACGATTCCCTCTTTTCCGTCTACGGTATCGTCCAGCGGAATGTTTACACGAAACAGGGCCGGTATATTCATCGTCCGGGCCAGGATCGCCGTGTGGGAATTGGAGGAGCCATGTACGGTTACAAAGGCCAGCACTTTATCTTTATCAAGCTGTACGGTTTCGCTGGGCGCCAGATCATCCGCCACCAGGATTACCGGCTCGGTGAGCTCCATCTGGGAACCGGTGCGGCCGGCCAGTATGCCCACCAGCCGTTCGGAGATATCCCGGATATCCGCCGCCCGTTCCCGCATATAATCATCCTCCATCATACTGAACATCTGTGAAAAATTATCGCCGGTGGAGGCCACCGCATAGGCCGCATTTACTTTCTGGGTGCGGATCATATTCGTGATGGATTCCACATAGTCCGGGTCCTCCAGCATCATCTGATGCACTTCAAAGATGGCGGCGTTTGCTTCGCCCACCTCCTTTAAAGCTTTTTCATACAGGCCGGTTAGCTGCCGCAGCGCCTCCCCCTTCGCCCTTTCAAAACGCAGCAGCTCCTCCTGGGTATTTTCCGCATGCTCTCTCTTGATTTGCTGCTGGTCCTTTCTGTAAACTTTGATCTTCCCTTCTGCTATCCCGCGAAATGCCGTCTTTCCTTCATAAATCTGCATAGATACCGGCCGCTCCTTTCGATTGTTTTTATTCAGCAGGACAAGCTTTCCGGTTGAATAAAAACTTATTTAGATATATTCTTGCCGTTTTTCCGATTTTCTTCCATATATTCTTTCAAACTGGCAAGGGCGTCCGCGAATTTTTTCGAAGAAGCGCTGGGATTTCGTCTCAGTATCCGGTCCTTTCCGGCATTCAGTTTTTGTTCCAGAACTTCATGTTCCGCTATGGCCTCTTTTAATCGAACCCGCAAAGGCTCACGGTCCGGTCCCAGCTGCAGTTCCTCCAGACGCATTTTCAACTCTTGTTTCCGAACGACCCACTGTTCCCTGGTAATCTCTTTTTTAATTTCCAGCTGCATCAGCAGATCCGACATCTCTTCCTTCGCACTGGTTATCATTTCCAGAATCTTCTTCATGCCCCATGCGTCAATGATCGATACTACGGTGTCATAAATAAAGTATATGGAAATACCAATCGCAAGAATAATAGCGGCCAGTTTCGGCAGTCTGAATATCAGGCCTTCGATTGGCTTATGTATCACTTTTATAAGCAGCACCGATAGAGCGCCCCAGCAGAGGGAACTGCTCATACAGATGTATCCTTTGTACTGGATCTTATGGCTGCTGTAATCCCAGTATTTTACCTTAAATATAGATTCCATCAGGGCGCCGATCACAAGTTCCAGCAACGTAGCCCCGATCATTCCCATCAAAAAAATAAGAGCTATATTTTCTCTCACCGGCAGCGTCATAAACAGAATCATTATGGCGCCTTCCCCATAAATAGGAATCAAAGGCCCCCGCAGAAATCCTCTGTTCACAAACCGCCGCTTGCTGACGGATACTACGGTGGACTCAAAAATCCATCCGAAAAAGCAGTAAAAAAAGAAAAACAAAAGCCACTCGTATATTTTGTAAGTATACATTTTCCCTCTCCTTTTGTTATGTGCACCTGGCTGTTCTCATCTTGTAAAGTGTTTTTGTTTGTCGTGCAAACTTGTTATACATGTGTTTTCATTCTAACATAACAGTCAAAATTATACAATAAAACAGAATCACGCCATTCATACCCGATCACGCCGGGCATCCTCTTAAAATAACAAAGTGCAGAAATGTTTTTGGAGAAATATTTTTTGTTGGTTCGGGTTACACTATCGGTGAGGTGATGATGATGTCATATGTGGCTCCCGCACTCCAGGAAAAGTTTGAAACCCTTTCCGTAGATCTGAAAAATGCGATCCTGGAGCGCAATGTTCAGCTCTACACTCTTCAGGATCTCATTAAATGTCTGGAAGATATTGTAAATGAGGCAGAAATGAATTGAGGCACAAAAAAACAGGTGCAAACCTGTTTTTTTGTGCCTCAATTCATTTCTGCCTGATGTGTCATTTTCTGTCTTGTTTCGGATATTCCTTACTGCTATAATGATTTTAGTGCTACCAATAACGGGTATGCGGTTAGCCCTCTGACAGAGGGACTGTGACCCTCTGATTACATAAAAACCCTCTTCACTTGTGATTAGGGAATTTATACGAAAGAGGGTGTTGCAAATGTTGACACTGGAAAGTCTAATCGCTGTCATCGGCCTTGTCCTGACAGCGTTTGGTCTTGGATATGCCATCGGAAGCAATCATAAACCACAAAAATAACCGCTCGGTCCTGAGAAACTTAACGGTTATTTTTTAAACCACATATTCTTGGGCTAACCGTATATTCGGTAGCACTTTCTATAGTTATAATAACACTTTTGTTTTGGAATTGCAATTCCTTCTTTCCCGTCGTTCGCGTCACCAGGTTTATATGTTCCCTACACAGTGACCCCGTACTTATTTACAACATCCACCCTGATCCCAAGCCATTCCTCCACCAGAATAATATACCTTTCCCGTTCCGACAAAGGAAACAGCATATATCCGGTCGTCGGCGCGGACAACCGGTGAGTAGATACCTGCGCCTTTTCCGCGTAGAGAGAGGCCCGCCATTGGTGATAATTATTCGTAACTACCAGCATATCCTGTGGCAGTCCATTGGATTTGATTATTTCTTTTGAGTATGTAAAATTTTCCAGTGTGCTCTGCGCCTTTGGTTCCTGGTAAATGCGTTCCTCCGCTATTCCCGAAGCTATGAGAAAACGGTTCATCACCTCTGCTTCCGTATGCTCTCCCCGCCCGCATCCTGTGACTATAACAGGCATATCCGGATGTTCCTTTAGATACGCGGCAGCCGTCTCAAGCCGGAGTCTCAGCAGATCGCCCGGCTCCTCCCCGTCTACATCCGTTCCCAGCACCACCATGGTGGACTCTGCCGTCGCATCGGCATTTGAACCTGCTGCCCTAATATTCATCACGATCATCACGCCGTCCAATACCGCCCACATCAATACCAGGACTAACATAAGCGTCCGCAGCGTCCGAAATATCCGGGCGGCGCTTTCTCTTCCCATCCGGCCCCAGAAGATATCCAGTATCAGGATCAGGATGCCCGCCACCAGAAGATGCCACAGATAATCCCGTATCCCGATCACCCCAAAAACTATCAGTGCAGCAGCCAGCACACCCAAAATAACTCGCAGCAATATAGTTCCCAATTTCTTAAGCATCACGTCACCCCTCCGTCTGCTCTTCATTTTGCAGTATCATAGGATACTCTGTGCTTCCGTAAAACAATGCAAGTGCAGCGGCGCCAGCATCTTCACACCCTCTCCTATGGCCTCGCTTCCAGTCAGCTGACGGCCTTTCATGGCAAAATAGGTATGATAAAGGGATACTATCTGCAATGGCATTTGCGTCTTGTGCGCTGCCATGGCTTCAAATTTCAACTCATACAGTTCCGTGATATCCACCACCGTGTTGGGTGCGGATGTAAAATAAAATCCCACTCCGGAAAGCTCGCAAGCAGGCGTGGAAGTCCCCTCCGGGTAGGCGGCCAGACTGCAGCTGATGGCTGACTGGGCAGCCGCCCGCCCTGTCACCACGTGATCCCAGTGCGCCTCATAGTATGACCATGGATCCGGGCAGAACAGGGTATCATACTGATTTTGGCGCACCAGCTCCGCGATCTGTCCGGCCAGCCCCGGGATGTCATTCAAGGCGCCGTCTTTTAGGTCCAGATAATAAAACTGCTCCGCGCCCAGAATATGCCCGGCCGCCTCCGTCTCCTCCCTGCGAAGGCGCGCCAGTTCCTCCGGCTTATAGTTCCCCGACATATCACCCAGCCGGCCATCCGTTACCGTGAGATAATCTACCTGACATCCCTTCCTAACCAGATATGCGATAATTCCTCCCATACCCACCTCATTGTCGTCGGGATGGGGCTGTATGCACAGTACCTTTTTGCATTGATCTATTTCGGGCGCGCGAAGAAGTGATTGAATAGCGGTATCTTCCATTTTGATTTCCTCCTTTTTAAATTTAAAATTCCTGATATTTCTGCTTCTGCATCGCGCTGATCGCGTCTTTTTCCTCCTTGCTGATCTTATAAAAGAACAGGGGAATCATGGAGATAAGGAAACAGATACCCGGGACCAGATACATCATGAAGCTGAATCCCCACTGGGTGGTTGCCGTCACCGGCTGGTTCTCCACGTAATGCATCAGTACCAGGCCAAGCCCTAAGATTCCCTTCGCCAGGGTTGCGCTGAATTTATTCAACAGCGTGTTCATGGAGAATACCAGCCCTTCCCCCCGGAACCCAAGCTTCCATTCCGAATAATCGATGCCGTCCATCAGCATGGAAGTGCTGGATACCGTAGTGACGCCCGTAAACGCAAAGCTGGCACCCAGAAAGAGTAACGCGGTCAAAATACTGTCGCCGGCCACAAAAAATGGCAGACTACTGGAGATAAAGCCCAGGATACAGGCCCACATATATACCACCCGTTTTTCAAACCGGGCCAGCAGTTTGGGTGAGACGGCCATCCCCAGGCACATGCCGATGATCAGGCTGATCCCCACGTTGATCAGCTGGCCGGAATCTCCCCACACATAAACGACAAAATACATCTGTGTGACCTGCCGCAGATTATTGACCAGGTTTACAATTAATAGAGATATCATCAGGAGCTTTAACGGCTTATTCCTGGTGATTGTCCGAAGATTCTGCCGGATCGGCACCGCTTCCTTGTCCGGACGGATTCTCTCCCGCATAACCAGGCTCGTAAGGATCATCAGCAATCCCCCGATGACCGCCAGAATCAGAGCGGCGCCGGTGTAGGCTCCCGCTTCCCGTTCCGTCCCGAACGCTTTGATGAGCATGATACCGCACACCGTGACGATGGCGGTCCCCACTGTTCCCCCGATTTTCCCCAGAGTAACCAGCTGATTTTTCTCGTCCGGGTTCTTAGACGCCACGCTGGACAATGCCCAAATCGGTATATCGCACACAGTATACGACATTCCCCAGAGGACATAGCAGATCGCTGCCACCGCTACCGCAGAGGTGCCCAGTCGAAAATCCGTAAAGCATAATACTGTGGTAATGCCGATGAACACAGGCCCGAACAGCAGATAGGGACGGAATTTCCCCCAGCGGCTGCGTGTTTTGTCCGCGATCGCCCCCATCATCGGATCATTGACGGCATCCCACAGGCTGGCGGCCACCACGATCGCGGTAGCCGCTCCCGGAGTAATTCCCAGAAGGTCCGTGAAGAAGAACATAATGTAGGTGCTCATGAAATTATAAATCATGTTCTGCCCCATCAGGCCGCCCGTATAGACCAGTTTTTCCCGTAATTTTAGTTCCTTATCCATAAATCACCCTCTCCTTTCCATTACCGCTTAATCAGCTCCGCATCGTTATGCGCTTCACCGGGCATCCTTCTGTTTGGACAAAAACTGAGCGCCCAGCCGGATTCCGCCCTCCACCGGCGGGTGTGCGAGCTTTACAATATCCGCAGGCGGGACTCCGCCCAGCCGGCATAACTGACTGACTACCGCCCTGTGATAAGCTTCACTGTGAAATAGTCCTCCTGCCAAAACGACACGGTAATCCCCCTGTCCCTCATTACGTATCGCCTTCAGAAGCCCCGCCGCCTGGAGCGCCACCAGTCCGGCGCCTTTCTCCAACAGCTCCCCCGCCAAAGGGGAGTCCGTCTCAAATACGGTGCGGGCCAATGCCGCTACTGTGGTCTGATCTTTGATATCCGCCGCCCACCAGCGCAATTCCTTTGTATCGGATACTCCGGCTGAAGCCATCACCGCGTCAAAAACAGGATCATAGCTTCGGCACCCGTCGCAGTACAGCAGCGCCTGGCTAAGCACAGCAGCCCCCATCCACTGTCCCCCGCCCAGATCACTGTAATCATAGCCCCAGCCGCCTACCCGGTGCATTTGCCCGTTCTCATCGATTCCTACACAGATACAACCGGTTCCCGCCACCACCACGATGCCGGGAGGCAGGCACTGGGCATACAGCGCCAGAACCGCGTCATTACAAAGAATGGTGTTATCTTCCCGAAACCCCTCTTTTCTCAGCAGTTCCATCTGAAATTCCCGGTCCGCGGGGGTGTCGCATCCGGAAAGGCCGAAGACGCTGACCATTAGCGATTTTCTGTCCAATCCCTGTTGTTTCAGCGCGCACAGCCCCTCATGAAGGTTGGCCGAAGCCTTCCGGCGTCCTACGGACTTATGGCTGGTAGCTCCTGCTTCGGCACGGTATCGGGGACTCCCATCCGGCGCCGCCGCCAAAAAACAGGTCTTGCTTCCACCGCCATCCACAGACAGGATAAGTCTCTCCATCATATCTCCCTCCTGTTCGTCCTGGCTATGGCATAGCCATGCCCGGTACGTTCCCTGCACATATGGATCAGACCCTCGATACAGTATTTACTCAGATCGGATAAGGTAGATATCTCCGGCGTATTGGCAGCGCCCAGCGTATCCGACACATACTTTCGGATTCCGTCCGCGTCCTCCTGATTCATCCCTCTCCCGCACAGCACCACAGCCTCCGGATTAAATATGCAGACCACATTTACCAGACAGTCCTTTACGATCCCGACCAGCTCCTGCCTATCCTGTACCTTTCTCACGGCCTGCTCCATCATAACCGGTGCAGACATTCCTTTGCGGAATACAGGGAGATACCCGATCTCTCCCGCGAAATGGGATTTGCCCTGATACAGCTGCCGGTTTATGATCAGCCCCGCCCCCACTCCTCTCTCCAGGTAGATCAAAATCAGGTTGCGGAATTTTCCCTTGTACCGCCGCCGGTGTAATCCCAGCGCGGCTAAGTTAATATCATTTTCCAACAATACGGACGTATCCGGATAACGCTCCACCAGCATCTGCGCCAGCGGATAATCTTCCCAGTCCGGTATACGGGGAATACTGCTCACCTTGCCTTCATGGGTCACGCCGGGCAGTCCGATCCCTATGGCCTTCGGAGCCTGTCCCCCGTTTTTTCCGCCAAATGAATCAATCGCGTCACATAATTTTTCAAACAGTTTGTCTGTACCGGATTCCTTAAGATGAAGTTTTTCCTGTCTGACTACCGAACCCGCAGCATCCACCATCGCACAGGTAAACTCCTCCTCGGTATGATTGATGCATATAAAGTAGTTTGCCATAGGATTGATGCGGTAACACACGGCCTGGCGTCCTCCTGTGGAATCTGCCGTACCGCATTCCTGCAGGATTCCCTCGTCCACCATGGCGTTCACGATCTTTGTCACCGTCACCAGGCTCAGATTCGTAGCCGCCGCAATCTGGGGCTTCGTGGTCATGTCACAGGACCTGGCATATTCTTCCACCAACTGCCGGTTTACTGATTTTAGAATTGAAGGGGTTCCCTTGTAACTCATGGTCTGTCCGTCTCTCTTTCTTAATAAAATTTATTAAGTATATAGTATTACTTTTTTCTCTGTTTGTCAATTCTTAGCTGTTACGCTTTGATTGCTGTCCCAATCCTTTATCTGCCTTCTTCTCCCCGTTATCTTCCTTCACCAAAAGTTAAGTCAATCTAATCTATAATATAATAAGTGCCAATAGACATTTATAATGCTTATTGGCACCCATAGTTGATCAATAACCGTTCTATCATGTTTCTGTTTTACATCTTTTCCTTTGCCCTTTTTAGGCTTCTTTAACATACGTACTGCTCTTGTTTTTACCATATTCATTTGTTATAATAATCACGGTGTTACCAATATCGGGTATGCGGTTAGCCCTCTTTCAGAGGGACTGTGACCCTCTGTTAATATAGAAATCTTATGTTCTACATAAGAAATTTGTACGAAAGAGGGTTTTGCTTATGTTGACGTTGGAAGGTCTGATTGCTGTAATTAGTCTTATACTGACAGCTTTTGGACTTGGATATGCCATAGGAAGCAATCATAAATCACAAAAATGACCGCCCTGTCCTGAGAAAACAAGCGGTCATTTTTGATTAAACTATTTTCTTGGGCTAACCGTATATTCGGTAACACCTTTTATATTATATATAATAGCACTCCCTGCGTCATATTGCAACATTTTCAATGGCTTCCCTCTTTTCTCTTACTCTTATCGGAACGCATCGTTTTTCCATGGGATACCCTGTGGCCTTACGGTATTCACCTGTTTCACACCTTCAATCCCTGACACCCACATTTCCCTTATCCCGTCCCAATCCGTTATCTTCCTTCCCCAAAAGCTAAGCCAAACAAAGTAGAGTCCTCTCTTGACTTTTCCCTTTTTCCTGTTATACTAAAAAAGCCGCAAATCCTCATTAATACTAAGGATTCACGGCAACTAACCCGTGTGTTCGAGACCTTCCACACGTAAAACAAAACTAAAGGAGATTAAAAATGAAAAACAAAAAGGTACTATTCATCACCCAGGCGGCTATGATAGCCGCTGTCTATGTCGTGTTGACACTCGTATTCGCCCCGTTTGGATTCGGGCAGGTCCAGTTTCGCATCTCGGAAGCTCTGACCATTCTTCCCATGTTCACCCCAGCCGCCATACCAGGACTGTTTGTGGGCTGCCTGCTCGGTAATATTCTGGCCGGTTCCATTCTCCCCGACATCCTTTTCGGCAGTCTGGCTACCCTGATCGGAGCCGTGGGGTCCTACCTGTTACGCAAACACCGCTATCTGGTGCCCCTCCCGCCGATCTTTGCTAATATCCTGATCGTACCCTTTATCCTTCGCTACGGATATCAGATCCTTTTACCGATCCCATTTATGATGCTGACTGTGGGAATCGGGGAAGTGGCATGCTGCGGTATCCTTGGCCTCATTCTGATGTTTGCGCTGAATAAATATAAACATCAGATTTTCAAGACGGTATAAGCTTTTTCTACATCAGATTTTCCGGGTTTAGGCACTCCAGCTCAGGCAGCACGAATCTGCCGTCCCTTCGGATCAGCATATCGTCAAAATAGATCTCTCCGCCTCCGTACTCCGGCCTCTGGATCAGAACCAGATCCCAGTGGATCGCGGACTCGTTGCCGTTTGGCGCTTCCTCATAGCAGTTGCCCGGCGTAAAGTGGATGGAGCCCATGATCTTCTCATCAAACAGTATATCCTTCATGGGTTCCAGCACATAAGGGTTCACCCCTATGGCGAATTCCCCCACATATCTGGCGCCCTGGTCCGTGTCGAAGATCTGGTTGATTCTGGTGGTATCGTTGGCCGTGGCGTTGATGATTTTCCCGTTCTTGAATTCCAGACAGACATTTTCAAAGGTAAATCCCTGATAAGGCGAAGGGGTATTGTAGGATATCTTTCCGTTTACCGAGTCCCTGACCGGCGCGGTAAACACCTCTCCGTCCGGGATATTCATCTCTCCGGCACAGGGAATCGCGGGAATATCCCGGATGGAAAAGCTCAGATCCGTCCCCGGACCGGTGAGACGCACCCGGTCGGTGCGATTCATCAGTTTTACCAGTTCCTGCATGGCTGCAAGCATTTTGGAATAATCCAGATTGCAGACTTTATAATAGAAGTCTTCAAAGGCTTCCGTGCTGGTATTGGAAAGCTGGGCCATGGACGCGTTTGGATAGCGCAGAATCACCCATCTGGTTTTGGGGACCCGGATTTCATGGTGCACCGGAGTGGAATACAGTTTCTCATACAGCTTCATTTTCTCCGCAGGCACATCCGCCAGCTCCGATGAGTTGGCAGAGCCTCTGATTCCGATATAGCAGTCCATTTTGGACATTTCAAGCGCATCCACCTCAGCTATCAGTTTCATTTGTTCTTCCGTACAGTTCAACAGGATCTCCCGCTGGACCCGCTGTCCTGTGAAATGGGCGAATGGGATTCCCTTCGCCTCATACACCTCTTTGATGACCGCCCGGGCCAGATCTTCCGTGTCTTCTCCGATATAATGTATATAGACCTTGTCATTTTCCTTCACCTTGCAGGAATACCGGACCAGATTCCGGGCCAGCTGTTTGATTCTTTCATCCATATCAGTTATCCTCTTTTCATTATTCCTGAATTATTTATCAACTTTACGATTTCCATCCCGATTCCTCCTAACCGAACGGTCCCGGGTTTGAATTCCTCTGCGTTCTATTATTTCACATAACTGATAAATACATTCCCCGCAGCCTCAAACATTTCAGAAGATGCTTTTAATCCTTTTTTCTCAATGGATCCGCCGGACGGATTCAGATAACTTACGCTTACCTCATCGTACCCGATAATCAGCACCGCATTGGTTCCATCGATCATGCCCAGCACCGGCGCGCCGTTGCTGATATAGTAAAAGGTCTCTTCCAGGGAACACCCGGTCAGATCCACCGCCCGGTTTTCCAGCTGCTCGTTCAGTATATCCACCGTCGACTGGCCGCTGTTAAGAAATTCCTGGGAATTGATATAGATATCATGCCTCTTCAGCATCACATCCAAGCATACGGAAAGACTGGTTTTACCCTCCTCGATTGTCTCCGCGGACAGATCGGCCAGCTTAGTCCGAAGCTTACGGTTGCCCCGTTCCCATACGTATTTCTGATTATCCGCAACCACGACGCCCATGATCTCATCCGCCTGACGGATAGCCGGACCCGCTTCCGCATATACGGCCTGCAGGCGGCCTCTTCCGTAGACATAAAACCGGCTGCTGGGATCCGCGGCTTCTTCCAGCACTACTTCCCTGGAATCCTCAAACAGTACCTCCTTCGGGTGAAGTAGCTTGGGCTTTGTATTTTCCACCGGCCACAGCAGGGAGATCTGATACACCGTCTCCTTTAATTCCGACACATAGCTGCCGGCATTGACCTTCTGTTCCTCCTGCGCCGCATTGGTCATGATATAGTCCTCATCTGTCCGGGTGTATCCGCCCGCACTTCGTTCTACCCGGTACAGGGTAATCCTGTTGTTGGAGACAGCCGCATCGGATATATACAGACCGGAATCCCCATAGTTCAGATCCTTGGCGATCGCGCCCTTCTGGCCTTCTTCCTCATTCAGAATCACCAGCCGGTACATCGGGAACAGGACATTCCCGGTCACTTCCGTCTCCAGATCTTCCTGCCTGGCAGCTCCGTACATAAAATCCGTATCCACGAATCCAAGCGCCCGGATATATTCCCCCTCTTCGGCATTTACCGTATGATGGAACCCGTTTTCCAGATCCATGACGGTAATACTGGTGGAGTGATACGGGTCGTTTTGTTCCTGCCAGGCGAACAGCCGGTTATCCCCCGACACATTGTAACAGCCTTCTTTGATACCGGAAGCCAGCGTCTGACAGCTTCCCGATGCCAGATCGATCTGGTAGAGGCTGCCGTTGATCATCAGGAACAATTTTCCCGCTTTATTTACATAGGAAAGGACGCCCACATCCTGATCCAATAACTGAAAGGATTTGGGGCTGCTGATAAAAGCCGTCTCCTCAATCGTATTCGATACGCTGCTGAACTTGTAGACGCAAACGCCGGATTTACCCTCATGCCGCCCCCGGTTCATATAGCCATAGACCATAAAGTCCGTATTTCCCTCTTCATCCACATCTATGATCTTGATCTCATGCTGGTCATAGGAAGCCCGCTGGTCTTTCCCGTCATAAAAGCTGAACACCCGCGACATCTTATCCTCGGTCTGGTCGTACTGCCACATCTCCCGTTCCTGGACAAAGCTGATCTTATCTCCCTTTTCATTTGTCTTAAAGTCTATCTCACTATCCCGGATTCCCAGATAGATCGACTGTTTCCCGAACTGGGCTCCCTCCTGGTCGAACACCTGCTCCATGGTCCGGTCATAGTCAAGCAGGTACATCCGGTCCTGCGTATAGCGTACCCGGAAAAACTCGGATACATGGTAACTCTCCGACTTGCCATTTTCATCCGGGGCGGTCACCGTATACTGCAATACGGCGGAGGTGGCGGTGGGACTGATCTCCTTTATGGATACTTCCGCTTCGCCGGCCCGTTTTACTTCCATTTCCCCCCAGTTCACCTGGGACAGCTTACTGTGAATGGTCACATGCTGAAACGTGGAATTGTCCCCCTGGGAATTCGGTTCCAGATATTTTGATATGTCAAAATCCGCCTCCTCTTTTTCAAAAGTGGCGTCACTGAAAGACTGCATAAAGTCAACGCAGTCCTTTGCGTGCATCTCCTCGTCATAGACGATACGGGTATAGTAATCTACCGTGGCGTCCTCTGTCTCCACGATCAGTTTCAATATATATTCCTGTCCCTGCTCTAACAGGTCTTTGATCGGCAGAACCACGCGGAAATATCCGTCACTCTGGGAAAAGTCCGTCACCTGCGTATCTTCCACCAGGCGGGTGGTGTCAATGCTGCGCACTTCATAGGTAAGATTACGTATCGCATTGCCGTATTCCCGGATCAAAACGGTAAGCTTCCGGTCCTGCGGCAGCGGTGTAATGGAATCCCGGACATAATTCGCGTCCATCTCCTGAGTATAGCCCTGCATACGGTTCACCTGCATGCCCTCTACTTCCGTATACGCCACAGGCAGCGTGGCCGCCGACATCTCGGCCGTCAGGCCGGTATTTCCTTTATCTAAAATACTGCTGAACGCAACGACTCCTCCTGCAAACACCAGCAGCAGCACAACGATCCGAATCAGTAAATTCTTCATTTGATCTTTCCCTTCACTTCAGATTGTTCACACAGCAACCTTTCCAAAGAAGGATGGACCCCCAGAAAATCCCGGCACGCCTCATACCGCTGCCGGCTGTCTTCCATTTTACGCGTTTTCACGGCACGTATCAACAAGTTCTTCGGCGTATGCTCCATGTCGATGAACTCCAACATCTGCACCCGATACCCCTGCTGCTCCAGAAGCTCTGCCCGCAGCGCGTCCGTCGCCAGCGCGGCGATCCGCTCCTTAATAATCCCGTACCGAAACAGCGGCTCCAGAACATCGCTCCTGATCTGCCCGTTCAGCTCATGCTGGCAGCAGGGCACCGATAAAATAACCTTTGCGTTCCACCGGACCGCTTTGGCCAGCGCGAAATCCGTCGCCGTGTCACAGGCATGAAGGGTAACCACCATATCCACCTCAGATACCCCTTCATAATCCGCGATATCCCCGGTCAAAAAATCCAATTTGTCATATCCATACTGTCTGCTCAACTGATTGCAGCGGTCAATCACTTCTTTTTTCAGATCCAATCCGATAATCCTTATATCATATCCTTCCAGCTCTTTCAGATAATAATACATGGCAAAGGTCAGATAAGATTTTCCGCACCCAAAATCCAGTATCGTAAGCTGCCGTCCTTTCGGAAGCTCCGGCAGCACATCCCGGATAAATTCCAGGAACCGGTTGATCTGCCGGTATTTATCGTATTTGCTTTTTACCACAGCCCCTTCCCGGGTCATGACGCCCAGATCCACCAGAAAAGGAACCGCCGTCCCCTCCGGCAGCACATACTGTTTCTTGCGGTTATGAGACAGATCTCCCTGCTCTTTTGCCTGCTTAAGGCGCTGCCGTTTTACATTCACCCTGCCTTTTTTACTGACCAGGACATTCACGTTCTCCCGCTTTGTCTCCGCCTGCAGCTGCTTAAAATGATGCTCCATTTTCTCCATCACATAGGCCGCCGCCTGATCCGTCTCCAGATTCTGATGGAACACCTGGTTATTCCGGAATTCTTCCGCCTGAAAATACACCTGGTCCCGCCGAAGCATCGGCCGCATCTTTATCTTCACACAGCCATCCGGATTCCTGGCGCCGCTCATGGTCACCTGTATCAAATCTATATTCATTATATCCTGTAATACCAGCCTTAATTCCTCCATACATTCTCCTCTGCCGTATCTGCTATCCAAAAAGTTTTCTATTGCTCTTTATTGTAATAGTTTTCCCGGATTCTGTCTACTGGGGTTTTGGGGGACCTTACAGTACAGGCTTTGGAGAACCTTACGGTACAATATAAGTACACACTTCTGCCTGCCGGATGTTTCCATAATTATCTGTCAGGGTGCTTAAAATACGGATCGTTTCTCCGGTGCTGCAGTCGTTTAGCTGGTCCTGAAATTGGGCGTAGATATAGCAGTCACTCATTACGCTTTCCTTGTAGTCTTCAGGGTTGATGTCCAGGGTTTTTTCCAGGACCGTACGGCCGTTTTGTATGACAAGGATCTTGCCGGATACGGGATAATTTAACGGACGGGGAGAGTCGTTCCCACTATATTCATAGATAGGAGTAAACGTGGCAGCGGCTGTACCGTCAATTTTGATTCCCTGACCGGATTTTGTAATAGTCAGGTCATCCACTCCTCCCACCGGCATGATAAATGTATGGACTACATCTTCTATGTCGAGGAATTCACTGCTGATTTTTCCTTCGTTAATAAAATTGATCTGAAACTTCAGGGACGTTTCATCATCTGCGATAGGGAGTTCTGCAGCAAAGCAGCCATTTTCGTAAAGGGCCCCTGCAGAATATTCCCGGATTCCATGGAGCAGGAATTCGGCGTTGGTTCCCTCTATATAGGTTTTAGGGGTTACTGTGATTTTCAGGGTTAGCTGATGATCGGATAGCTTCAGACCGGTTGGCTTTATCTCGTAGTCCGCGATCAGGCTTTCCTGCTTTTTTGCCGACTCTTCCAGATCGTTTTTGATGCCAAGGATCTGTCCCGTAACATCGGAGGTGATACTGCTGATCTGCTGATCCAGTCTGTCGATTCTCTGGTTGATACTGCGGATATTAAAGAACAATAACACAAACAGGCCTGCCAGGATCAGGAATACCGCGGCGGCTGTCAGTGCCAGTGCCGTATGCAGCTTTTTTTGCTCTTTCAGCCGGCGGATCTGTTCTTCATATTCCTGGATGCGTTCCTGTTCGGTTCCGTCCCCGGCTTCCCCCAGAAGCTGGGTCAGAGGGATACCGAACAGAGCGGCCAGCTCCTGCATCCGGTCCAGCGTGGGGCATACAGCCCCGCTCTCCCATTTGGATATGGTCTGTCGGGATACCCCCAGCTGTTCAGCCAGCTGCTCCTGGGACATACCTTTTTCTTTTCTTAGCTTTTGTATATTCTGATAAAATTTCATGCAAAGCTCCTTCCCTTGACAGGTATGTCTTATTTTAACCCTTGAGTCCCCCGGAATCCAGAAATTTTCACTTTACATCAGGTAAATTTTCAGGTGCAGTCTTGCCCATTACCACTTTGTATCATAATACAGATCTCATAAAAATCCCCCGGAATCGGATCTGCGGCCGTCTGTGTGTTCCTGACTGCCGGCAGATCTGCTTCCGGGGTATTTTCAAAGTACCTTTATTCTACTGTCTGATCACGGATCATGACTTTCTGAATTTCAGCGATGTACATGGTGTGATAATCCTTTGTAGGATACCACTTTTCATCATTTTCCTTCTCGTCAAAGTTTTGCGGAGGCATCTGCGCGTGATAGAGACGTTTACATACAAAAATCATATCCGCCTCTTCAAACGCGGCCGTCCCATCCAGAAAGAGGGGCGTCAGTCCGGCCCGTTTCACTTTATCCTCATCTCTGCCCGATACGCTGCCGCAGATGTTCAGGGCTTCCCGGTAAGCTTCCCCGAAGAACGCCACCGTAAACTTATCGCCGGCATCCACAAATTCCTTCGTATATCTGCTCTCTCTGATATAAACGGTAACCGTATTCTTTCCCCATAATACGCCTACTCCGCCCCAGCTGGCAGTCATCGTATTGAATTTATCCTCGTTTCCGGCGGTAATCAGCATCCATTCCCTCCCGATCTTGGTAAATGGATTGAACAAAAGCTCCTCCGCCTTTTTCTCTGTGAATCCCATCCGTCATCCCATCCTTTCCAGCTTAATAATGATAATCTTTGCAGACTATTATATCATATCTCATGAAATCCCAATAGACACCTCCACCCTTTTCTGGTATTTTATTAAATAACAGTATCTGTAAATGAGGAGAGACTTCCATGCATTCATCCGTTGAAACATTGAACCAAATAATAGAAAGCGGTAAGACAAAGGTATCTATGCCTTGCGGAAAGCTTCTGGCGCTGGGTATCCTGGCCGGGATCTTTATCTCCGTCGGAGCCGTGGCTTCCAATACCGTATCCAGTACAATAGAAAACCCCGCGCTGGCCAGACTGTTAAGCAGTCTGGTGTTTCCCGCGGGGCTTATAATGGTAGTTATGGCCGGCAGCGAACTCTTTACCGGTAATAACCTGATCATGATCGGCGCACTGCAAAAGCAGATTCCGATTGGGGGTATGCTTCGTAACTGGGCGGTCGTTTATCTGGGAAATCTGCTGGGTTCCCTGTTTACTGCCTTTCTGATCGCAGTCAGCGGGCAGCTAAACCTCTTCGGTTCTCAGGCGGCCGTAACCACGATCCGGACCGCGGCGGCCAAATGCGCGTTAGACATCCCGCAGGCATTTGTGCTTGGCATTCTGTGCAATATCCTGGTGTGTGTCGCGGTTCTGATGACCTACCGGTCGGTATCCGTCACCGGAAAAATCGCAGCGTTATATCTGCCGATTTTGGTCTTTGTCCTCTGTGGCTTTGAACACAGCGTGGCCAATATGTATTTTATACCGGCCGGTCTGCTGGCCGCGGCCGATCCCGGTTATGCGCAGGCCGCGTTATCGTCCGGGGTATCCTTTGATTCCCTCACTGTGATGAACGGTATAAAAAATCTTATCAGCGTATCCCTTGGCAATCTGGCCGGCGGCGCCGGCCTGGTCAGCTGCTTTTACTGGTATTCTTACAGGCGCTGACTCTTCTTTTCCTGAGCCGGCCGGCTTACGGGCGCTGCCCCTTCTTTTCCTGATGACGGCGAATGGCCTCGTAGATCAGGCGGACCCCCAGATTGATAAATAACAGCAGCATACACATCGCGGCGGCAGGAGCAGTGTCTCCCGCCCCTTCCAGATTCACGATCGCAACAGCCGCGAGAGGTACCCGGGCGGAGTAGATAAATACCACCGCCGATACGGTAACCAGCGCGTTTACGAAATAGTAAACGAACATTTCAATAATAGCAGGCAGACAAAGGGGAATGATCACTCTGCCCAATGTATGGTAAAAAGGCACCCCCATGGATTCCGACACCGTCTCGAACTCTTTGTCCAGACGCTTCAGGGATGTGACCGCGGTGGTGAAGGGAACGGAGAAAAAGTGGATGATGTCCGCGAATATCACGATCCAGATCGTGCCGTACAGAGCGTAAAACGGACTTTGAAGCGCATAGGAAGTAAAGGGAATTCCAAACCAGGAAGCGTTAAAAAACAGGATATAGCTAAGCCCTACCACGGTTCCCGGTATGGCCAGCGGGGTAATGCCGAGAAAATAGGTAAGTTTTCTGGTTTTTGGAAATTTCTGTATCCGTTCGGTCATGTAGGCGGTCAGAAAACATGCCACCGTACCCATCGCCGCCGCTGCCAGGGCAATCAGCACCGAATTTCGAAATGCTGCGGTTCCGGCGCCCGCCGCCACCCGTGTCAGATCGTAATTCTTTAACGTCAAAGTCAGGTTATAGGGCCAGAGCTTGATTAAAGACGCAAACAAGGCGACTCCAAAGAATAGCAGCATAGCCGCCGTAATCAGCCAGCAGAATCCTGCTGCCAGGCGGTCCGAGGTTTTGTGGGGTTTGATTACGTAAGGGACAGCCTTGGAGCTGATGGATGCGTTCTGCTTGCTGCTGGTGATCCGGTCGACCGCAAAGGATAACACCGCCGGGAACAGCAGCACGATCCCCACCACCGCGCCCATGTTGAAATTCTGCTGTCCCACCACCTGCTTGTAGACATCGGTGGCCAGCACATTATAGTTGCCTCCTACGACGGAGGGAGCTCCGAAGTCCGTAAAGCTGTAGGTGAAGGACACAAACAGCGCGCTGATCAGCCCGTACTTTACATTGGGGATCGTGATGGTAATCATCTTCCGCCAGGCGGAGGTGCCCATACTGTCCGCCGCCTCATATAACCGGTTATCCGCTCCGGAGAAAGCCACCATCAGGATGGTAGTGGCCACGGGAAAGCAGTAGATGCTTTCCGCTATAATGATGCCGACCTTTCCGTACAGGGGAATTCCCAGGCCGGCCGCGGTCAGTATCCCCTTATTGCCAAACAGATAGATCAGGGCGATACCTAAAAGCATGGTGGGCGCGAAGATCGGCACCATGCCGATATAACGGAAGAAATTTTTAAATCTTATATTTTTCCTGCTTAAGCTGTAAGAAAACAGGAAGGCCAGGCCGACGGATACAAGGGTCGAGACAATCGCCACAAAAAAAGTGTTTCCGACGGATTGCAGCATGGCCGGATTCGTGAAATACCGGGCGAATTGTTCAAAGCCTGCCGGACTGCCGTCGGGTCTTTGAAATGCTCTCACAAAAAGGGTTCCCAGCGGAAATACCAGGAAAATGATTAGAAATACCAGAACCGAGTAAAGGATCAGGCCTTTCAGGAAGTTTTCAATGGATATGTTCTCTAATTTCCGTTTTAAATTCTTCATACTTGATATCCTCTGTCATGCCTTCTCAAAGTGAAGCATTCCTTCCCTCGGTATGGAAAAATAGATCTGCTGGCCGCGCCTCAGTTCCATTTCTTTGAATGTCGTAAACGGGACATCCACATGGAGCGTCAGATCATCGTTTACATGACGGGTTCTGATAAGTATCCGGTAAAAAGAGCCGCGGAACTCGATGTCCAAGATATCGGAAGAGACTCCCTGGGGCATAGCCTTTTTGCTCAATTTTATTTTTTCCGGGCGGACCGCGGTCAGGGGAGAATGCCCCCACTGATAGAGCTCGCCCCGTTCTTTGTCGATAAAGTTAATCGTACCGATAAAATCGGCTACAAAAGGGTTTACCGGAGTCTCGTAGATTTCTTCCGGGGTTCCCTCCTGCATGATATTGGCCTTGTTCATCACCACGATCCGGTCGGCCATGGTAAGCGCCTCATCCTGGTCGTGGGTCACCATAATGGTGGTCAGCTTCATCTGCTTTTGGATCGAACAGATCTGCCGCCGCAGTTCCTGGCGTACCTTCGCGTCCAGCGCGGACAAAGGCTCATCCAGCAGTAAAAAGTCCGGCTCCAGAGCAAGAGCTCGGGCGAGAGCAACCCTCTGCTGCTCGCCGCCCGATAATTGTGCCGGAACTCTTCCCTTGGCATCTGACAAATGTATGATATCAAACAGCCGGTCCACCCTCTTCGTAATATCCCGCTCCCTGATCTTCTGATTCCGCAGTCCGTAAGCCACATTCTCAAAGGCCGTCAGATTCGGAAACAGCGCGTAAGACTGGAACATGATTCCAAAGTTTCGTTTGGAAGGGGGAAGATGGGTAACATCCCTGTCGTTTATGTAGATCTTACCGTCGCTTGGAGCCTCCAGTCCCGCCATGATCCGAAGCAGCGTTGACTTCCCACATCCCGACGGCCCCAGCAGGCATACAAATTCGCCTTTGTCCACCGAAAGATGTATATTGTGCAGTGCCACGTTTTTGTGGAATGTCTTGCTGACACCCTCCGCTCTTAATCCAACACTCATGCTCTAAAACTCCTTATTCTTTCTGAGCACTCTTGGCATCATAACGCAATGTCCATTCGTCCAGAGTAGTTTCCCGGTTTTTAGCCAGGTTCTCAAAATCCATAGGCTTAATCAGCTGGTCTACCGGGTTCTGCGCATATCCTTCCGGTACGCCGCTACCCACGCCGATCGCCACAATCGGATAGTTTTCCGCGTATTTTTGCATAATATTGTCGGAAATAGCCCAATCCAGGAAAGTCTTGCTGATCTCTTTTTGATCCGCTTTTTTAATCAGGGCATTTGCCTCCACATCCCAGCCGGAACCTTCGCTTGGAAATACAGCTTCCGCGATCTCCGGTCCGACTTCCGAAGCAGAGTTGATGCAGCGGTAGCCAAAGGAGATTCCGATCCCGTATTCTCCGGAAGCGGCTTCTTTTGCAGGCTGGGAACCGGAATGTGTGTAGACGGCTACGTTTTTATCCAGCGCGTCCAGGTATTCCCAACCCTTTTCTTCTCCCATCAGCTGCAGAATTCCATTGACGGTCAGCAGGCCGGTTCCGGAGGACGCCGGATTCGGCATAGCAATCAGGCCTTCGTATTTGGGGTCCAGCAGATCTTCATAGGAAGCCGGCACCGTATCGATCCCTTTGGATTTTAATACTTCTTTATTGACCAGCCAGGCGGTTTCCCAGGCGTCGATACCAACCCAGTCAGGCACTTCCGCCGCATCCTTGAATTCAGGCAGGATACGGTCCACACCCTCCGGGGCATACCCTTCCAGCATGTCATTCTGTTTTAATACCAGCAGGCTGGTAGCGGATAATCCCCATACCACATCGGCGATCGGATTATCTTTTTCAGCCAGCAGCTTCGATGTGATGATTCCGGTGGAATCTCTTGTAATATGGATGGTAACATCGGGATTCTGCTCTTTGAATTCGGTCAGATAATCCGTAACCTGTTCATCCTCCAGAGCCGTATAGATATTAAGTTCTTTTTCGTTCACAGCCGCGGACTGCGTCTCATTGGCCGGCAGCTGGGTTGTGGATGCCTCTCCCTGGGCGGCAGATTCATCTCCCTGGACGGTACCGGCAGCTGGTTCGGACGGGCTCTCCTGCGTTTTCTTCACGCATCCTGTCAGGGTGCTCATGACCATTGCCAGCATGCAGGCCGTTACAATTAATTTTTTCATTTGAAACCTCCTCATTTTCCTTCATCATTTTTTATTTCATGTTTTACACAAGCCATATTGTAATGGTTCCGTGTGAATTCCTCTTCATGTCGGAGTTAGATGTATGTAAATTTTTATAATCTGGTTGGGTACCAGGTAACGGTATATTACCCCTCATCTCCAAACCAGATCCGGCTCTTATCCGGAGCCGGATAAGCGCCCAATCGGGTCTGGGTCTGCTCGTAACGCCCGTGGTAGTCGCTTCCCCCGGTGAGAATCAGCTGATACCGGCCGGCAAGCGCCTGGATTCTCTGCATATCTTCCGGCCCGTTTGAGGGATGCCGGTACTCGATGCCGTCTAATCCCGCTTCCAGCAGAGCCGGAACCAGATCCAGATTCTGCTGCTGCCCCGGATGAGCCAGCACGGCAAATCCATGATCTGCCTTGACCGCCTCCACCGCAGCCTCCGCTTCCGGATAGGTGATATCAAAATCGCAGGGCCCTCCGTTTTTGAATATTTCCCGGTAGACCCTTCCGAACAGACAGTCAGACTGATTCGTTCTGAGCAGATAATCCAGTATGTGCTGCTTATAGATGCAGTCACATGCCATCCCCTGAATCTCCTCCCTTTCCATCATAAAACCCAGCTTTCTCAATATCTCGATCTGCTTCAGGCAATTTTCCTGCCTTTTTTTCCGTGTCTCTTTTCCCAACTTCTCAATATGTACGCTTTGGGTGTAAGCATAGCCCAGAATATGTACTTTGCGGTCGTATTTATAGTCGTAGGCGGAGAGTTCGACCCCCGGAATGATCCGGATGCCGTATCCTTCTGCCAGGCTTCCGTACAAAAACGCGCCGTTTACGGTATCGTGGTCTGTGAAGGACAGATGGGTTAGTCCCTGTTTCTTCGCCCTCTGTAAAACCGCCGCCGGCGGTTCGCTTCCATCTGATACGGTTGTGTGAATATGCATATCTGCCTGATACATTTTTCCTCCGTCTGTGCGTCTCCCCGCACATAGGTATAGGTGAAATTTAGTTCCCGCTAATGCTCTGCTGTAAATCTTCCCCCGGAAATATTGTAAATATGGTCACATAGCCCTTCCATAAATTCCAGATCATGAAAAATACCGATCATGGAGGTCCCTTCCTTCTTTAACCGCGTCAGCAGTTCTTTCACAAGAAGCTTCGTGTCATTATCCAGGGAAGCCGTCGGCTCGTCTAAGAGCAGCAGCCGCGGCGCCTTGACCATAGCATGCGCCAGGTTCAGCCGCAGTTTTTCCCCTCCGGAGAAGGTATTGGGATAAATATCCCAAAGATTTTCATTGAGCCGGAAATACCGCAGCATTTCCTCCGCCCGTTCTGCCGCTTCCTGCCGGGAAAAGCCCGCGTCCAGGGCCCCTGCGATCACATGCTGTTTCGCCGTGGTCCTCGGCAGGGTGGACAGAAACTGGGAGACATATCCGATCTCCGCCTTGCGCAGACGGATGATCGTCTGTTCATCCGCCCGCACCAGATCAATCAGGCCGGAAGCCAGCGAATCATAGAGCACTTTACCGGTTGTGGCCAGATAGGTTCTGTAAATGCACCGGAGCACCGTAGATTTTCCGGCTCCGGAGGTTCCTACGATTCCCACGAATTCTCCTTTGTTTAGCGCAAAGGAAATATGGTTACAGCTTCTGATCTCCTGTTTTTGTTCGTGTAGATAGAAATTTTTAGACAGATCTTCTATTTTTAATATATAACCCATTTTTACTCCATTCCCGTATTCATACAGTCCACTACCAGATTGCCGTTAACCATCACCTTTTGAATAACCGGCAATTCCCCGGAACTGTCCACAAACACGATGTCCGCTTTTTTTCCTGTTTCCAGCGATCCGTACTCCGAACCAATACCAACCGCTGCAGCCGGATTTTTCGTGACATAGGCTACCGCCTCCGGCAGCGCAACTGCGTACCGGCGGTTTAGCAGAAACACGGCGTAGAGCAGGGATTGGGGATAATAGTCTGATACCAGCACATCCGCCGCCTTCTCCCGGATAGCCTGCAGGGCCGACAGGTTGCCGGAATGGGAACCGCCCAGCAGGATATTTGGCGCTCCCAGCACGGTCAGATACCCCTCCCGTACCGCTTCCTTTGCCACCTCCAGCGTAATGGGAAATTCACTGATGCGGACCCCCAGCTTCCGGTTTCTCTTAAGCTTCCCGATACTGTCGTCATCATGGCTGGCGACGGCGATTCCTCTGGATGCGGCCAGATCCGCCAGGACTTTTAACTGTTCCTGCGATGCCTTTGGTTTCTGTTGTTCCTGTTCCACCAGCTGTCGGAATTCCCGGTCCGTTAAGTTTTTCCCCTCATCCGGCTGATGCTTCCGGTAAACCGACAGATCCTGATACTGTCCCTGCCCCGGCGTGTGATCCATAAAAGAGACCAGATCCGTCATGCCATTTGCAATCATCTCTTCCACCTGCGGATAGCACTCCAGATTATCGATCTCATACCGCAGATGGTAGTAATGGCGGATCAGTCCCGGCCTCTGTTTTTTCTGCCGGATCAGTTCCGCCAGTCTGCGGACCTGGGAGGCTTTACGGATCTCTTTCACATCCCAGGTTCCCTCCCGGTACATGGAGATTGAATGGAACATGGAGGTGATCCCGCACATAGCAAGCAGCCGCTCCGACTCCGCAAGCGCCATATCAAAGTCCATCAGCGCAGTGGAGCGGGGCTGGATCAGATTTTCTATCATATCCGAATGGATATCGATCATCCCTGGCATCAGATACACGCCATGGGCATCGATCACCTGATCGGTTTCCTGCATCTTCCCCTCATCCGCCGGAAGAATCCCGGCAATCCGGGAACCTTGTATCAGCAGGTCGTATCCTTCCAGCACAGAATCCGGGGTGATCAGTTTGCCTCCCGTAATTCTGATTCTTCGTTCAGTCATATTTACCTCCTGTGGCGCATTTACTGCACTCTTTTCTTTTATAATAGGGAATGCACCAGCTGCTGGGTGTAGGGATGCTGGGGATCATCCAGAATCTGGTCCGTCAGTCCCTGTTCGATAATCCGGCCGTCCAGCATAACGATGGTCCGGTCCGCCAGCATACGGATTACCGCCAGATCATGGGACACTAACAGCATGGAAATATGGAATTTCTGGCGGATCGTACGGATCAGTTCCAGCACTCTGGCCTGAACCGACAGATCCAGTCCCGTGGTTACTTCATCCAACAGCAATATGGCCGGGTTGTTTGCCAGCGCTTTGGAGATCTGCACTCTTTGCTGCATACCGCCGCTGAAATTTTTCGGCGGTTCTTTTTTTCTGCTCTGGAGAATCTCCACCGCGTCCAGTAATTCGGTTACCCTGTCGTTCATCCGGGCGTAATTCCGGTGCCCCGCCGCGATCAATTTCTCCGCAATATTTCCGGCGCTTGAATAGTCCATCTTCAGTCCCAGCATGGGATTTTGGTACACCATTCCCATGATGTGATTCTTAATAAATTTTTTCTGCTGCAGGCTCTGGCTGAAGATTTCTTCCTCTCCGCCCTCATAATCCCGCAGGTAACCCCGGCCTTCCGTTACCGGGAAATCAAAATACAGGCTTTTCATCAGGGTGGATTTGCCGGAACCGGATTCGCCCACCACACCCAGGATCTCTCCCTCATACAGCTCGATGTTCACGTCTTTACAGGCCCAGACCGTCTTGCAGTGCGGACATGTATTTTTGTCCAGTTTTCCCCCGTTTCTGCAATATTCGCAGGTTCTTCCATAACGCACGGTGAGATGTTCGACTTTAAGCACTGATTGTTCCATCCTGCCGCCTCCGTTCTCTTCTCTTTCTGCAAAATCCGGTATCGCTGCATTCATATACCTTGCGTCCGGTCCCCTCCTCGATCAACTCGTCCAGATACACGCCGGCAGCGCCGCACAGGCGGCAGCTCTTTCCCTCAAAATCTTCCTTTTTAAAGGGAACGTCCGCAAAACACAGGGATTCCACTTTTGTGTGGGGCGGAATCGCGTAGATCTTCTTCTCCCGCCCCGCTCCGAACAGGTAGAGCGTCTCACTGTCATTTAATTTCGGATTGTCATAGCGGGGAATCGGACTGGGATTCATAATGTAGCGCCCCTCGACGCTGACCGGATATTCTGAGCTGATACTGATTTCCCCATAGCGGATCAGATCTTCAAACAGATAGAGCCACATGCCGCTGTACTCCGCCTCCGCATGCATCTGCTTGGTCACCGCTTCCCTTGGCTCCACGATCCGAAGGGGTTCCGGTGTCGGCACCTGCAGAACCAGGATCTGATCTCCTCGCATGGGAATCTCCGGAATCCGGTGCCGGCTCTGGATGATACTGGCCTCCTCGGAATCCGTGGTGATTTTTACATCGGTACATTCCCGCACCAGCTTCTTGATATTTACCGCGTTGACGCTTTCATCACTGCCCTGGTCGATCACCTTCAGCACATCTTCCTTTCCGATAATGGACAGCGTAATCTGGATTCCTCCGGTTCCCCATCCTCTTCCGATAGGCAGCTCCCGTGAACCGAAGGGAACCTGATATCCGGGAATGGCCACCGCCTTTAAGATACTTCTGCGGATTTCCCGTTTTGAGCCCTCATCCAGGAAGGCAAAATTATAGTGTTTTCCGTCAATCATGTGTATTCTCCTTCTCCCTCACCCGGTCCAGCTTGGACTGGAAGGTTACATAATGCGGAAGCTTCAGATGTGATATGAATCCGCTCATTTCCAGACAGTCCCCATGGGTCAGCACGAATTCCTCATCCTGGGATGGGGTGTCCCCCGTGGTCTGAAGGCTGGCATCCGCGATGGCCATGGCGATCGCTTTATTCTCATTGCGTCCGAAGATCAGGCCGTAGCCGCCGGACAGCGTCATTTTCTCAAAATCCTCATCCGTCTCGGTGCTGGACGGCACCAGCGCCTCCACCTCAGTTACGAGTATGTCGCCGATACAGACGCATTCCTTCTCATCCAGCAGATAGGGCACGCAGATTTCCACATATCCGCACCGCAGTTCCGATACGGTGGGATGTACCGCTCCGTAACCGCGCATGGAACTGTAGGCCACGCCGCCCAGAAATCCGGCGTCGCTTCTGGCAAAGGTCTGCAGCCGGGCGCTTCTGGGGGCCGGGAAGGTCAGCAGGTTACAGGTGACGTCAAAGGGCGGGGTATCATCATCCGATGCAGCCCCCTGAAGGACCGAATCGCTCCGCAGCAGATCCGACACTCTGGAGCATATGATATCCGGCGCTTCCGCGGTGTTCGGGTCTTTTGCACTATCCGGGTCTTTTGCACTATCCGGGTCTTCTGCTCCATCCGGGTCTTCCGGGCCTGCACCGGCGGTATGATCCGCATCACTTCCATTCTTCGTATCCAGCAGAGAAAAATCCAGCAGCCTATGGGAATAATCATAAGCCGGCCCCAGAATCTGGCCGCCTGGGATATCCTTGAAAGCAGCCGAAATCCGCCGGATCAGACGCATACTTCCCATATCCACCGGCAGCGAATAGTAATCTCTCTGAAGGGTGGAACGGTAAGCCCGCAGAAGAAATACCGCCTCCTCCACGCTGCCCTCACATTGTTTCAGCGCCAGGGCCGTATATTCCCTGGAATACAGCCCCGCCTCGCTCATGATCTTATCGATCAGCAAAGACATGTGTTCCTGTATGCTCTTCACGCTGATATCTTCTTCGCTGTTCCGAAATATCTCCAGCAGGCGCAGGGATTGTTCAATCGCTTCCTGTCCGCCGGTAACCGCTACATATGCCATGTTTTTTGCTTCCTCCTATTCCGCCATTTTGCAAAGTCTGGGCACGCACATCAGATCGCCCTGGGGCGTTACCAGAAACAATTCGATTCCCAGCGGATATTCCATACGGATTTCCTGCCGGATACGAATCAGATTTTTTATGTAAAGGGTAACCGGCACTTCCAGGGTATCCTTAATTCCAGGGCCGGTCAGCTCGATCCTCTGTTCTCCTGTTATCTGGTCACACAGGATGAGCAAAGTCGCCGATTCCTGCGGGTCCGCATAGGTTCCCCTCTTCACATTCCGGAAGATTTCTTTTATAGAACCGTAGTTCATCTCGGAAGACAGGAACAGGTAATCCGCCTCCTCAAGTGCAGCCGGGGCGCACAGGGTCAGATCGTGAAGCAGATTCTGCAGATTCTGGTTTTTTTCCACGTACATGGTCTGTTCATTGTCCAGAAGCGTACAGCCAATGGCGGACAGCGGTGCGAACCTCTCCGAAAACTTTTCCGCCTGCCCGGCGATCGATACGACCGTTCCGGGATTAGACTCCGCCTTTAACATCTGGCGGAATACCCGCTGGCCGTCATGGACAAAATCAAACTCATAGGCCAGCTGCAGCGGTTTTTCTTTTAAGTATTCCATGCTCTTACGCCTCCCCCATAACCTGAAAGTTTACTTTCGACTTCAGTATCCTGGCATTTTGTTTTGCACGGGATTTCTCCTGGGCTTTTCTTAACCCCTCCAGTTTAGTCAGAATCCCGGCGCTCTCCTTTACCTGCCCGTTTAACGCGGCGTCAATCACGGCAGCCGCCAGCACCTTATCAAAATCATCTCCTGCCAAAATGCTGCTCCCCTTCACTCCATTCACCATCACCATGCATTCGCAGGCCAGCACCTCGCCCAGATAAAACAGTGATCTTTGAATCGACTCCCGCACCTTCACCATAACCAGCGTTTTCTGGGGCTGTTTCATAATCTGAACCGGGTATGCCTCCCTGACCGGCGCAGCGATCTTTACCGCCTCTTCTTTTGTGGCTCTTGCCAGTATGGTTGTAATTTCTTTTTTTGTCATAAAAGCTCCCTTTTTCCATATGATTCATTTTTCTGATATCCTGCTCAACAACGCCATCATAGTCAGCGTTTGTAAAGTTGCCATGTTTCGTTTGTAAAACTCATGTTAAACCAAAGCCGTACCTCTTGTTACACGACATGCCGTCTTGCTATAATACCTTCTATAAAGTGAGGATGCGCCAATGGAGGAAAATATGAAAAGCAAACCTGTTACCTGGGAAGAAATTACCGATACATTAATCAAGGAAATACGCCAAAACCAATACGGCAAAGATGAAAAGATGCCCAGCGAAAACGATATGGCCGCCCGGTTCGGCGTCTCCCGCACTGAGATCCGGCGGGCTTACGGCAGATTAAAGGAGCTGGGCTACATCTATTCGATGCAGGGCTACGGCAGCTTTTTCTCCGGTAAAAAAGAGAAGCTTCCGCTGCAGATGAATGATTCGCTAAGCTTTACGGAAAAGATGAAAAATTTAGACGTATTATATGAGTCGAAAAATATTGAGGCCCGGATTATCAAATATAACTCTCTGATCTACGATATGCTGGAGGCCCCGCCCGATACGGTTGTTTATAAGATACTCCGTCTGCGCATGATAAATGGAGAACCTGCCGCCATACATACCAGCTACCTGCCCCAAAACTATTTTCCAAAACTTCACCAGGATGCCTCAAAGATCATTTCCGTATATGAATATATCCGATCCTGCGGCTATGAGAATCTGGTCAGCGATAAGATCCAGCTATCCCTTTCCCCTCCCGGCCGAAAAGAGAGAGACCTGCTGAAGATTCCCGGTTATGAGTCCTGCCTCGTCCTAAGCGAAATCTGTATATCCCGCCCCAGCGGAACTATTTTAGAGGTAGCCCGCACCGTGTACCGCAGTGACCGCTTTATCTTTCAGCTCTGATCTCTTTAACACGCTTTCCCTTATCTTATATTTCGTGATAAAATAAAAGGGCCGTCCAAGCATTATGGAAGACCGCTGCAACCGACGGTTGCGCAGATTCCATTCCCGCTTGGTAGCCCTTATTTCTAAACTAATCTATACTAAGATATAACCGATACGATTCTTTGACTTATATTCCAAAGCCCACTACAGGAGGTTTACTATGACTTTAGGCCAAAAGATACAACAACTCAGAAAAGCAAGCGGTATCTCTCAGGAACAATTAGCGGAGCAGTTACATGTCTCCCGCCAGTCCGTCTCCAAGTGGGAGCTGGATGACGCCGTCCCGGAGTTGAGTAAAATCATATTGCTCAGTGACCTGTTCGCGATCACCATCGACGAACTTCTCAGAGATTCTCCCCGAAACGCGGGGCCTTCCCCCGAACCGGAAGCCCCCGCCTCCCACAGCGCCGGGACGAATACATCTCCCGGTGGTATGCTGCTCTCGCAGTTGGCCCGCATCAATACCAGCCATCAAGAGATCCTTACCGGTTTTAAAACCATGATCCTGGGTCTTTTTCTCCTGGTTGTTGATTTTCTCCTCTGCTGGGTCTATCAGCTCAAAGAGCAGATTATTGACAATGCGTGGATGCCCGACATCACCTTCTATTTTTCAAAGCAGCCTATGCCTGTATTTTTCTTTCTGACCGCTTTGATTATAGCGGCAGGCCTGATTCTCATGGGCTTTGGCTTTGTCGGCAGATATATGGAGTCCAGGTCCTAGTGGTCCGGCACTCAGCCTTTCTTCCAACGTACCAGGGTTGCCGTGTGCTGACCGTCCCCTTCCGACTCAATTACATACTCTCCAAAATCGGCCGGAATTACCGCCGCCTGGTACAGATTTATCTGAGTCCCATACTCCGGATTATTTTTGCTGTAGATTCTCGCAGTCTTTCCAACAGTCAGGGTTATAATATGGCAGTATTTCCCTTCCGTGTCGTATTCCCCCTTGTGCTGATAGTGAATCCGTTCGATCTCAAAAGGCATCTCCGGCACGGAAGAATAACGGTCAATATAGTATTCTTTGGTCCATTTTATCACGGAAGGTTTCGCCCGCAGTTTCTTATCCACGTAATCCTCCCTGCGGAACTTAGAGACCCGGAAAGAATGATCCAACTGCATATTCAGAGGTTTTCCGGTCATAGTCTTTGTCTTGTCATCCCAGGAATTTCTGGCAAAATCATAGCTGAAAAAGGAATATTCCGTGCCCGCGATAGACGGACAGGTATCCAGTTCCAGTACCATCTGATTACCGCCATGTCCATGGTCTGTGCCCGGCGGGATCAGATACAGGTCGCCCACATTGGATTCCCAGTTGCAGACATAATCTTTCCAGTCCCCGATCACCTCATGGTTATTGGACTTCCTGCATTTGGCCTCCCACTCTTCCAGATCCGCATCATTGTAAAATCCCATCCAGGTGTTGGCTCCCTCGTAGGCTTCCGCGATATAGTAGGTCTCATATCTTCCGATCGGCTCATTAAAATTCGTTTTTACATAATCCGTACTGGGATGCGTGTGGATCGGCATGGAAATCCGTTCCGCCGGCTGCTTATCGGGAAAATACCCGTCATCCAGCCATGCGTCCAAAGGGAACAGATGCGGATAAGTCTCGCTCAGATACCTGCCCAGCAGTTTATCCGGGTATTGCATGAGATTCACAAAGGGCAGATTCAGCTGCTCTTCACGGTCCACATCGATGAGAATGGATAATTCCGGTCCGGCCAGCTCATTCCAGGCATTGCATTCCAATCCCGGGACATCCCAGAAATCTTTATACCGGTATGCTCCCCAGGGACCCGGCTGATAGATTTCCACCTCTTTTACCGGATATTTTAACATCGTCCGGATCACCTCATCATAAGCAGCTTTCGGCAGAATCTTTAATTCTTCTTTTTTCACAGCCTCCACATAATAGTCCATTTTCTCGATGATGAAATGCTTCTGGAAGTGCAGCAGATAATAATCGCAATAATAATATTCCTTCCAGTCATATTGCGGATCCGGCTGATCCAGGGCAAAGGGGATTAATTTTCCGTCCCACATACTCCACAGCAGAGGCTGTCGGGTCATATCAAAATAATAGGTACGCGCATAGAAATCATACAGTTCCGGAATTGCAGCCCCATAACCGTATACGACAACCCCTTTGCCTAACCGGCTCTTTAAATCCTTTATTTTCTCAGGGTCCGTTAAATCCACGATTCTCCCGTCCATATTGCAGTAGCCAAAAGACGGGTCCTCGGTTATATACTCTTTTTTGTACTCCCGTATCTTCTCCATGGGCAGGTAAACCGACTGTACCGGAATAAACTCCACCTCCGTACACAGTTCTTTTAGTTCCGCCAGAATACCGGCAAAATCTACCCCGTACCAGCCGTCCAGGGCTACCGCGCCTTTTGCTTCCAAGATATCATCCGCTATCTTGCGAATACAGTTCTTCTCCCCCATCACAATGGAATTCTTTGCTTCCGGTGAAATCTGAATTTTGTTTGTGGCATTGTGTCTTCCTTCATATAACGGCATATCCTTTTCCTCCTAATTTTTCCTTATGAATTTTATTTTACTGAGCATTAAATTTCCAAATACAGGCCTACCCTCAACGGTACAGACTTCCCCAAACAGAAACAGGCCGGGGGATACCGTCACAATCTCTTTATCCAGCATACCTTTGATACCTGCGCATCCAAATACCAATGAATCCGAATCCTCATAGAAGGCAGCCACCGCACGCTGGACGTCTTCCGGCCTGATGTATCTCACCTCCATGATTTCCTCCAGGTCCCGACCGCTTTCAATCTCCCCGTTTTGTACGCTCAGATGGGCATTCACGCCCCCGGACGCCGCCAGCGTCAGATGTTCAAAATCCGTAGCGGGAAGTCCCAGCTCCGCTTTCTTTTGCGCCAGCCATAAGACCGCTTTTGTCCCGTTGATCTGCAGCACTTTCCGCTTTCCGCTAAGCTTTAAGCGTACCTCCTCCAGAACCTCCGGATATATATTTTTCATACTAACCTGATACTCATACCTCTCATCCGTGATCAAATAGAGGTTTACCTCAGTTCCATGGCTAATCAGCCCAGTGCGCCCATTCTCATCCGCAGCGGCGCCTCCCCCCGCCACCGGACAGTTCAGTATCTTCGAGAATTCATCTAAAAACCATTCTTCATTCCCCGCGTTTCCGAACAGAATAATGGCGGCCTTAACCGAACTCTTTTCCGGCAGTTTTTTCAGCTGTTCCAGGGCTTGCGCATAAGTTCCGTAAATGTGGCAGCCGGCCGGTTCATAGGGCAGCAGCGCAATTTCCGAACCTGTATCTTCGGACGGCCCGGCAATACCAAGGCTTGCGCATCCGAAGACATCTTTCGGCGGCTCGGCGCCGGGAAGATAAAATCCTATTTTCATTTTTCCCTCCATATGTATATTTTTACGTATTGATGATAAGAATTGGTTCTTTATTTAACGCCTGCGCCACATCCGGCAGTTCCTCTCTTCGGAAACCGCCATCCGCCAGCACTTCATAGCTAAACTCCATAATGCCGCAGCTGTTGGCGGCGAAATTGGTATCCCATGTATTGTCAAATATCATAGACAGAAGCCGATCCGGATGTTCCGGCATCTTTGCCGCGCGTTCCGACACATGCGGCTCTCCAAGCGCCGTCAACGAGGTATCCATGCCATTCCACAGCCAGCTGCGTTCCCCCTGTTCGTACCAGGCAAATCCATCCGTCGCATAATAATCCATACAGCTTCCCGGCAACTGTCCTTCTCCCGGAATATAAGGCAGATCCGCGTTACTAAACAGCGGGACCGTATGGACCGGGGACTGAAATGCCAGATAAAACACCTCGGGATCAAAAGAGGATTTCCGGTTGATTTTGACATGCAGCCGCGCCCTGTTCTCCTTTTTATATAGGATAAGCTCCCGGCGCCCCCACTCCAGGGACGGATGGCTGAATTCCTGGCGGTATGTTACGGTATATTCATTTTCCTCCGTTTTGACCGCATTCTCAGTCTTTGCCGCGATGATCTCCAGGGACTCTTCCCTCATACGGGCTCTCTTCTCATCCTCTTCCAAAAAGATATCCTTCAGCACCCAGCGGGGGGCGAAACCTTTCGGGCGGCAGGACAAAAAGGCTCCGAATTCTCCATCCAGCACGACCGCTCCCTTTCGGCATACACGGCCGGGCCAGCCCCTTTGATTAAGCTCTATGTCCAACGACGGCTCCGTATCCTTCCCGCAGCCTGCATCCCCTTGATTTTCAGAAAGCAGGCGGTAGCCCCGTGCTTCAAACGGCTGAAGATTATCCGCCCAGAATCTCGCGATCTGTTCCGGAACACAATCGCTGAAAGTCTTCGAGACGTTCTCCCTGCTCAAATGGGATTCCGCTTCCGGCCGCTTAAAGTTAGAGGGCCCTTCTTCCATAAGCAACGGGTATCTCTTATGACTTATTAAGTCTTCCACTGCGCAGTAATCCCCTCTGAGACAATGATAGGGGAACCGTACCCAGGTGCTCGCCGGATACTTTCCGGGATTGATAAGACAAAGTTCTCCCGTTGTCTTCCCGCCCCTTAAAAGCTCCGCAGTCAGATTTTCCGATAGGGCCAGCGCCCGATAGGCAAATACATTTTTTTCCGCTGCCATCATTCTGGCATCTATGGAAAATGGCGCGGCCACCGATTGCCAGGAACCGTATGTATGCTCATGGAACATGCACAGCTGCTTAAGCGCATCCTCATAATCGGCGCGTTGCCTTTTCGACATTCCTGCCGTATCCGGTTCCCCGGCATTCCGGCGCGTTTCCATCCGGTTCTCTGCCAGCATGGCCGCTGCTTTCAGGTTCACCGCCGCCCGTTTCCCTGCCGCCAGTTCCACCGGTGCGCTGACCGTGCCGTTCGCCCACCAGTCCACCCATTCGCCCTTCTTTACCGGTATTCTATCTTTGTTTTCCTCCTCCATCCGGTGCATCGCTTCCGTGGCTGTCGTCATCCGAATCTCCGGTTTTAAACCCAGTTCCCGCCATTTCCGCACAAAATCCGCAATGGGGCCAAAAGGCGGGTCATTGTCTATCCGGTAGTTATTCGTAACCGAAACCAGAAGCCGCTCATAGGGATAACCACCGTATATTTTATTCTGTGTGAATCCATCTCTGGACTGCTCCAGATTATCACCGCTGTTTCCCTCCAGCAGTTTTATCGTCTCCAGGCAACGCCGGTGAGCGGAAAGTACGGATTCCTCGTCCGCTTTCCAGATATCCCCCGGCCCCGGAGGCCGGTAGCACAGGTCCGAAGCGGCCGGTACCGGCCCAATCCGCCAGTTTTCGTTAAATAGAAAATAGCCGTCGCAGTATCCGGAATTCAGCCATACAAACATCTTTCTGCCGTCCGGCATCTCCCAATAAAACGCGGAGGGAGTGGGACACGGCGGCAGCGCGTTATATGTGTTAGGACCGATCCAAAGCGCGTTCATCCCCTGATCCAGCGCCCGCATCAAAGCGGCCCTGGGCATACCGTTTACATCATTTTGCATAATGGAACAGGGCTTCCACTGTTTCGTTAATTCCCGGGGCAGCCACTTTACGATCCGGTCCCACTCCTCCGGCGTGTGGAATGCCGTGGTATTAAAAGCCATCCCGCATATATCCAGCTTCCCGGCCTGCAGCGCGGTTATCAGCAGACTGCGTTCACGTTCTTCTGCGCTCTGCCACCAATCCGCTACAGGAAGCGCGGTTTCAGCCGTCCAGTAAAAGTCGGGGTCCTCCATCGCCAGCTGTAACGCCTGGTCCACATACTCCTTTTGGAGCCTGCGCGCGTACATCGGATGGTCTGTAAAACCAAAATCCGTATGAGAATGATGTATAAGATCGATTTTTTGAATTGACATATGTACACTCTTACCCTTTCACAGCGCCGGAGGTCATCCCCTCGATAATATATTTCTGACACAGGAAGTACACGATCAGCACCGGTATAATCGTCAGAATCACATCCGCAAATACCAGATTCCATTCGGAAGCGTACCTTCCGCAGAAATTGTAGATCGTCATCGGCAGCGTCCATTTTTTCGGATCACTCATAAAATATAACGGCAGCTGGAATTCATTCCAGACCGACAGGAACACCGTCACAATAATCGTGGCGTTTACCGGTTTCAAAAGCGGGAACACGACCCGGAAATATACCTGCAGAGGATTACAGCCATCTATGACGGCCGCCTCATCAATGGTAGTCGGGATCGACGGAAAGAAGCCGTGGTAAATAAAAATGCAAAAGGATACCGATGTGGCTACCTCCAACAATATCAGGCCGGTTAACGTGTTCATCAGATGAAGCGTCTGCATAATCTTGATGGTCGGTATCATGGATATATTAAATATCAGCCCCAGAATCAGCAGATAGTATAGGAAACGATTCATCTTCGACCGGTTTCTGGAAAGCACATAAGACGCCATGGAGCTTAACAGGACACAAAAGAGAACGGAGGTTCCGGTTATGAGCAGGCCGTTTCCAAAGGCCCGCAGCACATTGGCCTCTTCAAATACTCTTACATAATTTCCAAACTGAAAGCTCTGCGGCAGGGATATGCTCAGCAGATCCGCCTCCGCCGACGTTTTCAGGGAATTGATGACTGCCAGAGCGATTGGGTACAAAATCGTCAGGGAAAGTATCCACAGGACGATCTCCAGAAGTATTCGGGCAAACCTGCTCTTTTTCGTTCGTATACCCATCAGAACTCCACCTCCCTTTTCTTCAGCAGGCTTAAGCCTGCGAAAGCAAATCCCGCGATCAGAATGTTCAGCATCAACTCATAGGCCGTAGCCATACCGTATCTGCCGGAAGACAATTCTTTGTAAACCATGGTGGCCAGCACCTGTGTCTGAGTGCCAGGTCCTCCTTTGGTGATCGACAGAATCAGATCGAAGATCTTCAGACCGCCTACAAAGCCAAGAAACAGATTAATGGTGACGGAAGAGATCAGAAGCGGAAATGTTATACGAAAAAATCTCTGCACTCCGCCTGCCCCGTCGATGGCGGCCGCCTCATAGTAGTCTTTCGGAATCCCCTGCAGTCCGGCGATATAGATTACCGTGGAGAATCCCACTCCCTTCCAGATGCCTGCCCACAGAACACTGTTCATGGCGGTAGAGGGGTCCGCCGTCCACTGGCGGGCAAGGCTGTCAAGCCCAATCCCCCTTAATATCGTATTGATGACGCCGTACTGGGGATTATACATTGCTGTAAACAGCAGGCCGATTGCCAGGGGACACAAAACGACAGGGATAAAAAATACGGTTCTGAGTAACGTCTGTGATTTCAAGCCCTTGTTCAACGCCAGCGCCAGCATAAGCGCGAGCACATTGGTAAATACCAGCGTGCCGATGGCATAATATATGGTGTTGCCGATGGCTCTCCAGAACACTTTGGACATGGACGGATCTGTAAATATCTGTATAAAATTATCAAGCCCGTTAAAATGCACGTCCGATACATAGATATTCCAATCCGTGAAGGCAAACACCTCTCCGAACGTAATCGGTATCAGATAAAAAATCCCATACAGTAGAAGAACCGGTATGGCAAAATAGAGCGGGTAAATTCTGCTTTTCTTCATTCACAGCACCTCCTTTATCTGTTTTTCTTTATCATACTGATCCGGGCTTTTTTCTTAAATAGACAATCTGAAGGTCGATATGGACATTCTTAATTTGTGTCCAATATCCCCTATACTCCCTCCCCCGGCATTGATATAATAAAAACAGAGCATGATCAACGGACTTTCCCGCTGTACCGGGCAGTTCTTTCAGGAAGAGAGAATGGAGTGAACTTATTTTGAAGGCTATCGTGAAGAGGCGGACACTTCGAAAAAATTTATTTTGGTCTTTTGCGCTGATCGTTATATTGATCGCAGGTTTATACCTCCTGCTTTTTTTTGGCAGGGATTATAAAAGCTCGAAAACCAGATACCTGAAAGACTGGGAAAGGCTTGTCTCCCAGATCGCAAGCCAGACAGACGACTACTTCACTTCCATGAACAATATCACTGTTCAGCTGGTATACAGCAATATCATTTATGAATCCCTGGCGGCCGCCAATGCGGATACGAACAGCTCCAATTTTTTTGACGACAATTCCCAGATCAAGAAGAACTGTTCCCTGATCATGTCGGCTTACAGTTCCATTACCAACCAGGCTTCCAGAGTGAGTATTTTTGGTATGCGGGGCGACTATTGTTCGGTAGGCTCATCCAGGAGGAATCTTCGCACATCCGATATCTTGCAGCTGGATATCCTAAAAGCTTCAGATGAAAAAGGCGGGGCTTTGTGCATCCGCGGCCCGTTTCCCGATCCGCTCTCAGAGAACCGCAACGACGGCAGGTACATCTACAGCGCATCCAGAATCATGAAATATGGCTATGCCTCCTATGGGTATGTGGAGGTACAGCAGCCTTATGAGGCATTGCACAGAATATGCAGCGTATCCCCGGATATGCAGGTCTTTGTCTATGACGACAGCGGGAATATGCTGTATCCGCTGCGTACCCCGGCGCAGAATTCTTCGGAACAGGATCTTCTCCGGCTGCAGAATGTAAAACAACATCTGACCCATGCGGATTCCTGCCTGATAAGAGCAGACGATGAGATCCTGGGCGGCGCCAAGCTTAAAAATAACCTGATTCTGGTTGCCGCCGAGAAGCAGTCCGTGCTGTATTCCAATTTGTACCAGGTGCGGAACACTACTGTATTTTTCACCCTGATCGTGTGTTTTCTCTGCATACTGATCGTATATTCCGTAAGCGGCTATACCGCCCAGTCCGTAGAAAAATTAACCAGCGCGGTAAAGAAAATTAATTTTCAGGATTATACACTGCCCATAAGCCCGGAGGAATGCACGACGGATGAGACAAGGCAGCTGGCCGAAGCGACCGGCCATATGCTGCAGAAGCTAAAGCAGTTCGCCACGCTTACGTCCGAAGCCCAGGCCCGGGAACTTCAGGCTACGATCGCCGCCCTGCAGTCTCAGATTAATCCGCATTTTATGAACAACACGCTGGCCGCCATCAGTTCATCCGCCATGGAAAGCGGTAATATGAACGTGGTCTATATGTGCTCCCATCTGTCCCGTATGCTTCTCTATACCCTGGATGGGGAACAGGAAGCCACTCTGGATTCCGAAGTGGAGTATACGCGGCATTATCTGGAGCTCATGCGGTACCGGTATGGGGGCGGGTTAAAATATGACATTGAAATTCCCCCTGCCATCCTGTCGGTCCGGATACCCCGGCTGATCCTTCAGCCACTGGTAGAGAACTGTATTTATCATGGTTTTGACTGTGACCGGGAGTTGCGGGTCATACAAATAAAAGGGGAACAAAAGGACCGGACCTGGACGGTCCGGGTTATAGACAACGGATGCGGGTTTTCCCGGGAAGCGCTGCAAAAGATTACCGCCGACCAGGAAAAAATCCGGGGATTGCTGGACAGCGGCCGCTCCTCCTTTATGAGGTCTGAAGAGCTTGGCGTATTAAATACTTTTTCCCGCCTTTACATCCGTCAGAAAGAACATACTGTATTTGAGATTCATTCATCAACGGCCGGCGCAACGGTTATTATAGGAGGACAGATTCATGATTAAAATATTTATTGCTGAGGATGAACAGTTATTATTGAACGGACTAATCACATTTCTAAACGCGTCGGATCTGCCCTTGAAAATTATCGGTTCCGCCTTAAACGGTCAGGATGCATGGCAGCAAATACAGAAAAATCCCCCCGATTTGCTGATTACCGATATCCGCATGCCCGTATTGACCGGTCTGGAGCTGATCGAGCGGGCCACCAGGGACTATCCTGAAATCATGACCATCATCATCAGCGGTTACAGCGACTTTGAATATGCCAGAATGTCTCTGCGCCTGAATGTTTCCGATTACCTTCTAAAACCCCTCATGCCGGACGAGGTAATCCGCGCGCTGTCTGATGTGGCAGCAGTCATTGAGGGGCGTAAACAGCAGGAAGTCACGAATTATTTCCGGCTGGCGTTTTCCCATTCCCCCCAGCCGCCGCACGTTCCCGCCGTACTGGCCGCCATCCCTTTTTATCTGTGCGCCTATTCCTGCGCCGGTCCCATCGTCACGGAGGATCAGTTATCCATCCTGGAATCTATTCCCCAGTATACGGGACAATTCTCTGATTTGATCCGGGAGCTGCTGCCGGACGCCGTATTCTGGATCGTCCGGGGTAAATATACGAACGAAAACGTCATGATCCTGGGGTTTCCATCGGATCCTTCCGTCTACGAGGACACCCTGGCGAAGCTTTGGAAACGGCTTCTGGCTTTTATCCCCAATAACACCATGGTGATCGGCCGTCCCCTTGCGGACAGTCAAAACATACTGGAAGAGATCCGCAGGCTGCGTTCTTCTCTGAAACAGCATATCATATTAGGGATCTCCCAGACATTATACTATGACTACGAAATCAGCAATCCGGCCTATCCCTATCTGCCTAAAGATACGGAGGCCAGGCTGTCTTTTGCGATCTCCTCGAATCAACAGCAAAAATTCGCCGCGGAATATGCCCGTTTTCTGCAGGCCTGTCAGGGAAAGCACTATTCCCAGATGCAGATGGAGATCCTGCTTCGGCAGATCTTACATTTATTCAAATTCAGTTCCACTACACTGCATACGGATCTGGAACTGGATCTGATGCAGGCGGTAAGCTCATCCGCCACCTTCCAGCTGCTGCTTGACCAAACCAGCCTTATCTTTCAGATTCCTTTCCAAAAAGAAGAGACCGGGCTCTTGTCCGCGGTCTCAACCTTTGATTTTGCTTCCGAGATCAAAAATTATCTGGAAGAAAACTATAATCAGTCTATCTCTTTAAATGACCTTTCTGAGGAATTTCATTATTCCGTAGGATATCTGTGCAATGTCTTCCGGAATGCCTATCACGTTACTCCTCTGCGCTGCCTGAATCAGATCCGCATCGCGCACGCAAAGACGCTCTTAAGCGGAAATCTTGATATCCTCCTTAAAGATGTGGCCTCCTGTGTGGGCTTCACCGATCCGCTTTATTTCAGCCGGCTCTTCAAGAAAGAAACCGGAATGTCTCCCAGTGAATATCGGGAAAAATGGGAGGCTGGAGAAATAAGCGGATGAGCGTCCTTTATCCGGCAGTTATTCCTGTACCCGCTGCTATCTCATGGGGAAATCCATGATCACATGGTTTTTTATTTATGGTGTTATCCCGGATTATATTAGACCGGAACCGCTTCTCTTCCATGATATTGTGGTAGTGGATCGGGACTACGGTCTGATATATGATATTTTCCCGTACTTCCATGCCTCCGCTGGCTTCATCCATATAGATGCCGCCGGGAAAGCCTTTTTGGCGGGTGTACGCTTCATCCTGATTCCCTTTCCAGGAATTGTGAACCATAACTTCTTCGGGATAGGAACTTCCCTGGTAATTGCCCACGATCAGATTTTGCATTATTTTGGTACCGGGCATCAGCCCCAAGGTGTATATTCCCGCGCCGTCATGTAACTGTGTAAGCACATGATGGATGTAATTGCCGCGTACCTCATGTTCCCTGCAGACGCTCTCCTCCTTGTAACGTTTAAAATGCGGCAGCGGCTTGTAGGAATAGCGGGTGTCGGAATCCGGGTCCACATAACCCCAGCCCCAGCCCAAAGAGACAGCCGAATAGGGCAGATCGCACAGCTCATTGTGAATGATTCGGAGTCCTTTCGCATAACCGCACAGAATTCCTACCGAGCCCTTGAATTCTGCTCCTGCATTGTGGATATAGCAATTTTCCACGGAATTATCCCGCACGATCTCCCGGCTATCCGCCGGATGGGCGTCGGTCTCCTGAAAATCTCCGGCCTGGATGCCGTTTCCGCTTATATCGCTGAGTTCGCAGTACATCAGCCGGTTACTGGCAGAGCCGTGCTGTATGTCTACCGCCCCATTTCCAAGATGCAGGAACCGGCAGCCGTCAAAAGTAATTCCCTCGGCATGGTCCAACACGATGCAGGATTGTGTCTTTTTAAAATAAGAATAGGTGAGCGCGTCATCATCCGGATCTTTTAAAATGTTGGCCTGTACATCGGGATGGCCGTTTACCCCCGGGTTCAGGAAGGTTGTATACCGGAATGTAAGACCGCGAAATACCAGGTTTTTCACCGGTCTGTCCTTTTCTCCCCGCACGACCAGCAATTGTTCGGCTACCGGCAGTTCTACCGTCTGTTCCTCTATGGAAATGCCTTTAGGCTGCGCCACATAGAGAACGCTCTCCTGCCTGTCCAGATACCAGCCGCCGTCTGTGCCTAACAGTTCGTATAAGTTTTCCACATAGCTGGGACCGTCGATCTGCATGCCAATTTTGATCTGGCAGTCTTTGAAGCAGGGCTGTTTCATTTTCAGGAAAATACCTTCTTTTGTTTCGGTGACGGACTCTACCGGACAGACAGAATGTGTCCAGCCCACATCATAGACAAATTCTATATCCTGCGGATTCCGGCATGTGAGGAACATCGGGTCCTGTGTCAGGTATCCCTCATAAAGATCGCACTGCTTCTCTCCGTTAAAATGGCTGCCTGTTTTCCGGTATCTTTGAAAGGTATCTGAACGAACCGTTTCCCAGGCCCTGTTTTTCTGTATCCCGGTCTTGGTTCTGGCAGCCCGCTGCCCATCTATGTACAGATGTCTGGAATACACGCCTTCCGGGACTTTAGCCTTCCATATGGTATATGCTTCCTCTTCCGACTCCTTTTCCCAACCGGATATGCGAATGGCTCCCCCGAGGAAAGGCTGTTCCCCCGGATAAGCCTGATAAGTTATTTTTGTCCCATCCATAGCGGAGTCCTCCGCCGTAAAAATTTCCGGGGTCTGATACCGGTATTCACCGCCCCGCAGATATACGGTGATATCACACCCAAATTCATTTTGCAGTTCTTTCGCTTTTTTCTTTGCCGCACTAAGGGTTGAAAACGGATCTTCCTTTGTGCCTGTGGCACCCGGATTAGCTCCGGGTGCCACATAGATGTTCAGGTTCTTCATATAATATATGCCTCCAAGTGAACGATTCCTTTATCTGCTGTTTGTGCAAGGCCGCCCGCCGTCACCAGCCGGGAATCCCCTGTGCCTTAGCGTTCTTCGCGATCTCATCATCGATGGCTTTTAATACGTCGACAGGCCCGCAGTTCCCCAGGAACATTTCCTGGATCTGCTCGAAGGACGAATTTCCATAGCTTGCCGGGATAAAGTCAAACCAGCTTACTCCGCTCTTTCCTTCCCGCACCGCCTCCTGGGCTTCCTTAATCTGGGGAAGCAGGCTCTCAATTGATACATTGTCAAACCAGGGAGACTGCTGTTTCGCGGTATACATTTTCTCCACAATATCCGGCCGCGCCAGGAAGTTGAATAATTGGAGCGCTTCGTCAATATGTTCGCTGTTCTTGTTGATGTACAGGGAATTCGACGAGGTAACCCCGTAGCAATCGCTTCCGTCTACCGGGAAAGGCATAAAGCCAAGTTTTTCCGCATAATCCGGATATTTTTCAATTCCTTCTCCAAAACAGGAATCATTGAACACTAACATGGCCGCTGTCCCTTCATATAAAGCGCTGAATTGGCCGCTCCAGGTATCCGACATAGCCGTCTCTCCAAAATACCCTTTTTTGTAAAAATCATTCTGACGCTCCAGGCATTCTACCGCCTCAGGCAGATCGGCAAGCTTTACCTTGTTTTCCGCGTACTGATCCCAAAAGTCGGGTGTCTTTGCCGCTATGTAGGATCCCCAATAAGTATCCAGCCACGTTTCCACCGGCCAGACATCTCCACCCGCCAGGTAAATGGGTGTGATTCCCTGATCTTTGATTTTCTGGCAGGCAGTTTCCAGATCTTCAAATGTCTTCGGTATCTCCAGATTCAGGTCTGAGAAAATCTGCTTGTTGTAATAGATTCCCCAATACTGCGCCCCCGCAATGGGGAAACCATAGACGACGCCGTCCCAATTGGAGAATTTATCCAAAAGATCCTGATTCACATTTTCAAGACAGGGGTCGTTGGTGATATCCAGGAAATTCTCTTCTGCCAGCAAAGCTGCCTCCCCGGTTCCTCCATTATAATATTCCACGATATCCGGCAGCTCTTTTGTGGCGATTTTGGCTCCCATAATATTGTTGTTCATGTCGTCGGGGTTCGTGATTAACTCCACTTTGATTCCTGTCTCTTCTTCAAACTGTTGATAAACCTCGCTGTCTACGTCCTTAAACCAGCTTTTGGAGCCCATAAGCGTCAGCGTAACGCCGCCGGATGTCTCTGCATCTTTGGACGCGGACTGTCCGTTTTCATTTTGCTGTCCCTCCGGCTGCGATGCTTCCTGTGACGGACTATCCGGCTGCGCGGCAGTACCGCCGCTGTCCGATCCGCAGGCAGTCAGCGAAAAAGTAAGCATCAGTGCCAGTAACATACTGCAGGTTTTCTTCATACATATTACCTCCCGTTTCATTGATGTAATCATTATATCCGTTTTAAATTCAAAACCAAATGGATAATATTTCTATACATATAGACAATCTTAACATTCCGCTTTCCTCTACTTTTTCCTTGTCAAAGGCCGTGTTATACTTGCGCTAACCGATCATCTGCGGGAAGGGGGAAGCAAGATGCAGAACGCGCAGCTTCATAAACAATTAAGGGAAGTCATCGATTTTCTCTGTCATCACGGAAGCTCCATACGTTTTTTATCATCCGGAATCTGGGTGGACCGGGAATGGGACACTCCAAAGCAGAGCACAAAACCAATGTTTGAGATCATATATCTGATAAGCGGTCAGACAAGTATCTACCTGAACGGCATCACCCATGCAGTTAAAAAAAATGATCTCCATCTACTGGAGATCTCCGGCAACAGTATGGGGGGAGGAGGGCATTTTCAGATGTATTATCTGGATTTCAGCTTTGACATCCCCGCTCTGTCCGACCAATTTTACGGCTGCTGCAAACGCCTGTCCGTTAATCCGGAGTGTATCAATCTGGCAGGTCTGGAATCCTATTTTCTGGAGATGCATTTTGAAAATATCGCCGAGCAGGAATTCCGTCAGCAGAAGATACTGTGCAGTCTTCAGGATCTGTTTATCTGCCTGTACCGCCGCTGCGCGGTATCATCGGAGCATTCCGCAGGACACTCCGGCAGACAGCAGTTTCTCTATGACGTGCTGAATTATCTGGAACAAAACTATATGTATCCGCTGTGCCTAAAGGATATCTCCGGTCTGGTACATCTGAATCCCCGCTATTTAAGCCGGCTGTTCAAAGAAGCCACCGGGCTGACCATTCAGCAGTATCTCATCCGGCTGCGGATCGGAAAGGCCAAAAAATTATTAAGCGCCACTTCCCACAGTATCACAGATATCGCTTTGGAAACCGGTTTTTGTGACTGCCAGCATTTCTGCAAGGTTTTCAAACAACTGGAAGGAATCACTCCGACCCAATACGGCCGCAGTATCCCTTCCGGTTAATATACCCTTATTCGCTTCTGGGCCGCAGCATCCGCAGTCCGGTTATATCTGTTCCTGTTATAAAGCTTCCAGTTCGGCTTTCCGCTTTTTCCATTCTTCACGTGTGGAGAAGAACCGGATATCCAGCCGGCATGTCACCTCTTCCTGGGGTTCCAGCCAGCGAAGCGTACCGTATTTCTCTTCCGGCGCTATACCTTTGATATGATTGTTACAAGGTTCCAAAGCCATAATATAATCTCTTTTTTTCGGGTACATCCATTGCCCCAGATACGGCAGGTTTGCCTGATTATATCTCACCTGTACCCCGGTATACTGACCGTCCTTTTCATTCCAAATCAGATAACCGGTATTTCCTTCGCTGTCCGCCCGCAGCTCATGCAGATACGTGTAGTGGGCGGCCCGGGCGGAGGGCGCCGGCATTTTCTTTTGCTGTTCCATATGCTGCTCCGAAAATTCATCCCACCCCTGGGTATGCCGGACCGGGATATACATCCTGGTATCCGGGTTCAAAAAGGGATATCCGAAATTCATATGATACAAAAGCATAAGCGGGGACCGGTCGGACGACTGGTTGCGGATCCGGTCTTCTATCTGTATGCGTCCGCTTAAAAGAACGGTCCTGACGGACCTTCTGACACTCAGCTGGACGCCCTGATGCCGGGTTTGAAAAACTCTGCCGGCCACTTCCATCACATAGTCCTCTCCCTGCCAGTCCGACTCGCAGCGTTCCAGCCTGGCCGGAAGGTTGGACACCTGCCCATGAAGGCCGTAGGGCTGTCCCTTAAATACACAGGGATCGCCCGCCTGCGTCAGGCCGCAGGTAGTCAGGAAGCCTCCCCCGAAGCTCTGCAGCCATTCTTCGCCCCGCTCATTATAATATTGCGGAGCCGTGACTCCTGCGGCCGCCTGGAACGTAAAGCCCCAGTCCCGGTACACCAGTTTTCCCAGATCCATCCCTCTGTCGATTAATATCGTGAAGCGCAGTCCATGCCCGTCATCCACGTCAACCGCCTCCACCCCCTTAGCCTTTCCCTCCAGCATCTGATAGCGTTTCATACCGCCGATCTGACTGATATCCCCTAGATAATCCATCATTTCCCGGTGCGGCATATCAAGCTCTCCTCCTTAACCAGAATTTTTATTTTTGGAATTCGATTTCCCAAAGGGAAGTGCCGGTGGCAAAGAGTCTGGCTCTTCGTCCTATCCTATTGTCATTATCGTAATCTTCGGCGGGAAATACGCTGACATACCATCCTGTCATACTGCCGTCCGGAGCGGTCGCCTGCCTGGCGTCTTCCCCATCCAGAACTTTAACCGGTTCAGACCATCCCAGCGGATTGGAAATATCGGGATTAAAGGATACATAATACCCTTCCATGTTCCAGGTCCCGTCATTTACCCGGTTCAGGAACATAACATAGGTGTTAAGCCAGGTGTTCCAGTGCACGACCGGTCCCCAGAACGCGTTGGCCTGTTTGCTGTGCCAGTCTTCGAACACCGGGATGACCGGCTGCGCGTATCCGCCGATTCCAGGTTCCCTCCATTCACCGTCTCTCCACTTCCAGACCTTGCCTGCAGGCCGGTCCAGATCTTTCAGGCTCATCCGGGCAAATCCCAGTCCCTGGTTCTCTTTTCCTCCGTAAAACGTGGTGATGAAAAAGTATACAAACTCTTCCTCCTTATCCACGCAGGTCCCAAAGTCTCCTTCCCCTCCAAAATACCAGGCGTCCGAAGATGTGGAGGATACCAGATCCTCCGGCGCCGAGATGACAAATCCCAGATCTTTCCAGGTCTTTCCCTTGTCTTCCGACACCAGCGCTCCTATTTTTGGCTTTGTAGGGTACCGCTCAAAAAATTTGCTGCCCGGCGGTATGCTCATGGTTCGCAGAGTCTCTTCTTTTTCCTGCTGCACCTTACTGCTCCCGTAATATTCTCCCGGCTTCTCCAGGCCGTCCGGTTCCAGATGGTACCAGCCATAGAGTTTCCCACCGGGGACCTTCCAGATCCCTTCCAGCCACTGGCCTCCGTTCTGCCGCACATCGAAAGTCACAGGCTCACTTGCCTCCAAATCATAGAGGCTGGTGCCGGAGGTCCTCCACGGCAGCTCCCAGGAATTGAAAATATACAGACGTTCTTCTTCCGAATCCCAGAACCCGGGACTGTGGCAGTCCGTTTGGCTCTTATCATTCACTTCCGGCACTCTGGCTCCCGGATAGACAATCTTCGGGGCAGGTATTAATTTCACTGTTGGCATTTTATACCTCCTAACCTTTTTTCCACCGCAGCTGCACCACGGTACAGCTTCCAGCTCCTTCGTTTATCAATTCATAATCCCCAAAACAGGCCGGAACGATTACGCTCTGCCATTTTTCAATCTGAGACTGATACTGGGGATTTTCCTTGGATCTGAGTACGACCCGTTCTCCGGCCGTCAGTGTCAGGATCTGCATATATTTTCCTCCGGTCGAATTCTCACCCCTTTTTTCAAAGTGGATTCTCTCGATATGAAACGGCATCTCCGGCACGGTATCGTATTGATCGGTACTATAGTCTCTGTTCCATTCCCGCACCCTTGGTTTGGCCAGCAGATGATCCTTTACCCATTTCTCCCTGCGGCACCTGTCCATGCGGAATCCATGTTCCGTATGCATCTTAAGCGGCCGGCCTGTCATATCCTGAGTGGAATCTTCCCAGGATTTTCTGGCAAAATCATACAGGAAAAATGAATATTCCGTTCCCGCATTGCTGGTACAGGTATCCATCTCCAGGATCAGTTGGTTCCCGCCATGTCCATGGACCGTTCCGGGCGGTATCAGATACAGATCCCCTTCGCTGCTGTCCCAGCGGATGACATAATCCCGCCAATTCTCGATCGGAATCTGGTTCTCAGATTCCCGGCATAGTTTTTCCCACTCCTCCAGATCCGCATCCTCCCGGTAACCCAGCCAGGTATTCGCGTCCTGATAAGCTTCCGCCACATAATATGTCTCATATCTCCCAAGAGGCTCTTTAAAATTGCGGCGCACATAATCCGTGCTGGGATGCAGGTGCAGCGGCATACTGGTCCGCTCTGCCGGCTGAGGGGTATCAAAGTATCCGTCATTGAGCCATACGTCAAAGGGCAGCACGCCGGGATAAGTCTCGTGAATATATCGTCCGACGAACTCCTCCGGATACTGCATCAGATTCATAACCGGCATCTGAATCATTTCTTCGTTCCCGATATCTACCAGTATACTAAGCTCAGGCCCTGCCGTTTCGTTCCACGCATTACAGCCCAGGCCCGGTACGTCCCACAGATCTTTATACCGGTATGCTCCCCAGTTGCCCGGCTGAAAAATCTTCACTTCTTTGACCGGATAGCGGACAAGAGTTCGGATGATTTCATCATAACTCTGGCGGGGCATACATTTGGGATGCTTCGGATTTACGCACTCCACATAATAATCCATACGCTGCAGCGCGTAATCTTTTTGCCGTAACAAGAGATAATGGTCTATGTAATAGTATTCTTTCCAGTTATAGTCCGGATTACTGCTCTTAAAGCCAAAGGGTATCAGCTTGCCGTCCCACATTTTCCAAAGAAGCGGCTGTCTGGTATAATCAAAATAGTAATACAGATCATATAAATCATCCAGTTTTCTGCTTCCCGAACCATATCCAAATACAAGGATTGCAGAACATTTTGCCGTCTGCTGCTTTCGGCGCTCAGACAGACTTTCCCGCAATACCGCACATTTCTCTTCGTCCATCAGATCCTCAATTACACCGTCCTCACACACGATGCCAAAACTGGGATCTTCCGTCAGATAAGGCTGTTTATACCGCATGATAAGGTCTATCGGCTGAAACAGCCCGGCAGCCGGGACTGTTTCTATCCCGATCTTCATACTCTTGCCGAGTGCGCTTACTTCGTTTAGAAGCGGAGCCCATTCTACCCCGTACCACCCTTCCATAGCTACCAGAACTGTACTTTTTGTTGACGCATACTTTTCGCGGATCTGATCCAGAATGGAACGGGCAACCTCTCTGCCTCCGCTGACCACAGACGCGGCCGTCTGTTCGGATACCTGAATGCTGTTTTTTGCATTGTGTGCGTATTCATATAATGGCATTGTTTAACCTCCTGTTTTACTTATATACTAAGAATAATCAAACGAACCTTCATTTTCTTGAAAAAATGTGTATGTTTAGTGTATAAATGTAACTCGTATCCGTACCATATAGCCGGAAGCCGTTGGTAACGTTCAGATAATGCCCGCGTCGCTGTCATTCAAAAGATAAGTAGAATAAACATAAATTCCACCGTTTTGAATCACATCCGTAAATTCCCCGTCTTCCGTAATATCAGCCAATGCAAGCGGATTTACCGTAACATCCGTCTGATCTGCGGCATCAGGGGTAAGACCATATTTATACAGTTTTAATTCAGATTGGATACCTGCAAGTTCAAATTTCGTATGAATATCTTTCTGTGCATTGTTAACAACAATAATGGTAACATTGTTGTCCTGTCCAAGAAATGTTGCAACATCCAGATATTTCATATCGGAATAGGAATACACAACCGTCGGCCTTTTAGATAAATAACGCGATAACATTCCTTGTATATAATAAGTATTCGGATGTGGCGTCACATTCTCAAAAAGGCAGTCATTATCAGGATCATAGGAATCGATCATCTGCCAGTTGCCGTCCAAAGCGCCGCGGTTCATATAATTCCAACGCAAAAATCCGTCACACCCGGCATTTGCTTCCCGTAATGTCCAGCCGGCCAATTCCAGGTTTTTCTCATACGTTGTATTGATAAAAGGAATATGTACCCCGTATTCCCCTATAAAGAAGGGCTTACCCTCGCTTCTGGCGCCGGCGATCCAGTCTAAGTACAAAGGCGGCGTATCTTTGGTAATAGAATAAATGTGATTTTCATAGACGCCTAAACGCTCATCCGGCATAAATTTATTAGCAAAAATATAGTCCGGTCCGGCTATAGGGATTTGCAATTTAATTTTCTTAAATGCAGCTGTTACCGCATTTAAGCCGTCATCCAATGTCGCGCCGTTATCCCAGCTTCCCTTAATCACATTTGCGGTATTAAAGTCCGTTCTGTCATAGTAATCAGCCATGCAAAAATCTTCCCCCTGTTTTACTGCGTCATCAGGCCACCCCGCAATAACAGGATTCGGCTCATTGCCGATACATACACACTTAATACAGGTATATCCTTTCTCATTTACAAGATAATCAACCATTCCTGAAAATGACTCCGCCCAAGCCTTAACATCTCTCGGTGCTTGTGTAATCGTTGATACTACATGTTCTGGAAAATTCCACTTGCAGCGATGCCACATTTCAGTTAAAAAAACATCTACTTCTTTTTCCTGGCACCAATCCAGGATCTGTATAATATTCCTCATTTCATTATTATCCCAATCATAGAGCCCAAATCTTTCAGGCATATACATCGCCTGCTCTATCTCTAACCGGATAAAATTAATTCCCAGCCATTCCGCATGTCTGAAAATTTGCTTCCATCTTCTTTGATCTGTATGATGGGGGATCGCTCCAAAGGAACTGACTCCCATCGTATCTAATGTGTTTGTGTTCGGGTAAAACACAGGTTTATCAAACACCTCCCAATTCTGCCCGATCCCGTAAGCCATTTTATGTACAAAATCTTTCAGATCGATACGAATCCTCGCCAGATTGCTATTTTCCATAATGTTCTCCTTCCATCATGTGCTATTCTTTAATCGCCCCTGCTATAATTCCTTTTGTCATCTGCTTATTAAATAATATAAAGATAATAATTGCCGGTACCGTACTTAAAAACATAACGGCAAACTGCACGGTATAATTTGATGTATACTTCCCTGAAAAATTCATAACCGCAAAAGGAAGCGTCCGGATAGTATCACTGCTTGTATAGGTCGCCGCCATAATAAATTCATTCCAGCAATTAAAAAAGGTCATTGTGGCAACGGTTACCGCAGCAGGTTTGGAAAGCGGAATCACTACATTTTTTATAATTCTTAACACGCCGCATCCATCCATAACAGCCGCCTCTTCCAGGCTTCTTGGTATCCCCTCTATAAAACCTGACATAATAAAGAGTCCCAATGACATACTGAATGCGATATATGGTAAGATCAATGCTATACGGGTATTTAAAATACCGTAAGCTTGAAACGCAAAAAAATTCGGTAATAAGGTGGTATGAATGGGTATCATGATCCCGGTTATTAATAATGTATAGACAAATCTGCTGCCTTTCCATTTCATTCGGATCAACGCATATCCCAAACAGATACTTAAAGTAATGACTACGGCTATCGTTATTCCGGTAATGAATAAACTGTTTAACAGATAATTAAAAAACTTTCCGTCTACAATCGCAGAAAAATAATTTGACCATAACGGCGGAGCCGGAAGCTTCATAATAGAATCTCCATAAAAATCGCTGTTGCTCAATAAAGAATAATCCAGCAGCCACACTAATGGAAACAGATTAAGCAACGCAACCACAGAAAGCAGGATCAGAAGTCTTGCCCTTTTCCATTTCTTCTTTTTCTCCGCAATCATTTATTTTTCCCCTCTTTCCGCTGTTATCTGTTTCGTTATAAAATTTGCAATTAAGCAAATCACAATGAATACTACTGAAATTGCATTCGCATAACCATATTTTTGGTCGGAAAATGCTTTCACATATAAATAGTTTGCAACAAATTGTGTCGCATTACCCGGAGCGCCATTCGTTGTAAGATAAACTGTTTCCATCATCTTCAAAGCATTCACGATTGCAAGAGTTATATTAATACGGATAATTGGTTTTAACTGTGGTAAAATTATTTTCGTGATTAGATGACCATCCGCCGCGCCGTCAATCCGAGCCGCATCTATCTGGTCTGCGGGAATGCCCTTTACACCTGCATAGTATATAAGCATAGACCAGCCAAACCCAACCCAAATCTCTATCAGAACAATCGCAATCAATGCTGTGGTTGTTTCCGTCATCCAAGCTTGGCACCACGATGTAAGCCCAACGGCTTTTAATATTTTATTGACAAGCCCAAACGTAGGATCCAGCATATTCATCCAAAGTTTCGCAGTTACGACTACCGAAGTCATACTTGGTATAAAAATCAAAACTCTGAATATTTTTTCCCATACTCCACCCGCTTTATCGACATAGATCGCACAAACGATACTTAAAGGATGTTGAATGATAATGAGTCCGGCTGATAAGATAAAAACATTTCGAATAGACAGCCACATGATTTTGTCATCCATAATTAACTTTTTATAATTTGTTAAACCCACAAACTTCATAGCGTCAATGCCGTTATAGTCAGTTACGGAGTAAAAAACGCTCATAAAGATAGGTACTAAAATAACGAGGCAAAAAATAATTATACCTGGCAATACCAGAAGGGCGATCATTTTTTTGTTGCTCAATACCTTACTCATTATCATTCCTCCACGGTAATCAATTGTCGCTTATGCACTAATCGCTTTATTTTTCCATATCGCTTTTTGCTGTGTCCGCAGCTTTATCTAATTCGGCAAGGCATTCCTCCGCAGAAGCATTTCCCGAAACAGCATTTTGACAAATAGACATACACGCCGTCATAAACTCAGATGTGCTGCTGTCATAAAAATCTACTCCGCTGGTGGAAGATGCATTCGCCAAAATTTCGACTAAATCTTTTTGCAGCTGGCTGTCATTATCTGAGACATATTTGGTTGCGTCCTGAGCCGGGAAATTTAATCCGTTTTCCCAGGATAACTTTGCCCAATTCTCCGGTTTCATTAAATAATTCAAAAATTTAATACATTCATCTTTCAATTTTGAATTCGCGGAAACTCCATATCCTCCTCCATACCATGCTACCAAGTCCGTATTTTTCCCATTTTCTGTAAACGCCGGTAAGTATCCGGCCCGTACATTCTCCCTGAATTCCTCAGGTAATGTCTCGTCCGTTGCCATTCCCATATCCCATTCGCCCATGTAATACATGGCCGCTTTTCCCTGTGTAAATAAGTTCATCGCCGCACCGTATTCACTGGCAGCGAATCCTTCCTGGGCAAAATTGGATTTTGTTAATTCCTGCATTAATTCAATTGCTTTTATAAAATTATCGTTACCGCTAAACTGGATTTTTCGGTCAACGGCATCATAGATCTCCTGCTGGTTACCGGAAGTTTTCAGTATAACTTCCTGAAAATACAGCGCCAGAGGCCATTGTTCCTGGCCCGAAAGCGAGCAGGGGATGATACCATTCTTTAAAAACACCTCACTGCAATGTTTCAATTCTTCCAGATTTGTCGGAAAATCCAGGTCATATTGATCAAATAAAGCCTGATTATAATATAAAACCATAAAATCAGTATTTCTTGGCAATCCGTAAAGCTTACCATCGAATTTGTATCCATCTAATGCGCCTTGGATAAAATCATAGTTTTCATAATCTTCCTCCGATAGATCTGCAAGCGCATTGCTGTTGAGCAAAGGGGTGATTTCCGCAGGCAGCGAATTGACATAGAGCATATCCGGCAGATTATTGGACGCTATATACGCTTTTAATTTTTGGCTAAAAGAAACATCATCCAAAGTTTCTACCTCAAACGTAACGTTGGGATTTTCTTTACAATAATTGTCCATAATCATTTGTTCCAGTTTACCTTGCCCGGTCGATCGGTCCGGTAAGTTAGAAAAAAAACGGATTGTGATTTTCTCATCTGTTTTCGCATACTGACTATCATTGTCGTTCGATGCCGTTTCACCGGCACACCCTGTCATGGCGAATACAATGCTAATAACCAATAAATACGCTAAAATTTTTTTCATAGTAAACCTCCTTTAAATTATGATTGCAATTCTGCTGTCAGTTACAAATTTACTGTAGCATCCGCATGTTTTTGTATCAATTACACATTTTTATTATTTGTTTTGATATTTACGCATTTATTCCATGCTTATTGTCATACTTGTTCATAATTGATATTATGACACTGAAGAAGTTTAAGGAGGTACATCATGATTCATTCCATCTATTCTGTGTTTATGAATGCCAAATACAAATATAAACTAATCTTTTGTTTCTCCTTAATCATTATTATTTCTACAACCGCAATCACTGCGTATCTATATAATACCGCTTCGCTGTATGTTTACTCAGAAATTAAGAGTAATAATGAGTTAGCGCTCTCGAATGCCAAGTCGTTTCTGGAAATGGTAGCAGAGGAAACCGAATATATCTCTACCGTATTGTGTACGGATTCCTCTATTCAATCGGAATTAAAAGCACAGCCTTTGAATAACGCCGCCGCACATACAAATACTATAAATTTTATATCTACCATTTTTGCAACAAACAACTATCTGGGAAGCGTCCAAATATATAGCAATTATGAGCAGCCCTATTACTACTCTTTTAATGATATGAGCCGGGGAGCCGCAAGCTTATCCGCTCTGATGCGTACACCGCTTTACCAACAGGCTGTTGAGGCTTCCGGCGCTCCCGTATGGGATTATATTGAGGCCGGTGAAAACGAATATATGGAGTACAGTGCTTATCCGAGAATACTTTTGTGCCGCATTATCAAAGATAATTATTCCCAAAAGACAATTGGGGCGCTGATTCTGGGAATACGCCTGGACTCTATCTCTAATAAATTAACCGCGCTTATTCCAAGTGAGGGAGCGCTTGCCGTACTGGACGACGGGCAGAATATTTTATTCTCATCGGCTGAATTTCACGGTTCTGAGCTAGAATCATTAAAAAAACCTTCCGGGACATCAACTCGCACCTTGTCTTCTGATCATTCTGAGTATATTTATACGTACGGTGTACTCCCTTCCTTTCATTGGCTTTTGGTCTACGAGTATTCCAACAGTTCCATGTTGTCGCTTCTATTTCACGCCAAAACAGTTTCTTTTCTAATTGTTATTATTTCACTAATATTAGCGGTTCTCGTATCCATTTATTTGAGCAACATACTCACTTCTCCACTGCAAAAATTATTAAATGCAATGAGAAAGTTTCGGTCCGGGGATTTTAATTCTCATGTAAATTTTTCTTTTTACGACGAAATTGGGGAGTTAGGCAAGGGATATGATGAAATGGTAGATGAAACAAGGCGGCTCATCGCAAGCACCTGGCAGTTGGAGTTAAAAAAACGGGAAGCAGAGCTGGCGTCACTGCAATCTCAGATCAATCCTCATCTGCTATATAATACCCTGGATTCCATTTACTGGCATTTGATGTCCAAAAACACCGAAAATGCAGCTCAGACAATCATCTTGCTGTCAAAGATATTCCGCCAGACATTGAGCCAGGGAAAAAGTTTTATCTCCGTCTCCTCGGAACTAGAGCTGGTCACTAACTATCTCTCTTTACAACAGATGCTAATGCATGACCGGTTACACTTTGATATTCTGGTTACCTCCGATGCGGCAGACATCATGATCCCGAAATTAATCATTCAGCCTTTTGTGGAAAATTCTGTTATTCATGGATTACAGCCAACAGCTGCTAATGGTTATCTAACCGTAAATGTTTACATTGAACAAAAACAGTTAGTGATTTTAATTACCGATAATGGGATTGGCTGTTCCACAAACAGCCTGGAAGAATTATTTGAAAAAACCAAAGATCGCACGAACTATAGCGGTTTTGCCATTAAAAATGTATATTCCCGTTTAAAACTCCAGTATGAAGATGAATGTTCCATTGCCTTTACCTCACACCCCGGAAAAACCGAAGTAGTGATACGGATACCATTATTGAATGCAGAAACAGAAAATTGTGCCAAAAATTAAAAGGAAAAGAGAAGTATGGAAAGTTTAATGATTGCAGATGACAATTACGATGTGGTATATGGTATGGAAACAAATATCGACTGGAATCAATATGAAATCACCCTATTACCTTATGCATTAAACGGCAGAGACGCTCTGGATAAAATTATAGTTAATACGCCCGATATCTTAATCATAGATATCCGTATGCCTGAACTTGGCGGACTCGACGTATTAAAATACATAACCGAACACGGTTATAAAACGAAGACCATTATTTGCAGCGGATACGATGATTTTGAATATGCGCAGGAAGCTTTAAAATACAGGGTAACAGAGTATCTTTTAAAGCCGGTACCATGGCAGGATATTTTGGCATCCGTACTCAAGCTCCAGAAACAGATCCGTAAGGAATGCCTCCAAAATCAAAAATATAAGCAAATGCAAAAACAGGTTGAAAAAAATATGCCCTATCTCAGAGAGCGTTACCTGAGCAAATTAGTATGTGAGGAAGGGATTAATTCCTTTGACCTGGAGTCCTTCCAATTTTTTGGACTTCATGTTACAGGAAACCACTCCACAATCTTAGTGGTTCAACTCGATGATTATCTGGGATTTGAGCAATTACATTCGCGCCTGGAAATTGAGAGTATTTTTATGTCCCTTTCAACAATTGTATCACGGACTTTCCTTAACTATTTTGTTTGCGATGTATTTATATATATGGATCAGATTATTGTTTGTTTGGAATTATCAAAAGACCGGACTGACAACGATCTGATCCATGTATGCAGAAAAATCCAGGAAGAAATTCTAACTGAGTTTCAATTCACAGTATCCGTTGGCATCGGCACAGAATGTAAATCCATGGAAGATTGGTATTCTTCTTATCGGCATGCGCGAGCTAAATTAGAGCAAATCTTTTATGTGGGACCTAATACCATCTGTATAGACATGCCCGCGACAGATAGTGTCCAGGAAAAATATATATATCCCCAAAAAATAGATCAACTTCTGGTAACTGCAATCAAACTGTCAGATAAAACACAATGCGGATTACTGCTTGATCAATTTTTCGAAAGCTTTTCAGGCGCGAAAAAGAAGGTTGTATTCTCCTTTTGTACGGGATTGGTACACACACTCTATCTGGCGTGTCTGGAATATGGCTGGGAGTCTCACGAAATTTTGGTCTCCAATAACGAATTTTTATATTTGATTGAAAATTATTCATCTGTCCAAGCATTAAAAAATCATATTTGCAAAATCGTGTATCACCTTTGTAACATCAGCTTAAAAGGGAAGTCGCCATCAACAATAATTAATGCGGCCGTTTCGTATATCAATCATAACTATCAGAATCAGATTACGCTTACTTCGGTAGCCGAATACATTCATATGTCGCCAAATTACTTCAGTGTACAGTTCAAACAAACCATGGGAATAAATTTCATTGATTATTTACAAAAGATAAGAATTGATGAGGCTTGCCGCCTTTTATCGGAAACAAACGAACCAATATGTACCATTGCCACAAAGGTGGGGTTTTTAGACGGCAGGTATTTTAGCCAATTATTCAGAAAACTTACCCTGAGAACCCCATCCGAATATCGAAACCAGCAGCCGGGTATACATTCCATCAGGGCTATTCCTACAGAAAAATAAGACCGGTATCCGAGTGGATTCTTCCTCGGATTTGGGTATGCCCGCTGCTTAAGGCTGGGACAGAGACGGTATCCGGGGAGACTCCCGGCCGACGGGGTCTTTTTGTCTCCTCGGAAACGCATAGGGCGGCTGTGCAGCGCTTAGGGAAATCGAAAAGCCGGGTTCAGGATGCCCGGCGGACTTCACGTCCGACGGGCAAGAGCCTCTGAACCGGGAACACATCACGTGTTCCTGGTGAATAGGCTC
>NZ_JAHQCW010000070.1 GCF_019042275.1 Diplocloster agilis
GAACCGGGAACACATCACGTGTTCCTGGTGAATAGGCTCGGTTCCTGAACCCGGCTTTTCGATTTCACTTAGCGTATTCCAGCGCTAGCCCTCCGCGCCTCCAGGGAGATACAAAAGAACCCGGCCGCCCGGAGCGTCCCCGGATAGCGCCCGCAGTTCCAAGCCCTAAGCAGCGGACATCCGAAGCCCCCGGTAAGAGCGCTAAGTGAGTGCGACAGCCCCTGGTGAATTGGCCCGGTTCCTGAGCCTGCCGTCTGGATTTCACTTAGCAGCAGCCAGCATACAGCCCTCCGCCCGTCCAAGGACAGACGCCCGCCCCGCCGCATATCCCGGGAGCCGGAGGCTCCATCCCGCCCCCCAGGGTTCTTCCCGGCCCTAAGTCAACATCCCCCAAAATTCCTAAATCATCCCCGCCAAAATGAGACTAGCCGCCACCCCCGCAAAAGTTGCGACCAGCGCCCCTGCCAGCGTATACCTGGTCTTCGTCACCTTAGCCGTCATAAAGTACACGCTCATCGTATAGAAAATCGTCTCCGTACAGCTCATCATAATCGACGTGATCGTCCCCAGAACCGAATCCGGCCCGTACTGCTTAAAGATATCCAATACCAGCGAAGTAGCCGCAGAGGAGGAAAACATCCGGACAATAATTAGCGGAACCAGCTGCGACGGCAGATGAATCACATTGGTAAATTTCCCCAGCACATCCGCGATCATGTCCAGGAAACCGGACGCTCTCAGAATGCCCACCGCAACCATCAGCCCGATCAGCGTAGGCATGATTCGGATCACCGTCTTGAATCCGTCTTTCGCCCCTTTGACAAAATCATCGTAGACGTTTTTTTTCATCAGGATGCCATGCCCGACTATGTAAAATATCATAAGCGGAATTATAAAATCAGAGATAAAGACCAGAAATTTCATTTGATTAAGTCCCTTATTCACATTAATATATTATATGAGCTTAATTATCGGTGCATACCTATCCTTCTTATTGCGGGCAACAGATCCCTTTATCCTCCTCTTTAATCCTCCTCTTCTTTCTCCGTTTTATCGTTTGTGCAAAATATACAAATAATTTAGGTAAATCGTTTCATTTTTCCTGTGAAATAGAGTATATTGCCAAAAATCATTTTTTCATTTTTTTAATAAAAATAACAGATTAGCAAAGTTATATTAAGATATATTAAGTTTAATCGAGATAATTATATATTATTAAGGTTCGACGCTTTGCCCATCTTTGTGCTATAAAAAAGAAAAGGAGCTCTTTCAATCCGTATCTGTTGACCTGTTTCCCAAGACAAACGTTTGAAAAAGCCATTTTTTCTGGCAAACAGGTAAAACGTTTCATTTTTCAGGGAAATGTTTACCGGGCGAAAGCCCGCAAAGAAAAAGGAGAAGTCATATGAAAAGAAAAACTCTGGCACTTATTTTAAGTCTCGCATTGGCTCTGGGCGCTCTGTCAGGCTGCGGAAGTTCCGACGCCGGTCAGGCGGCGGTAACCGGAAATTCCGCCGGAACAGACAGTGAAACACCGGCGCCGGCCGCGGAAACAGCCCAACAGCCCCAGGCCGAGGACGGGGAAGACATCGAGCTGAGCCTGCTGTTCTGGTCCGATGGGCGGCAGAAAGAACTGGTCGAACAGGCCTGCCGTAATTATGAAAAAATGACCGGTATCAAGATCAACGAGGAAGTGCTCCCCTCAGACGAGTCCTTTGACACCTATATCCAGACCAGAAAAGAATCCGGCACTTTGCCCGATTTAAGTTATATCAACGAAGCGGATGTTATGAAATACAATGAAATGGGGCTCTTAGCACCCATCGACGATTTATTCGAGAGCGGAGCCATCCCGGAAAAACTGGACTCGGTTACCGTAAAAGACACCAACGGCAAGGTAGTGGCCGTCGGCCTCTCCAACCAGTTAATGCTTCTATATTATAACAAAGATATGTTCGACGAGGCCGGTATTCCTTATCCTTCCACCGACGTGGCCAGCGCATGGACCTGGGATGAATTCATCGAGGTATGCCAGAAGCTGACCACAGATGTGAACGGCAAAACAGCAGCGCAGGACGGATTCGATTCCAGCAAGATCCAGACTTACGGCGTAGGCTTTAACTGCCTGATGGCCTTCCACCAGTTCTGGCCTATGTATGCCAACGGCGGCGGCCTTGTCTCGGCGGACGGCAAAGAATTCCTATGGGATAAACCGGAAACCATCGAAGGACTGCAAAACGTAGTGGATCTGATTAACAAATACCATGTAGCCAGCCCGGCCGGATACACCTTCGTATCCTCCATCGGCGGTGTGGACGCTGCGATCGGCGGCGGCGGATACGCCATGTATATCAACGGCTCCTGGGATCTGGGCAACATCCCCAACATCGAAGGCACAAACGTAGGGGTTGCCGTACTGCCGAAGATGAAGGAGGCCGTCACCATGAACTGCGGCGCACCTCTGGTTGTCTATAACACATCGAAGCATCTGGAAGCGGCCAAAGATTTCTATGCGTATATGATCGATCCGGCCAACAGCATCGAACTGCTTCAATCCGGCGCATGGCTGCCCAACCAGGCGGATTATTACACGGATCAGTCTCTCATCGGCGAATGGACCAAGGATCTGCCGAAAGACGCCGTGGAGACCATCATGAGCTATGTCTCCCATGAAGGCTCTATCGCCCAGTGGCCTGCCTATTATCTGCCTCCTTATAACAAAATGAACGCGGAATACACGAAATACATAGACCAGGCGTTAAACGGCGAGAAATCCGTGGAAGAAGTTTACGCCGAATGTATGCCTGAAATCAAACGGCTTTACGAAACAGGAACGGTAGAATAAGCCAGAGCGCCAAGCCTGCCGGACCAACCAGAAAACCGGCCTGGGGCAAAAAGCCCGGGCCGGTATTTCCAAAATATCCAAAGAAAAAGCCTGTATAAGAAATGAACCCCTGTGTCACCGGCGGATTAATGATGAGGAGTGAACCAATTGAAAATAAAAAATCCCTATAAAAAAGAAGCGCTGGCCGGTTATCTGTTCGCCGCTCCGGCTATCATCGGATTTCTGCTTCTTACCCTGTATCCGATGATTGTAAGCCTTGTATACAGCTTTATGAAGATAGACGCAAAGGGCGGGAAGCGTTTTATCGGCTTTGCCAATTATGAATATATGTTTCTGAATTCCGGGTCGGAATTTATGAAATCCTTGCAGGTCACATTGCTGTATACTCTGCTGAATGTAATCCTGCTCACCTTGTTCTGCCTCATCATCGCGCTGCTGCTGAACCGGAAATTTATCGGGCGGAACCTGCTGCGGGCTATCTTTTATCTCCCTTCCGTAGTGCCGATGCTGACCACTGCCATCCTGTGGAAACTGATCATGCAGAACCAGGCCCAGGGAGGCCTGATCAACCAGCTTCTGCTCTACATGGGCATGAATCCCCAGGAATGGCTGATGGATAAGAAACTGATCTTTGTGGTTCTTCTGGCCATGAGCCTCTGGACCAGCGGCGGCAACACCGTGGTGTTCCTGGCCACCCTGCAGGATGTTCCCCGGGAACTGCTGGAAGCTGCCAGGGTGGACGGCGCCAACGCATTTTGGCAGTTCCGGGCCGTCACGTTCCAGACCATCAAGCCGGTCCTGTTTTTCCAGATGATCATGTGCATGGTGACTTCGATCCAGATCTTCACCCAGAGCGTCGCACTCTCTTCCAATGGAGGCCCGGACCGTATGACCTACTTTATCAATGTGATGATCTATCAGCACAGCTTCAAAGATCTCGGACTGCGGGGTCTGGCGTCCGCCGAGGCCTGGATCGTATTCCTGGTCACGATGGTAATCGCTCTGGTTATGTTCACCATCGGCGGCACCTTTAAAAAAGATGACGGCACAACCAGAAAGGGGAGGAAAAAACATTGAAAGCCAGTAGTATTAAAAAACAAAAAACGAAGCAAAAGACCGTGGATGTGTTTTTAATCGCTTTTGTTTTTATCATTGCCTGCTTTGTCGCTTTCCCCCTGTTCTGGATGCTTCGCAGCTCCCTGGTGACCAAGGCGGAGTTCTTCACCAGACCTCCCGTCTTCTGGCCGGAAACCATGCAGTTTATCAACTTCTCCAAAGCCATGGATCTGATCGACTTCGGACGGCAGCTGTTTAACTCGCTTTCGATAGCGGTCCCCTATGTGATCGGCAATATCATTACCTGCAGCGTTTCGGCCTATGCCTTTGCGCGGATAAAATTCCCCCTGCGCAACTTCTGGTTCATATGTATCATTGCCACCATGATGCTGCCCAGCGCGGTAACCTTAATACCCCAGTACACGATGTACACTTCCTTTGGCTGGGTTGGCCAGAACGCCGCGTTCGGCGGCAAGCTGCCCCTGATCCTGCCCGCTTTTCTGTGTTCCGGCGGAAACGCTTACTTTGTATTCCTGCTGCGGCAATTTTTCTCCACCATACCCAAGGATCTGGATGAAGCCGCCAAAATTGACGGCGCGGGACGGTTCCGCATTTTTGTCCAGATCATGCTGCCGCTCATCAAGCCGGCGCTGGTCGTGGTCGCCCTGTTCAGCTTTATCAATTGCTGGAATGAATTTTTCTACACGTTAATCTATCTGCAGGGTGAGAAATCTTATACGCTGTCTCTCGGCCTGTATATGGTAAACGGCATCCGGCTTAGCAACTTTGAACAGGTTATGGCTTTGGCCGTGATCGTCACACTGCCCTGCCTGGTATTCTTCCTGATCGGAAATAAGTACCTGGTGGAGGGCATTACATTGACCGGAATCAAAGGTTAGAGAACCTTGTTCCGCAGAATAAACGGCGCAGTATTGTGCCTCTGGAGGATATCATGAAAAACATCAAGAACCAACACCCGCTGCCCCTGAACCAAATCCGGATTCACGACGTCTTCTGGCAGAAACATCTGGATCTGGTAAAAAAGGAAATTATCCCCTACCAGTGGGCCGCCATCAACGATCAGGTCCCCGGCGCGGAGCCCAGTCACAGTATGGAAAATTTCCGGATCGCCGCGGGGCTTTCCGAAGGGGAATTCCACGGAGTCGTGTTCCAGGATACCGACGTGGCAAAATGGCTGGAAGCCGTGGCCTACAGCTTATCCTGCCGGCCCGACCCGGAGCTGGAAGCCACAGCCGATGAAGTGATCGGGGTGATCGGCAGGGCCCAGTGCCCCGACGGCTACATCAACACTTATTTTACCCTCAAGGAACCCGAAGGCCGGTGGACCAATCTGATGGAAGGACACGAGCTTTATACCGCCGGACATCTGATGGAAGCCGCCGTAGCCTACTATCAGGCTACCGGAAAACGGGCTTTCCTGGACATCATGTGCCGGTTTGCCGATTATATTTGCGAGACCTTCGGCCCCAACGAGGATCAGATTCACGGTTATCCCGGCCATCAGGAGATCGAGCTGGCTCTGGTTAAGCTCTATCAGGTCACCGGCATCCGGCGGTATCTGGAAGAAGCCCGGTATTTTATCGACATCCGCGGTGCCGCCCCGAACTATTTCCTGGAAGAACGCAAAAAGCCCGGTTTCAAACAGATTTTCACCGAATTCAAAAATTACCGGCCGGACTACTCCCAGTCCCACCTGCCCGTCCGGGAACAGACCGCCGCCGACGGACACGCAGTCCGGGCAGTCTATATGTATTGCGCCATGGCGGATCTGGCCGCCGAATATCAGGATCAGGAACTCCTGGACAGCTGTATCCGTCTTTGGAATAACATGGTAGAAAAAAGGATGTACATCACCGGCGGAATCGGTTCCTCCGGCATCTCCGAGCGTTTTACAACCGATTACGACCTGCCTAACGCAAACAATTATTCCGAGACCTGCGCCTCTATCGGGCTGGCCCTGTTCGGCCTGCGCATGGCCCGTCTGCAAAATGACGCCGGCTATATCGATATCGTGGAACGGGCCCTTTATAATACGATCCTGGACGGCATCGCCCTGGACGGAAAAAGCTTCTTCTATGTGAATCCGCTGGAAGTATGGCCGGACAACTGCATGGAGGGCACGTCCATGGGACATGTGAAGCCGGTGCGCCAGAAGTGGTTCGGAGTGGCCTGCTGCCCTCCCAACGTGGCCAGAACGCTGGCCTCTTTAGGACAGTATATTTACTCCGCGGATTCTGATTCCCTGTATTTGAATCTGTTTATTTCCAACGAAGCCGATGCGGTCGTGGGGGACGCTGCCCTGAAGATCCGGGTTAAGACACGGTTCCCCTTCGAGGGTCAGGTGAAAATTCATGTACAGGCGGACGCTCCCGCCGAGAAGACCATCGCCGTCCGTATTCCCGATTACGCCCGGGAAGCGAAGCTTAAAGTAAACGGCCAGGCAGTTTCCCTTTCGGCCGAAAAAGGGTTTGTCCGGCTGCGCCGGGTCTGGTCTGACGATACCCTGGAACTTACGTTTAGCATCCCACCCCGTTTCGTGCGGGCCAACCCCAACGTACGGGAGGACGCAGGTAAGGTCTGCATCATGAAAGGGCCCCTGGTATACGCATTGGAAGAGACCGATAACGGCAGCCGTCTGGCCTCCCTGTATGTGGATACCCGCGCGCCTCTACTGGAACACTTCGAGCCGGAATTATTCGGAGGCGTCGCCGTCATAGAGGCGAAGGGGCTAAAGATCTCGGAAAAAGGCTGGGAGGACAACCGGCTCTACGCAGAGAACGAACCGGCGCTGGAACCTGTCACACTAAAAGCCATTCCCTATGCCTATTGGGGCAACCGCACTCCCGGGGAGATGCTGGTCTGGATGAAAGAAAAGCTGTAAGCAAGGAGGATAACTTATGAAACCGGAAACGTCACAGTCCCTGTTTTTCCATTTCCGGGACGGGAAACAGATCGAGGCAGAGTATTCCTCCGTGAAAATGGATCACCATATAAAGACCGCCACCGCCCTTCTGGAAAATGAGGACGGTTATCGGCTTACCGTCACCGACTGCTGCGAACCCCTCTCCGATTCATCCGTTCGATTTACCCGGATTATAAACGGTAAATGCCTGGAACAGCCCAAATGTCCCGGACAGGGCGTCAGAATCAGCAGCCGGATTCAAATATCGGAGGCGGGCGAAAGCAATGGCCTGTGGCGCTTCTGTATTCCTTCCATCCGATATACCAGGCCGGAACGTATCGCATCGGACAGCAGTGCATCGGGCAGCGAACGGGGCAGCAGCGCGCCGGACAGGAGCGCAACGGACAACATTATGGAGGACCGGCTCATCACTTATATGGAGGACCGATTGACCGCGAATCTGGCCGTGGCCTGGCGGGACGATACCCAGGAAGCCTGTTCCATCATGAAGATCACGCCCGCCCGCAGCACATCCAGACCTGAGAGGACCGGCGGCGAACAGCATTTTCTGCAAAAGACGGAATGCTGTTCGCTCGGTTACCGGACTACCTCGGGCGGGGATATTTCTTTTTGTATCAGCTGGCCCTATGCGGAAGAGTCCGAAAGTGTCGCCCTGGATTCCTCCGGCAGCCCCCTATACGCGTATTACCCTCTGGACGGCGGAGATTTTCAGATAACCTTTTCCTACCTGATCGACCGTTACACGGCGGACAGCTATACGGACAGCGTCTACCAGGCGTACCGGAAGCTGGCCGGCATCACCGAACAGATGGACGATCAGAAGACGGTCCGCCTGCCTTTTGGGACAGAGGAATCCATCGGCTACCGGCTTTCCTCCCTGGAAAGAACTTACCGGGAGTTTTCGGAAAACGGCGCCGGATTCTTCTTCCATTTTGATCCGCGAAAAGGGTACGGCTCCCTGCCCTCCGGTTTCGGCACGTCCTTTCATACGATACCGCACGATTCCTATCCCCATATACTGGAATACGGTTTCACCGGACGTCAGAGCAATACGGCCCTTGTGATGGCGGCAGCCAGAGGCGGATGCTGGACCGGCAGAGGTATCCGCGTGATTGACTTTTTCCTGGATCACTGCATGACCCCCAACGGGTGGCTCTACTCCCTCTACGATCTGAACACAAAAGCCCCGTTCTTCTCATTTGGGGACCCGGACGCGCCAAAGCTGCATTATATCTCCGTCTCCGAGGACAAGGGTAATTACCTGCGCACTATGACGGAACCTATGAATGATGTGCTGGAAGCGTATCAGTGGTACCGGAGCGCGGGCATAGAGAAAAAATCCTGGTTGGACTGTGTGCTTTTGTTTGCCGGTTTTCTCGCGGCGCACCAGCAGGCGGACGGTTCCTGGTCAAGGGCGTACCGCCCCGACGGGACTCCCGCCCGGATTTTAAACAGCAAGGGGGGCGCGGATTCCGCCACGGCCATACCGTTAATCTTTCTGTGCAACCTATGCCGGGAGTTACAAGAATCCGGGATGGACGACACCCCTTATCTGCAGGCGGCCCGAAAAGCGGGGCGCTATACTTTGGATAATTTCGTAAAAGCCGAACATTACGAGGGCGGCACACTGGACAATCCGAATGTCGTCGATAAGGAGGCGGCCCAGTATGCCATGGCCGGACTTCTTCATTTATACCGGCTCACCGGGGATGAAGCCTGTCTCCAGGGCGCGAAGGACGCAGCAAAGATATTCGTCACCTGGAACTACATCTGGAACGCCCCTGTAGCACCCGGCACTTATCTGGCCGGGAAGAACTTTAAAACCCGGGGATACGGCGCCATCAATTCCATCTGGGGCGGCGGCGTAGTCGACATTTATTCCCTGTTCCATATCCGGGAACTATATGAACTGGGCGCTTTGACCGGGGAAACCTATTTCTGCCGGATGGCGGAACAGATCGCGCAGGGCACCTGCCAGATTCTATCCTGGCCTCAGGATTTCATGGGCTTTGCGGATATCGGCATGCAGCCGGAAGGTTTCGGGATCTGTCCCCAGGGCGAGGATGAAGGCATGATCCGAAAGGGGGATATCTGGGGGACGTTAGGATGGATCTACTCCGCAGGAATCTATGGGCTGGGGCGTTTTTTATCGGTGCAAGCACAAGAAGAACATTGTCAAATCCGGTAAGAAAGGATAAAATAGAAATCATGCAAGAATAAGAACTCGAGGTGGTCACATGGCCGGAATCAAAGATATTGCCAAGCAGTGTAATGTATCAATCGGGACGGTATCAAACATTTTAAACGGAAAAGGAAAAGCCAGCGACGCTACCCGTCAGCTGGTTATGGAAGCTGTCCGTGAGCTGAACTATAAGCCAAATTATATGGCCAAAAACTTAAAGCAGCGGCAGCGGCGTACCATAGGCGTGATCACGGAGGATCTGACGGTATTTACATCCCCGGAAATCGTGGACGGAATCAATGCCTGCTGCGAGGAAAACCAGTATCAGATTATACTCGGGAATTTAAGGCTCTATAAGAAATATAAGATGCTCTACGACACCTCGGAGGACTGCCTCCAGACCGTCAGCGACGAAATCAGCGAAATGCTGGCCAAATTGGTGGACGGCATTATATATATCGGCAATCATGAACGGGAACTGAACTGCATTCCAAAAGAAATTCCTATCCCCTTTGTATGCGCGTATTGTTTTACGAATAATCCCAGTATGCCCTCCGTAGTGGTAAACGACGAAAAGGGCTCCTACGACGCCACCCTGGAACTGCTTAAGAGCCCCGGAAGGAACCTGGGCGTCATCGCCGGAGCGCCGGACAGCTTCCACATGCAGGCTCGTTTAAAGGGCTACCAAAAAGCCCTCTATGAAAATAATATCCCTTTCAACCCCGATCTTGTATATTACGGGGACTGGGAACGCCAGTCCGGCTATGAAGGGGCCAGGTTCCTGCTCAGCCGGGGCGTGGATACGATCTTGAGTATGAATGATATGATGGCCGGCGGTCTGTACGAATACGCGGACGATCACGGAATACGCATCGGCACGGATATTTCGGTGATCGGATTTGATAACCGGGACTTTTCCGTATGGTTCCGGCCAAAGCTGACCAGTATGGGACTGCCGCTGCACCAGCTGGGATACCGCGCGGCGGAGCTTATGATCACCTTATTAAGAGGCGATAAAGTCCCGGAACATATGAACTATGTGGAGTGCCCGATTATCCTCCGGGATTCCATTCTTACGGCACAGGGAGCAAACGAATGCTGAACATCCTGCTATTTATGGAAGAAAAACAGATCCCATACCGGCGGATCAGTGGCGATTTGGCCGCATCCGCCGATATAACAGGCGTAATGACCGCCGGTTCCCTCCATACACCGGTGCCGGGCGAAGCTTACGCATACCTGGCCGCCCCCGGAGAAGGGCCTTTATCCGGTGCTCTTCCGGAACAGGCCGGTGTGATTATCTATCCGCCGGGAGACTCTTCCGATAGGAACAGCGGTCAAACCACACGGGACACCTGCTGCCGGATTCAGATCTTGGATCCTTCCTACACGGCGCAAGCCATGGAAGCCATGCTGTTACAGGAGCTTCGCAGGCTGTCCGTCCGGCAGGAGGAGCTTCTTCGTTCGGAATACATTGATCTGGTTTCCATGGTTTCCAGAGGCGCTTCTCTGCATGAGCTGGAGCAGTTCGGACGCCGTCTGTTACAGAATCCGCTGATGATCACGGACGAATCTTTCATGCTCTTAGCCTACACCCAAAATCAGGAGGTCGACGATCCGGTCTGGAACGAGATCATCCAAACCAGCTACAGCCCTATGAAGCTGGTGAACCAGACAGACGTGAACGCGTTCTGGGAACGTCTGGAGAATTCCTCCGTTCCTCTTTTCGTCGACGAGGAAGCCTTCAAAGGCTGCCGCAAACGGGTCGTGGCCCGCATTAAGATCGGTTCCAAGACGAAGGGTTATATCGCCCTTCTGGAAATCGAAAACAAGATCACTTCCCTGGATCTGTACGTTCTGCAGATGTTAGCGGAGGTGTGCGCGGTGAAGATCAGCGAGAGCAATACGATCTCTGCCGCGGTCGGCCAGATGAAAAGTGAATTTACCAAAGATCTGCTGTTGGGCAACATGCAGTCGGAAGCCATGATACGCAACCGGGCTGAGTCCATGCATTTACAATTCCGGGAGAAAAATGCCGTGGCCGGCGTATGCGGCGAAGATAACCGGATCTATATCGGCCGGTATCTGGATGACCTGCGCCAGTTCTTCCTGCGGACCGCGGATCTGTGCATCTATACCTTTGACGGAACCACCGGTTACTTCATCTTAAGCTTCCGCAGCCAAAAAGCCTACCAAAGCCTGTTAAGCGATGAGGTAGATCATTATATGCAGACCCACCAGATGCTGTGCGCGCTGAGCCACCCGGTGGAAGGTTTGTCGGCTCTGGCCCGGGCCTTTCGGGAAGCCCGCCGCCTGTGCGGCCTGTTCTCCCACCTAAGACATATCAGCCCGCGGCACCTGTATCCCTATGAAAAATATATGTTAAATCTGCTGCTGGAGCATGCATATACCATGGATGACCGACAGCTCTACCGCTGCAGCTCCTTCGAAAAACTGCTGGAGACGGACTTGCGCGAAAAGAGTTCCTATATTGAGACGCTGCGCTGCTATTTCCGGCACAATCAGAATGTGGGTGAGACCGCCGATTCCCTGTATGTCCACCGCAATACCATCAATTACCGGCTGAATAAGATCCGGGAGATTTTGGAAGAAGATTTTGACGATTCTCAGGTACGCCTGAACCTGCAATTGTCCATAATGTCCTATGACATGAAACTCTAACGGCTGTGAGTTGTGCAAACGCACAATTTGCTGCCGTTTATTTTTCTCTCTCATCAATGAAAATTCCCCTATTGTTTGTTAAACTATTATCAAACCTGTAAAATGCCAGCCAAACCAAGTGGCAATGCTATGTAAAAGGAGGATTCTCATGAATTATGACAAACTGTTAGAACCCGGAAAAATCGGGTCCATGGAGCTTAAAAACCGTATGGTTATGCCCGGTATGGGTACGAATCTGGCCGCCGCCGACGGAACGGTGTCCGACGTTATCGTCAACTACTACGCCAGAAGGGCCAACGGCGGTATGGGCCTGATTATCACGGAGGTATGCTGTCCCGACCCCTCCGGCCGTGTGATTCCCGGAGAAATCGAAGCCACCAGGAACAGCTTCATGCCCGGCTTAAGCCGGATTCCCCATGCCGTACACTCCGGCGGAGCCAAGGTCTGCCTGCAGCTGGCCCATGGCGGCTGTTTCGCCGGCGAAGGCGTAACCGGCCAGCGGCCGCTCACCCCCTCGGGAGTGGGAACCATGCAGCTTCCCGGGGAGAATCCCAAGGAAATGAGCATAGAAGATATCCATGAGCTGATCGAAAAATACGGCCAGGCGGCCGGAAGAGCCAAGGACTGCGGATTTGACGCCATCGAGCTGCACGGAGCACACGGTTATATGCCGTTACAGTTCCTGTCCGCCTATACCAATCACAGAACCGACGAATACGGCGGCTCCCTGGAAAACCGCGCCCGCTTCGCGCTGGAAACCATACATAAGATAAAAGAGTACACCGGATCTGACTTCCCATTGATCTACCGCCTGTCGGCGGATGAGGATGTGCCCAACGGAATAACCATTCAGGAAGCCTGCGCCTTTGCCAAAATGGCACAGGATGCCGGAGCCGACGCCATTCACGTATCCGCCGGAACCTGGGATTCCAGGCTGCACAACTATAACGATGTGATGGCGGGGAAGAAATCTCCGGAAGGACTGAACTTAAGCCGCGGAGTCGCCACCTCCATGTGGGTTCCGCCGAACTATACCCCAAGAGCCAGCCTCGCGGATCTGGCCGCCGAAGTAAAGAAGCATGTATCCATTCCGGTCATCGCCGTATGCAGCATCACGCCGGAAAAGGGCGAGGAAATACTGGAAAACAATGGGGCGGACTTTATCGCCTTCGGCCGTCAGACCATAGCCGATCCCGATTATGCCAATAAGATCAAAGAGGGGAAAGCAGATACCATACGGCGCTGCCTGCGCTGCAACGAATGTCTGGGCGAAGTCATGCGCAACTGCGGAATCTCCTGCGCAGTCAACGCGGAGGCCGGAAAAGAATTCGAAGGCTTCACGCAGGTGAAACCTGCGGCCCAGAAAAAGAACGTAGCTATTATCGGCGGCGGTCCCGCCGGAATGCAGGCGGCTCTTACGGCTGTGGAACGGGGCCACAAGGTAACCCTGTTTGAGCGAAACGGCGAACTGGGCGGGCAGCTTTATTATGTCTCTTTACCGGACTTCAAGATCGATTACAGGGATTATACCAGGTATCTTACACAGGCCGTCCTGTCCTGCGGAGCAGACATCCGTCTAAATGTCGAAGCGACTCCGGAAATGATCCTGGAAGGCGGTTTCGATGTGGTGATCGCCGCCAACGGCGCGGATACCTTCAAGCCGGGAATCCCGGGAGCACAGGACGCCAACCTTCTGGACCCGTTAAAAGTCCTGGATCACAAGGAAAGCACCGGGGATACCGTGATCGTCTGCGGCGCGGGGCTGGTCGGCTGCGAAGTGGCCATGGTACTTGCGGAAGAGGGCAAAAAAGTGACTATGATCGATCTGCTGCCTACCGCGGCGCCGGAACTGGCTGTGTATACAAAATGGGTATTGGACGCGAAGCTCGCCGAGTTGGGCGTCAGCCTTAAGATGAATCACAGAATCGTTGAAATGAGCGGAACGAAAGTCGTCTGCCGGACCGACGGCAAAGAGGTGTCATATGACGCGGATTCCGTCGTCTGCGCATTGGGATTAAAATCCCGGAAATCTCTGGTGGAAGATCTGCGCGCGAAATGTAAAGGTGTGGAGATTATACCGGTAGGAGACGTAAACAAACCCAGAAAGATTATGCAGGCTGTCCATGAAGGATTTCATGCAGCCAGACGAATCTGATCTTAGGAACATATGGGTATGTCTGGTTCCCGGGAGGCAGATCCGTTGGGGTATCGAAGCGGCGTATCGGTAACTGTAATATGTGCTTGGTTACGTTATCGGGGATCAGCACAATCAGGATCAGCATCATCACATGTGCATATTGACTAAAAAGAACGAAATGGGGTAGAATATCTAAACTTCTGCCTCATTTCTTTTTTATCAGCAGGAGTTTTCAAAGCAACAGCTGAACGCCCCTTAAACCAGCTGATAACTCGAAACGGATAACTTGAAACATATAGGCAATTTATTGACGCCGCCGGGCGGCAACTATATACTGTAGATAATAACAAATCCGAAATTGCTGAGGTAATTATTCAAATGGAGTATGAAATAATACGGGTGGCAGACAGACCTGAAATAAAGGAACAGGCCGCACAATGGTTCCACCAAAAATGGGGGATTCCATTGGAGGCATATTTAGAAAGTATGGAGGATTGCCTCGCGAAAAAGAGTATCGTTCCCCAATGGTATATCGCGTTTGAGAACGAAAGAATTATCGGCGGTCTGGGAGTTATAGAAAATGACTTCCATGACAGAAAAGACCTCGCGCCAAATGTGTGTGCAGTTTATACGGAAGAGGATAAGCGCGGCAATGGAATCGCTGGTGCATTGCTGAATTATGTATGTACCGATATGAAAAAGAAAGGAATAGATACCTTATATCTCATAACAGACCACACTTCATTTTATGAGCGTTATGGCTGGGAATTTCTTTGTATGGTACAGGAAGATGGAGAAGCCGGTACGACCAGAATGTACATCCATAGACCATACTAAGTTTTTAATTGACCTACAGACAGCTTAGTTATAGTAAAGGAGTGAAGCAAAAAAATGAATAGAGATCCTTTCAAAGAGTATATAAAGCAATCCGAACCGGACAGAAGGAGCAGAGGTTATGCATGGCATACGGCAATTGGCCTGCAGGCAGTGGATGGTCTGAAGCCATCAAAATATTTAATAGATACAGCAATTCAAAATATTGAGGGCAACATAACGATCGAAGAAGCGCAGAAAATAATAGACAGCTATTACGAAGCGAAACCCCGGGCCTTTGATGAAGACAGAACGGAAGAAGCAGATAAAGTCTCGGCCCGCATTGCAGGACTTTTGGCAGAAAAAGCATTTTCATTTTCTTCAAATGAGTATATCGGGATTCACAGAAAGTTATTTCAGGGAATATATAACCACGCTGGTAAAATCCGTGACTATAACATCACGAAAAAGGAATGGGTCCTTGACGGAGCAACCGTGTTATATGGAAGTGCTTCAGAACTTCGTGCAACGCTGGAATATGATCTTGAACTGGAAAAAAATTTCAGCTATAAAGGACTGTCAATGGATGATATCATCCGGCATTTAGCTGTTTTTATATCAAGATTATGGCAAATTCATATTTTTGGAGAGGGCAACACGAGAGCAACCGCCGTGTTTTTTATTAAATATCTAAGAAATCTGGGGTTTGACGCAACAAACGACATATTTGCAGAAAATGCATGGTACTTTAGGAATTCGCTTGTCCGCGCTAATTACAATAACCTCAAAGAAGGTATTTATGAAACTACTGAATATTTGGAAACATTTCTTAGAAATTTGCTTTTGGATGAGCAAAATGAATTAAGCAATCGAAAACTGCATATATATGTAAAATCTGCCAATCAAAAACCGGACATTCGCCGGCAAAATCCGGACATTGATGGGCAAAATCCGGACATTGAAGCCTCAAAGGCAACTATTGATCTTCCAGAACAATTTCAAATGATACTTGAATCATTTTCAAAAAGGACGATCTCGCATGTGCAGAAGCTTTATGAAAATTATGGCAGCCAAACGGTATTCGGCAGAAGCGATGTTGTTGAGCTACTGGGAATACAGAAATCAAGTTCATCCGAATTATTAAAGAAAATGCTTCAGTCCGGTATTATAGTGAAAGTGTCAGGTTACGGTAAGGGAAAATACAGATTTACAGGCATTTAAGAAGATACGAGGGGATGTATGGCTAAAGTAAATATTCCATGTATTTCTGTTATGGAAATGAAATAGATGATTCCAGATATTCTAATATTAGTTCTCCATCTACCGTTTCAGAAAAAAGCACCCGCCCATTGAAAAATGGCCCGCTGCTTACGGCTGGGGTGCGTGTCGGTATCCCAGATGCTCCGGGCAGCCGGATTCATTTGTGTCTATCCGGGGGCTTCTGTATACCCACTGCTTACGGCTTGGAACCGCGGGCGCTATCCGGGGACGCTCCGGGCGGCCGGGTTCTTTTGTATCTCCCCGGGGCGCATAGGGCGGCTGTGAATACGCTTAGTGAAATCGGAAAGCCGGATTCAGGATGCACGGCGGACTTCACGTCCGACGGGCAAGAGCCTCTGAAC
>NZ_JAHQCW010000071.1 GCF_019042275.1 Diplocloster agilis
ACGTGAAGTCCGCCGGTCATCCTGAATCCGGCTTTCCGATTCCCCTAAGCGGAGACGCAGCCGCCCTATGCGCCCCCAGGGAGATACAAAAGAACCCGGCCGCCCGTAGTATCCCCGGATACCGCCCACGGTTTCAAGTCCTAAGCAGCGGGCATAGTGCCCCGTGGAAGAACGCCAAGTCAGTGCTACAGCCCCCGGTTCAGAGGCTCTTGCCCGTCGGACGTGAAGTCCGCCGTGCATCCTGAACCCGGCTTTTGGATTCCACTTAGCGATGCCAGCGCAAGTCCTCCGCAATCCCCGGGAGACACCAAAGCGCCCGGCCGCCGAAAGCACCCCCGGAAACCGGTACACACCCCGGCCCAAAGCAGCGGCCGTCCCCAACCCCAAGGAAGAACCTGCATGCGGCGTGTGATGAATATGCGCCCGATAGTTTATTAAAATGATTTTATTATATTTTGTTTTCTTTTAAATTGAGCTGTTTAGGAATTTGATTTTACCTTTAATATCAAGTGATTTTAACATTGAACTGTGAATAATGCACAAAAAAGATGGTTGATATTTGGGCAAATCTTATTTTATAATTGTAAAATAATTTTAAGAAATATATTGACATATGCAACATGCTGCTATATGATAAATATTGTAATCCAGGAATGTGGACATAAAATAAAGTTTTTTTACTAATTTCTGGTAATTGGGATTTTAAAACACGGAAAGGAAGGAACATGAATGAATGTATTAGCAGTCGGATGCCACCCGGATGATCTTGAAATCGCCTGTTCCGGAACACTGGCTAAGTATGTGGAGCAGGGCGCGAATGTATATATGTGCCACGTGGCCAACGGGAATATGGGGCATGTCCAGATTCAGCCCGAGCCCTTGAGGGAGATAAGGACAAAAGAGGCCGAGGAAGCCGGCCGGGTCATCGGCGTAAAGGAAGTTTTTAACCTGGATGTAGGGGATATATTGGTGAATCGGTTCGACACCGGCGCGGTGGACGCTATGGCAGACGTGGTTCGCTATACTAAGCCGGATGTGATCATTACTCATAACGATGCCGATTACATGCAGGATCATATAGAAACCAGCAGGATTGCCTTTAATGGGAGCTTTATCGCTACGCTGGCTCACAAGTCCATCAATTACGCGGCTATCCCGGATTTTATTCCGATTTATTTTATGGATACTCTGGGGGGAGTCGATTTTACGCCAACTCATTATGTGGATATCACGGATCAGATCGAGACGAAATTAAAGGCTCTCGCCTGCCATGAGTCCCAGATCAAATGGATGCTGGAGCACGATCATATTGATTTCCTGGACATGGTCCGCACCTGTTCCAAATACCGCGGGTATCAATGCGGTGTCACCTACGCGGAGGGCTACCGTCCCTGCTGCGTTTATCCGAGAATGACAACGAAACATCTTCTGCCATAAAAGAGGGTTTCGATCAATTACCATAAAAGGGAGGAAAACAAATGAAAATCGATTTTAATTCTACCGTAAAAGGAAGCCTGTTGGAAAACTTTTATCCCCGGGGCTGGGATATGGAGAAAATTGACGCCTGTGTAGACCACGCCCCCGACGAAATCAGCGAGCGCCAGCCGTTCTGGAACGAGGACTTCCAGGTCGCTTCCTGCAAATCTGTGGAGGAGTTTAACGTGAAGTTCGGTCATGAGATCGCGCTGGAAATCAAATCCGCAAAAGACAGAGGACAGAAACTGGCGCTGATTCTGCCGGTAGGCCCCATGGGTATGTATGAGTGGGTGGTCTATTTCCTGAAACAGTGGAACGTATCCTGCGACCATCTCTACTGCTTCAACATGGACGAATGGGCCGACGCGGACGGCAATACTTTGGAGAGCACGAATCCCGCATCGTTCCAGTACGCCATGGAACACGCCTTTTATAATCCGTTGGGAGAACTGACCGTTCCCGTGGATCAGCGCAACTTCGCAACCAGCGATAACCTTCCCACCTATCCGGATAAGATTAAGAAGTTAAAGGAGGAGGGCGCCAGACTGGTAACCGTCTACGGAATCGGCAGAATGTGCCATATCGCTTTCTGGGAGCCTCAGTTCGCCGACGAGTTCGCTACCGACGAAGAATGGAAACAGCAATGCTACCGGAAGGGCGCTAAGCTGCATCCGCTTACCATTGAGCAGAACGCGATCACCAGCTTCAAGAGCAGAACGACTCTGGTCTCCTGTACCGCAAACACCATCGGACCCGGCCTGTTCCTTCAGTCCGACCGGATGATCGGCGGCGCGGACGGCGCTCTTTCCCGCGGAATGCAGTGGCAGGGCATGTCCCTTTGGATGACGCTGCGCTACGGACCTACCCGCTTTGTAACTTCTTCTTATGTTCCTACTCTTCCCGGAACCCTGCTTTATCTGGAAGAGCTGGCCGGACCTCTGGTTGCAGAGTGTAACTAAGTAAAGGAGCAAAAATCTATGGGATCAAAAAGCACAGCCATACATAAAAATAAAAGTTTTCTGGACATGATGGCAAAATTCTCCAAGGACTATATGTCCTTGGTGGCCATCCTCCTGATCGGCATTGTATTTTCCTTTGCCTCCCCTTACTTTTTCTCCAGTTCGAACTTTGCCAATATTTTGCTGCAGTCTTCCACCGTGGGTATCGTGGCCATCGGCCAGGCTCTTTTGATGGTCACCGGCCAGGTGGATTTGTCCTTAGGCTATAACGTCTGTCTGACCGGCTGTATCTTTGCCTATACCATGAAGTTCTTAAGCTGGAACCCCTACCTGGCGATTATTGTGGCTTTGGCGATCGGTTTCGTGATCGGTTCCGCCAACGGCTTTCTGGTAGCTTACTGTAAGCTGCCGGCCTTTATCGCCACCTTAGGCCTCCAAAATATCTGTAAAGGCCTTTCCAAGATCATCACCAACGCCACCCCCATCGCGAATCTGCCCGATGAAGTCGCATTTTTGGGCAGAGGATATGTGGGCGCTATCCCGGTCTGCGTTATCATCATGGTTCTGCTCTACATCCTGTTTTCTTTCATTATGAGAAAGACACGGTTCGGCAGAAATATATATGCGGTCGGCGGAGGCAGAGAGGCTGCGTTTTATTCAGGTATCAATACAAAAATGATGATCTTCCTCTCCTTTGCCATAGCAGGTCTTCTCGCCGCGGTATCCGGCGTGGTTCTGACCAGCCGGTTGAATTCCGCTGCTATCACCAACGGAAACCTCTATGAATTCGACGCTTATATCTCGGCTGCCATCGGCGGAATCAGTCTGACCGGCGGAAAAGGAAAAATTGTAGGCGCCATGTTCGGTTCTATTTTCCTGATCACATTCTTTAACGGAATGACCATGTTAAATGTCGATCCGTTCTGGCAGGATGTCTTAAAGGGCGTTGTACTGATCATCGCCATAGGATTGGATGTGTTCCGGAACCGCAGACGGCACTAAGGGAAGGAGACGTTTCCGATGAAGGATGTCATACTGGAATTAAAACATATAACACAGGAATTTCCCGGTGTCAAAGCCCTCGATGATGTCAGCTTTGAGATTGAACGGGGCAAAATACACGCCCTGGTCGGAGAGAACGGCGCCGGCAAGTCCACGCTGATCAAGGTTCTGGCAGGAATTAATGTGCACTATCAAGGCGAGGTGATTTTTGAAGGAAAGAAATTTTCCGCCAAAACACCAAGCGACGCGCAAAAATACGGAATCAGCGTGGTACACCAGGAATTAAAGCTGTCGGAGACCTTAACGGTAGCCGAGAATATCTTTCTTGGCAATCTGAAGATGAAAAGAGGCCTGGTCGACTGGTCCGGCATGAAGAAAGAGGCCCGGGAAATGTTAGACAACCTGGGCGTGGATCTGGATGTGGATGAACTGGTAGAGCATCTGTCCGTAGCCAAAAAACAGGTGGTGGAGATCTGTAAAGCCATGAACCACAACTGTAAGGTTCTGGTTATGGATGAACCCTCCGCCGTGCTGACCGACAAGGAACTGGATATCCTGTTCCATATCATCGACCAGCTGGTGGCAAAGGGCGTTACCATTATCTATATTTCCCATAAGATGGACGAAATCTTCAAGCTCTGCCATAACGCCACAGTGCTAAGAGACGGCAAGCATATAAAGACCATGCCCATGAAGGACGTAACCAGACAGCAGTTAATCAGCTTAATGGTTGGCCGGGATATGGGTATGGAATACCCCAAAGAGATTATTGAATTAGGGGAAAATATTCTGGAAGTACAGCATCTGACCCGGCCGGGAGTGTTCGAGGATATCTCCTTTACCCTGAGGCGGGGCGAGGTTCTGGGCGTATCCGGTCTGGTGGGCGCCGGACGTACGGAGATTATGCAGGCGATTCTGGGGATCGATAAGGTCTCCGGCGGAACCATTCTATATAAAGGGAAGCCTATGGCGAACCGGAACTTTAAGCAGGCCATCCAAAACGGCATCGGCCTGGTTCCGGAGGACAGAAAGCTGCAGGGCCTGGTACAGATATTCAGCGTAGGCGAAAATATCTGTATGGTAAACCGGGAATGCACGATAAAAGGCGGAATCATCAGCCATAAGCTGACTACCGAAAAAGCGAAGGAGTATGTGGCCAAATTAAATGTCGCCACTCCTGGAATCGATACGGAAGTTCAGTATTTAAGCGGCGGAAACCAGCAGAAGGTCGTTATCGCCAAATGGCTGCTGCAGGACAGCGAAGTATTTATCCTGGACGAACCCACAAGAGGAATCGACGTGGGCGCCAAATCAGAAATTTACAGGCTGATCAACCGGCTTGTAAAAGATGGAAAGAGTGTTATTATGATATCCTCAGAGCTGCCGGAGATCATCGGCATGAGCGACCGGGTTATCGTAATTCACGAAGGTAGATTAGCGGGCGAGCTGAATAGAGATGAGCTCTCCCAAGAAAAAATTATGTCACTGTGTGTTTAAAAAAGGAGGATTCGTATGAAAAAAGTAATGAAAAAAGTTTTAGCACTTCTCTGTGTAACCGCAATGAGCGGCGTTCTTCTGACCGGCTGCGGTGAAAAGGCAGCGGAACCGGCAGCTCCTGCAGACAAAGAGCAGGCCGCGGCTCCCGCAGAGAGCAGCGCTCCGGCATCCGATGAGCAGGCTGCAAGCGATACGGGCGCTAAGAAGAGAATCGGCATCAGTCTGGTATATAAAGGCGACGAATGGTGCGCTGCTGTAGACCAGGAATTCAACAAACAGGCCAGCGAGTTCGGCTATGAAGTGAATATTCAGGACGGTAATCTGGACAATGAGACCCAGGTAAAACAGATCGAGAACTTTATCACGCAGCAGTATGATATGATCGCAGTAGATCCGGCCAGCCCCGAGGGTATTATCCCGGCGCTTGAGAAAGCCTCCGCTGCCAATATCCCGATCGTGGTCTTCGACTCCGCCACAGCTTATGAGGATATCGTATCTTATGTATCCTGGGACAGCTATGAGACCGGTACTTTAATCGGAAAATATCTGCACGATGTCATCCAGAAGGATTACAGCGGAAAAGCGAATGTAGCCGTACTGACCATGTCTACTCCGGTTAACATCGCAGACAGAATCCGCGGAGTGAAGGACGCTCTTAAAGATCTGGACATCACCTACGTAGCAGAACAGGATTATGAGGGCAACCGTGAAAAAGCCGCCAACATCATTACCAACATCAAAGAAAATATTGATTTTGTAGTTGCCGGACAGGACAACGGTGCGTGGGGCGCGGTATCGGCTCTGCAGGCTCTGAATAACAAGACTACGAAGTGCTACTCCATGGGCGCATACGGCGCGGAACCTTTCCAGGCGCTGGTAGATAACAATTCCAATTACGGCGGAACTGTGGCTGTGTCTCCCAGCAAGCTGGTAGCCGCTACTTACGGGGTAATGCAGGATTACTTCGCCGGCAAGACGGACATCCCGGATGTGGTTAATATCGACCTGGATCTGGTTGTACCGGATAACATCAATCAGTATATAGCAGACAATGATATTACGCTGGAGTAAACCCGCCCGGCAGTTCAGGGGCAACAGATAATATAAAGGAAGGGATGCGGTAAAGGAGGTAAACTTCTTTATCTCATCCTTTTTATCGAAAAGGAGTTAACTATGGATCAAGTGGTTCGATGGGGAATTATTGGCGCGGGCGGGATCGCCCGGCGCAGAACAATACCGGCGCTGAATTTGATTTCAAACGCGCAGGTGACGGCGGTTATGGATAAGAATGAGCAGGTGTTGGAGGAACTGCGGGAAGAGTTCGGAATAGAATACGGATATACGCAGGAAGCACAGCTATTGGAGAATCCGGATGTGGACGCGGTATATATCGCTTCCCCGGTAGCCTTTCATAAGGATCAGGCCCGCCGGGTGCTGGACGCCGGAAAGCATCTGCTGATCGAGAAGCCGGTGGCAATGGATGGCCGGGAAACGAAAGAGCTCAGCGATTACGCCGCCGGAAAAGGACTTTGCGCGGGCGTCGGCATGCTGATGCGGTTTCATGGCGGCCATATGCGGATAAAAGAACTTCTCCGGGAAGGAATCTTGGGCGATATCGTGTCCTGCCGGGCCCAGCTGACCTGCTGGTTTCCGAAAATGGAGGGGAACTGGCGGCAGATAAAAGCCATATCCGGCGGAGGCGCTTTGATGGATATGGGTATTCATTGCATCGATCTGCTGCGGTATCTGCTGGACGATGAAGTAGAAAAAGTATGCGGTATGGCGGATCACCGAACCTTTGATTATGAGGTGGAGGACAGCGTTTCCGCAGTTCTGCGGATGCATAAGGGAGCCGCCTGCTATATTGACGCGAATTTTAACATTCCCGACGATGCCGCTCACTGTCCGCTGGAAATATATGGGACAAAGGGCAGCATCATCGCCTCCGGGACAATCGGTCAGGACGGAAAAGGGGAAATTCTGCTTACCCTATCGGATTCGGACAAAGGATACGAAAGCAGCCAGGTCCGCAGTGAATCGGGCGGCGCGCAGAAGCTTGATTTCGAGCATGTGAATATGTATGCGAGACAGCTCGAAGAATTCTCCAACTGTATTTTGAACAGCCTGCCTCCCCGGACTCCGCTTACTGACGCGGTCAAAACCATGAGAGTGGTTGACGCCATATACCGTTCTTCTTCCGAAGAGCGCACGGTTTATCTAAAAGAAAATGCATGGTAATACATAAATGCATGGTAATACATTAGGATATGAAAACTTGAAAGCGGCTAAAAGTTTAGGCTTGAAAGGAAGAGGGACTGTTGGATATTCAATATTTTGGAAAAAGAAATTATGGCTGCCGGATACGGGAATATACGGCCGACGGCCTGCGCTGTGTCAGTTTGGAAAACAACCTGGTCCGGGTAGGGATTTTGCTGGATAAGGGGGCGGATATTTTTGAATTTGTGTACAAACCCCGGGATGTGGACTTTATGTTTACTTCCCCTCTGCCCTTTGCCAAAAATATCATTCCGACGTCGGCGAATCCGGCCGGGAATTTTATGGATTACTATGAGGGCGGCTGGCAGGAAATGTTTCCGGGAATCAGCACCGGCGGCTGCGTCAACAAAGCGTCACTGGGAATGCACGGAGAGGTGGCTCTTCTTCCCTGGGACATAGAAGTGTTAAAGGATGACGTCTCTGAGATTTCGGTACGGCTGCGCGTGCGCACGCTGCGGTTTCCGTTCCTGCTGGCCCGGACGCTGACATTGCGGGAAAACGACAGTACCCTCTATGTGGAGGAACAGATCGATAACGAGGGACGCCAGGAGCTTCCGTATCAGTGGGGGCATCACCCGGCTCTGGGCGGCGGGTTTCTGGACGATTCCTGCGAAATATGCATAGAAGGAAATCCTTCGTTTCAAGCTGTACCGGCGGATCTGGGGCCCACTTGCTGCCTTGCTGCCGGACAGCAGGGAATCTGGCCCACGGCGGTAGGCAGGACCGGTGAGACCGTGGATCTGAGCGCGGTGCGGGGGTTGGACAGTCGGGAGTACCGGGAGTTTGGCCTGTCCGGCTTGCAGGAGGGCGCGTTTGAAGTCAGGAATCACCGGCTGCGGCTGGGATTTGGCATGAAGTGGGATAAGGAGGTCTTTCCCCATATCTGGGTGTGGCAGATGTATGGCGGCGGGGCGGATTATCCGTTTTACGGCAGGGCTTATACGCTGGCGCTTGAAATGTGGAACTCGCTTCCGGGCGGCCTGGAAAACGCTGTGGCGGCAGGCACCGCGCCCCGCTTAAAAGAAGGGGAAAGTATCCGAACTTCCTATGAAGTATTCGTCCGGGATTATCAATCGTTCTAAGAAAAGGAGGTTCCTATGGAAGAAGAACAATTATTGGAGCAGTGTAAGAGGGAAGAAAAAGAGCTGCAGTTCCGCTCATTTTCTCATAAGGATGCGCTGAGGCTGGGAATGGATTTGCTGAAAGCCAGCGAAGAATATCCGGGGATCGTGGGAATCGAGATCCGAATCAACCACGTGACGGTCTTTAAGTATCTGCCGGATGGAACCGGCGCTTTTCACGATATGTGGCTTCGCCGGAAAAGTAATCTGGTGGATGTGCGGGAAATGAGCACACTGCGGGCTTTCGCGGAACTTGCCGTGTCAAAGGAGGATCTGATGAAGGACTGGCTTTTAGACCCTGCGGAGTACGCCGCCTGCGGTGGCGGGTTTCCGATTCGGATTCAGGATGGCAGTGTTGTAGGCTCGATCTGTGTGTCCGGTCTGCCTCATCTTCAGGATCATGCGATTCTGATTGCGGGGATTCGCAGATTTTTGGAGGTACGTTAGACGTTTTATAGCTATGAGCACTTGGCGCCCGTATTTCGGGCGCTTATTTTTTGAGGTATGAAAAGTAGTCTGTGAGAGTAAGAGAGATTTTTCTTTTTGGTAATATCCCGAACATATTTACCGGATGTAGAAATGGATCGGGGAAGAGGACTAAAAGACAGACGTTTTAATACCAATCATGTTTCTCTCCCCGGTCAAGGGCATTCATCTTTGCCATCTCCTCCTCCGTGAGCGAAAAACCGAAAAGATCTAAATTCTCCCTGATGTGGTCCGGATTGCTGGAGCCGGGAATCACCACGACACCTTTTTGGAGATTCCAGCGCAAAATGACCTGGGCAGAGGACACGCCATGGGCTGCGGCAATCCCAGAGATGGTTTCATCCCCCAGCAGTTCCCCGGTGTGGCCCCGTCCGCCCAGCGGATACCAACCCTGTACAACAATACCCAGGTCTTGGATATAGGGGATTACATCATTTTCCTGATAATAGGGATGGATTTCATTCTGCACTAATGCGGGGGTTATCGAAACCTGCGGCAGGAATTCGGTCAACTCCTCCACATACCAGTTGGATAATCCGATCGAGCGGATTTTTCCGTCGGCAACGGCCTGCTCCATTGCTTTATAGGCTTGCACATCATTTTCACCCGGATGATGAAGGAGCATCAGGTCAATGTATTCAACCCCCATTCTTTCTAAGGACTCGTCGATGGCTTCAGCGGCATTTGCAAACTGGTTCGGATAAAGCTTGGTTGTGACGAAGACTTCATCTCTCGGCACGCCGGATTCGCGGACGGCCTTCCCCACGGCCGCCTCGTTGTGATAGATATAAGCGGTATCAATCAATCTGCCGCCGGCTTCCAACAGGGCGCTGACGGAAGATTCACATTCTTCGTCCGATAAGCTGTAAGTGCCAAGCCCTAAAATAGGCATTTCGTAGCCGCTGTTTAACAACACGGTTTTTGTTTCGAAGTTAAATGTCCCAACGGTGTTTTCTGGTGAAAGATTCAGGTTATCTATCCACTTCTGTATGCTCTCTTTTGATGTCCCCGCTGGAAACCGTTCGCCCGGCTTCCATGTAACCGTATCCGGGCAGAGGCTGTGCAAATCTGTATCACTGGAACCAATGCCGCTGCTATGGGAGGTGCAAAAGGGAACAATGGTTTTTCCGCTGAAATCATAGCTCTCCAGAAAGGTGCTGATGATCCTTGGCGCTTTTCCATGCCAAATAGGATAACCGAGAAGCACGGTGTCGTAGTTTTCCATATTTTCAACAGAGCCTGAAATTGCAGGACGGGCGGATGGGTCGCTTTGTTCCTGGTTTGCACGGCTCGACGAATTGTTATAGTTCAAATCCTCCTGTGTATAGGGCGTTTCGGGGATTATCTCATAAATATCAGCCCCCAAAATATCAGCCGCGTATTGTGCGAGCTTTTCTGTCGTTCCACTACAGGAAAAATATGCGATTAAAACCTTAGTTTGCTTCTCGGTGTTTATTACGTCTGGTGTAACGTTATCGGGTAAATTCGTTGATAATTCAGGGGTTGTCTGTACGACAGCCGTTGGTTCCGGCTGCTGCACTGGCGCTTCCTTACTGCAAGCCACAAGGCTAAGTGCCGTTAGCAGCACGCAAAAACAAGTTATCACACGTTTCATCTTAGTTCCTCCATTCAAAAATGTTCCTAAATACACTTATAGTTATTTAATCCTACATGAAATACAGAAAATTTAACTTCCTTACTGTCCGGAAACCTGTGCGGCTTCATTGACCCGGATAATCTTAGCCGGCACGCCTCCTGCAATGACATTGGGCGGTATATCCTTAGTTACAACCGCACCGGCCGCTATAATGGCTCCATCTCCAATTGTAACGCCGGGTGTCACAGTAACATTTGCACCAATCCACACCTTTGCGCCAATCAAAATAGGTTCCAAGTGGCTCGTTGCCCGCCGTTCCGGGGCAAGATCATGGTTGATGGTGGCCAGCACCACATGATGGCCAATCAGAGTTCCATCTCCAATGGTAATGCCGCCCTGATCCTGAAAACAGCAGCCGCTGTTAATAAAAACCCGTTTGCCAATGGTGATATTTTTCCCAAAATCCGAGTAGAACGGGGGAAACATCGTAAAGCTCTCATCGACAGGCTTGCCAATGAGCTGTTCCATCAGCCCACGGATTTCTTCCGGTGAATGATACCCCATGTTAAGCTGTGATGTTATCCGAAGTGCCTGTTGAGAAAACTGAAGCATCATTTGGTGCAGTTTAGAACCGCCCTCGACTACTCCGCTATTTCCCAGATAACTCAAATATTCTTCTAACTCCAATGCTGTATACTCCTTATCGATAGAATTTCTGTAAGATACATCTTTGCGCCTCTCACAATTTTATTTTACTTTTCAGGAATAGAAATGTAAAATACTTAGATTTAATAACTAGTTATTCCCAAAATAAATAACTGTTTGCGATATACCATTCCAAAAGATACCATACCTAAACCAATACCTATACCATAAAATGGAAGCGGTTTCGTGAAATTACGAGGTATGATTGCCCTTTCGTATCCCATAACCGGAAGACAGTGGAAGCAGTCTTGGTTTACTTTAATTTTACGTATGTTTGATATGAATTTGAAACTAATATGCTATTTCTATTTAGACTGAGAAAATCAGGAATAACCAGGAGAAAAGAAAGGGCATATTATGAAAAGAAGTAAGAGGAGTACATGGATTCGCGCGCTTGGCATAATGGAATTGATTATTTTCGTGTCGTCGCCAATACAATACGCACAGACGGCAAACGCTGCGGAAACAGAAAATACCGTTTTTATTAATGAGATCGAATCGGATGACGCGAATGGCGGAAATGACTGGGTTGAGATCATGAATGCAGGGGAAACGGATGTAAACATCAGCGGCTGGTTCGTATCCGATGATAAGGAGCTGGAGCGTCTGGAAGATGGCAGCGCATGGCGTATTGCCGAGGGGACCGTGCTGGAAGCAGGGGCGGTTCTTGTTTTGGAGGATGGCTTAAACTTCGATTTTGGGCTTGGTAAAAATGATAAAGTTGTATTGTATGACGCAGACAGCCAGGTTCTGGACTTCTATGAGTGGACCGGCCATGCGGCCGGGACCTATTCGCGTGTTCCGGACGATACAGGCGAATTCACAGACCAGGTGGCCACAAAAGGCCAGTTAAATATCACCGGCGGCGAAGGTGGAGAGCCGGAGCCCGAAAGCGGTAAGGCCGTTATTAATGAGATCAATTCCGCGCCGGATGACTGGGTTGAATTTATAAATGCAGGTACAGGAGCGATCGATATATCCGGTTATGAAATCCGGGATAATTCGGATGACCACCGATGGAAATTTCCGGACGGGACGAGTCTGGACCCGGGTGAATTGCTTCTGGTGAGCGCGGATACGGTTGGCCGGATCTATCAAGACCAGACCGATACCTATGAGGAAGGCGCATTTCAGGAGGCGATCGGAATAGGCTCCGGAGACTCTATCCGGCTGTATGACAGTGAGGGTACTCTTCAGGATGAGTATACATGGACGGAACATGCAAGCTATGAAGGAGACCAGTCCGCCGCTTCTTATGGACGGTATCCGGACGGGACAGGATCATTTACCTTAATGCCGGAAACACCTGGACAAAGCAACAGCTGGTACGAGCCGACGGTAGTAATCAATGAAGTGGAGTCCAACGGAGACGCCACAGACTGGGCAGAGGTGTACAACGTGGGATCCACGCCGGTGGATTTGAGCGGCTGGTATCTGCTGGACAATGATCCCGTGGGACATGCTGCGGATGTAACACCTGTAGCAGAAGGGACGGTTCTTAATCCGGGAGAGTATTTTGTATTCGATCAAATGGAACATTTTACGTTCGGCCTGGGAAAAGCGGACCAGGTGTCGATTTATAACAAAGACCGTATAATGATCGCGGAATTTGCCTGGGAGGATCACGCGAACGGAGTTTTTGCACGGATTCCTGATGGTACCGGAGAATTTGTTGATTTTGCGGTAGCTACAAAAGGAGAAGCAAATATCATAAAAAATCCTGTGGTTTTGAACGAGATACAGTCAAAGGACCCGCAGGGCGGGCCGGACTGGATAGAACTTGCCAACAATACGGAAGCGGAACTGGATATATCCGGTATTGTGATCAAGGATGACGATGATACCCACGAATATGTCATACCTGAGGGGACAAAGATTCCGGCCAATGGATTTATCGTATTTACGGAGAATGATTTTGGATTTGGCCTTGGGAAAAATGATAGGGTCCGCCTGTTTGAAAATGATCTGCTCATTGCGGATACAACCTGGGTGGATCAGACAAATCCTACCTGGGGATTATATCCGGATGTGAATGGTAAGGAGTATAGAAACACAAAAGAAGCAACTCCGGGCGGAGCCAATGTATTTGACGGAATACCGGAAGTCATAGCATGGCCGGGCAGGGAAGAAGTGGCTGTCTTTGATGCGGAACCTACTTTTCTGGAAGATTCATCGGGATTAGATTGTTATAACGGCCAGTTATATGCGGTGGACAACGGGACAGGGACGTTCTGGATATTAGATATGGCCGGGGATGGAACGCTAACTTTTGCAAAAGGTTTTGAAAACGGTAAGCGGGTCCGTTTTAAGAAAGACGCGGATAACGCTTCGGCTGCCGGGCCGGACGCGGAAGGAATCAGCGTAGATGCAGAAGGGTATGTATACATTGCTTCAGAACGTGACAATTCTGCCAAAGGTGTCAACTACAATGTGATTCTGAAAGTGAATCCGAAGGAAGAAGGTCCCGATTTAGTTGCGTTACAGGAGTGGGATCTGACAGCATCCCTGCCCCAGGTCGCTGCAAATACCGGTATCGAATCGGTAGAATGGGTTTCTAATAAAGAGGTTACGGACAAGCTCTATGACCAGAACACGAATGCCGGATTTGACGCAGAGAATTATCCGGGCGCGGTTGCGGACGGCGTATTCTTCGTGGCCCTTGAAGATAACGGCCATGTATATGCTTACGTGTTAAATGAGGATGGAAGCTCCGTACAGATCGCGGATATCGACAGTAAGCTGGGAGGAGCCATGGCGTTAGATTACGATACCTATGAAAAGGTACTGTGGGTGGCGGCGGATAATGGCTTCGGCAACCGGGCGGCCATTGTGACCTTCACAGGTGAGGCAGACCCGGCGGTCATTCATGTAATGCCTGCCGGCGGTGTGGATGTCACCGGTAATAACGAGGGTTTCGCAATTGCGGAAGCGAGATATACCAGGGACGGCCAACGACCGGTATACCGTTTTCAGGACGGGGTAAAATCGGGAGCGTTGACGATTGGCTCCATCGCATGTGACTACAAGGACACGACGGTACCGGTGACGTACCCGATACTTGAGGGTGCGGATCAGACAGTAGTTCAGAATTCAGACGGGACAGCAGTCATTCGGGTAAATGCAGATATAAGCAAGTTTGTAAGCGTAGCCGTAGACGGAAATACGGTGGACGGTTCAAATTATAAAGTTACGGAAGGCTCAACGATTGTTACCTTCACGCCAGAGTATCTGTCCGCCCTATCCGTTGGGCCCCATGCGGTTGTAATTAACTTTATAGATGGAACAGCAGCCACATCCTTGACCTTATCAAAGGCTTCTGAGGATCATAAACCCGGTGGCGGCGATCATAACGGTACGGTTCCCGATGATAATAATACCGGCACAACGCCGGCTCCCGATGATAATACCGGTACAACGCCGGAGGGTGACAAGAATAGCGGCACAGACAGCAATACGAATAACGATAGTACTACAGATTCTACTACGGATTCTAATAACGGTTCCACGGAAAAAGCGGCGGCGCCGGACACTGGAGATCATGCGCCTATCGCCTGGCTGTTCGTATTGGCGGCGGGAGCGGGCTGTATTGCGGTTATCTTTAAACGGAAATGTTGCTCCGGCCGGAAAGTATAATCTGTCAAATGGAATTAAAGATGCAATAATTACAGAACAGCCGGAGGGTTCGACCTCCGGCTGTTCTAAATTTCTATTCTATTTCATTGTGCGGGGAGGTACAAGCAAGTCAGATTCCGACGCTCATTCCTCTTCAATTCTCAAGCCAGCCAGCTGCGCCAACTTCCGGATAGAATTCTTTGATACTTTCTTTCCTTTGAAGTCAACCAAATCTTCCGATTCACCTGTAAAAATATCGCAGGGGTCGTAGCGCTGCAGGATTATTTTATCCTCCTGCACGAAGATCTGTAAAGCATCACGTTCCTGTAGATGCAGCGTTTTGCGTAGTTCCATAGGTAAGGTTATACGGCCCAGCTCATCCAGGCGGCGGACAACACCAGTATCTTTCATAAACGCACCTCCCTATATTTAGTATTAGATCCCTATATTTTTATTATAAATTTATTTGTTTTAGATAGCAACCACATATTTGAGATGCAATTTTCATATAGTGTAAAAAAATAGCAGCGGGAGTCTCTATGCTGAATTATTTATGGGGATTTATGATTGTGATCGGCGTCGTATACGGCGCGATCAACGGTAAGATGCCGGAGGTTTCCAATGCGGCTCTGGATTCTGCCCAGGAGGCCGTCACGTTATGCATTACCATGGTGGGTATTATGTCTATGTGGGTGGGACTGATGGAGATTGCCAAAGATTCGGGCCTGATCCAGGCCGCCACGAGAAAAATCCAGCCGCTGATCGGTTTTTTGTTTCCGGACGTTCCCAAAGACCACGAGGCCCGGGAGCACATTACGACGAATATAATAGCGAATTTCCTGGGGCTGGGCTGGGCGGCTACGCCGGCCGGCCTGAAAGCCATGAAATCTCTAAAGGAGCTGAACGGGGACAGCAAGGTGGCCAGTGTTGATATGTGTACCTTTCTGATCGTCAATATCTCGTCCCTGCAATTAATTCCGGTGAACATTATCGCCTACCGGAGCCAGTACGGCTCGGTAAATCCCACTTCGATCGTGGCGCCGGCCATTGTGGCCACTCTGGTCTCTACCATCGTGGGGGTAACCTTCGCGAAGATCATGGGCAGAAAAAGGGGAAGGCCATAGGGGAATGCTCCGGGCAGCCGGATTCATTTGTGTCTATCCGGGGACTTCTGTATACCCAATGCTTACGGCTTGGAACCGCGGGCGCTATCCGGGGACGCTCCGGGCGGCCGGGTTCTTTTGTATCTCCCCGGGGCGCGGAGGGCTTGCGCTGGAATACGCTAAGTGAAATCGGAAAGCCGGATTCAGGAACCGAGCCTATTCACCAGGAACACATGAGGTGTTCCCGGTTCAGAGGCT
>NZ_JAHQCW010000072.1 GCF_019042275.1 Diplocloster agilis
CCCGGTTCAGAGGCTCTTGCCCGTCGGACGTGAAGTCCGCCGGTCATCCTGAACCCGGCTTTCCGATTCCACTAAGCGGGAGCTCAGCCGCCCTATGCGTTCCCGGGGAGACACAAAAGAACCCGGCCGCCGGTAGACTCCCCGGATACCGCCGCTGTCCTCCGCCCGAAGCAGTGGGCATCCCCACCCCCGGGGAAAACCCGCCCTCCCGGCCCGCTGATCAGAGGTTTCGCCTTGGTGTAGTCTTTATCTTGTGATACGGTGTCTGCACATTCCTGTTTTTCCGCATTTGGGACAGGTTAATCTGCGCTTTGTAAATGTGTGATAGCTTTTTACATATTCGTCCATGCTTGGGACAAAAAGTTCTTTACATTGTGAGCATTCAAAATAACCAGCTTTAATGTCAAGCATTGCCGCCGCCGCGATCCCTGTTAATGCCACTGCAACGGAGAACACAACCAATATAATTCGGACAATTACCGGCAAGTCAAGAAAGGAGGCTATTACGATAAGGGCGCATACGGCAATGATGGTGATTACGCCGGTGATAATGGACAACGCCATTTTTTTCCTGTTTTCTTCATTTTCTTTCATCAGATTCATCATGTTTCCCTCTGCTTTCTGTTGATAATCAGTTGCAGAAACCCTCTCGCCCGAAAGCAAATCGTTGACCGTAATATCTAATGCCGTGCACAATGGCAGCATAAGTGAAACATCGGGAAGTCCTTTTCCGCACTCCCATTTGGATATTGTTTTATCGCTAATGGAAAGTGCGTCGGCAAGCTGCCTTTGGGTTAGGTTTCTTGATTTTCTTGATTCGGCGATAAATTTGCCGATTCGGATTTGATCCATTCGTTTTTTCCTCCCTTCCTGCCTTTATTGTAGGTGATAGGCAGCTTAATAAACACACACGGAACGTAGAATTTCTTATATCTACGGAGCATAGACCTTAATTTACAACTTATTCTGATCTAATGGGTATTAGTCAACGGCGGGCGCAGCCTGTTCATCTTGACCGTTGGCTGGCTCGGCCGGCTTTGCTATTTATCCACTGATTTATGGAATAGTACAACATAACTAATGTTGTGCTAAACAATATCCCGCCTACAATATCAGTAATCCAATGCACACCCGATAAAACCCGTCCGATGATCATAAAACTTGCATAGATACCACAAAAGGAATTTACTAGGTTTCTTAATCTTTTCACTAAAATCAAGCGTTGAAATTGCATGATAGCCGTAGGAATAATGCACATCATGAGCATTGTTGTAGAGGACGGATAAGATGCTTCCAAAATGCCTTGAATTAATACAGGTCTGAAGTTTACAACGAAGAACTCAAAAAAGAGATATACTAAAAACACAAGTACATAAAACCCGCCTAATATCAAAATACTGCTATCTACACGCAACAGGCTTTTTCTTTTTATTAGTTGAACAAAACCTGCCATTGCAAAACCTAACATAATAAACAGTATAGGAATACTCAACCAGTCTGTTATGTTATATAACAATATATTCGTACCCAATAACGTATGGAAATATTGATTGACTTTTGCAAAACCGACAACCGAACCTTGTGGGCCAATTGGACGCACATCAATAAACATGATCGCCACGGTGTAGAGAATGGATAAAACCAACAGTCCGACAGTTACACCAAAATTGTTTTGAATTTTTTTCTTTTTTTCTTTCATTTTTTTGCTCCTTTGTTTTTAATGTATTTGGCTTTTGCCTAAGTACACATTAGATTTGGAGTACAAAAAATGAAAGAATTTGACCGTCACATCTATGATACGCTTCGCGTCATGGGCGTTTTAGCAACAATGCCCCCTTGATAATCAGCAGAACGAATGTAAAAAAGGCAACATAAGGTTCAAGGCTTGCAATAAAGATAACAACGCTAACGGTAGTCAACACCATAGATAAGACCGTCTTTGTTTTTATCCAAATAGGGAAGGAACAATTTTGCAAAGCTAATGTAGCAATACCACAAGCAACCGTTAATAAAATAATTGCAAAGTATATAGCTTTTATGAACAAGGGCGTTTCCCGTAACGATAGCAAAGACACTTGACGAATAATATCGCCCTCTTGCTGCCCAAAAAGAGGAATAAAAAACAACATTCCAACAGAGCAATCTATCAAACCATATACTAAGTCACGTATATGCTGTGTTTTTTGGTGACTATCTTTTTCTGCAATACAAATCAGCTCCCTATTAGATAGCAGTTCATCTATTGTTACCCCAAAAAATTCTGCAATAGCTTTTAAGGAGTCAATGCTAGGATAGCCACGTCCCGATTCCCATTTTGAAATGGCAGTTCGTGAAACAAATAGTATTTCAGAAAGTTCTTCTTGTGTTAATTTTTTTTGTTTTCTGAGTTCTTGCAGCTTTTCGTGAAATTCCACAAACGTTTACCACCTTTATATGTTTTGTTTATATTTTACCATATGGATACAACTTTTTATAGCTATGAGTACTTAGCGCCCGCATTTTGGGTGCTTACGCGCGATGCATGAAAAAAATCAGCGAGGTATTTTCGGGCGCTGCCATTTTATATAGATGGTCTTTCGAATTATGGAATAGGGGTGGTTGCCTGTCAAATCATTGTATTACTGGTTAATACGGACAAATTTCGGAAATACCAAAATAAGTAACAGCTTAGAAAAATTTCTTTGATATTATGACTAAAAACATTTCTTGAACTTGACACTGTAAAGATTAGGTTTTATAATGTAGACAGTGTAAAGATTGGAGGGGTTTGTATGCCACAGCAACGACAAACTTATCATCATAAGGACTTACGAAACGCTTTGATTGAAACAGGAATTAAGCTTGTAAGTGCTGAGGGGATAAATGCTTTTTCTTTGAGAAAAGTGGCAGCGGCGTGTGGGGTTAGCCATGCCGCCCCTTATAGTCATTTTCAAAATAAGGAAGAATTGCTTGAGGCAATGCAATTATTTATCACAGATAGATTTTCTGAACAATTAGAAAATACCATTCAAAAGAATAATAATGTTGCAGAACTATTGAAAGATATGGGGATAACTTATGTATCTTTCTTTGTGGAAAATCCTGCTTATTTTCAATTTTTATATTCTCAATCCAACATAAAAATCGACCTGTCATTATCAATACCAGACGGCCAAAACTATAAACCTTATATCATCTATAAAAATGTTGTACGTAGATTATTAGAGCGGATGCACTATTCAGAAGAAAAACAGAATGATATTATCATAACAATTTGGGCTTTTATTCATGGTGTTACTTCATTAGCTACCATGAACAACGTAAGTTACAACGATGACTGGAGACAGAAAGTAATTGATTTTATGGAAGTTTTTCAGCTTTCTTTTTTAGATCATGCAGGAGAAAAAATATGATTGGAATTTATTTTAGTGGAACAGGAAATACAAAATATTGTTTAGAAAAATTTGTTGCTTTATATGACAGGAAGGTTGAAATAATTCCTTTGGAAGATGCGGGTACGCCAGAAAAAATGGCATACCATAAGGATATCATTTTTGCTTACCCAATCTATTACAGTAATCTCCCTAAAATTGTACGAGATTTTATCTGCGAAAACTCTGATGTCTGGAGAGGAAAACGTATTTTTATTATTACCACAATGGGGCTATTTAGCGGCGACGGCGCAGGTGTATCTGCAAGATTGTTTAAGCGATACGGCGCTCAGGTATGGGGCGGACTCCATTTGAAAATGCCAGATTGCATTTGTGATGTAAAAGCCTTAAAGCGCACTCCGGCTCAAAACAAACAAATAGTTATGAAAGCAGAAGAACGTATTAAATCAGCGATTTACAATCTGAAAAACGGTACTCCAACTAAAAATGGTTTGGGACTTTTATGTCATATTGCAGGACTTTTAGGACAGCGGCTCTGGTTTTACCATAAAACACAAGAATATTCTGCCAAAATACAGATAGATTCCAGCACTTGTATAAAGTGTGGCAAATGTGCAGCGGTTTGCCCGATGAACAATTTGTCGCTATCAGAAGATAAAGTAATAGCAGACGGACGGTGCACTTTATGCTATCGGTGCGTAAATCAATGTAGTAAGAAGGCAATTACCATTTTAGGGAAACAAGTAATTTTTCAACACTCTGTTTATGATTTTCATTAAAGTAGTTGGGTTAGATAAATAATCTCTGTTACAAATTTTGATTTATAGCACTGTGAACTATGGTTACTTGATACGTTTGGCAAATATTTCTGCATTAATATACCATTCACCATTATCTTGCACGGTAACATTTTTCCAATGAAAATAGTGATCCTCAATCTTAGTAAAAATCCATTTTCTTCTTTCATCATTGATATAGGTAAGCACTATCATGTTATCTTGCTTTTTTGCCTCAAGCCGTATTATTTTTCCAATATAGCCATAAGCTACATCCCATGCGTGTGTATCCGGATTATAGATACGCAGTGATGACCCATATTCATAATCAGGCAGAATAATAACATCCTGGATAGCCATTCCTTCAAGAACCCATGAGAAATGCCATTCGCCCTTAATTGCAAGGGAATTGTTACTCTCGATATAGTCTATTGCCCAACTGCCGATAAGTTTTCCAAAATAATTAAACTCCTCTGGTAATGCTGTGTTTTTACTTTCACTTGCTAATGCTTCAAAAAAATCCTGCATTGGTAATTCCTCCAGTATAAATAAGTTCTATTACAAATTGCGAGTTGTCTTTGTGCAACTCCCTACAAACCAGAAGTTATCAGTCTACCTTATTAAAAATAACCGTTTGCTCTTTCATGAATATTTTTCCAACTTCATATCCATATTCCGTAAGTTCTTTTTTGTATTTCAGAAATGAGTGGTCTATTGGGATCCCGGCAATATTCTGTATTTCTGCAAATGTCATTTTGAATGATGAACTTCCGTTTTTTTGAATATATTTCCACAGGGAATTATATTTACTCATAATTATTCTTTCCTCCAAACACCGATTTGTCTTTTATTTCCTGATTTTATTTTATCACATTAGTATTAACTTTTTTATAAATTTCCCCTTATATTTTACGAATAATGGGTTAGCTGCCTATCAAATATTTTTATGTAACTTTACGACACATGAGCATTAGCATAAGGTTAATAATTTTATATACACAAAAACAGGCGGCAGCTTCCTTTCAGTAAGAAACTTCCGCCTACATCTCTCTATTTTCTTGTGACAAATATTGTCATTTCAAGGCTCTCCCCAAAATGGTGTAGTAAGTGCTCAATTGTTCCTTGATTCATTGATTTTACTAGTTTCTCTGAGCCTTTTCAAGATATTCCTGTGACAGACCAACCATTTCATCAATCCATACTCAACTAGCCACATCATAAAGCCCTGTAACAGCCACTTAACTCTATCATACCCTCAACATATCAGCATATATCAGCCTATTTTAAAGTAGGGATGAGCGGGATGGCGGGGGGGCTTTCGGACCCGGGCGGCAAATCATGCGGGGGCCAATCACTTGAGGCCGGGCCTTAGAACGGGTTACGCAGAAGGCGGGAGAACCTCGCAGGGCCCGGAACACTGTCCGAGCCGTTCTGTGGCGAGTTTGTTCCGGGCCCTGCCAATAAGAGGTTCTCCCGCCTTCGCAGTTACCCGTTCTTAGGTCCGGCCGAAGTGATTGGCCCCCGCATGATTTGCCGCCCGGGTCCGAAAGCCCGCCCGCCATCCCGCTCATCCCGGCCCCATAAAATAACCCCCCAAAAAAACTATTGACAGAAAGAAAGATGGGAGATATACTTTGAATATCAAAATATTTGTTGTTCAAAATAAAGGAGATTATAAACATGTTGGAAAAAATGAGAGAGATAATAGCGGAGCAGTTGAATGTGGATGAAGCGGAGATTTCTGAGGTGACTTCTTTTAAGGAAGACCTGGGGGCGGATTCGCTGGATCTGTTCGAGCTGGTTATGGCGCTGGAGGAAAATTATGAAGTGGAAATCCCGGCGGAGGATCTCACGGAACTGACTACGGTTGGTAAGGTAATGGATTACCTTAAAGCTAAAGGTGTGGAATAGATGAAAACCAGAGTAACGGAACTGCTGAATATAAAATATCCGATTATACAGGGCGGCATGGCCTGGGTGGCGGAACACTCCCTGGCGGCTGCGGTATCGCAGGCCGGAGGATTCGGTTTGATCGGAGCGGCGAACGCGCCTGTGGAGGTGGTCCGGGAGGAGATCAGGAAAGCCAGGGAGCTGACGGATCAGCCTTTTGGCGTCAATATTATGCTGCTGAGCCCTCATGCGAAGGATATCGCACAGATGGTTACCGAGGAGAACGTGGCTGCGGTGACCACAGGGGCCGGGAATCCGGAGCCCTATATTCCGATGTGGAAAGAGGCGGGGATCCGCGTGATCCCGGTTGTCGCTTCCGTGGCGCTGGCAAAGCGGATGGAAAAGCACGGAGCGGACGCGGTAGTGGCGGAAGGATGCGAGTCCGGCGGACATATCGGGCAGACGACGACGATGGCACTGGTTCCGCAGGTGGCGGACGCGGTGCGGATTCCTGTGATCGCAGCCGGCGGTATCGGTGATGGCAGAGGTATGGCGGCCGCGCTGATGCTGGGAGCGGAAGCGGTTCAGATGGGCACCCGGTTCGTTGTGGCTGAGGAATCCATTGTACATGAGAATTATAAACAGAAGATAATTAAGGCCCGGGATATCGATTCCGAGGTGACGGGCCTCACTACCGGCCATCCGGTTCGGTCGCTTCGGAACCAGATGACCAGGGAATATCTGAGAATGGAACAGGAAGGCGCTTCTTTTGAGGAACTGGAATATATGACGCTGGGGTCTCTGCGCAAGGCAGTGATGGATGGCGATGTCAAAGGCGGTACGGTAATGGCCGGACAGATCGCCGGATTGGTGAAAAAGGAGCAGACCTGTGCCGAAATCATTCAGGAAATGCTCAGCGAAGCCGGAGCTTTGCTTAAGAAGGACTGGAACATAGGATAAAACATAGGGGACGTACACTTTCATCCGTATCTTTATTTATAGAAAAAAACGGAAGAGGCGTCTCCGTTCTTTTGAATAAATGGTTTGAATATCAAAGTATAATGCTGCGAAAGCCGGAGAAGTTTTATCGGCAGATAATCAGTGAAATACACAGATAAAGAAAGAGCAGAGAATCGATCATAACAGGAGAAATACAGTATGAAATTAGCTTTTATATTTCCCGGACAGGGAGCACAGTATGCCGGCATGGGAAAAGAGTTCTATGATCAGTTCGCGGACAGCCGCCGGATTTATGATATTGCCTCGGAGGTCCTTTCTATGGACATGAAGGAACTGTGTTTTGAGCAAAATGAGAGGCTGGATGTAACGGCTTATACGCAGGCTGCCATGTTGACGACTTCGGCAGCGATGCTGGCGGTCGTAGAGGCGGAAGGTATCCGCGCGGATGCGGCGGCCGGATTGAGCCTGGGAGAGTATGGGGCGATTCTGGCCGGGAAGGCCATGAGCTTTGAGGACGCGGTGGCGGTTGTGCGAAAAAGGGGAATCCTGATGCAGGAAGCGGTTCCGTCAGGAGGCGCCATGGCGGCCGTTATGGGAACCGAGGCGGAGCTGATCCGGAAGATCTGCGGGCAGACGGAAGGGATCGTGTCCGTGGCCAATTATAATTGTCCCGGCCAGATCGTCATAACCGGGGAGAGCGAAGCGGTGGCGAAAGCCTGTGAGTCGCTAAAAGAGGCGGGAGCCAGAAGAACCGTTCCGTTAAAGGTCAGCGGGCCATTTCACTCCGCGTTATTAGAAAATGCGGGGAGACAGCTGGAAGAGGTGTTAAGCCCTGTTGTGCTTCAGAACCCTCAGATTCCCTATGTCACAAATGTGACGGCGGAATATGTGACGGATTCGGAGGAGATCAAATCCTTGCTGGGAAGACAGGTCTATTCCTCCGTCTTATGGCAGCAGAGCGTGGAACGGCTGATTGCGGACGGAACCGATACTTTTTTGGAAATTGGTCCCGGAAGGACGCTTAGCGGTTTTGTGAAAAAGATAAGCAGAGACGTGAAAGTGATGAATATTGAGAAGCCGGATGACCTGAAGAAGGTAATGGAGGAAATCAAATGTTAAATGATAAAATCGCGCTGGTGACCGGAGCGGGCCGCGGAATCGGAAGGGCTATTGCTCTTTCGTTAGCCGGACAGGGGGCTGTCGTTGTCGTCAATTACAGCGGTTCTGAACAGGCTGCCGGGGAGGTGGCCGGGAAGATTATGGAAAACGGCGGGACTGCTATGACTTATCGGTGTAATGTAGCGGATTTTCAGCAGGTGGAGAAGATGATACGGGCAGTCGTTGAGAAATATGGACACCTGGATATTCTGGTAAATAACGCGGGCATCACCCGGGACGGTCTGATTATGAAGATGAGTGAGGAAGATTTTGACCAGGTGATGGATATCAATCTGAAAGGCACCTTTAATACGATCCGGCACTGTGCCAGGCAGATGATAAAGCAAAGAGCCGGCAGTATCATCAATATTTCCAGTGTCTCCGGAGTGCTGGGGAATGCCGGGCAGGCGAATTATGCCGCTTCCAAGGCCGGAGTGATCGGATTGACGAAGACCATGGCCAGGGAACTGGCCAGCCGCGGGATTCGTGTGAATGCGGTGGCGCCCGGCTTCATACGGACCGATATGACTGAGAGCCTTTCGGATACGCTGAAAGAACAGGTTAAGGCGCAGATTCCGCTGGGCCGGATGGGCAATCCGGACGAGATCGCCGGTGTAGTCAGTTTTCTGGCTTCCGATCAGGCCGGCTATATGACAGGACAGATTATCCATGTGGACGGAGGTATGGCGATATGAGAAGAGTAGTAATAACCGGTATGGGAGCGATTACCCCCATCGGACTCAATGTGCAGGACTACTGGGAGGGCTTAAAGGCCGGAAAAACCGGATTCCGGGAAATCACCAAATTCGATGCGTCCGAATACAAGGCGGGCATCGCGGCAGAGGTAATAGACTTTGATCCCAGAGAATACATGGATTTCAAGGCGGCAAAACGGATGGAAGCCTTCTGCCAGTATGCAGTGGCCGCGTCGGGAGAAGCCATAGCTGATTCAGGCCTTAAGATCGAAGAGGAAGATCCCTATATGGTAGGCTGCGCGGTCAGCAGCGGTATCGGCAGTCTGCAGGCCATGGAACGGGAACATAAGAAACTGCTGGATAAGGGTCCCGGCCGGGTGAATCCGCTGCTGGTTCCTCTCATGATCACCAATATGGCGGCCGGCAATGTGTCTATCCAATATGGACTGAAAGGCAAAAGTATTAATGTGGTAACCGCCTGCGCAAGCGGCACCCATTCGGTGGGGGAAGCTTACCGCAGTATCCAGACCGGCGATGCGGATGTTATGGTGGCCGGAGGCGCGGAGAGCTCGATTACGCCCATTGGAGTGGCCGGATTTACCGCTCTGACTGCCCTGTCCACTTCCAAAGATCCGGCCCGCTGTTCCATCCCCTTTGACAAGGAGCGAAACGGTTTTGTCATGGGGGAGGGCGCCGGCGTCCTGGTTCTGGAAGAACTGGAACATGCGAAACGCAGAGGCGCCCGAATCCTGGCTGAGATAGTAGGCTACGGTGCCACCAGCGACGCCTATCATATCACTTCCCCCGCGGAAGACGGTGAGGGAGCCGCCCAGGCCATGCGAAGAGCTATCCGGGAATCCGGCGCAGCCCTTCATGAGATTACATACATCAACGCCCACGGCACCAGTACCCATCACAACGATCTGTTTGAGACCAGAGCGATTAAAAAAGTGTTTGGAGAACATAGCGGTAAGCTTAGGGTTAACTCTACCAAATCCATGATCGGACATTTGCTGGGAGCGGCGGGAGCCGTTGAACTGATTGCCTGTGTCAAAACCATAACTGACAGTTATATCCATCCGACCGCAGGTTACCGGGTACCGGATGAAGAATTGGACCTCAACTACGTTCCGGGAAGCGGTATTGCCGGGGAAGTGGAATATGCGCTCAGCAACTCGCTGGGATTCGGCGGCCATAACGCCAGTATCCTGATCCGCAAATACCGTCCCTAATACCTGAATATATGGCGCAGTAAATGCGCCACTGGAGGAAACTATGGAATTAAAAAATATAATAAAATTGATCCATACAGTATCGGAATCCGCACTGTCCAGCTTCACATTGGAAGAGGGCGATATGAAAATATCCCTGGAGGCCCGCCGGGACATCCAGACGGTCAATATAAGCGAAGGAAATCCCCAGATATCCGCCGCTGTTAACGTTATTCCTTCGGCCGCTTCGACGCCTGAGCCGGAAATAGCAGCCGGGAATCTGATCAAATCCCCATTAGTGGGAACCTTCTACAACGCTCCCTCACCGGATGCGAAAGCCTTCGTCCAGGCTGGCGATATGGTGAAAAAAGGCCAGGTGTTAGGCATCGTGGAGGCTATGAAACTGATGAATGAGATCGAAAGCGAATTCGACGGAATCGTGGAAGAAGTTCTGATCGGGAACGAACAGATGGTAGAGTACGGCCAGCCTCTTTTCCGCATACGCTGATCAAAAGGGGACATGTCCAAATCGATCTGGGACATGTCCAAACCGAAATGGACATGTCCCAAACTGAAATGGACATGTCCCAAACTGAAACGGACATGTCCCAAACCGAAATGGACATGTCCCAAATTCGAAGGGCAGGAGAATAAGAGACATGGTAATGGATATCAATCAGATTATGGAAACCATCCCGCACCGCCAGCCGTTTTTGCTGGTGGACCGGATTGAGGAGCTGGAGCCGGGCAGACGGGCGGTGGGAACCAAATGCGTCACCTATAATGAACCTTTTTTTGCCGGACATTTTCCGCAGACGCCTGTGATGCCTGGGGTGCTGATCATTGAAGCTCTCGCCCAGGTAGGCGCGGTGATCATTTTAAGTCAGCCGGAATTCAAGGGGAAAGTCGCTTATTTTGGCGCGATTAACTCGGCTAAGTTTAAGAAAAAGGTGCTGCCCGGCGACGTACTTTCGCTGGAAGTGGAAATGATCAAACAAAAAGGCCCCATCGGCGTCGGAAAAGCGACAGCGCGGGTGGACGGGAAGATCGCAGCGTCGGCTGAGCTGACCTTTGCGATCGGATAGGAGTTGTCTATGTTTCAGAAAATATTGATTGCCAACAGAGGAGAGATCGCGGTTCGGATCATACGGGCCTGCCGGGAGATGGGGATTAAGACCGTCGCGGTCTACTCACAGGCGGACCGGGATGCGCTTCACGCCCAGCTGGCGGATGAAGCCGTCTGTATCGGGCCCGCGCCGGCCGCGGAAAGTTATCTGAATATGGAGCGGATCTTGAGCGCCACCATCGCGGCAGGAGCGGATGCTATCCATCCCGGATTCGGCTTTTTGTCGGAGAACAGCCGCTTTGTGGAAATGTGTGAGAAATGCCATATTACCTTTATCGGTCCTCCGGCAAGTGTGATCAGCCGGATGGGAAATAAATCGGAAGCTAGACATACCATGATGGAAGCGGGCGTTCCCGTGGTGCCGGGTACGAAAGAGGCCGTGTATACGGTGCAGGACGGCAGGAAAGCCGCGGATCAGATCAGATATCCGGTCATCGTCAAAGCATCCTCAGGCGGAGGCGGCAAGGGGATGCGCATCGTGGAAAAGGCGGAAGAATTCGAGGGGCAGTTCTCCACCGCCCAGCGGGAATCCGTCAACGCGTTCGGCGACGATGCCATGTATATTGAAAAATACGTGCAGCGCCCCCGGCACATCGAGTTCCAGATCCTGGCCGACCGATACGGCCATGTGGTTCAACTGGGGGAACGGGACTGTTCGATCCAGAGACGCCATCAGAAACTGATCGAAGAATCTCCCTCCTGCGCCATCGATGAAAACCTGCGAAGAGAAATGGGAGACACCGCCATACGCGCCGCCAAAGCGGCAGGGTATGAAAATGCCGGAACCATCGAATTTCTGCTGGATCAAGACGGCAGTTATTATTTTATGGAAATGAACACGCGGATTCAGGTGGAACATCCGGTGACCGAGATGGTGACCGGTATCGATCTGGTCCGGGAGCAGATACGCATCGCGGCGGGAGAACCTTTAAGCTTTACCCAGGAAGAGATCGCCATCCGCGGCCATGCGCTGGAGTGCCGGATCAATGCGGAGAACCCGGCCAGGCACTTTATGCCCTGTCCCGGTACGGTGTCCAATCTGCATCTGCCCGGCGGAAACGGCGTGCGGATCGAAACCGCCCTGTTCCAGGACTATACGGTTCCGGCCAATTATGACTCCATGATTGTAAAGGTGATTGTCTATGACAGAAACCGCGAGCTGGCGATCCGGAAGATGCAGAGCACGCTGGGAGAGCTGGTCATTGAAGGAATAACCACAAATATTGATTTCCAGTACGAAATCATCAATCATCCGGATTTTCAGAGCGGCAACACCAATACCCATTTTATTGAGGAGCATCTGTCATGTTAAAAGAAATGTTTAAAAAACCGGTCTATATTACACTTAACAAGACAAAAGAAACCGCGGAACCCCAGGTCCCCGAAGGCTTGTGGATCAAATGCCCGAAATGCAGGGAAATGCTGTACAAAGAGGACGTGGCCGCCAACCGCTATGTATGCTATAAATGCGGGGGATATTTCCGGGTAAAGGCCAAAAACCGTATTCGGATGGTAGTGGACCGGCATACTTTTGAAGAGTGGGATACGGATCTGTACGGCGGAAATCCGCTGGAATTTGAAGGATATGAAGAAAAATTAGAGCAGACGCGGGAGAAGACGAAGCTGAATGAAGCCGTCATCACCGGACAGGGGAAAATCTACGGGGAAGATACCGTCTTAGGAATCTGCGATTCCCGGTTCATGATGGGAAGCATGGGACATATGGTTGGGGAAAAACTGACCAGAGCCATCGAACGCGCTACAAAAAAACGGCTCCCGCTTATTATTTTTACCTGCTCCGGCGGGGCCAGGATGCAGGAAGGGATGATTTCCCTGATGCAGATGGCCAAGACCGCTGCCGCTCTGAAGCGGCACTCCGACGCGGGCCTGTTCTACCTGTCCGTGTTGACCGATCCCACGACAGGCGGGGTTACGGCCAGCTTTGCCATGTTAGGGGACGTCATTTTAGGAGAGCCGGGGGCGCTGGTAGGTTTTGCCGGTCCCAGAGTCATCGAGCAGACGATAGGACAGAAACTTCCGGAAGGATTTCAGAGGTCGGAATTCCTGGTAGAACACGGAATTATCGATGGTATCGTAGAGAGAAAAGACTTAAAGGATACCCTGCACAGGCTGATCCAGATGCATAAGCCCGTGCAGAATCTCAATTCCCTTGCGCTCCAAAAGCACGAGGCCACGCAAAGGCAGGACGCCGTTCAGATAAATCAGGACAACAGGAACCTAAATGCCTGGGACCGCGTCCGGACTGCCAGAATGCCGGAACGGGCCACGGCTATGGATTATATCCAGACCCTGTTTGAAGATTTCATGGAACTGCACGGAGACCGCGCGTTCCGGGACGACGGAGCGATAGTCGGGGGCCTGGCCTGGATGGATGAAATACCGGTAACCGTAATCGGACAGCAAAAGGGGAGAAACACGAAAGAAAATGTATCCCGCAACTTTGGCATGCCGAATCCCGAAGGCTACCGCAAAGCGCTTCGCCTGATGAAGCAGGCGGAAAAATTCGGCCGTCCCGTGATTACTTTTGTGGACACCCCCGGCGCGTTCTGCGGGCTGGAAGCTGAGGAACGGGGACAGGGAGAAGCCATCGCCAGAAATCTGTTGGAAATGTCGGCGCTTAAGGTACCGGTGCTTTGCATTGTCATCGGAGAGGGAGGCAGCGGCGGAGCCCTGGCCCTGGCTGTGGGAAATGAAGTCTGGATGATGGAAAACGCCGTATACTCCGTACTGTCGCCGGAAGGGTTCGCGTCTATCCTGTGGAAAGACAGCAAACGATGTGATGAAGCCGCTGAGGTAATGAAAATAACAGCGCCGGATCTCTTAAGACTGAAAGTCATAGATAAAATCATACCGGAACCGGAGCCTGCTATGCCCCATAACCTGGAGGCAGTCTGCAATCCCATGAAAACCGAAATCCGGAACTTCCTGAAAAGCTATCTGGGTCAGGACAAAGAAGAGATCGCCCGCCAGCGCTACGAGCGTTTTATGAAATACTAGAAAAGCGTATCGTCAGCTTGGCGGCGGAATGGAGATTTTATGAACAAAGAACTTAAATTCGGTGACCGAAAAGCCACCGTACCAGTCATACAGGGAGGAATGGGCGTGGGAGTCAGTCTGTCCGGTTTGGCCGGCGCTGTGGCAAGCGCCGGCGGGATCGGCATCATTTCTACTGCCCAGATCGGATTCCGTGACCCTGATTTTGACAAAGATCCGGCAGCGGCTAATATCCGCGCGATCCACGAAGAAATAAAAAAGGCCAGACAGACCGCCCCTGAGGGAATCATCGGGGTCAATATTATGGTAGCCACGAAACCATACTACGCTTACGTAAAAGCCGCCGTGGACGCGGGAGCAGACCTGATTATATCCGGCGCAGGCTTGCCGTTATCCCTTCCGGGCCTTGTAAAAGGAAGCAGAACCAAGATCGCCCCCATCGTATCCTCTGCCAAATCCGCTTCTGTCATCTGTAAGATGTGGGACCGGAAAGCGCGCAGGGCGCCGGATCTGGTCGTCATCGAAGGACCAAAAGCCGGCGGCCATTTGGGCTTTCATAGAGATCAGCTTCAGGATATGGATGCATTGGATTACGACACCGAGATCAAAAATATCCTGACCGTAATCCGGGAATATGAAAACAAGTATCAGCAGCCGATTCCTGTGGCGGTAGCCGGTGGAATTTATACCAGATCCGATATGGATCACGCGCTTTCCCTGGGGGCCGACGCAGTACAGATGGCCACTCGTTTCGTCACTACCTATGAATGCGACGCCCATCCAAATTATAAGCAGGCTTACTTAAACGCTGCCGAAGAAGACATTATCATCGTGGACAGCCCGGTAGGAATGCCCGGCAGGGCTATTCACAACCGGTTTGTGGATGAGGCGGCCTTAAATCTACACCGTCCCACCCGCTGCCACAAATGTCTGGAACATTGCGATCCGGCTCACATTCCCTACTGCATTACGGATGCCCTTGTTAGAGCGGTAAACGGAGATGTGGATCACGGTCTTCTCTTCTGCGGCACCAATGCCGCCCGTGCGGACCGCATAGAGCATGTCAGGGACATCCTGCAGGAATTCCGTTTATAAATTCTAAGTCCGGAACCGCCGGATATCGCGTGTATCAGTGGAGGATCTGATCTGGTAAATAAAGTGTATAATTATGAAGCGTTCGGGAAATAGATCATCCGAAAACAGGGGAAACGGTGACTCACATGTGCCACCGTCTCTCTTGTCGTTTTCATTACCGGTCGGTCAAAAGTGTATAAAGAATTTATGCGGTATGCGATTAGGCGAAATATAAACAATATCGAGAATATCTCATATCTCTATGATGAGATTCTGATATTTGAAGGAAAAAGCGGATAAGATCCTATGGAATGAGCATATTCTTTTGACTTATGTGAAGAGTTAGGAGTCCTCTTTGGACATAGCCTCTTTGACATAGCGTTTTTTGAATGATATAATAGAAAAACAAATCTGAGGAAGAAGCAGCTTCTGAATAATCTTTTGTACTTCGCCGCAACACGCATGTTGTACGTCTGCCGGA
>NZ_JAHQCW010000073.1 GCF_019042275.1 Diplocloster agilis
TCTGAACCGGGAACACATCACGTGTTCCTGGTGAATAGGCTCGGTTCCTGAACCCGGCTTTTCGATTCCCCTTAGCGGATACCAGCGCAAGCCCTCCGCACTCCCAGGGAGATACAAAAGACCCCGGCCGCCCGGAGTGTCCCCGGGTACCGCCCGCGGTTCCAAGCCCTAAGCAGCGGGCCTACGAAGCCCCCGGGAAGAACGCTAAGTTAGTGCGACAGCCTCCCTTGCCCGCCCAGTCATCCTGAACCCGGCATTCCGATCCCACTTAACAGTCACCAGCGCAAGCCCTCCGCGCTCCCGGGGAGACACAAAAGAATCCAGCTGCAGAACCGCACTTTGCTACACACGCTGAATTTTCCTGGTACTGGCCCGTTTCAGCAGTTCCACCGGAAGAATTTCCTGGTAAATATAGTCCCGCTCCCCGCTCAGTAGCTTCCTGGCGATCCGGGCCGCCTCATAACCGATCTTAAAGAACGGCTGTTCAATGGTTGAGATCGGAATCGCGGCGCTCTGGGCGATACTCAGATTATCGAAGCCGATCAGGATCATATCGTCCGGCACCTCCATGTGGATCGACTGCAGATAATTCAAGACCTCCACCGCCGTCACATCATTGGCGCAGAACAGCGCGTCCGGAGGCTCGGGCAGTTTAAGCAGCCGGTCCACGATCCGCATGGATTCGTCTCCTAGTTCACCGAACTGCACATACCTTTCATCATAAGGAATACCGGCCTCCTGAAGGGCGATCTCATAGCCCGCCTTCCTCTGTACCAGAGAATAGGCGATACTGACCGGCTCCATGCTGACGAAACCGATCCGTCTGGCATTGCATTTGATCAGATGCCTGGTGGCCATGTAGCCGCCGTTTACATTGTCGCAAACCACCAGATTTGCCACCAGATGCTGCGGGATCCGGTCCACGAACACGAATTCGACCCCCTTTTGCATCATCTGGAAATACAAAGAAAAATTCTCCGACGAGGAACAGGGCTGTATCATAATGCATTTGGACCCATCCTCCACCAGCCGTTTGATCACCTCGCACTCCTCCTGCGCGTTTTTATGGCTGGAGTGCACGGTCAGGTAATAGGAATGGTTCGATAAGTAAGCGTCCGCGCCCTGTATATAGTCCAGGGCGCCCGTGTAATCATTTTCATTGGCAAGCACGAAGGGAATAAACTGGATTTCCTTTTCTTCCTCCGCCTCCTGCGTCTCACCGGCGATATAAGTGCCGCCTCCTTGTACGCGCCGAACGATACCTTGCTGCTGGAGCTCGCGGATGGCCCTTTGGATCGTGATCCGGCTGGTGCCCAGTTTCTCCACCAGCTGCATTTCCGTGGGCAGTTTGTCTCCCGCCGTTAAATGGTGTTCTTTTATATAATTCCGCAAATAAGTGGTAACCATTGCATATTTGGTTTCGTTTTGATTACGCATACAGGCACTCCTTCTATCCCCTTTGTTTCTTATTAGATTATAAAGGTGTTTCTGCATAAGTGCAACCGGTATTGCCAAAATCTGGCGCTACGGCGTATCTGTTACCGGTACAGGATCTTTACGCATTCCAGCGAAGAGGCTGCCTGCCGGACTGTCAGGACATTCCCCTGATCCGCCAGCTTTTCACCGCTGTTTTCCATGGCATCCGAACGGCTGACCTCTTTCCATCCTCCGGCGGACTCCACTTCCAGCTGCTCCTCCTTCTCAGAACAGTTATAATATCTCAACAGAAGGCCGTCTCCGTCTTCCGTTTCCTTTAAAGCCGCTACCTTTACCTGTCCGTCCACCTTCAGAAAACTGAAGGACTGTCCAAACGTTCCCGGATGGACACTGTTCGAATAGGCATAGAGCGGATGGGAGAAACACATGGCCTGGGACATCATTTCGCACCAGTCCGACGACGGCAGGACGCCGACTCCCAGTTCCCAGTGATGGAAACCCTGATCCGGGTACCGGTCAGGTGTGTACGCGGCCCGCAGCAGATTTATCAGGATCGCCTGCTTATCCGTCCGATAGCCGTATTTGCTGTCCGACGTGAGCATCAGGCAGCTTCCTTCCTCCACCGGAAGCGGCGCCCCATAGTAGACCGCCGGCACATCATGCCCGGCGCTCTCCCGTTCCACCGCACCGCCCGGGACGTCATATCTGGTCTTTTCGGAGACATATCCAAAGGGCATGTAGAACTGAAGCTGCGGCGTCATGCCTCCCGGCGTCCCGGTCTCATGCCAGTCTGCCTGTATCTTGTAACGAAGCATCCGGGCCTGGTCATCCAGGATCACCTTCACCACCAGGGATGAATGGTGAAAATCCATCTGATACGTGATCCATTGCCGGATCCCGCTGCTTTTCTGATCCAGGATGCGGATGGCGCACTCCTCATTCAGATCCTCGATCTTCCGGTAGGCTCCGACGACCCACGCGGAGTAACCTTGTGAATCTTCTTCCAGGATATACCGGAAATAACCGGAAGGCGCGTCAAGCATCTCCTTTTGGTTCTGCTTATCCGTGAGGGATACCAGTTTCATGGAGCCGGTGTCAAATACAGCCCTCACCTTCTGGTTCTCCAGCACATAAACCCCGTCTTCCATCCGGTGAACCCTGGGTTCATCCATCTTGGGCTCCCTTACCGGCAGCTCGTCTTCGACGATATAATAATTGGCGTACCCAAAGGGCGGAACCTGAGCGGTGAACAACAGCTTGTGGAAGCTGTGCTGCCAATAGGACTGATCCTTCTTTGTCACCTCAAAGGCTACCGTCTTTCCTTCGCCGTCTGTCACTCTGGTTCTGCAAAGGGATGGCTGCCAGTCCCATAAGGTGATCTCCACAGTTTCCCGGCGGGTATACTGTGTGGTATTGAACAGTGTGTAGACCCGGATATTTCCTTTTCCTCTGCACGCCTCCGTGATTTTCCTTCCGTCGGACGCGGCCTGGCCGGACCGCATGGGGGTTCCCATGGTGTTATAGCCCACTCCCGCTCCCTCCGATGTGGAGTCCCGTCCGTCCGGATACCCCATAGCCGAAGTATCGATCTGATCGCCCACCGCCTTCATGGACCGGTTGGCGCAGGCGATCCCAAAGGACATGGCTTCCTGGCTGATTCCCAACGAGTAGGATACCGTGTCATCCACACAGGAACCCGGCAGAATATCGTGGAATTGGTTGAACATGATATTCCTCCAGCCCTTTAAAAGGCCGTCACGGTTGCTTCTGGATTCTCCGCACAGGTATTCCATAGCGCCCAGCGCCTCGCTGTCATAAAAGCTGTCCTCCGCGGTACGGTTTGCATTTTTGATCCGGGACTGGGTCGTATAGCAGCCTGTGAAAATATAATTCAATTCCCGTTCCACAACGGGATACTCTTCCCTGTTTTTCTCAAGCGCCTGAAAGTAATCGTGATATCTGCCGAACCGGATATCCGGCAGCAGCGGCCACTCCCTCATATCCATGATCCGTTCCAGGTCCCTTCTGGTGGGGCCGCCGCCATGGTCGCCCACCCCGTATACATAGAGCGCCTCCATGGTATGGTTTCTCTTGCAGAATCCGGGCACATAGGAAGTCATCTCATACTCCACCGGTCCCAGGTACCAGTTCGGCTCCCGGTATACCAGCACTTCCTTCCCCGACGGAACCCTCCAGCGGTAGATTTCCTCCTGGTCATTTCCTCTGCAGTGGAAATAATATTTGATACCGCCATGGCTTAAAATCTCCGGTACATAACGGCTGTGTCCGAAGGTATCCGGTTCGAAATCCACCTGTATGGAGTCCGGGTCGATTCCCAGCAGCCCTTTCAGATATTCCTTCGTGTATAAGATATGGCGGACCATAGCTTCCGTACCGGTCAGATTTTTGTCCGCTTCCACCCAGCTGGACGCGGTTACCTCCCAGCGTCCCTCCTGCACCCGCTTCCGGATCTCAGACAGCATGGACGGAGCGTATTTTTCAATAATCTCATAAGTCGACGCCTGAGACTGTGAAAATATAAAATCCGGATATTCTTCCAGCAGGTTTAACATCGTCTGGAACGTATCGATCACGACGCCGACGGTTTCCGGCATGCCCCACATCCAGTTCATATCGATATGGGCATGTGCCGCACAGGTCACATGGTATTGTTTGGCCCTGTCGTGATAGGCTGACAGCGCCTCCTCCGCTTCTTTTACATCTCTTTCCACGAGGCCGCCCCGGGTCTTTAATTTCCCGTACAGCTCATCCGCCGTCCGGCAAAACTGCTCCGGCATGGCCTGGTCTTCCTCCTCAAACAGATTGCGAAGGAATTCCAGTTCGGCCAGAATCCGCTGTTCCCAGTAATTCCGTCCGCATTCCTCTTTTAATTTCCAGTATAATTTTAATTCGCTCATGTTATGTTCTACCTCATCCTCTTTAACCTTTTCCCGCTCCGGACATACTAAATCCTTTGGACATATAATTCTGGCCAAGCACATATAAAAACAGCACGGGAACCGCATACAGAATGGAAAATGCCGTCAGCTCCCCATAGGAAATGTCCCACATGCCAATATACTGATACATGGTGACCGCCGCCGGATATTTACCGGCCGATTTCAGCAGAATAAACGGCACCATGAAATTCCCCCACGCTCCGATAAACGCCTGTATGGCCACACAGAATGTGCCCGGAATCATCAGCGGCACGACAATCCTTCGTATCCGCTGCCAGGTTCCCGCCCCGTCCACGCTGGCCGCCTCTTCCAGATACAGGGGCACGCTGTCCATAAAGTTCTTCATCATCCATAGGGAATACGGCAGCGTCGTGGCAGCCATAAATAATATGATCCCGCCCAGGCTGTCATTGAGTTTCAACGTCACAAACATCCGGTAAACCGGAACGATCAGCACAGTCCCCGGCAGTGATGACATAAACAGCACCGTCATCAAAAACGATTTCTTATATTTCATCTCATATCTGGACAGTGCATATCCGGCCAGCCCGGAACAGATGATAACCAGAATCGCGACTCCGAACGAGAGAAACAGGCTGTTCAGGAAGGACATCTGATTCGTATGGCTTTTCAGCACCGAGGCAAAATTCTGCATCGTGATACCGGAAGGCAGCTTGGTAAATACGTTCGCGCTGGGATCGACAGAGGCCATAAACATCCACAGCATAGGCAGCAGCCACATAACGGCCATGATGATCATCACGGTATTCACAATCAGCGCAAGTTTTCTCTTTCTTTTCATGTCAATCCTCCTTGCCTGCTGCTTTTATGTAGAAAACACCGAAGATCACGCCCACCACCAGGGAAATAATGGAGATCGCCACTCCATAGCCCAGCTGGGAATTTTTAAACGCCTTGATATACATCAGGATCGGAAGCGTCTGGGTCTTTCCGCTGGGACCCCCGCCGGTCATGATCCAGATCAGGCCGAAAGATCCAAGCGTCATCAGTGTGATCAGCATGGTATTTGTCATGATCGTATTTTTGATGGTCGGCAGAATAATATAATAGATTTTCTTGGCCAGGTTCGCCCCGTCTAGCTTTGACGATTCTTCGATATCGGACGGAACATCGTCCAACGCCGCCTGGTACGCCAGCATGGAAAACGCCGTTCCTCTCCACACATTGGCGATGATGACCGCCGCCATGGGGAAGGTATACAGCCAGGAGACCCCGGATATCCCCAGTCCCTCCAGAATCATATTCAGCGTGCCGCTGTCGTGGAACAAGGAGCTCATGCAGAAAGCTGCCACCATCTCCGGCATGATCCAGCCGATCATAATGATACTTCCCACGACCTTGCGCACTTTTTTATGGCAGCTTCGCATCATATAGGCAAATCCGAATCCCAGCAGCGTCTGTCCCGCCACGGAACCGACCATAAACACCAACGTATTGATAATTGCTTTCTTTACCGTCGGATCTGAAATCATATGCTTATAATTTTCCAGCCCAATAAACCGCAGGGAGCTGGCATTGCTGCCGGTTAACGCCATGTTGGTAAATGAAAAATATAGGCTTAATACGACCGGTCCCACGAAAAATATCAGCAGCAGTACAACAGAAGGAATCAAATAGATTACTTTTTTTCCAAACGAAATTTGTTTATGCAACTTTTTTCTCCTTTTTTACAGAGAGTCTGATACTCCTTTTTGGAAGAGTTTGAAACGTCTGCCTGAATGAAAAGGGGGCTGCCGGCAATTTACTTAACAGCCCCCACTTCACTATTTGGACAGGTCCTGGGTATTCTCCTCGCCTACGATGGAGATTACAGACTGGGAATAATTTTCAAGCGCTTCCGCGGGGTCATTTCCGCAAACGACGGAATTCACCATTTGTGATAAGAAGGTGGATACTTCCGAATACTTTTCGTTGTGCGGCCGGTACTGCGCGTTCTGCAGCAGCTCCGTAGCTTCCTGCATAAACGGCCGGGAAGACAGATCCCCGTAGTTTGCGGCATCAGATACGTCTATGGTGGGCAGCTGGCCGCACTCCATCATATAAGTAACTACCTGTTCCTTGTTGTCCATCATTGCCGTGATAAAATCAAAGGCAAGTTCTTTCTCCTCAGAATGAGAGGAGACAGACCAGGCATAACCTCCGGACATCGTAACGCTTCCGCCCAGATCTCCGTTTTGGGTGGGCATCGGGATCAGAGAAAGAGTTTTCTCCCAATCCGCCCATTCAAAGCTTTGTCCGGCGCTGTAAAATGCGTTGGGTACTGCGGTTGACGTGAGTACCATGCCTAACTTTCCATCTCTTAAATATTCCATTGCATAATTCAGGGAGTTGGTATTGGTAACCTCAGAAGCGCTTCCGGTCAGTTCTTCCTTCATGGTTGTCTGGAAAAATTCAAGGCTTGAGAGCATATCTTTGCTTCTGATATTCCATTTTCCGGTTTCCGTATCAAAAAGGTGATCCTTCGTTCCATACAATACCATCTCAAAGGTATTGATGCTGGTCGCCTCAGAAGTCTCCTCGCAGGTATACCAGAAAGGAACTACGCCCTCGCATTTTTCCTTGATCTGGCGGCAGCCGTCCAGAAGCTCCGCCCATGTGGCAGGTTTCCAGTCTTTTGAAAGACCGGCCTGTTGAAGCACTGCCGTGTTCGCCCAGATTCCTCTGGAATCCGTAGCCAGCGGGATTCCGTAAACTTTACCGTCCATACCGGTCGCCGCTTCCTTACAGGCGTCAATCACAGAGCCGTTGGACCAGGACTCCCAGCTTCCCAGATATTCATCCAGCGGGGCCAGATAATTGGCCGCGGCATCCGCCGTTACCTGGAAGGAATCCTCATAGAAAATGTCAGGCGCCGTACTTTTATCAGACAACTCCAGCGCCATCTTCGTAAAGTAATCCCCTTCCGATCCTACATAGGGAATCAGTTCCAACTCCACCTGATCTTTTTGATCCCACTTGTCATATGTATCCATTGCCCATTTGTGGATCCAGCCGTCTTCTTTGGCATCCTCCCCGCTGGCATCCAGATATGCAAAGGTTATTTTCTTTCTATCACCGGACTGTTCCGAGGCAGAACCCTGCTCCGCGCCCGTCGTGCTGTTTGTGTTCGTATCCGCGCCCGCGCCGTCATCCGATTTTCCGCAGGCAGAAATTCCCAGGACCGTCATACAGATTACCAATAATATACAAATTTGTTTTTTCATTACCTTCCCTTTTCCTTTCCTGTTGCTTTTCTGATACTTTCTTCATTCTCACATACGTATTCGATATACTTTACCTGTCATATAGGTTAATTTTACGGCTTCCCCTGATTTTCCGACCCCTCCTTTTCGGGTTTACTAAATTTGATATGTATATGATATATCATTTTATATTATATGTCAATATTATTTTCAATTTGTTCTATCTATTGTTTTATTTATTTTCCAAATTTGTATTGTCAAATTTTGGACTCTATGATAAAATACACTTAGGCGCAGGAAGCAATTCTACGCAGGAAGGAGAAACCGATGATACATAAAAAAATCGAACAGTTTTCCATAAAAGCTCATGATCCCTATACTCCGCTTTTGGGAAATTCTATGGAAACAGGGGAAGAACTGTTAGGCGTCACAGACTGGATTCCGGCAAAAGTGCCGGAAAGCGTATATAAAACATTGTTGAGAGAGGGTTATATCGAAGATCCCTTCGTTGACCGGAACAGCCTGAAATGCGAATGGGTCCCCAACCGCTGGTGGGAATACCGGGCGCATTTCCCGCTGCAAAAAAACAGCAGCCGGCATTACCGGCTGCGGATCGATCATCTGGATTATACCGCGCATCTGTGGCTGAATCATCAGCCCCTGGGAGACAGCGCCAATTTATTTGTCCCATTTTGCAAAGATATCACTCCTTATATGCAGGAGAATAACGAATTATCCGTTCTGATCGAGCATGCCCCTGTCGAACACGGTCAGATCGGGTATACATCCAGAACCCATACCCAGAAACCCCGCTTCAATTATAAATGGGACTGGTGCATGAGATTGGTGAGTATCGGCATAGACAGTCCCGTATATATCGAAGAATTCGGTGATGCCTCCATTGAATCCCTGCGGGTGGAACAAGACTTTGCAGATGACGGTTCCTGCACTTTGTCCGGCCAGGTGAATCTCTACGGTTTCGAGGATTCTAAGCAGCAGCTCCTGCTGGAATTATCCCTTCACGGGGATACGATAGCCGAACAGAAGCTTCCGGCAGCGGTATCCCGTGACTGTCGGCATGCCATTTCATTTTCCATGAACGTTCCCTGTGTCCGGCTGTGGTGGCCCAACGGCCATGGGGATCAGCCGCTGTACCGGCTGCGCGTCATCACGTGCAATTCAAATGGAGAATACTCGGATGAGAAGTCCTTCTCCGTAGGCTTTCGTTCCATCCGGCATCTGCCCTGCACCGGCGGGTCCGGCGATGCATTTCCCTACCGTATGCAGATCAACGGCAAAGATATCTATCTGAAAGGGGTCAACTATCTGCCTCCTGAGATGCAGCAGGCCGATATCACCAGGGACCGCCTCCGGAAGCTGATTCAGAATATCGCGGATGCCAATTGCAATCTCATTCGGGTGTGGGGCGGCGCTTACATCGGTTCAGAAGATTTATACGATATCTGCGATGAGCTGGGCATATTGATCTGGCAGGAATTCACACAGAGCAGTTCCGGCATCGACAATGTTCCATCCAAAGATCCCTATTTTATGTCCCAGATCGCGGACACGGCAAGAGCGGCCATACAAAGAATCCGTACCCACCCGTCGCTTGCCCTGTACAGCGGGGGCAATGAGCTGACGGACTATGACGGAGTCCCGGCCACGTTCACGGATGAGAATGTGGGAATGCTTCAGCAGATCGTATCGGAAAATGACAGCAGATACATGCTCCCCACTTCCGCCTCCGGTCCCAACGAATTCCTGAATATCGATACCCCAGGTAAAAATCATGATGTCCACGGACCCTGGAAATACGAAGGGTCCACCAGGCACTACACGATCTATAATCAGTCGGACAGTCTGCTGCACAGCGAGTTCGGCGTAGACGGCATGACAAACTACGATACGATGAAGCGTTTTCTCTCTCCCGGGAATCTGGTTGTAACGAACATGCGGGACAACCTGGTCTGGCGGCACCGGGGAGAGTTATGGGATACCTACGACAGAACCTGCCGGATCTTCGGCTCCTTTTCCCGGGATGCCCTCCGGGAGTTTATCATGTGCAGCCAATATATACAGGCCGAAGGCCTCCGCTATGCGCTGGAAGCCAACCGCAGAAGGGCCTTCGAAAACTGCGGAAGCATCATATGGCAGTATAATGAGCCCTGCCCGCATGTGTCCGGCACCAACCTGGAGGATTACTACGGTGAGAAAAAACTGGCCTACTATTTTGTCCGAGACGCCTTCCGTCCTCTCACCGCCTCCCTTAGATATGACAAGCTGCTGTTTACACCCGGTGAAAGGTTGCCGCTGCAGGTAACCGTACTCAATGATTCCGGGGCGTATCACGGCGAACTGACGGTAACCGTCAAAACTTCGGAAGGACAGCTCTTACACCGGCAGGACATTCCCGTATCCGTGCCGGAGAACCGGAATCTGCCCCTCGAACCGTTTACTGTCACGGTCCCTAAGACCCACGCGCTTTCTGTCACATTGAGTCTTAACGGTACAGGGGCTGCGGTTGTGTCTAAGTATATATTGTTTGTTACGGGTGCGGATCAGATCGCGGATAGGTCTGTTGCGGTCGGAGAATATCTGGATTATATGGAGAACGTATAAAAGAGCGCCGGCAGCGGCGTTAACGAAAGTAAGAACGGAAACTGTACGTTAGTTTTTCCTCGGGTTTGGGTATGTTGTCTGCTTAAGGCTGGGCATAGCCCAGCCCGAGGAAAAACGGGTACGTTGAGCTTCCGTTCTTTTTTATGTTAGATCAGCGTTCTGTATTTTGTGAAGATTTTACAAAATATTGGGCTTATTATTATCCGTTGTCATTCCCGCGTAGAGAAGCTCTTGTATTGATTTTACTACGTCTTCTAATGGCTGTTTGCGTCCTTCAGCGCACCATTTGGTATAGACCCCTACTATTCCGGACATTTCAAAAGTGATCAATATCTCCAGTTTAGGCGTGAATTCCTGCATTCCAAACGCAGAAAGAATCAATGGCTTCACATTTTCCACGAACCGCATAGAGAATCCATGGTCACCATTAGGCCCCAGTAAGGCGAAAAAAGTATCTCCATAAACGTTCAGCAACGCCAACGCTTTTCCAAAAATCTCGGCTGAATGCTCCAGCTTAAAATCTTGGTATACCATCTCCAGCTGCTTCCTGAATTCACTCAAAAGTTCATCTTCTATATCTGTTAACAGGCTGTTCACATCCTGATAATACTCATAAAATGTAGATCTATTGATGTGCGCCGTTTTCGTTATATCAGATACCTTGATCCTGTCAATTCTGTTCTCGGTCAGTAATTCAACAAATACGTTCTGTATTTTTTTCCTGGTTTGCTGCTTCGTCCTGGATTCCAAATAGTTACCTCCGAAAAATCCGACACTATCAAAATTTTTGCGGGTTGTTATCTGTATTTCAGTTTCTTATAATAAAAATACAACAGATTGTTGGAATTTTCAAGTTTCTTGTTACTTATATTGATCTCCATCTAAAGAAAGGATGAATTTTGATGTTTGATTTTACAGTTCCAAAAGTAAAGGCTCTTAACGAGCTACTATCTCTGGAAGGAAGGGTAGCCATTATCACCGGCGGCAGCCGTGGTATCGGCAAACAGATCGTATCCCGTTTTACTGAGGCCGGAGCGAAAGTGGTCATTACCGGACGCGGGCTGGAAGCTCTGCAGAAGACTCAAGCCGATTTTCAGACAAAGGGGGCTCCTGTGTCCTGTTTTCAGGCAGATGTATCCAATGTAGCCGATTCCCAGAAAGTCATTGACTTTGCCGTAAAAACCTATGGCCGTCTGGATATTCTGGTCAACAATGCCGCCTCCTTTCCATTCTGCGACGCACGATCCATGACAGAGGAGGTCTGGGACAAATGTTTCGATACCGATGCCAAGGGAACCTTCTTCATGTCCAAATTCGCTGCTGAGTACATGATTCGGCAAGGAGAGGGCGGGCGTATCATCAACTTTATGTCCACCGCAGCCCTGAACCCAACCGGACCGCTGATCGCCTACGGCGCAGCCAAACAGGCAGTGTGGTATGTGACCCGCACTATGGCGCAGGAATTTGCGCCTTACCACATCACCGTCAATGCCGCCACTCCCGGAGCTACCATGACAGATGAGCGTCTCGCTGTCTTCGCCGGGGATCAGTCGCAGTTGGAAACCTTTGTTGAAAAAACCGGTAACAGCGGACTCTCCTTTGTTAAAAACACTTCCACACTCTCTTCGGATATGCTTACCGATATGATGAAGCAGGCTATGCCCATGGGAAGAACCGGATTCCCTGACGACCTGGCTAAGGCGGTTCTGTTCCTGGCTTCTGATATGGGTGAATATGTTACCGGTCAAAATATTACCGTGGATGGAGCCCAGAGTATCCAAAATCCTATGGCCGGAATGATGAAACAGGTCACCGGCAGCACCTCCGATGTTTTAGAAGATTCAGATGAAGATTCGGAATGCGAATCTTTTGTAGAAGAAATAAACGCCAAAACCGCAGTGGCAGACGGCTCCTGGACTGCCCATATGGAAACGCCCATGGGAAAGAATGACCTAACGTTTCGGTTTACTAGCAACGGTGATATACTGACAGGCTCAGTTTCCATTGCAGGGAATACAATCGGAATTGAAAAAGGCAGTGTGAATGGGGATCGTATCTCTTTCCATTTTCAAATGAAAGCCGGACTGATGAAGGCTGCCGTCAAAGTAAGCGGCAAGATCTGCGGAGACACTCTGAGCGGCGAACTCAAGCTTCCGGTCGCATCCATGCCTTTTGAGGCCAGAAGAATATAAGCATTGGTATGAAGAAATGTAATTTTTAGACAAAGAATTGCAGCAACGACACATTGAGAAGCGGAAAAACGGGGTCTGTCGCACTCACTTAGCATTCTTTCACGGGGCTTCGTGTGCCCGCTGCTTAGAACTTGAAACCGTGAACGGTATCCGGGGATGCTCCGGGCAGCCGGGTTCTTTTGTATCTCCCTGGGAGCGCATAGGGCGGCTGCGAATACGCTTAGTGAAATCAGAAAGCCGGGTTCAGGATGCACGGCGGACTTCACGTCCGACGGGCAAGAGCCTCTGAACCGGGAACACGTCAGGTGTTCCTGGTGAATAGGCTCGGTTCCTGAATCCGG
>NZ_JAHQCW010000074.1 GCF_019042275.1 Diplocloster agilis
GGATGCACGGCGGACTTCACGTCCGACGGGCAAGAGCCTCTGAACCGGGAACACATCATGTGTTCCTGGTGAATAGGCTCGGTTCCTGAACCCGGCTTTCCGATTCCACTTAGCGGGTGCCAGCGCAAGCCCTCCGCGCTCCCGGGAGGCACAAAAGAACCCGGCGGTGCGGATTATCCCGAAACATCGCCACTCCCCGGCTGCTTTGCAGCGTGCATACCCAAGTTCTAGGAAGAACCGTCTTTGCAACAGACCTCTCTAATCCCATTCAGCTAAGACAGCTCCGCAATACGGGTCACGCCCACGTAGATCTCCTGGACTTTAAACCAGGTGGCATAGTCGGTGATGCCGGTTTGGGGCAGCCCGAAGATAGACTGGAAGGTGCGTACCGCGTTGGCGGTGGATTCCCCGTAGATTCCGTCTACCGCTACGGTGGGAATCGCGCTGTATGTGGCGGCTATGGTATTCAGCTGTTCCTGAAGCTGCGTTACTTTGGGACCGGAGGCGCCGATATCCAGGTTATAGCCGGGCCAGGATGAGGGTACTCCGGAGATTTCTTCTGCGATATTGATGTACATGGAATCTCCGTAATAATAGCGCAGAATTTCAATAGGGGTGTAACCCTGATCACCTAAATATTTGGAACCCCACTGGGTCATCCAGTTGGGACAGGTTACCTGCCTGCCGTCACAGTACTGGGTCAGGATCGGCTGTTTGACATTCGGGCGTGACAGATAGGCATTAAATATTTCATCGACGATGATGGAAATGCTGTCAAATATGTTGCGGCCGAAGATCCACTTGTGGTCAAAGGCGGTGGAAGAAGTAATGGTAAAGTCAAAACCTTTGTTCCGATACCATTCCGTGTAAACCCGGTTCAGCGTAAAGGACATGATGGCCAGTACATTGGCGCGTATGGTGGAGTCGGGCCAGGTGGCATAGATTTCGCTGGACGCTACATTTTTAATGTAATCCTTGTAGCGGACCCAGTAGTCCGTGGCGGTGGTATCCCGCGGGGAACCGTCATGTACGATCACGAATTCGGGAACGACCACGCGGCTTAATACGATCTCCCCGCTCTCGTTGACGGGCTTGATCTCCGCCTCGGCGATTTTCGGCGGATAATTGGCAAAGAGGGTGTGCGGGCCGATCACGATCCGGTCCAGTGCTTCCTGGCCTTCCATAGGCCGCAGTTCAACCGGCTGGATGGAGGTGGTGTCGGGAAGTACCTCCGATCCGGCGATCGTGGCGGACTCATAGCCCGGGGCATTGACCTGAATGGTGTATTCGGAATAGGGCTGGTTGTCGCTGGGTTCTAAACTGTATTCCAGGGGCGGGGCGGGAAGATCCAGGGTTTCCGTCTGCCCGGAGCTGTTGGTGGTCAGCTGTTCTACCTTGCTCTCGGGATCTCCGGTATAAGAAATACTGATAGTAGCACCAGAGATGGGAATCCGTCCGATGGTAGATGTCACCTGAACCTGCAGCCGCCCCCGGTCAGGAGATTCGGTCTGCATACTTTTCAATGTCTGGTTTGACATAGGTACCTCGATAGATTTGGTGTTACTATCAGTATATGTAATTGGTGAGCCGGGTGTTCCTATTTTTCGCGATGGATATTTTTACTCCTGGGTGGCAATGATGGCGCTGTTTGATACGGTCATGGTGGGGATATCCTGATTATGCAGTTTGTAGGAGTATACAAATCCGATGGCCATAACGGCGATAATGCCGGCGCAGATGATGAGCAGATTCATTTTATTTATCTTACGGTCCAAATGTTCAAAATCATTTACTCTGTTTCTCATAACATACCTCTTTTCTAAAGACCCGGATGGTCAACTATCATGTTCGATTCTTATTGTACCATTCCGATATGAAGATAGTTTTAACGAAACCGGTGTATTTTCTTAAATTTTTCTTATTTATTATAAACAATCTGTGAACCGGCGCCATGAGAGATCTCATTGTAACCGTAATGCATGCTCTTTATAATATTGTATGTACAACGTTATACATACAGGACAAATTTACGAAATTCCGGTATTACAATGGATATCAAGCTTTTCACACCGGTAAGCTTGTGTTAAAATAGTCCAAAGACGAATATATATACTATTATAATTACGAATGAGGAAAGGACCTTATGCAAAGAAAAATAAAGGACTACTTACGGCTGGGAGCTGCCGTAAGCATGCTGGCAGCAGTGCTTATTATCAGTGGCTGCGGGAAACAGGAAGATACGGATACGGCGTTAAAAGAGCCTGAAACGACGGCGCAGCCGGAGAATCAGGACCCAGACCAGGAACGTCAGAAGAAGGCGGAGCCAACAGAAACACCGGTTCCTGATACAACGGCGTCGCCGGAACCGAAAGATACGGCAAAGCCAACGGAAACACCGGATGCCCCGGGAACACCGGATGGGGCCTCAGAAAAAACAGAAGGCACAGAGAAAGCGGAGGCCGCCGAGAAAACAGCGAAGCCCGCACCCAGACAGCCATCGAAAATGGCCTGCTTTGGCGATAGTATTACGGCCTGGGGGGAGATCTGGATCGATGCGGTGAGACAGAGCCTTTCTCTGGAGGAGATGTATAACCTGGGGATCGCCCAGTCAACCATCGCGGACAGTGATAAGGACCCGTTTTGGAGCCGTTATCAGAGCATACCGGCGGACAGCGACCTGATCTTTGTGTTTGGCGGAACCAATGATTTCTATCAGAATATACCGCTTGGAGCTGCGGATTCCGGCAATCCGGGAGAATTCTGCGGCGCGTTAAACATCCTGTGCCAGGGGTTAAAACAGAATTATCCCGATGCCAGACTGGTGTTCGCGACGCCGATACAGAGGACCAGCGCCTATGGACCCGGACCCAACGAGGCCGGACTGATGCTGGAGGATTACGCGGAGGCTATGAAGACCGTATGCGGCGGTTATGGCGTGAAAGTGCTCGATCTGTATCATGGAAGCGGGATCACAGCCGATAACGCGGATGCCTATCTGGAAGACGGGCTCCATCCCAATGCGGACGGATACCGGATGCTGGGCGAAGTGATTGCCGCAGAATGGAAAAGAATTCTGAACGGAAAGTAAGAGAAGAACCAATCCCGTATGAGGGAGTGAAGGAGACAGCATGTCATTTTTATATTTTCTGGAAGGGATCAGAAATCCCATATTAAATGCGTTGTTCCAGTTTTTTACCTTTTTCGGGGAGGAACTGTTTGTGATCGCCGCGATTTGCCTGCTCTACTGGTGTGTGGACAAAATCCTGGCCTATAAAGTGGCATTTTCCTATTTTGCGGCAGGTCTGATGGTGCAGGCTTTGAAGATCACATTCCGGGTTCCTAGGCCCTGGGTGATTGATCCGAATTTCCGGCCGGTGGAATCCGCAGTGGGAACGGCCACCGGTTATTCCTTTCCAAGCGGGCATACTCAGGGGAGCACATCCCTGTTCGGCACGATCGCGCTTGCCTCAAAGAAGAAGTGGGTCAGAATTGTATGCGTAATCATGTTCCTTATGATCGGTCTGTCCCGGATGTATCTGGGGGTCCATACGCCCAAGGATGTGATCACAGCCATGGTTCTGGCGCTGGCGGTCGCGTGGCTGGTAAATAAAGTCCTGGACAGCTATCTGCTGGACCGCCGCAACGATCTGAAGATATCGGCGGCGATGTTCCTTATAGCAGTTTTGATCATCGCCTATGCGCTTTTCCTGTATGGCAGCGGCATATTGGAATTCCGTTATGCCGAGGACTGCTGCAAAGCGGCCGGAGCCGGGCTTGGATTTTCTATCGGATGGTATATCGAGAGACGGTTTATCAATTTTGATACCAGGGCATCCCTGCCTGCCCAGATCCTGAAAGCGGTTATCGGGCTGGCCGTAGCCATAACGCTGCAGAACGGGCTAAAGCTGGTACTTGGAACCACGCTTTTCGCACATTGCATCCGTTACTTCATTTTGGTTATATGGGTGATCGTACTGTATCCTATGATATTTAAACGGTTTATAAAAAAATAGCAGCGGTTGACTGCAGTACATGTCATTAAAAAATCCCTTCTGATGATGCGTTATGGCATCAGCGGAAGGGATTTTTGTATTATTTCTGGCTGGCCCGTTTACGAAGCTTGGGATCCAGTATTTTCTTACGGATTCTCAAATGATTCGGAGTAATCTCTAACAGCTCATCGGTATCGATAAACTCCAGACACTGTTCCAGACTCATGACCTTTGGAGGAGACAGCTTCAGCGCTTCATCGGAACCGGATGCCCGGGTGTTGGTCAGCTGTTTGCGGCGGCAGACATTCACTTCGATGTCATCCGCTTTTCCATTCTGTCCGACTACCATGCCGGAATACACTTTCTCCCCGGGGCCGATAAATAAGGTACCGCGCTCCTGGGCGTTAAATAATCCGTAGGTAATCGATTCTCCGGTCTCGAAGGCGATCAAAGATCCCTGCTTGCGGTACTGGATATCTCCCTTGTAAGGGCCGTAGTCGTCAAAGATCGTATTCATGATACCATTTCCTTTGGTATCTGTCATGAATTCCCCGCGGTAACCGATCAGGCCTCTGGAGGGGATCGAAAATTCCAGACGGGTGTATCCCCCGTTAGACGTTCCCATATTCCGCAATTCCCCTTTGCGCTGCCCCAGCTTTTCTATAACGCTGCCTGAAAATTCATCCGGCACGTCGATATAAACCAGCTCCATCGGTTCCAGTTTCTTCCCTTTTTCATCCTCGTGATAGATTACTTCCGCCTTGCTGACTGCGAATTCATAACCTTCCCGCCTCATGTTTTCAATCAATACGGATAAATGCAGTTCTCCGCGGCCGGAAACTTTAAAGGCTTCCGTAGTTTCCGTCTCCTCCACGCGAAGGCTGACATCCGTGTTCAGCTCCCGGAACAGACGGTCCCTCAGATGTCTGGATGTGATGAATTTACCCTCCAGCCCGGCCAGAGGACTGTCATTCACAATAAACTGCATGGCAATTGTCGGTTCGCTGATCTTCTGGAATGGTATGGCTACCGGATTGTCGGGAGAACAGATCGTGTCCCCGATATGGATATCCGCGATACCGGAGATAGCCACGATTGAACCGATGCCCGCTTCCGATACTTCCACCCGGTTTAACCCGTCGAACTCATAAAGCTTGCTGATCTTAACCTTATTTCTCTTATCCGGCTCATGAGCATTCACCAGAACCGCTTCCTGATTGACTTTAAGGGAACCGTTGTCTACTTTGCCCACGCCGATCCGGCCCACATATTCATTGTAATCAATGGTACTGATCAGAACCTGGGTATCCGCATCGGGATCGCCCTCAGGCGCCGGGATATAATCCAAAATCGTCTCAAAGAGCGGAAGCATATTCTGCGGGTCCTCAGTCAGATCCAGAATCGCATAGCCGGCTTTTGCTGAGGCATAGACGAACGGGCAGTCCAGCTGTTCGTCTGAGGCGTCCAGATCCATAAACAGTTCCAGCACCTCATCGATGACAGCGTCCGGACGTGCTTCCGGACGGTCGATCTTATTAATACAGACAATCACCGGCAGATTCAGTTCCAGAGCCTTCATCAATACGAACTTCGTCTGAGGCATCGGGCCCTCGAACGCGTCGACGACCAGTACAACGCCGTTCACCATTTTCAAAACACGTTCCACTTCACCGCCGAAGTCCGCATGTCCGGGCGTATCGATGATGTTGATCTTAGTATCTTTATAATGAACCGCGGTATTTTTCGACAAAATGGTAATTCCGCGTTCCCGCTCGATGTCATTGGAGTCCATGACCCGCTCCGCGACCTCCTGGTTTTCCCGAAAAACGCCGCTCTGCTTGAGCAGCTCATCAACCAGTGTGGTTTTGCCATGATCTACGTGGGCGATGATTGCGATATTCCGAATATCCTCACGTTTGGTTTTCATAAAAATGTCCTTCTTTCTTACTAATTAACAAAATTAAGCATTGCAACTTACTTAGTTTACCACATTTTGGCGAGATTACAAGGCATTGCGGTAATAAAGTCGAAATTTTTGAGGGGCTCCGCGTGGGGGGGCGGAAAACCCGGGATTACTGGTGGGAGCGGATGGGGGACGGATTAGCCGGTCCGGGTGGGTACGCTGTCTGCGGGCTTAGGGCTGGATGCTGTGCTGCTGCTAAGTAAACTCCGGAAGCCGGATTCAGGAACCGAGCCTATTCGTCAGGAACGTCGGATGCGTTCCCGACTCAGAGGCTCTTGCCCGTCGGACGTGAAGTCCGCCGTGCATCCTGAATCCGGCTTCCGGAGTTTACTAAGCAGCAGCTCAGCCGCCCTATGCCCGCAGACAGCGTACCCACCCGAACCGGCTGATCCGTCCCCCATCCGCTCCCACCAGTAATCCCGGGTTTTCCTTGGATACGGCGGAGACTGCTTGGTAAATTGGGGAGCAGTGGGGGAGTAGGTGAGGATTGAGGAAGGTTATTGGGGAATATTTTAGTGGATTATATTTTATATAGGAAGCTGGACCGTAGGTAATGGGTTTTATGTTGTTTAAGAGATTGTTGGTAGATATGAGGTTAGCCTGGATAGTTGGGCGAATAGGTTAGATTCGGAGGTTTGTATGGAGGTTAAAAGATTGAGGCGGATTGGGAGGTTGGACTGGAAAGCTGCACTGATTAGTTGGATAGGCGGTTAGGCTATAAAGTTAAAACTGAATGTAAATGGTAAAAATTACCAGGGAAAAAAGGGGAGAGAAATGTAATAATTTTTGAAAAGATGAATAAGCTTTTATAAATTGGAAATAATTGTAAAAAAATTCGTAATTTGTGTTCTAAAGGTGATTTTTACGGCATATATATTCTATTAACTATAAGAAAAACAAGGTACATCGTCGGACAGTGTGATGCTGTCCCAAGAGGAAGGGAGTAAAAATTCATGACAGATAAGGTAATCGATAGGGTAATCGAAAACAATCAGGTAACTATTATAGGGGAGATTATTTCGGATTTTTCATTCAGCCATGAGGTGTTCGGGGAGGGCTTCTACATGGTGGATGTGAATGTGAGGAGACTCAGTGATTCGTATGATTGTATCCCGCTGATGGTATCTGAGAGGCTCATTGACGTGACCAGGGATTATCGGGGAGAGTCCATACAGGTGGCCGGACAGTTTCGATCCTATAACAGACACGAGGAGAAAAAGAACAGATTGGTTTTATCCGTTTTTGTAAGAGAGTTGGAGTTTATTTCAGAGGAAGTTGAAAATGCCAAAACGAATCAGATTTTCCTGGACGGATATATCTGTAAGCCGCCGGTTTACCGGAAGACTCCGCTGGGAAGAGAGATCGCGGATTTGCTTTTGGCGGTCAACAGACCGTATGGTAAATCGGATTATATCCCGTGCATCTGCTGGGGAAGGAACGCCAGGTATGCTTCCGGGTTCGAAGTGGGAGGCCACGTGGAGATCTGGGGCCGGATTCAGAGCCGGGAATATATGAAGAAAATAGATGAAAATGATGCGGAAAAACGCATCGCTTATGAGGTTTCCGTCAGTAAACTGGAATATATCGAATAGTGGACCGGAGTGTGTAAAATAGAAAAGATTTGCAAATTCTGTGAATATATAGTAACATAAGGGAAAATGTTTACAGTAGGTTTTACTTCCACGGAATGAAGAGGTGCATTATGAATAAAGGGTTCGTACAGGTTTACTGCGGTGGCGGCAAAGGAAAGACCACGGCGGCTCTGGGACAAGGAATTCGTGCAGCAAGTCAAGGCAAATCCGTGATTATAATCCAGTTTCTGAAAAGGAAGAACGAAGAAGAGATCGATTTTATCAGGCGTCTCGAACCGGAGATCAAGCTGTTCCGGTTTGAGAAGAATGAAGTGTGTTTTGATGAGCTCGATGATGACAGTAAAAATGAAGAGATCATGAACATCAAGAACGGTATGAATTTTGCCAAAAAGGTTCTGGTTACCGGGGAATGTAATGTTCTGATTCTGGATGAGATTCTGGGCTTGCTGGACCACGAGATTATAGGCCTGGATGATGTGAAAGTGCTGATCGACGCCATGGACGAGGATACGGAATTGATTATGACAGGCATCCATGCCTGTGAGAAAATGATCGGTATTGCGGATGCGGTATACCGTATAGAAACCGTTAAAACTCCAAATCCATGATTGACATCTGAGCGGAACTTGTGCTATAGTAGCGTTAAATTAAATACCGAGTTAGATAGAGGTTGCGTTTTTCATGAGTACATTACCGGATTGTGGTCAGGCACGTAAGAAGGTATGGAAAGGGACGAACGCCGAAGGGACAGATTTCCTGATAATTTGTTGCCTGGGCATATAATTAAGAGTTATATGACTGTCATCGTAAAAGATGGGGCGCTATCCAAAGAACAAGGTCGTTGATTTTTCTACGGCGTAGACTTCTTTACAGGCAGACTCATCAGTCTGCCTTATTTTATTCTATTGGAAAAAACACTCTGTGGAAGAGCGGTTCCGCAGGTGAGACTCTATTTTAACTCATTCGCCAAATAAGAAAGGAGAGGATTTTAATGGCATTATTTGAAGGAGCAGGTGTGGCAATCATCACACCGTTTACAGAAGATTTAAAGGTGAATTACGACAAGCTTGGGGAGCTGATTGATTTCCAGATCGAAAATGGGACCGACAGTATTATCGTCTGCGGAACCACCGGCGAGGCCTCCGCTATGACCCATGAGGAACATTTGGAATGTATCCGGTACACGGTGGAGAGAGCCGCCGGCCGGGTGCCGGTGATCGCGGGCAGCGGGTCCAACTGGACGGACACGGCTGTCTATCTGTCCCAGGAAGCGGAGAAACGGGGAGCCGACGGTCTGTTGGTTGTATCGCCCTATTATAATAAGGCGACGCAGAAGGGATTGTACGCGCACTTTAAAGCAGTTGCGGATTCCGTAAAGATTCCGGTCATCCTATATAATATCCAGGGGCGTACCGGTGTCAATATTCAGCCGTCCACCCTGGTGGATCTGGTCCGGGATGTGGAGAACATCGTGGGAGTGAAGGAAGCCAGCGGTAATATTTCACAGGTGGCGAAGATCATGAGCCTTGCAAAGGAGCAGGGAGTTTCCCTGGATCTGTACTCCGGCAATGACGATCAGGTAGTGCCGCTGTTATCTCTTGGCGGAAAAGGTGTGATATCGGTGCTGTCCAACGTGGCGCCCCGCTTTACCCATGATATGGTGGCGAAATATATGGCTGGCGACGTAAAGGGAAGCATGGAAATGCAGCTGAAAGCGATTCCGCTGATTGACCAGCTGTTCTGTGAAGTGAATCCGATCCCCGCCAAAGCGGCTGCCAATATGATGGGATTTGACGTGGGAGGCTTAAGGCTGCCGCTGACGGTTATGGAAGACGCACATCAGATAAATTTGAGAAAAGCGATGGAGGAATTCGGAATCCCGCTTGCATAAGGAGGAACGTACCATGATAAAGGTGATTATGCATGGCTGTAACGGAAAAATGGGGCAGGTGATCACCGGTTTGCTGAGAGAGGATGCCGGGGCGCAGATCGTGGCCGGCGTGGATCCTTTTACAGGAATTGCGAATGATTATCCGGTATTTGCGAACATAGAGGATTGCGACGTGAAGGCGGATGTAATTATCGATTTTGCATCGGCAAAGGCGGTGGACGCGCTGCTTGCTTACAGCGTGAAGAGACAGATACCCGTGGTATTGTGCACCACCGGATTGAGCGAAGAGCAGCTGGAGAAAGTGAAAGCGGCCAGCGAAAAGGTCGCGGTATTGAAATCTGCCAATATGTCAATGGGAATCAACATACTGCTGAAGCTGATCCAGGAGGCGGCCAGGGTGCTGGCGCCGGCCGGATTTGATATGGAGATCGTTGAAAAGCATCACAATCAGAAGGTGGACGCTCCCAGCGGAACAGCTCTTGCCCTGGCGGATTCTCTGAGGGACGCGCTTCCGGATGAATATACCTATGTGTATGACCGCAGCCAGAGACGGGAAAAGAGAGATTCCCGGGAAATCGGCATTCAGGCCGTTCGCGGCGGATCGATCGTAGGGGAACATGAAGTGATCTTCGCCGGCACGGACGAGGTGATTACCTTTGAGCATACCGCTTATTCCAAGGCTATTTTTGGAAAAGGCGCGGTTCAGGCGGCGAAGTTCCTGGCCGGTAAGCCGGCGGGGATGTACAATATGAGCCATGTGATCGAAAGCAGCTGTTAATCTGTTAGTTTTCGGCAGGCGCAAAGGGGAACCTTTTTGGGGAGTGCTGCATATAGTAAGGTATATGTTAGTGCGAAGGAGCTCTCTAATGAACATGGAGTTTACCCCTTTTTATATGAATTATCCGGAACCGATATATAATTATGCGGGTCTGGAGCAGGATTGGGATATGGAGAGGCTTAAGAACCTGTATCCAAATGTGGCAAAAGAGGTCCAGACGGTCGTGGAGGACGAATGCGACAAGCTGGAGTACGACGGCAGCGTAATGTTCGATGAGTATCCGGATCAGCTGATGTTCCGGAGAATCTGCGGAAACATTTACAACAGAGTAAAACATCTGGAGGATGGAGTGCAGGCGGTCGAGGTGCAGGAAGAAGATGCGGAGACTGTCACTTCCATGAACTACAGGAGGCCTCCGCAAAATAACTGGCTGGAAGATTTGATAACGATTATGCTGGTGAATGAAATGCATAGGAGACGCTGCAGATACAGAAACTGCAGGGGCTGGTATTGGTAGAACATAAAAGATGGACCGGTATCCGAGTGGGTTCTTCCTCGGATTTGGGTATGCCCGCTGCTTAAGGCAGAGGACAGAGACGGTATCCGGGGAGACTCCCGGCCGACGGGGTCTTTTTGTCACCTCGGAAGCGCAGAGGGCTTGCGCTGGCAGCCGCTAAGGGAAATCGAAAAGCCGGGTTCAGGAACCGAGCCTATTCACCAGGAACACGTGATGTGTTCCCGGTTCAGAGGCTCTTGCCCGTCGGACGTGAAGTCCGCC
>NZ_JAHQCW010000075.1 GCF_019042275.1 Diplocloster agilis
CCGACGGGCAAGAGCCTCTGAACCGGGAACACATCACGTGTTCCTGGTGAATAGGCTCGGTTCCTGAACCCGGCTTTTCGATTCCACTTAGCGGGTGCCAGCGCAAGCCCTCCGCGCTCCCAGGGAGATACAAAAGAATCCGGCCGCCCGGTGCGTCCCCGGATACCGCCCGCGGTTCCAAGCCGTAAGCAGCGATCATACGAAGCCCCCAGGAAGAATGCCAAGTGAGTGCGACAGCTCCCGGTTCAGAGGCTCTTGCCCGTCGGACGTAAAGTCCGCCGTGCATCCTGAATCCGGCATTCCGATTCCACTTAGTAAAGACACAGCCGCCCTATGCGCTCCCAGGGAGACACAAAAGAACCCGTCCCCCGGGAGCATCCCCGAATACCGGCCGCGGTCCCCATCCCTAAGCATCAGGCAATCCCACCTCCGGGGAAGAAACGCCCTTGCCCACAAGGCTCACCCGCCATCCCAGATACCCACTCGAAAGCCCGGCGCCAAGAAATCAGCCCCCAGTCCAAAATCTTCTATTGCATTATTGGTGCTTCCATCTTAAAATAGAAAGAAAAAGGCAGGACGTACCAATGATGTACTATTTCATTGTGAATCCCAAAGCAAGATCAAACCGCGGAATGCGCATCTGGGGCATAATCGAAAAAGAACTGAAAAAAGAAGAGGTCTCGTACGAGGTCTATTTTACGGAATATCCCCATCACGCCACCGACCTGGCCCGTGTTGTGACCGAAGGCGGAGACTATCTGACTCTGGTCGCGATCGGCGGCGACGGTACTGTGAATGAAGTATTAAACGGTGTCGTCCGTCTGGAACAGATCACCTTCGGATACATTCCTGCCGGCTCCAGCAACGACTTTATCCGGGATCTTCATCTGCCGGTTAAACCCGAGCAGGCCCTGCATAATATTCTGCACCCGAAATATTATAAAAACATTCATCTGGGACAGATCACCTGCGGGGATACCATCAGACGCTTCGCCGTCAGCTCCGGAATCGGATTTGACGCGGCGATCTGTCATGAGGCTTTGAAGTCCAGGTTCAAAAACTTTCTAAATAAGTTAAAACTGGGTAAGCTGACCTACATGGGGATCGCTTTCCACCAGATTGTACTGTGCAAACCGGAACTGATGACGCTGCATATCGACGGTTGTAAAACCTTCCAGTTTCCCCGGACCCTGTTCCTGGCCGCTATGAACTGCAGTTACGAGGGCGGCGGTTTCCGCTTCTGCCCGAAGGCTAACCCCGAGAGGGAAGCTTTAGACTTCTGTATCGTACACGGGCTTTCCAAATGGAAGGTGCCGATTCCTCTTCTGGCTGCCAAGAAGGGCCATCACACCCGTTTCAAAGGTGTGGATACCCTGCGCTGCCGAAAAGCCCGGATTCACGTGGATACACCGCTGGCCGTTCATATAGACGGCGAATCCTGCGGCTTCCAGACGGATCTGGATATCGAGTGCTCAAAAGAAACCCTGCGCATCATTGCCGGATGTTAAGAAAGGTCTAAAGATGATGAAAAACTTGTTTCAGAAATACAAGCATGCCTGGGTGCTGTTGTATGCTTTTCTCTATTTTCCATGCTTTATTTATCTGGAAAAGCATATAACAAAAGATTTTCATGTCATCCACATGCCCCTGGACGACCATATCCCTTTTCTTGAAATATTTATCATTCCTTATACACTCTGGTTTGCTTATATCGCCGGAACGATTCTGTACTTTTTCTTTACCGACGTTCGGGAGTATTATAAGCTAACCGCCTTTTTGTTTATCGGAATGACCATTTTCCTGATCGTTTCCGCGCTCTATCCCAACGGACAGCTGCTGCGGCCTCAGGAATTCCCCAGGGAGAATATTTTCACCGATATGGTCCGGGTATTATATAACAGTGATACGCCGACCAATATCCTCCCCAGTATCCATGTCTATAACTCCATCGGTGCCTGCATTGCCATTCTGCGGTGCGACGCTCTGAAGAAGCACCGTTTTATACATATCGGGGCTCCGGTCCTGTCGATCTTGATTATTCTCAGCACCATGTATTTAAAGCAGCACTCTGTCTGGGATGTGATCTTCGGAATCGGAATGGCCTGGGTGCTCTATTATTTTATCTATCAGGTGGATTACGCCGCAGCCAGGGCGAAAAGGAAAAGTAAAGTAAAACGCTATTCATAAATATAATAAATGTAGTGCGATTTATATCTTATGATAATAATACGTCTGCTAATGATACGTCTTTTCGTATGAAAACATATATAATCCGAAAATAAGAATTTAAAAACCCCGCTGCAGTGCCGTTTTAAACAAGACAGACACCGCAGAGGGGTTATTTTATGTGTTACTATCTGAAAACGGTTATATTTACAGGCTGAAATATGCGCGCACCAGCCGGACCAGGCTTTCCTGATCCTCCGCCCCCATCAGCTCCCGGCTGGAATGCATAGCCAGAAGCGGCACGCCCACATCCACGGTGCGCACCGGAAGCACGCTGGAGGCTATGGAACCCAAGGTTCCTCCCGAGGTCCCGTCCGACCGGTTGGCGAACTTCTGATATGGAATATTCTCCTGCTCACAGATCTGCTGCACGATGGCGATAGCCTCACAGTCCGTGGCATACGACTGGGCGCTGGCCTCCTTGATGCACACGCCTCCGTTCAGCTTATTTTTATTTGTGGGATCGCTTTTGGCCGGGCTTCCCGGATGGACGGCATGGCCCACGTCCACAGAGAGCAGAAGACTTTCTTCCAGGGTGCCCAGATACTTATTCCGGTCTCTTCCGAAACCGGCCATGATCTTCTCCAGCACCGTATTCAGCCACAGAGAACCTGCGCCCTGCTTCGTCCTGCTGCCGATTTCCTCGTGGTCGAACAAGGCGATCACATTGATCCCCTGCCTTCTCTCCCCTTCCGTCAGACCGGTCAGCAGCGCCTGCACGCTGGTCAGGTTATCCAGCCTGGGAGCCGAGATAAACTCCCCGTCCATACCGATCACATCTCCCGCGTCCGCGTTATAGATTCCGATCTCATAATCCAGTATATCTTCCGGCTGCATATGCAGCTCTTTGGCCAGAAACCGGATCAGGAAATCCTCTTTATTCAGCTTTTCCCCGATCATGCCGGCCACCGGAAGCATATCCGTCTGCTTATTCAGCTCTATTCCCTTGTTGATCTCCTTATTTAAATGGATAGCCAGGTTCGGGATCGTAAAGACCGGCCGTTTCACATCGATGAGTCTGACTGCCGGATGGAAAGCATCCTCTCCCCGGCATGCCACGCGTCCGGCCATGGAAAGAGGCCGGTCCAGCCACGTGTTTAAAATCGCTCCTCCGTAGACTTCCACATTCACCCGTGCATAGCCCTCGTCGTCCATCTCCGGGCAAGGCTTTAACCGAAGCCCCGGAAAATCCGTGTGGGCCGCCGCGATCCGGAACCCTTCCCGAAATGTAAATTCAGATCCCACCGTAAAGGCGGCCAGACTCGAACCGTGATGCACGACATAGTACTTTCCCTGACTCGACAGCCCCCAGTCATCCCGGCTGTCCAGTTCCGTAAACCCGGCATCCTTCAGCTGGCGCACCGCGGCCTCCACGGTGTGAAAGGATGAGGTGGCCGTCTCCGTCAGCTGTAATAATTTCTCCGCATGTTCCATTGTGCTCATTGGTATTTCCTCCTGCATTTTCCAAACATATTTAACAACATTTCCTACAGTTTATATAGGACATTTTCTCACGTTTGTTCTGAATTAATTCCAGAATTTTTTCTCTATAGGATTCATCTTCTGTAATTCGGGAAAGGCTGATTAACCGATAACGGTCCAGATGATACGGAATACTTCGGTGAAGCGCCAGATCGATCAGATATTTGGCAGACTTGAAACTGTTCAGATGGGTGTGCCCCGACTGAAAATCTTTTAAAGTGTTGTGAACAATGTAACCATCCGATGCCTGATAAATGTTGTACGCCTGTTTGCTGTAAACCTGGTTCATACGACCACATCCTTCTCACAAGATATTGTAGTACAAGTTCTGGATTAGCCTATATTCTGTTATATATTCATCATATAATGGAGGTAGGCTTAAGTCAACCGTATTTTTGTTAAGGAATTATTTGGTACCGTTATATTTCTGTAAATGCGGTAACCCGGATATTTCCGGTTCTCTTATCCTGTTTTTCGGTTGTAGAAAACATAAAATTCGTATATACTTTGATATAAGCTGAGGAAGCTTTAGACATCTTCTTGGCAGAAAGGCGTGAGTTCATGAACCATAGCGAATATGATAAGCGGGTAGAACAGCTCATCGAAAAAGTGGTGGAGCTTTGCCGCCTTTATGGCGCCCGGGAAGTATTACTGTTCGGATCCCGTGCTAAAGATACCGCCAGGGAGAGAAGCGATATCGATATAGCAGTGAGCGGGGTATCGGCATTCGATGAACTGCAGGAAAAAATAGAAAATATCGAAACTCTATATACCATAGATCTGGTGAATCTGGACCAGTGCCGGAATGCTTTGCTAAAGGAGGATATCGAACTTTATGGACGCAAAATTTATAAAACGGTTTGAGAGTTATCAAAATTCCTTAAATTCACTGGCTGAGGCCAGGGATCGGGATCTGTCGGATTCTTTTGTGCTCAGCGGCACCGGCGCGAAATTCAGCATAACCTTTGACCTGGCATGGAAGGTAATGAAGGATCTGTTGGTCCAGTATTATATGATCACGGATTTTGTGGCGGGATCTCCCAGGGAAGTACTCAGGAATGCCTTTCAGGCAGGCTTAATCAAAGACGATATCTGGATGGAAATGTTAAAAGTTCGAAACAGTCTGGTACATGACTATGATGGCCTGATCGTGAAGGAGTATTGTATCCGGATTATTGAAAACTACTTAGAAGAATTCCAGGCATTAACAGAACAGGTGGAAAATCTTATTCATTCCCCAGTTTAGCAAATGCAAGAAAGCAGAAAAACAGGAGGCTAAGAGATAAGATGAATAGCAAAATCAGAACCGTCGGTTTATTATTATTAAGTGCATGCATTATGGTACCGTTGTACATCGTTCTCCATGAAGGAGGGCACGCGCTGGTTGCCCTTTTATGCGGAGCAAAGATAACGAATTTTACTATCATCGGAGCATCTGTAAGTTCGGTGGACGGCGTTTATACTGCATTTACTTATTCCCTGCTTCATTCCGCGGGACTGCTGCTGCCGGTTTTGGCATCAATCCTATATATGTTATTCTATCAGAAGGACAGAACCGGGGTGTTCTACCGTCTTTTTTCCTTCATGTTTGCGGTGCTTCCCACGTTTTCGATCCTTGCATGGGTACTCGTTCCTGTGCTTTATATGAATGGCAGAGCGCCGGTGGGCGATGATACGACACAGTTTCTGGATGCCTCGGGTCTATCTCCCATCCTTGTCATATTAACAGCTGTCGTACTGTTTCTTCTGTGCCTCGCCCTGGCATGGCATAAAAAAATAATTCAAAACTATTGGCATACCGTCAACCAAAAGAATTCGTCTATAAAATCTAACTAATCCCCATTGACAACCCAGGTCGAATACGTTAGACTCAAGATAGGGTTTAACTCATTCGACCTGAAAGGGGCAGTTCTGTGAAAACACCAAAAGTATTTGAAAGTGAATATCGTTTTTGTCTGATCCTGTGGGAGCACGAACCGGTAAACAGTACGGAGCTGGTCAAAATGTGCCGGGAGAAGCTCGGATGGAGCAAGGCCACGACTTATACGGTTATCAAGCGTCTGTCCACCCGCGGTGTGGTCAAAAACGAAAATGCCATCGTCACCTCTCTCGTAACCAAGGAAGAAGTGCAGGCCGCTGAAATCGACGAGCTTGTGGAAAAAACATTCGGAGGTTCACTGCCTGCCTTTGTGGCTTCCTTCGCGAAGCGCAAAGACCTGTCGCCGGATGAGATCGAGGCTATCCGCCATATGATCGATTCCTACGGGGAGGGCTGAGGATGGAAACTGTATTTATCAAAATTCTGAACATGAGTATAGCAGCCGGCTGGATGATTCTGGCTGTGATTCTGCTGCGTTCCCTGTTGAAGAGAGCACCGAAAGCCCTCCGCTGTTTCCTATGGCTGCTTGTGGGAATCCGCCTGGTGATCCCATTTTCATGGGAAAGTGTCTGGAGCCTGATTCCCAGTTCAGATGTTGTCGGCAACGATATTCTTTATTCCGAAACCCCGGCGATCCACAGCGGAATAGATCTACTCGACCAGGCGGTCAATCCGGTACTGTCCGGCTCCCTGGCGCCCGATACATTTCAAAGTGTCAATCCAATGCAGGTCGCCGCCGGTCTGGCTTCCATGGTCTGGGTATTCGGGACAGCCGTCCTGCTGCTCTACAGCGCGGTCAGTTATCTTAGACTGCGCCGCCGTCTCTTTGATGCAGTCCGGCTCCGGGACAATATCTGGCAGAGCGAAAAAGCAGCCTCCCCCTTCGTCCTCGGTCTGTTTCGCCCGCGTATCTATCTGCCTTATCATCTCAGTGAACCTGCTATTTCCCATGTCATAGCTCATGAACAAGCCCACATTCAAAGGCATGACCATTGGATCAAGCCGATCGCCTTTCTAATCCTGACTGTGTATTGGTTTCATCCCCTGGTCTGGCTTGCGTACATCCTGTTATGCCGGGACATAGAACTGGCCTGTGATGAGCGGGTCATAAAAGATATGGACCTGGAAAATAAAAAAGAATACTCTGAGGCTCTGCTTTCCTGCAGTGTTCCCCGGCATACCATAGCGGCCTGTCCGCTGGCATTTGGCGAAGCAGGCGTAAGGCTTAGGATCAAGAATGTACTGAATCATAAAAAGCCCGCTTTTTGGCTGATTCTGGCGGCGCTTTTGTCCTGTGTGGTTTTGTCTGTGTGTTTTTTAACGAATCCGCCTGGACCGGAGCCCGATTTTGGGGAAAACGCAAGCGCATCCGCTACGGCCTATGAATTTCAGACCCCCTCGGGTATGGACACGGTCCATGAGGCCCCCGGGAATACGGGACAAAAGGCAGAACCGGAAGCGCCGGAGGACAACGCTTTGCTCACACTGGACGAGAGCATATCCGCCGCCATTCTGGAGCACAACAAGGGCAGCCACCAAGGCGGAGATTTTGCCTGTGAGAGCCATGTAACTCTGGCTGAGCAGCCGGGAGAACGGTATTCGGAAGAAGCCGGCGCTGCTGTTGAGACGCTCCAGGTATATGCCATGGTTCTTTATATGGAGTTCCAATACGACGGAAATTCGATCAGCGATACGGGCGGCAGTCATATTCCCTGCGTCCTTTCCTTTGATCTGGATGAACACGGAAACTATCATCTGACTAATTACTGGGAACCCCGTGACGGCAGTTATTATGGTCCTGATATTAAAAAACGGTTCGGCCAGCTTCCGCCTGAAACCGCCGCTGCAGCCATCGCCGGGGCTATGGATACACAGAAGTATATCCTGCCCCAAATCCAGCAGTGTTACGCCCAGGCATCAGATTACTGGCAGATGGATACCGACGCTTTTATCGGACAGCTTTTCGGCACGATCCTATCTTCCCCTGCCGCGGATGCAAGCCCCGCCGCCTATATCGACGGGCATCCCCTGGAAGTCCGGGAGCTTACTTATTACGGGGACGATACGTTACGCTATATATTTTTAGAATTCTTAGCCGGCGGGCAGACCGGTTTAAAAGGCCATGTCATGCGCTATGTGATGGATGGGCTCATCGGCAACGAAGTCCTGGATCTGGAGGCCGCCACCGGCCAGGAATACTTCGACGCCTGGAAATCTTCCGTTCAGCTCCGGCTTGAAGAGGAAGGGATGGAGGCATTGAAAGAAAAAGCCCCTAAAGCCTGTCTCCTGCTGCAAATGCTGGGAGAACTGTCAGGAGAACTGTCATCAGAGACGTTTTCGTATTGACAGATTACAGCAGGCATATAGCAGCAGACATATAATCCCTTCGCATATAATCCTTTCGCATATAACCTTTTTGCATATAACTTCTTCACAAAAAGAAATTGCCTGGGGCACAGTTCCATTGTATAATGATGGGAGTTATAGTGCCGGAGGTGGGATTTTGATCGCATTACAGATAAAAGATACGAAAAACTTTATGAATAAATTATTGCTGAAGGACACGTTTGATCATTTTTTGGTGTCGGAGGCTGTTGTTACTACCTTTAATACTTTTACTGTTGATGGCAGACTTCAGCGGGATTTTTTTACGAAGGAAGAATTGGAAGGGCCGGATTTAACAGACCGCGGTTATTCGTATTGGCGTGAGATCCGGCCTTTCTGTCTGGAGTTGATTAAAGGAAAAAAAACGCCCCTTAATTTTAAATTTGTATTCTTGCTGGCGCCTTCGAATATACGGAAATTGCTGGATCAGTCACAGCTTCCTTTTTCAGCGGACGATGTAAACGGGCTGTTTCTAAATTTTAAATATAATGAGACTGGGGTCAGCTGTACCACCGGGACATCTTTGAAAGTATTCACCTTGGATAAATCTTTGGATCATAGCTGGGATCAGATGGTTCAGAAGTTTTTCCGAAAACAGGAAATAGATTTCGATGAAATTGGATAGCCGCAGACGGAGATCCGGTTCTTCCCCTGGTTTGGGTATGCCCGCTGCTTAAGGGCCGGTGTGTGTACCGGTGTCCCGGAATGCTTCATGCAGCCGGATTCTTTTGTGTCTCCCCGGGAGCGCGGAGGGCTTGCGCCGGCACCCGCTTAGTAGAACCGTAAAGCCGGGTTCAGGATACCGAGCCTATATACCAAGGCTGTCGCACTCACTTAGCGTTCTTCCTGGAGGCTTCGTATGTCCGCTGCTTACGGCTTGGAACCGCGGGCGGTATCCGGGGACGCGCCGGGTGGCCGGGTTCTTTTGTATCTCCCTGGGGGCGCATAGGGCGGCTGTGAATACGCTTTGTGAAATCGGAAAGCCGGATTCAGGATGCACGGCGGACTTCACGTCCGACGGGCAAGAGCCTCTGAACCGG
>NZ_JAHQCW010000076.1 GCF_019042275.1 Diplocloster agilis
ACGGCGGACTTCACGTCCGACGGGCAAGAGCCTCTGAACCGGGAACACATCATGTGTTCCTGGTGAATAGGCTCGGTTCCTGAACCCGGCTTTCCGATTTCACTTAGCGTAGCCACAGCTTAAGCCCTCCGCGCTCCCGGCGAGACACCAAAGCGCCCCGGAACCGGGATCATTCCCCGGCCCGGATACCGCCATGGCCGTTGGCCGCTGAGAAACGGGCATACCGAAACGGGCATACCCAACCCCAGGGAAGTACCGTTCCTGGCCGTCCCCACTCAATCCCGGAACACGATATCATATTCCTCGGGGATAAAATAGAACTTGCAACGCACTATCGCGGCGTTATCTTTGTTGTAGAGAATCTCTTCGATGAAAATAATCGGCGTCTCATTGGGAATCTTCAGAAAGGACGTAACATTTTCTTCGGCGTACACCAGTTTGATGGACATCTGGACTGAGGCCGCCATCTCGAAAATCCGTTTGTTGATCAGCTCGCTGACTTCCTCCTCCTGATTCAGATCCACGTTCAGCTCATCGATATATTTTACCGGAATCTGCATAAAGGAATGGCCCACCGGCTTTTGTTTGGCATAATAGACATTGTTGCTGGCGAGAACAATCTCACTGGGCCGAAGCCCCAGCTTGCGCTGCCCGACTTCCGTAGCCGGACCGAAATTGTAGTATGTATCCACATCCTCCACCTGATTCTTGCAGCAGGTGATCATCGGATTGAACATAGCCTCCATCGTGCTAGTCTTGTCCTTGTCGTAGGTGATAAAAGTCCCCTTGCCCTGCACCTTGGTAATCAAGCCGTCCTCCACCAGAACTGTCAGGGCCTGCCTCAGCGTATTCCGGCTGACCCCGTATTTTTCGGCCAGGAAAGCTTCCCCCGGCAGCTGTGAACCGGACTCGTACACCCCGTTGATGATATCCGAGTACAACATATCATAGATCGGTACGTAGGATGGTATTCTGCTGTTCCCCAGTGTCTTAATGTTATTATTATCCATTGGTAACCTTAGATCCTTTCCAGCGTTGTCCACCCGCCCAGCTTTTCAAAACCAAGCCCTGCAAACAAAGCGTCCGCCCCTTCTCCCGTGAACAGGCAGGGCGTCTTTCCCTGATTTAAAATATACTCACACAAGGCGGATACCACACAGGAGGCATACCCTTGTCTGCGATACGCAGGCTCTGTAGCCACTCCGCCGATCATGATCGTATGCTCTGACCCGGTCGTACTGTTGCCGTGGGATATCATTCTCCCGTCCTTGCGGATCATCAGATGAATTCCATCCTGATTGGCGATCCGGTCCCGGATCATCTCCTTCGACGTGTATAAGCCGCTGATCTCCTTTATGCTGCCCAGGAATGCAAAGACCTCATCCACATCCGCTACGCCCGCCTGCGTAACCTCCGGGCAATGCGGCTTTAACAGCTCCCGGCTTTCCAATCTATATAACTGCTTCTGACAGCAGCGGTATTCTTTTTCCAGTTTTGTTTCCAATGGGGCAAACAGACTGCTTTTTCCCATTATAACAAGTATTTCATGATTTTTCAAAATAAAATCCAGGCTTGCGGCATTTAACTCCTTCTCCTGTGTATAAACCAGAAGATTGGTATAAAATCTCAAAAACACCCCGGTACATCTGCCCTCTTCCCAATCCATCCAGACATCCTGGCAATCGGCGTCAAAACCATAGGCATTTACATCCGCCAGCAAAAACGTATTGTATTCCTTTTCCTTACTCAAATAACCGGTCAGAATCCCCTTATCTTCGCTTCCACACTTTTTAAGCATTCATTATTCCTCCCATAGAAAAAGGGACTGTCACAAAAGAACCGCCGCGGCCGAAAGCCAGATGCCGCTGCGCAGCCCGCCACAGGCGGAATGACAGTCCCTGTATGAACAACTACTGACGGATCTTATCGATCCGGATCGTCCAGCCCTTCCCGCCTTTGATCTGATATTTTTCCGCAAAGCTTCGCTGATTCAGTCCCAGCGCAACAAAGGATGCCAATCCGTTAAACAGAACCGGATCGCCGATTTCAGCAAATCCAAAGGACCGGTGGTAGAGCACAGGCTCGTCATACACAACCTGATCCTCATTTTTAATCTGAATGCGGACCATGTCTCCCTGAACGATACCTGTCTTTTCAAAATCTTCAATTAAAATATTCGTACTGATATTTCCGAATTTCTCCAAAGCCTCGTCGACCTGTCCCTCGGCATATCCGTCACCGGTCTTTCCATAGGTGAGTTCCTGTACGACGATATCCGAAAGCGGGTAAGACGGCCCTACCTCTTCAAAGGAAATAACTCCCGCGGCGAGTCTGGCTCCGCAGTAGGCAAACAGATCCCGTCCATGGAAAATGTTTACTTTCTCAGAACCCGGATACCGGTTGACGGTCTCGTCGATCTCCCGAATTTCCTCGATCCCGTACATGGCTTTCACATGAGTCAGGGTTCCGTTATCCGGAGTGACGATATAGTAGCCGTTGGAGGTCTTTGCCACACTGGCTTTCCGGGCCGTTCCGACTCCCGGATCCACGACGGATACGAAAACCGTACCCTTCGGCCAGTATTTGATCGTATATTGCAGGCAGGACGAAGCCGCCATGGTATTAAACTGCTCGATGGTATGGGAAAGGTCATAGATCTCAAGACCCGGATCCACCTGCTTGCACACCCCATACATGGAAGCTACCGCTCCCCAGTTCAGACCGAAGTCGGTCTGTAATACAACAAAAGATTTACTCATATTATCCTCCATCTGTGCATGTTCGCACATCCAGGTATAACCTTACCGGTACTGCTTGTCCTTAACACTTGCGGAAAGAAATCTTCCACTCAGGGCCCTGTCCGATCCCATATACCTTTACGAAATTTTTAAGGTTCAGCGCGATCTGGACCGTGAGGGATTCGCTGGTCATGACAACCGGTTCTCCTTCTGAGACATAGCCGAAGGATTTAAAATATGGAACTTTATCATGATATTTCTCTTCGCCGCCGTGACAGATCACTACCTCCACCGTATCGCCGTAGGCAACGCCTGTATTCTCCAGCATCTCATAAGGGATATTGGAGGACACCAGCCCGAAATGCTCTCCCGCTGCCTGAATCATCCCGCATACGGTGCCGTCTTCTTTCACTTCCGGCTCTACGATCGGCAGCAGCACCACATCTTCAACCGGATAAGCCGGTCCCACCTGCTCGAATGTGATTACGCCGGAGGCAAGCTTGGCCGCGCAGTAAGCGAACAGATCACGTCCGTGGAAGATGCTGCACGCCTTTGTGGGCTGCCAGCGGTTTACGGTTTCATCGATTTCACGGATTTCTTCGATTCCCACTTTTTTCGCCACATGGGTTAAGGAACCGTTATCCGGGGATACCACATACTGGCCGTTTTTCAGTTTGGCAACGCTGGCTTTCCTGGAGGTTCCGACACCCGGGTCCACCACAGATACAAACACAGTGCCGGCCGGCCAAAAATCCACCACATAATCCAGGTTAATCGACGCAGAAAAAGTATCAAAACTGGGAATCGCGTGGTTATTATTAAACAGACGCAGTTCCGGATCCACCATCTGGCAGACTCCGTACATAGTACAGACAGCGCTGGTATCAGCCGTAAAATCTGTCTGCATGACAATTGCTGGTTTCATGATACGAAAACCTCCTTTTTTTAGACAAACGGATACCACAGTTGCAAATAATTCGGAGAGAACATTTTATAGGCAATATAGGCGATACAGATCAGCAGTCCAACGATATAAACCACTTTAAATACTTTATCCGCCTTTGTCATCTCATGTTCCGCATAATAGGATCTCTTTTTTAACTTTCCATAACCCCTCAAGTCCATGGCGTTGGCTATATTACCCACCTTATCAAACGATGAAAATAAAAGGGGGACAATGATTAACACCGCCTGTTTCAGTCTGGCAAACAGCTTCGTCTTCTTTTTATCCATCTCAACGCCTCTGGCCTGCATACTGGTGGAAATATTCTGATAATCCCTCACGATGTCAGGGATACAGCGGTAAGCCAGTTCCACAACAGTACAGATCTTATAGGGGACTTTAATGGAATATAAGCCTGCGGCAAATTCCGACGGGGTTATGGAAAGGATAAACACGATGGAAACCATAAAGGACGCTATAATTTTTATAAATCTGGTAAACAGATACCAAAGTGTCTCCCCGCTTACATAAAAGTAATCGGTAAACTGGGCCAGCACGGTTTTCGAAGCACAAAACTTTGTTCCGATATCCGGGTCGGCAATGTAAAACAGAAACAGGTTGAACAAGTTCAATATGACGATAAACGCAAACATAAACTTGATCGGTTTCCAGTTTGGCTTCAGGGAAAACAGACCTACCACTCCGGCAATAGCCACCGGAAGGATCAGCCGCAGATCCCAGGACATGATCAGATACACCGTCAGCACTACGAACAGACGTACCTTCGTAGCGCCTGTCAGCTTATGTAATACTGTGTCTCCGGGTTGGAAATTGATGATAAATTTATTATTCACCGGCCTTCACCATCCTCTCATAAGAAATAAAATGGGAAATAAATTCTTCCGGTGAAACACCCAGCATACAAGCCAGCGTATAGAGGGATGTCTGCTTTAAGCTGGCGCGGGTGATCACGTCATCATCGGAAAGCACCCGGAACACGTGATCGTCGGCAATGATTTCCCCATCGGCAAACACGATCGCACGATCGGTGTTTTCAATGGCCAGATGCATGTCGTGAGTGATCAGAATGATTGTCTTTCCAAACTCTGAGTTAAGCTGATTGATAAATTCAATTATCTCAACGTAATGCCTGTAATCCTGTCCGGCCGTGGGCTCGTCCAGAATAATCACATCCGGTTCCAGCGCCATAACCGTGGCAATGGTGATTCTTTTCCTCTGGCCATAGCTGACTGAGCTGACCGGCCAGTTCCGCATGGAATATAAGTCGCACATTTCCAAAGCGCGTTTTGTCTTTGCTTCCACCTCTTCCTGCGGATAGCCCCGCAGTTTAAGCGCCATGTCCACCTCGTCGTGGATAATATCCTTCACCAGCATCTGGTTCGGATTCTGCATGACATAACCGATAAATTCACCGATCTCTTTGATGGACAGGGCCATATAGTCGTTTCCGCGGATCTTGATCCGCCCCTTTGTGGGCCGGTTGATCCCGCAGACCAGACGGGCCAGCGTCGTTTTTCCGGCGCCGTTTTTCCCGATCAGCGCCAACTTTTCGCCTCTTCTGATCGAGCAGTTAACATTTCTTACTACCACATCTTTGTCATAGGCGAAGTCCACATCCTCCACCTCGATGACCGGCTCTCCAAGCTCCGGCTTATAGGCATCTGTCTGCCGGCGGAAGAATTCCTCCAGTTTGTCCCGGTTCTCCTTCGTCAGCTGCATCTGTGCCAGATCGGAGATTCCCTCCTGATTCTGCAGATTACAGCCCGCGTATTTCATCGCGGTCAGGTACAGGGGTTCCCGGATTCCGTACTGATCCAGCAGTTCCGACCGGAGCAGCTCCTCCGGCGACATGTCGGCCACGATACGGCCTTCCGCCATCAGGATAATCCGGTCCACCGGCCGGTACAGCACATCCTCCAGCCTGTGTTCGATGATGATCGCCGTCTTGTTCTGATCCCTGCAGATCCGGTCGATCAGATCCACCGCCACCATGCCCATATGGGGATCCAGGGCCGCCAGCGGTTCGTCAAAGATCAGCACTTTCACCTTGTCGTGCATGACTCCGGCCAATGCCACCTTCTGCTTCTGTCCGCCGGACAGCGAATAGGGAAGATGCTCCAGGAACTCTCCCATACCGACGATTTGAGCCGTGGCTTCTACCTTAGGTATCATCTCGGAACGGGGCATATTTTCATTTTCCAATGCAAACGCGATATCCTCGCCCACGGACAGCCCCACAAACTGGGCATCCGAATCCTGGAGTACCGTTCCGACTACTTTGCTCAGTTTAAATATACTGGCCTCTTTCGTCTCTATTCCGTCTACTTTCAGTGATCCCTTGATCGTTCCTTTTTCTGAAAAAGGAATCAACCCGTTGATACAGTTGGAAAGTGTGGACTTTCCGCTTCCGCTGGGTCCCAGGATCAGAACTTTCTCGCCTTCATAAATCGTCAGGTTGATATCATGAAGAGTCGGTTTTGACTGCACCTTATACTGGAAAGTGAAGTCTTTAAATTCGATCAAAGCCTTTTTCATTTTCTTATCCTATTCTTCTCTCAGATTTGATCTGGATGCATATCTCTTTGACAGCAGGAACAATACGGGAATCCCTACAATCAACAATACTGCGATGTTACCAACCGTAGCAAATCCAGCCATAATAAAAGTAACTTTTAACTCGCCGCCGTAGAACAGATAAGTAAAGATAGGGGTAATCAGACCAAATGCGATTACATTTCCAATGATACATAAAATCGCGTAGATCACCGCATGTTTCACTTTGAAAATACCTTCTGTTATGTAAGCGCCATATACCGGAAGCAGGCCTACGAAAAATCCCAGAACCGCGTTTCCGATGGACCAGTCAAACCACATGCCGTTACCGCCGATCAGGTCCGCGATGATGTTACCGATCAGCAGGGTCAGGCTGCACGGAAGCGCTCCATACATTCCTCCTACGACTACCGGTACAATCATGGCCGTTGACAGATTCGTCTGTGAAAATATGGGGATCGACCCATACATCATCAGCACGCCGTACAGAGCAGCTCCCACTGCCATCGTAACGATCGTCTTCGTACTCCACTCACCTACAATTGCTTTTCCAATTCCTTTCTTCATTGCATTGCCCTCTCACTTTCTTTAAGTTGTTGAACATGTTTAATAAGTTGCCTTTATTATAAGAAACCTTGTATTCTTTGTCAATGTATTTGTGCGTTTTCCTGGAGGATTTTGTAGAAATACAGAGAAGGATGTTCTTGATTCCATAGACGAGCTATTCTATGCAAAAAATAAGGCGGCAGTTTTGAACGAATTCGTTACAAAACCGCCGTCCGGCGTTGTTGATCCTATATTAAAAAAACGCATTACTATTCCATATGAAGGTTCTTCCTCGGGATTGGGCAGGCCGTATGTCCGCCGCTTAGGGCTTGGAACCGCGGGCAGTATCCGGAGACGCTCCGGGCGGCCGGGTTCTTTT
>NZ_JAHQCW010000077.1 GCF_019042275.1 Diplocloster agilis
CAAGAGCCTCTGAACCGGGAACACATCACGTGTTCCTGGTGAATAGGCTCGGTTCCTGAACCCGGCTTTCCGATTTCACTTAGCGTATTCCAGCGCAAGTCCTCCGCGTTCCCAGGGAGATACAAAAGAACCCGGCCACCCGGAGCGTCCCCGGATACCGCCCACGGTTCCAAGCTCTAAGCAGCAGGCATGTGAAGCCCCCAGGAAGAGCGCTAAGTTAGTGTGACAGTCCCCGGTGAATAGGCTCGGTTCCTGAACCCGGCCGCCCGGAGCATTCTCTTTATTCCAAATACAAATTCATATTTACCGTAGAAAAATCTCTCCGGTCCACAATCCCGTTGACCGTTCCCTTCCGCACGATAATGATCCGGTCGCAGATTGCGGACATCTCCTTAAAGTTAGCGGAAATCATAAGGATACCAATCCCGTCCTCCGCCATCCGGACGATCTCTCCGATAATCTGTTCTTTCAGCAATACGTCCGAGTTTTCCGTTGGATTCATGAGCACCAGAAGTTCCGGATGGAACAGTTTGATTTCCCCGATATACAGCTCAAACAGTTCCTTGTTCGTCAGCTGTTCCACATGTTTTTTCAGAATATCCGGTGAAAATCCCAGGTCTTCCGCCTTTTCATTTTCCAGATGCATCTCGATCTTCCGGCTCAATATCCCAAGCGGGGTCTTTGCGGCTTTTTGCTGGGCAAGGAACACATAATTCTGAGAAACCGGCAGATTTTCAAACAGCTCCTCTTTGATATTGGCTTTATGCATAAAGCAGGTTCTATTGCGTACGGTTCCCCGGTCCCGGAGGAACTGCCTGTTCACGGCCTGACCATTGCGGTATATACCGCCGCTTTCGATCCGGGCTTCCCCCATTAGAATGTCGATAAATTCCTGGTTCCAGCGGCTGGACAGGGACAGGATTCCCACGATTTCTCCTTCTTTCACCTCCAGGGATATCTGCTTCAGACGGTCGCTTGTGACCTCTGCAAGCCGCAGAATCTCTTTTGCATCGGGCAGCTTTTTTCTGTCATAGAGACTGTTCTCCTTGATCTCATAGCCGACCATCCACTTATAAATCAGCTGCTTGTCGAACTTATTCTTTGGAAGCCGCCGCACGGAGCGCCCGTCCTTAAGAACCAGTATCTCATCTGAGAGCTGCATGACATACTCCAGATTACTGTGGATGAAGATGAACGCCACTCCTTTTTCATAGCTCGAACAGATCAGCTCCTTTAACTCCCGGATGTCCTGATCATTGTAAGTATGCCCCGTACAGTCCAGGATCACCAGCCTGGCCCCTCCGGCTAATACCTTTGCGATTTCCAGGCGCTGCTTTTCATTATCTTCCAAAATACTGCAGGGACTGCCGGGGCGGGCATCCACATGCACCCTCTTTAATATCTTTTCGCTGTTTTCCCTGATTTTTTTCTTACGGACGATAAAATCCCTGATCGGATGATTCTTTAACACACACAGGTTATCCGCAATGGACAGCTCGTCCACCAGGGAATTCTCACTTCCAAGATAAGCAACCTTACCGGACAGAATATCGCGCCTGGCGGATGGGATCTTCACTCCCTCCAGGTAAATATCCCCGCCATCGTAACCAAGCTGTCCTGCCAATATACGCATGAATGTGGTCTTTCCCGAATTATCAAGACCCACAATCCCCACGGTCTGTCCCTCCAGCACATGCAGCCATGCGTCCATCAGCACCTGGTTCCGGTCGAACATCTTTTGTATATGCTCTGCTCTTATAATTTCATGAACCATAATTATTTTCCTGACTCCTGCTCTGGTGGATGACCTCATCCAGAGTGATCTCTTTTTGTCCCGCATCCACCACGGGCAGTGTGATCACCACGTCGGTACCGTTATCCAGCATACTATACACATGGATTCCGTATTCGTCTCCGAAACACAGCTTAATCCTTTGATTTACATTATATAACGCGATCCCGCTGCCCCCGTCCTCGGTTTTCTCTGAAAAGTCGATCCCCTTTTGCAGCCGCTCATTCATTTCCAGCAGTTTGTCCTCCCGGATGCCGCTGCCGTCATCTGAGATCACCAGCACCAGCCGCTGATCCGTGACCGCAATAGAAATGGTGATCGTCCCCTTCCCAATCTTATTCTCCAGCCCATGAAAGATCGCGTTTTCTACGATCGGCTGTATGATCAGTTTCGGCATCCGGAAACCAATGATCGCGTCCCGGTCCTCCATATCCACCTTCAGATTGATCCTCTCCCCAAAGCGGAACTTTTGGATCAGATAATAGTTCTGTATATTATTCAGCTCGTCCTCAAGGGTTACCAGGCTTCCCTTACTGCTGATACTATAACGGAAAAAATTTCCCAGGGCCTCCGTCATATCCGCGATCTCATCCATCCCCTCGATCAGCGCCTCCCCCCGGATCGATTCCAGCGTATTATAGAGAAAATGCGGGTTGATCTGGCTTTGCAGCGCATTCAGCTCCGCCTGTTTTTTCAGCACCTTCGCCCGGTATTCCCGGTTCATGCTCTCCTGCAAATACTGGAATACGTATTCCATTTTATCATTGATCTCCATCGTCTGGGTATCCTGTCCGCCGGAATCCTCCAGACTTTTCTGATACAGTTTTTCCAACGTCCTGTCCGCCTTACCGACCGGAACATGTACCAGAACCATCTGCAGCAAAAAGAAAACCGCCAACGCGCCCAACAGGCACCATCCGGCAATCCCGACGCGCCATTGCCGGAACAGAATCCCGAAAGCCACGGTAAACAAAACCATCAGAGCATTGGACACGTATATCTTTCTTTTCACGTTTCTCATCTTATCCTCCAGGTGTGTAAAAGGGGACATGTCCATTTCGTCTCATATCACAAAAGGGGACATGTCCATTTTGTCATTTACGGACCGGCGCTCCTAAATCCACAAGCCGGCCCTTAGGAATGCAGTTTCCGGTATACGGTCGGATTGATACCTACCACTTTAGAAAACAGCTGGCTAAAATATTTTGCATTGGCATATCCCACCTGCTCCGCGATTGCCGCTATGGATTCATTGGTATCTTTCAGCATTGATTTCGCCTTGGCGATGCGTATGTCCGTCAGATAATCATTGAAATTCACCCCTGTACTTCGCTTAAACAGCACGCTGAGATAGACCGGATTCAAATCCACAAGCTTCGCCATCTCCTCCAGGCTGATGTTCTCCTGATAGTGTTCCCTGATATAATCTTTTACGACCCGCACCGGCTTTTTCTCCTGATTCCGCTTGCCGGCCTCGTATTTTTTCAAAAACGCATTTAAATATTCCAGCACATAATTTCGGATAGATGACCGGTCTGCATACTTCCGGATCTGGGCATACAGATCTTCTTTTTCCGCTTCCAGCTCCGTATCGCTGATATCTTCAAAATCCACCGCCTCAAAGACAACCCGTATCAGCTGCTCCACATTTTTATAGTACAGCCTGTAATTCTCCGGTTTCTCATTGCCTATCATCCGAAAGCATTCCCGAAGCATATAATCAAATTTCTTCAGATCCAATGCCTCCACCGCCGCCTTTAGGGCATCCTCGCCTTTCATATTGACCGGCAAGGGCGAATCTTCTTTTGGCAGACCGGTTTCCGGTAACCGAATCACCTGGTTCGCTCCCAGAACCAGCCGGCTGCCCAGGTGCTCGAAGGTCTCACGCAGCTTGTCCGCACATTCCGCGAAATCCTGAAACGGAGCGGACACCGTCATGGTCACAACATAACCGCTGAAGGAACCGCTGTACTTTTGAATTTCCGAAAATAGTTGGTTCCACAGTTCTTGCTGCTGCGCTTTCTCTTGGCTATTTTCCTCCCGGAACTCACAGATTCCGGCGATCACATTATGGATCAGACCGTTCGCATTCCAGCCTGCCGCTTCTGCCTCTTCCAAAAACTTTCTGATCTTCTTCAGAACCGACCGGCAGAGTCCCTCGGCTGTCTCTTTCTCCACATCCTCTACCCGCTCATAATCCACACTCAGTGCATAGCACTGATAGACCGGACCGGAGAATGAAAAATGATACTTTTCATTTACCATAGCTATATCAACCGCGCCGGGATTCTCCCGTGACAGCAATGTGACGATAAATTTATTCTGTATAATTTCCTGGCTTAATTTGTGTTCCTTCTCCATCAGCGCGTAATCCGATACCTGTTTTTCTTTTTCCAGCCGCGCCGAACAAATCTTGGCCAGAATCTGATTCAGTTCTTCCTTATGAATAGGCTTAAGCAGATAATCCTCCACCCCGTATTTCAAGGCGTTATAGGCATACTCAAACTGTTTGTAGCCGCTCACCACGATAAAGTTCACAGGCCGTTCCATCTGAACCACCCGTTCAATAACCTGCAGCCCGTCCATTCCCGGCATCCGGATATCCGTGATCACGATATCTGGCTCATATTTCTCGATGAATTCCAGCTCCTCTATTCCATTCGCCGCTGTGGCCACCAAACTAACGTCCAGATGTTCCCAGTCGATCAGTTTTTCAATCAGTCTGCACACTCTGTCTTCATCATCTGCAATTAGTATCTTCAGCACCGTTCTCCATCCTTTCCAATGCTCCATGTTTCCTGACGTTACCGGCCATGCACCTTCGATCCTGATCATGCACGCTCCGCGCCAAAGGCAGCGCTCCGGCGCGGACACCTTATCTGCCGATATTATATCATACCCCGGCAAACAGCCGCAATGTTCTGTCAGAGCAGTTCCCCGCCGCAGTTTAAAAATTTTCGCAGCACCTTATCCAGGCACCAGCAAAAATCAATCTTTTTCACGGAGCCCGCCGCATAGATGGGCGTCACCTGGTACAATTCCCCCGCCACATAATACTGCGCATTCCCAACGATGGTCCCTTCCTCCACCGGCGCTTCCAGCATATCCGGGACCTCATACTCCACATTCACCTGTTCATCCGGGCGCATCAGCAGATTCAGATCCTGCTTTTCCATCCGCAGGTCCACGGTCGGAATCTGTCCATCCTTCACACTTACAGGATCAAAGGTTTTGCCATCCTCAGAAATATGCCGGTACTCATAATTGTCCAGCCCGTACTGCATCAGCTTCTGGGTGTCGGCCCATTTCCACGTCTTATGAGGCGGCCAGCCGCAGGCCAGTACCACCGATATAAAAGTCCTGTCATCCCTCTTTAAAGCCCCCACAAAGCAATAACCCGCTTTACCGGTAAAACCCGTCTTAATCCCGATCGCCCCGTCCATCTGATTCAAAAACGCGTCTTTATTATTCACCGTAAAACTTCTCCCTCCGTCGATATCGGAAAAAGAGTAACTGGGGGTATTGGTAATCTCAATAAACTTCTCATTCTGAATCGCATAACGGGCAATCAGGGCCAGATCCGACGCCGTCGTATAATGCTCATCCGAATCCAGGCCGTTGGGCGTCACAAAATGCGTCTGATAAGCGCCGATATCCCTCGCCTTCTGGTTCATCATATCCGCGAACCCTTCCACACTGCCGCCGATATGCTCCGCCACCGCCACCGCCACGTCATTATGGGATTCTAACATCAGGGAATACAGCAGATCCCTCAGCAAATACTTCTCCCCGGTCCGTATATTCAGCTGAACATCCGGCTGAGAAGCCGCCAGCTTAGACACCTCCACCACATCATCCAGATTCCCGGATTCCAGCGCCACCGTCAGTGTCATAATCTTCGTCGTGCTCGCCATCGGCAGCTTCGCACTCCCATCCTTTTCATATAAAATACGCCCCGAATCAGCATCCATCAGCACTGCCGACTGGGCGTACAAATCCATATCCTCCGCCAGCGCAAGCCCCCGCCCCTGTGCGCCAACACCACATACGATTAATAAAAAAGCCAGAATCTTTCTCCACATATTAGATTCCCATATCCGTCTTTTCTATAATCTATTATAAATACCGAAAGTTTATACCTACTTCCGCCTCTCTATCATCCCTAACGCCACTCCTGTCATCCCTTACAACTCTCCGCCTATCCTATCACATCCGCCAATTCCACCCAGGTCACGCTGATGTCCGCCGCCCCCTTCGTACACACCGCCATCTGATATTCCCGGTCCAACCGCTCCAGCCGGAACTCAAACTCCCCCTCCACAGCCGATTGTTCCACCCATATCTTCTCCCCCCTGTGAACGGTAAACTCCTCAATCGGCAGATGAAACCCCATTCCAACCGCCTTCACAAAACTCTCCTTTAACACCCACTGTTCACAAAACGCAGCCCCTCTGTCGGCCTTTCCTTTCCCCTCCACGAACTGCCGCTCCTCATCCTGAAAAAATCTCCCGGCCACCTTCCCGTCGTACCCCTTTACTTTTTCAATATCCAATCCAACCTCCACATCAGCCACCGCGCACCCCGCCACACTGCCGGAATGCGTCAAACTGATACACATCCTCCTTAAGCCCGCACCTTCCCGGCCTCCCCCTGCTTTCCCATCCTCCAAAAATCCCCCATCCATATCCATAACCACTTCCGGCTTACCAAACTCATTCTGCCGTGTCCTCACCTTCCCCACATACCCCGGATTCCAAGCCCGCACCCCATACTCCAGCAGCAGCCCCGCCCCCAACGACAGCCTCTGCCCCTCCTCTGTCCGTATTCTTTGCGCCTTCGCCCTCCGCTCCTCAGAAACACTCTCCCAAAACCTCTCATCGTTCAAATCCAAGAGATCAACCCTCATCAAATATATCTTTACTTCCTTCATAAACCCGTTCTCCTTCCCTACCGCCAATCCATCAGTCTCCAAACTCCGCCAGCCCCAACATCTCCCACAACGAACAATCTATTCCCAACCTCATTATCTAACTATAACCAAAATTCCTCCTCAGCGCAAACCCCCAATCCAAATACTAAATCTTCCTCCCCAAATTCCCATCCCCCAAAACATCCCCCTAAGCCTTCACCAACAAAGGAGGAGCGGGAGCATGGAGGCCGGTTGGTTCTGCGGATGGAACGGTTTCTTCCCCGCAGAACCAAC
>NZ_JAHQCW010000078.1 GCF_019042275.1 Diplocloster agilis
TATTGCGTTCTTGCTGCATTCCTTTTGCCCTTCCTTTCAATTTTCCTCATGATCCGGATCATCTGGCGTGAAAAAACACCTGCCTCCCAAACTCTCCGGTATCGATCTGCTGCGCCCACATTCCTGGACACTGGACAAATCCCAAAACCCTGCCGTCATTGATTACTACGGCCTTGCCAAGCTGGTCATACATGTTGATGCAGTCCTCAATGGTGACTTGCTGCAGGTTCATACCGCCCGCCTCCTTACCCGCGTTCGCTTCTGCCGGAACGCTTTGTACTTCGGCAGATCGATCCTCCAGTGTCCGCCGGGCGTCTGTGTGGCGAATGTCTGGCCCTCACTTCGGCAGTCACACATTAATTCCCAACGTCCGTATCCCATGGCAATCAGCTCTGATGGGCGGAAGATTGTTTTCTCCATCACACCGTCCCCCTTTCTATCACTGGAACAACTCCTTCCTGCCTCAGAAAATCGTATAAGAACAATCTTCCCTTCTGTGTCCAGTAAGCATGCTCGCAAGAGTGCTGAATACCTTTAGAGTCCGCATAGTTATGCGTCTTTGTTTTAAGATAGCCATTACCCTGATACCTCGCATACAATACCCAAGTGTCGCCCTGCTTGTATTGAACGCCCATGTCGTGAAGCATAGCGTTAAACTTTTTGGCTGACATCCCATAGTCTTTCGAGATCACCGTGGTTGCTATCAGATCTTTGCATTGAAGGATCATGTCATAATACGAGGCCTTGGGTTGAAGGTCTGCTATAACTTTCTGCTGCTCTACGACCTGTCCGCCAAGAAACTTGCATCTCTCTTTCAGGCTATCCATGGACCGCTGAGCAAACTTCAAAGCTCTTGCCATAACCTGCTCCGGTGAATTCCAAGCTCCTTCCAACTCAATCAGGTACTGTCTGCATTGTCTTCCCTTTTCAGTTCGGCTCATAAGGCAGATATGTTTGGCCATCTCCACTGACAAATCATAATCCTCAACTTCCCTGGAAACCTCCCTGTTGCCTTCCTTCTGAACCCGTACTTTTAGGTACGGTTTGGAAAAATCCTCACCTTCTACAAAGCCTGTGCTGTTCGTTTCAAACCATGCACTGAAACGTTTTTCGATTTCCAGCCCTGCGTGTAAATCTCTTGCTGATACAGTGGGCTGGTCTGTATCGTAGTTTATTCTAATAAGATCGTACATACGTCCTCCTTATATTTACTTTTTTTCTGTTATCTCCTATACTGTACTTACAGACGTTGCAGCGCCGAGTACAAAAGAAAGGAGTAAACTATGAGAAGATATAAAGCCCCATTTAACGGGAGCCGTTATGTCCTTAATAAAGCCACCGGTGAAATACATGATCTTGACAGTGAAACGCCCCAATGTCAGATTGATGAAATGAATCCATTTAATGTAATTAATTGCACTTCTTATGAGGATGCAGCTTTAAGGGCGGCGTTTTTATCCGTCAATGGCGCTAACGGATGTTATTACTGTAATCCCTCTAAGGACAACGGATAATCGCTTTTATCAGCTATGGACTTAACGGTTTGTAGCTGATTTTCCGTTAGTTCCTCCTTTATCAGTGTTTTAAACCCATCTACTGTGTCCACTTCATTTATCATGTCGAAGATAAGTTCCGCAAATTTATCTGGATCAGAAATTTGCTGTATCACTTGAAATTTTGTCATCCAATCACGCTCCTTTCTCTTGCTCATCCATGCGTCACTCCTTTACAAGGTCTGAGAGCTTAATGCCTACTACATCCGAAACTTTTTTTAATGTGTCTATATTCGGACTTACCTTTCCGTCTTTCCATCTGCTAATGCACCCGGCTCCAAGCTCTGCCAATAATTCAATTTCCTGGAATGTGATGTGTTTTTCTTTGCAGATTTCTTTTAGGTTGTCATAGACCATTCTTATACCTCCCTCCACATGCATTTTAAGAATTTGCGATAAACAACAAATTTATATTGATTTTTTTTGCGATTTATAGTAAAATAAAGTCACCACAACAATATTTAACTATCGCATTTTTATTTATATTTGCTATTTATCGCAACTTCTAAGTTTATTATACGCGTTTTATGGCAAATGTCAAGATAAATTTGCGTTTTTTCGCAACTTTAATTTGAGAGGCAGCCATATGAATATAAAAGAAAGAATTCAATTTCTATGCAAAAAGAATGGGGTTACCAGTAAATCATTGGAAGAATATCTCGGTTTTGGAAGGGGATATATCAGCAAAATAGATAAGACAGCTCCAAATCTATCAAAATTGAAACCAATTGCTGACTATTTTGGAGTTACTGTCGACTACCTTCTTTCAGGAAACGAAGAACCCAAAGAAAAATCCAACGAACTTACTATGCGAGACGAACGTGATATAAGCCGGCGTTTGGAACAAGCCCTTGACGATCTGGAAGGCCAGCAAGAAGGCTTAATGTTTGACGGTGAACCCCTAGACGATGAAACAAAAGAGCTTCTGAAAATAAGCTTAGAAAACAGTATTCGGATTGCCAAACTAAATGCAAAGCAAAAGTTCACGCCGAAAAAATATCGGAAGACTGGCGATAATTAAGGAAGTGATCTCATGTCTTTTGATAATATCAAAAAGGAAGTCGCTTACTTAAAGAAGTATTACAAAACGGACGATCCGTTTGAGATTGCAAAATCAAAAAACATTTTGCTGTTATATGAAGCCCTGGGAAGCGTGAACGGATATTACAATAAAATACTGCGACAGCAACAAATACATATTAATCATGACCTGTCCCGGATCCAGAAGTATTTTACCTGCGCACACGAACTTGGGCACGCCGTCATGGATCCGGAGACCAATACGCCGTTTTTGCGCAATAACACATATCTCTCCGTTGATAAAATGGAGATTCGTGCCAACAAATTTGCGGTCGAACTATTGATTGATGATGTATTTTTTCTCGAAAACTGGCAATACACAACTGATCAGATGGCCCGAATGTTAGGATATCAAAAAGAACTAATCGAATTACGATTAGTATAAATGAAGAAGAGAGGGGTTACGTTTGAAACATAAGATATGGTTTTATGTCTCCATGTCCTTATGCATAATCACAATTATAGTCGTTATAGGGACAGGTATTTGGGTTTACATTGACGATCAGCGTTTTTCGGCGCATCAAGAAGTCACTGTATTGACCTATGCTTCATCTGCCAAAAGCAATCCGGCAGAAGGAAAAGTTGATGAAGAATCTACCGGTAATGGTGGTGAAGATTCGGAAGATCAAGATATTTCAGCTGAAAAGGGATTATTTTCTGTCGAAATCACTTTGCCTGCATCTTTTTTTGAAGGGAGATCTCAAGATGAAATAATGGCCTCTGCCAATGAGGACGGAATCAAGGATGTAACTGTAAATTCTGACGGCTCTGTTACATATAAAATGTCAAAAAGCAAACACAAAGAAATGCTTTCTGAATACAAAAAAAGCATTGATGATATGATAGCCGGCATGCTGGATGGCCCGGACGAAGTAGCTTCATTCACAGATATAAAATATAACGATAATATGTCAGAATTCAATGTTTACGTTGATAAATCAAAATATAACGAAATGGAAAGTATGAGTGTATTGGCATTTTACACGTCCGGCTTATTTTACCATACCTTAAATGGAACAGATTCCTCCGATTTGGAAGTTGTGGTAAATTTCATTGATAAAGATACCGATGAGGTTTTTCAGTCTGGAAGCTCTAAAGATTTAGGGGAATAAATATAAACCTACCCAGTACTACCAACGCAAACTAAAAAGGATGATCATTATGACAGACGAAGAATTTGATGCAAGATTAGCTGAATTTCGAAATCGGGTTTTCTCAAAAGCGCTATCACAGGAAGAAGAAAACAGTTATACGGAATCTCTTTTTGAGTCAATCCGACATGTAAATGAATTTAACGAAGAATTCTGGTATGCTCGAGAATTACAAATAGCTCTTGAATATACCAAATGGGGTAACTTTAAAAATGTAATTATAAGAGCTATGGAAGCTTGCAATAATAGTGGAAATAACATAAGCGACCATTTTGCCGAGGTCGGCAATATGGTGAACATAGGTTCTGGGGCAGAAAGAGAACTTGATGATTATCAACTTTCACGTTACGCATGTTATCTTATAGTTCAGAACGGTGATGCCAGAAAAAAAGTGATAGCTCTTGGGCAATCGTATTTCGCTATCAAAACACGGCAGCAGGAACTCATCGATAATTATGATGAATTGAATGAAAACCAAAAGAGATTGGCGATACGTAATGAGATGATAGCTCACAACAAATCTTTAGCTGAGGCAGCTAGGATGTCGGGAATAGTTGAACCTGTAGATTACGCTATATTTCAAAATAAAGGATATCAGGGGTTGTATGGTGGATTAGGGGTAAAGGAAATTCACGCCAGGAAGAATTTAGGTAAGAATCAAAAAATACTAGATCATATGGGTAGCACCGAACTTGCAGCCAACCTATTCCGTGCCACCCAGACAGATGAAAAACTCAGGAAAGAACATATCGTTGGTAAGGACGCAGCAAACCAAACTCATTATGAGGTTGGAAGTAAAGTCCGTCAAACAATAAAAGAGCTTGGCGGAACTATGCCAGAAGATCTCCCTACTCCTAAAAAAAGTATAAAACAAATTGAAAAGGAACAGCAAAAGAAGCTTAAATAACAAAAACGGTCCCTGCGCCAACAGAGACCGTAAAAGGATACTACTGCCGGAAGCATCCGGCGATGTAATATCGCTCTCATCAAGCATATTATATCACTCACAGGATGCGCCTGGCAAGGGCGTATTTTTTGCGCTCATTTTTAAGGGAGGAATATAATATGGCAAAGAACAAGTATAAGAAGCGTCCAGACGGTCGCTATGAGGCAAAAGTGCAGGTAGGGTACAAGCCAAACGGGCGGCCAGATCGGATCACAGTATATGCCGATACCAGCGCGGAGCTGGAAAAAAAGGTTCGGGACATGAAATATGAGATCGAGCACGGTACTTACGTCAGCCGGAAGGAGATCACCATGGCGGACTACTCCCGGAAATGGTTCCGCACGTACAAGGCCGTAAAAGGCTTAAATACGCGAAAAATGTACGAGAACATAATAGACAAGCACATAGTCCCCGAAATTGGGTATCTCAAGGTATACGAGGTGCAAAAGAGTGATTTACAGGGTATGGTCAATAGCCGATCTGATCGCCGGCGGACATGTGAGCAAATTGTTTTGACCATGAAGCAGATCATGGATGCTGCCATTGATGATAAACTCATCCTGTCCAATCCCTGCAGCAAAATCCAGTTGCCAGAGAAACAGCAGTCCCAAAAACGTGCCCTTACGGATATAGAGAAAAAAGCGTTGATCAACGCAGATTTCACCGATCAGGAAAGGACATATGTCATGATCGCTTACGGATGCGGCCTCAGGCGGGAAGAGATCCTTGCCCTAACCAGGGCCGACATAGATCTGCGATCACGCGTCATAGATATCAACAAGGTTGTGGTGTTTGATGGGAATAATCCACAAATTGAGCACCGCGCCAAGTCAATCAGCGGATCCAGGATGGTTGATATTCCTGATTTAATTGTACCGGCTCTAAAAAATCACCTGAAATCATGTGGTTTCCATATCTTTACGAAGCAGGACGGTCAGATCATGACAAAGTCAAGTTATGACAAAATGTGGGCTTCGATCATCCGGAAAATGAATGCTGCCGCCGGCGGTGACGATGAGCACCAGGTTATATTCGGGCTTACTTCACACATCTTCCGGCATAACTATTGTACGATGCTATATTACTCTGGGATTAGTCTTAAAAAAGCTGTGCAACTCATGGGACACGCCGACGAAAAAATGATCATGCGTACATATGCCCATCTGGATGAGAAGAAAGAAAATACAAAGGAAAAAATTGATAAAGGAATAGCGCTCTGAAAGGGGCGCTTTTTTGACGACATTTTGACGACAATGGAGGCTCTGACGACCATTTGACGACAATGATTTTATCGAAAATACGTTCTTTTCACATGGTAATAAAAAAGCTGCGAACCCACATGTTTGCTAGGTTTACAGCCATTTTCTAATAGTGAGGCATCGGGGATTCGAACCCCGGACAACTTGATTAAAAGTCAAGTGCTCTACCAACTGAGCTAATATCCCATATCAATATTTCGTTTACAAATGCCCAGAACCGGAATCGAACCAGTGACACGAGGATTTTCAGTCCTCTGCTCTACCAACTGAGCTATCTGGGCGTTTTGTGACAAACAAAAGTCTGTCATGAGTAGCGGGGATAGGATTTGAACCTATGACCTTCGGGTTATGAGCCCGACGAGCTTCCAGACTGCTCCACCCCGCGTTATTAAATTATGTGCATAACTTCTGGTCTGTAGCAGACCATATGAGCATTATGCAGTGGATGGAGAAGGATTCGAACCTTCGAAGGCGTTGCCAACAGATTTACAGTCTGCCCCCTTTGGCCACTCGGGAATCCATCCATATACGATAAAAATGGGACCTACAGGGCTCGAACCTGTGACCCTCTGCTTGTAAGGCAGATGCTCTCCCAGCTGAGCTAAGATCCCAAATAAATAAGAAGGTCAAAAAAACGACCCAAGCGGGACTCGAACCCGCGACCTCCGCCGTGACAGGGCGGCGCTCTAACCAACTGAGCCATTGGGCCTTATGTACCTTCAAAACTACACACTGTAAAATCTTTTTCCATCCGTTCGGTTCTCTTCCAAACCTCTAATCTCAAACCTTCAGACCATTCTGGTCAAGCCCTCGACCTATTAGTAGCAGTCAGCTC
>NZ_JAHQCW010000079.1 GCF_019042275.1 Diplocloster agilis
ACGTCCGACGGGCAAGAGCCTCTGAACCGGGAACACATCACGTGTTCCTGGTGAATAGGCTCGGTTCCTGAACCCGGCTTTTCGATTCCACTTAGCGGGCGCCAGCGCAAGCCCTCCGCGCTCCCGGGGAGACATCAAAGAGCCCGGCCGCCCGGAATCCCCCTTCCTGGGAGTTCTCCCCGGATACCGGCCGCGGCCCCCGGACGGAAGCGGCGGGCTTACCCAAAACCGGCGAACGCTCCCTCTCCCCCAGTCAGATAACCCCGAACCCTCCAGTTACCGGATCCTGGAACAAACGGATAGCCGGCGGAACATAGGTAAACACAACAAATGCCAGCAGCCAGGCGAGCAAAACCGCTAAGCTTAAAACCACATATCCCTCATGCTCCCTCTCATCCCGGAAAAGGCGCCAGCTCAAGCGGCAGGCCACGATCACACCGGCCACAAACGTCAGGATATCCAGTATCAGATAATTGGTTCCCAATATCCCCGTGTACGTATAGAACACAACAAGAATCGTACCGATCCCCGCGCTGGCTCCCGCTGCTTTTCCAAACCAGTACCTGGGATAATTTTTACCGACCTGATAATACTCAAAAACAGCATAGGCCAAAAAGGGCAGATAGAGCATTTTCAAATGTTCCCAGGTCGATTCATTCACCGGCGCGACCGCGGCCACGATCACGGAATTCCCGCTCCATTGATAGACAAAATGCAGCAGAGTCCCCACTACCAGCACAAACAGGAATCCGCATACTTCATAAATAACCGCTGTTCTTCTCAGCAAGCTGCCGCCTCCTTTCCATTCATCACGCAAACTACTTACCGCACAGCCATCCGGCAGCTAAGCTGCCGGAAACACCTACAGTTTCTCCCCGTTACTCTCTATCACCTGCCGGTACCAGTTAAACGAACGCTTCCGGGATCTCTTAAGAGAGCCGTTCCCTTCATTATCCTTATCCACATAGATAAATCCATAGCGCTTCTTCATCTCGCCGGTTCCGAAGGATATCACATCGATACATCCCCAGGCCGTATATCCTATCACATCTACGCCGTCCAACTCCACGGCTTTTTTCATCTCCTGAATATGGGCTTTTAGATATTGTATTCGGTAATCATCCTGAATAAAACCGTCCTCATCCGGCACGTCTTCCGCGCCAAAACCGTTTTCTACAATGAACAGTGGTTTCTGATACCGCTCGTAGAGAATATTCAGCGCATAGCGAAGCCCCACGGGATCGATCTGCCATCCCCATTTTGACGCCTTCACATACGGATTTCTCACACTTCCGGCAAAACCGCTGTCTGTCTCGTCGGGCAGCTGTACGCCCGCTTTCACCGCCGCAGACATATAATAGCTGAATCCGATATAATCCACGGTCCCCTGCTTTAATATCTCTTCATCTCCCGGCTCCATCCGGATCTGATACCCCTTCTGTTCCCACATCTTCTTCAGATATTCCGGGTAGTATCCCCTTACGAATACATCCCCGAACGCAAACCTCTCATGCATCACTTCCACCGAGCGCATCATATCCTCCGGATTGCAGGAATAGGGATAAACCGGGACTACGGCCAGCATACAGCCAATCTGAAAATCCGGATTGATCTCATGCCCAAGCTTCACCACTTCCGCGCTGGCCACCAGTTCATGATGCACCGCCTGCCACATGGTCTGTAATTTATTTTCACCCTCCTGGTAGAGGACGCCGGAACAGGTAAATCCAAAGACCGGAGTTTCCACCGCGGTCTGGTTATTGATCTCATTGAAGGTCATCCAGTATTTCACTTTATCCTTATAGCGGCGCATGACAGTTTCACTGAATTTTACAAAACAGCCGATCAGCTCCCGGCTTCTGAAACCGCCGTATTTTTTGACCAGATGGTAGGGCATCTCAAAATGGCTTAGGGTTACCACCGGTTCGATCCCCTTTTTGCACAGTTCATCGAAAAGCTCGTCATAGAACTGAAGACCGGCTTCGTTGGGACTGTCTTCCTCGCCCGTCGGATAGATTCTCGTCCAGGCAATGGAGGTCCGAAAGCAGCGGAATCCCATCTCCGCGAACAGGGCGATATCCTCCCTGAAACGGTGGTAAAAATCAATGCCTTCGTGGTTTGGATAATACTCCGTGTCCAGTACCCCGTCTGTAATCCGCCTGGGAACTTTATGCGCTCCCGCTGTCATCACATCTGCGATACTGACTCCCTTACCGTCCTCCTGCCAGGCGCCTTCCAGCTGATGGGCCGCCACGGCGCCTCCCCACAGAAAATTCTCCGGCAGACTCATACCCGCTCTTCCTCCTGATTCCGATACCAGTCGATCCACTCTTCCGCCATCATTTTCGTCATCTCCGCGCTCATCATCTGATCCTCCGCGTGGATCAGAACAAGGCCTACCGGAACAGACTCCCCGGAGCATTCCCGCCGGATCAGCTCCGCATGCACATGATGCCCCTGGGCAAAGCTCTTGTCGCCCTCCTGTATCCGCAGACCGGCCTGTTCAAAGTTATTCTGTTTGGCTTCCTGAATCGCTTCCATATAACAGGATTTGGCGTCTCCCGCATAGGAAATGATCTGGAAGCAGATGGTTTCCATTTCTTCGTTCACTTATATCGTCTCCTTCATCAGTTTCCTTGCCGCCTTTAGCACATTGTCCCCTTTCACCATGCCATAATCCGTGGGGGAAATGGCATCCACCGGGATATCCGGGTACGCTTTTTGCACCTTGGATAATTGGAACCGCACCTGCGGCCCCAGCAAGATGACATCTGCCCCGGCTGCCGCGTTCAGATCCGATACCGGACAGGCTTCAATGGTACAATCGTAGCCCTGCACTTCAGCTGCTTCCCTCATTTTGCTGACCAGCATACTGGTCGACATACCCGCGTTACACATTAACAGAATCTTTTTCATTCTATTCACTCCATTCTCTGTTCTTTATACTATATATTTTTTTCTCTTTCAGCCGATACCTTAGCTGCTCTATCCGATATCGGCCCTCGCCCGGGAAACAAGCCTTTATTCCTGTCTTTATCCTGTCTTTATCCTGTCTTGATTCCCGTCTTAATTCCTGTCCTTATTCCTACTCTTTTGCCGCACGTTCCGCCTCTAAATACTGAGCATCCTGCTTTCTCATAAACGGTAAATAAACAATCACCGACAGAACCAATATAATCAGCTGTACCAGCGCCCCTCTCCAGCCGTTCAGAATAAATCCGGAAATCACCGGCGGCGTAGTCCAGGGCACCTGCACCGCGTTAAACGGATGCAGAAAACCGATGGCTGTAGCACCGTAGGTAATCAGCAGCGCTGCCAGCGGCACTACCAGAAATGGAATCAGCATGATCGGGTTAAATACAATTGGCAGCCCGAAAATAACCGGTTCATTGATATTGAAAAATCCGGGGATGACGGAAAGCTTGGAGATCTCCCTCATCTGCCCGGACCGGGCCGTCATAAGCGCCGCCAGTAAAAGCCCCAGCGTAATCCCGGTGCCTCCAAATTTTACAAAGTTATCGATCACCTGCGGCGTCATAATCTTAGCCCCGTTCTCCACCGCCAGGGCTGTACCTGAATCCACCAGCGCCTGATTCGCCAGGGCGTTGGCGGTCAGGATCGGCGCCATAACCCCCATCACGATATTCGGCCCATGCAGTCCGGCCCAGAACAGAAGGGAGATCAGCAGTACAATCACGATTCCTCCCGCCAGAGTATCGCTCAGATTCTGCATCGGAACCTGGAACAGTTCAAAGATCAGTTCGGTTAAAGATAAACCTGCCAATGCCATGCAGATCTGATAAACGATCATAGACAGCAGAATGATCACAAAGCCCGGGATCAGAGTGGTAAACGCATTGGCCACCCCTTCCGGCACTCCGGCCGGCATTTTAATAGTAATTTTCCTCTTTACAAAAAAACAGAAAATCTTGCTGGCCAGCAATCCTACAATAATCGCCGCAATCACACCATTACCACCGGTCCAGCCCCGCGGAATCACGCCGCCTACCGCCTCTCCTCCCTCGGTCACGACAGAGGACGCGGAGACAATCAAAAAGGACACCAAAGATAAGATACCGCTGGATATCCCGTCGCACCCCTCGTTTTTCGCGTAGGCATACCCGATACCGATGGCTATAATAATGGCCAGTATGTCAAAGGTACAGGCCGATACCTGATTCAGCCCCACATTCCACTGAGCCCCAAAGGTCTTCTCCATGAATCCCGCATAGTTGGAAAACGGCAGGTTGGCGATCAATAAAAACAGGGAACCGATCAGTGTGATCGGCATAGTCAAGACAAACCCATCCTTCAAAGCCGTTATTGATTTCGTACTGGCCGCCTGCATAAATTTGTCCAGCAGCTTATCAAAAAAATCTTTCATAATGCCCTCCTTTAAGATGACTTACTCCTCAATCCAATTACTAAATTCTGGCTTAGTTTCTGTTCCTTTCCATGGTTTTATACATGGTCCGCTATGTTTGTTTGAAATTGAAATGAGTCTGCCCGCAGGCATTCTTTCCTGATTTTATAAAAAGAAGCCGGAGCGTGTCTGTGTAAAATGTGATGTCCTCTTTCGCACTGGATCACATTTTACACAGGCACGCTCCGGCCCTTTTTTATGGCTATGCGCACTTAGCGCCCGTATTTTGGGCGCTTAAATTGTTTACCGATAGGATCGGCGGTATATTTCGGTAACCGCCTCTTCACTGACCAATACAGGATCTCCTTCAAAGAGCCCTCCCATGGTTTCTTTTGCATTCGCGGCCATTTGCGGGAGTTCCTCCAGCGTAATGCCATAGTCGCTCATCTTCAGCTGGTCCACACCGCAGGCCTTCTGCAGATCGGTCAGCGCTTTTACAAAATCCATGGGTTCTTTGGCGTCCTTAAATCCCAGCGCCTTCGCCATGGCAATCAGTCTCTCATCACAAGCTTTTGCGTTTGCCATAAACGTATAGTATTCCCTGCTGATCATGATCAGCCCCGCTCCATGAGGCAGTTTATGATGGTAGGCGCTCATAGCATGTTCCATGGAATGCTCGGAGATACAGCCGGAAGTCGATTCTACCATACCGGCCAGCGTATTGGCTAACGCCACATCTGCTCTGGCGTCCGAATCGCTGCCGTTTGCAACTGCTTCGGCCAGGCTGCGTCCGATTAGCTCAATGGCTCTTAACGCGAACAGATCGCTGATCTCATTGGCCGTTTTATTAATATAACCTTCCGTGCTGTGGAACAGCGCGTCAAATCCCTGATATGCCGTCAGATGCGGAGGAATCGAAACCATCAGTTCCGGGTCCACGACTGCCAGCACCGGGAAGGTATCATCACAGCCAAATCCGATCTTTTCCTGCCCGTTCGTCACTACGGCAAACGGGTCCGCCTCCGTCCCCGTACCGGCTGTTGTCGTAATTGCCACCACCGGCAGAGGCTTTGCAAGCACTTCTTTTCCTTTGCCGCTGCCTCCGGATATATAATCCCAGTAATCCCCGTCATTGGTGGCCATAACGGCGATGGCTTTCGAGGAATCGATGCTGCTGCCGCCTCCCAGGCCGATGACAAAATCGCAGCCGTTTTCCCTAGCCAGAGCCGCCCCTTCCATCACATGTTCTTTCACCGGATTCGGAAGAATCTTATCAAACAGCACATGGGCTGTCCCTGCCAGATCGAGCTGCTCTTCCAGGCGGCTTAAATATCCGTATTTCTTCACGGAATTTCCCGCAGATGTTACGATCAGCGCCTTTTTCCCGGGCAGCTTCTGCTTATGCAGATTGGACAGCTCCCCCTTGCCAAACAGAATTCTGGTGGGAATGAAATATTGAAACTGCATTTGAACCACTCCTTTGATTTATGATTGGAAATTGTTTACCTGTTACTGCAACGTATGAACCTTTCCGCCTATATCATGAGTATAGAACTTAAAGTTAACTGAAAGTCAAGCTTTTTTTACCCCTCCTTTTACCCCTCCCTCCCTCCCTTTTACCCCTCTCTCCCCTCTCTCTATCTCTGCCTCCTTTTATCTCTACCTTTTAGGTTCTTCCTCGGGTTTGGGTATGCCCGCTGCTTAAGGGCCGGTGTGTGTCGGTGTCCCGGAATGCTCCGGGCAGCCGGATTCTTTTGTGTCTCTCCGGGAGCGCATAGGGCGGCTGAGCTCCCGCTTAGTGGAATCGGAAAGCCGGGTTCAGGATGACCGGCGGACTTCACGTCCGACGGGCAAGAGCCTCTG
>NZ_JAHQCW010000008.1 GCF_019042275.1 Diplocloster agilis
CCGGGAACACATCACGTGTTCCTGGTGAATAGGCTCGGTTCCTGAACCCGGCTTTTCGATTTCACTTAGCGGGTGCCAGCGCAAGCCCTCCGCGCTCCCAGGGAGATACAAAAGAACCCGGCCGCCCGGAGCGTCCCCGGATACCATTCCCGGATACCGCCCGCGGTTCCAAGCCCTAAGCAGCGGCATACGAAGCCCCCAGGATGAACACTAAATTCGTGCGGCAGCAGCGCCAAACTAACGGTCTTAGGAATTAATCATCACATCCAGAATCACTTCATCCGTGATTCTCATGCCCTCCCGGGCAATCATCGCGACGCCCTCCACCGTATCGTTCACATCTTCCTTCACAATTCCTTCCCCCGGACTGAACGTCCGGCCACCAAACGTAAGGTTGATCGCCATCAGAGCCGCTTCCACGCTGGACGCGATCTTAGCGGCGCAGGAAGCCTTCGCCCCGTCGCACACGATTCCTGCCACATTAGCTAATGTATTTGTAACCACCGCGCCGATCTCTTCCACACCGCCTCCCAGCAGGTAGGCGATCCCGGCTCCCGCTCCCGCCCCGGCGCTTACTGCTCCGCAGTAGGCGGAAAGCCTTCCGATCTCCTTTTTCTGGTACACAGCGGTCAGATTGCTGATGCACAGGGCGCGGTACAGCTGTTCTTCCGTGGCTTTTAATTCTCTGGCATAGACGATAACCGGCAGCGAGACGGTCATCCCCTGGTTTCCGCTTCCCGAATTGATCACCACCGGCAGTTCGCATCCGCCCATCCTGGCGTCGGACCCCGCGGCCGGCATTGCTTTGGCCAGAGCGCTGACATTATCTCCGTACATCTTTATCAGCATCGCGCCCACATTGGCTCCGTAGGTATGTTTTAATCCATATTCCGCAATCGTGGTGTTATATTCTATCTGACGTTTCAGGATCGGTTTTACATCTTCGATCCGCACATTCCGGGCGAACTCGTAGATGGCCGGAATATTCAGGAAATCCATCTCCACTTCCGCTTCCATCTCTTCCTCGTCGTGAGGCACATCCAGCAGGACTTCCCCATTTTTTTCAATACGCACGATACCGGTGTGGGTGTGGATCACTTCCACTTTCGAGATCTGGTCCCCTTTTTGCATTTCCACGACAATATGCAGCTTCGCCGTGGAGTTCAGCAGCGCGGCGGTACAGATCCCCTCCTCCATCAGCTCTTTGGTACGCCTTCTGTGTTCTTCCGTTACCTTGCTCAACACTTCCAGTTCCAGGGAAGAGTCGCCTCCCACGGCCCCTATAATAGCCGCCGCCTCGATCCCCTTCAGGCCTCCGGTGGCAGGTACGACCACGCCCTTTACATTTTTTACGATATTACCGCTGCTGGAGACGGTGATCTTCTCAGGGAAATCGCCCAATACTTCCCTGGCTTTCGCCGACGCATAGGCTATGGCTATAGGCTCCGTGCACCCAAGCGCCGGAATCAGTTCCGTTTCCAATATTTCAATACACCCATGATAAATTCCCTGTTTCATAATTTCCTCCAGTGCCGCACTTGCTGCGGCTATATTCAGGTATGCGCTCTGCGCGTTCCTCCAGTGCCGCATTTACTGCGGCTCTTACTTAACCGGTTTCTGATTGGAATTCCCCAACTGTACTCTGCCCTCATCGGTCAGTGTGGCCCGATAGAGCTCATACCACTCTTCCCGGCTCAGCTCCACATTGCTGGCCGTGCAGATATCCTTAAGCCTCTCTTTGTTCGTAGTCCCGATCAGCGGCTGTATCTTTGCCGGATGCCGCAGTATCCAGGCTATAGCCAGCGCAGAGGGGGATACTCCCTTCTCCTCGCACATGCGGTCTACCGCCTGATTCAGGGCAGGATAATTGGGATCACCCATAAAGACGCCGCCGTAGAAGCCCACCTGGAACGGGGACCATGCCTGCGCCGTGATGCCCATCATCCGCATATAGGTAAGAACCGAACCGTTCCGGTCAATATTGTCTTTTTCGTTGAGTTTGATGGAATTCGTGGAATCGATCAATTCCGTGTGAGCAACGCTGAGCTGCATCTGATTGATGATAAGCTTCTGCTTCAGACAGGACTGCAGATAGGCAAGATCCATCATTTTAAAATTACTGACGCCGAAGTAGCGCACTTTACCGCTGGCCTGCAGGATATCAAAAGCCTCCGCGACTTCCTCCGGCTCGATCAAAGTGTCCGGGTGATGCAGCATATAGGTATCCAGATAATCTGTGTGAAGCCTCTGAAGGCTTCCGTCTACCGACTCCAGAATATGCTTTTTCGTGGTATCCAGGTACAGGGTCTTATCGGCATCCCGGATCAGTGTGCATTTCGATTGTATACGGATGCGGTTTCTAAGGCCGGGATTCCTGTCCAGGATTCTTCCGAAGACCAGTTCCGCGTCCCCGAAACCGTATACATCCGCGTGGTCAAAATAGTTGATTCCTTCTTCTACTGCCGTCAACACCAGGCTTTCCGCTTCTTCAAAGGGAATCCGGCAGTCTCTCATACATCCAAGCGCCAGCTCGGACGCGTTCATGGCACCATTACCGATCGATATCTGTTTCATCTTAGCCTCCTACTCGATGATCATAGTGCCCAGACTTTTTTTAGCTGATTTCAAGGTGGATTCGCGGATCACGACTTCCGTCTGTATGGGTAATACTTCTCCTTTCACCGCTTCTCCCTTCGGATTCCGTATACGTTCCAGCAAAAGTTCGGCGGCCGCCCGGCCATATTCATATTTTGGCATACTGATGGTGGAAATCGCCGGAGACGACACCGCGGACAAGGCCACACAGTCATTTCCGATCAAAGCGATGTCCTCCGGAATCCGGATTCCCGCTTCCTTACAGGCATAGAGCGCTCCCACCGCCATCTGGTCGTTGGACGCGAACACCGCGTCGATCTCTTTGCGCTTCATCAGCAGTTCCTTCATGCAGCGATATCCTTCCAGAACCTCGAAGCGCCCGCAGATGATCAGTTCTTCGTCTATTTCCAGACCCTCTTTTTGCAGCGCCCGCTTATAACCGTTCAGCCTCTGCTCCGCCATGGGGGAATTCTCCGGCACGGATATATAGGCAATGTGTTTTCTTCCGATTTCCGTCAAATGCATAACCGCCTGATAGGCCAGCTCGTCATGGTCCACCACGACGCTGTCCACATACGGATTCAGGCACGGGACTTCCAGCTGTACCACCGGGATATTGATATCCTTTTTCTTAAGCCTGCTTAAAGACTTCAGATAACCTTCGGTTTTCTTATCCGCGCGGGATACGGAAGGGACCAGGATAATGCCGTCGATCCATTGATGCACCAACGTTTTTACCATCTTCATCTCTTCCTCCACGCTGTCCTCGCTCTCCAGCACGTGGACACTGTAGCTGTTTTCCTTGCAGACGTCGCTGACCCCTTTTATCAAATCAATATAGAAGTTCCTTTTTAAGGAAGTAACGATCAGCGCAATCGTATCGGTCTTGGCATTCTTCAGCGTACGGGCAATGGGATTCGTCGTATACCCGATCTGATGCGCCGCGTCCAGCACCCGTTCCTTCAGTTCGTCGCTGACTCCGGCCGAATTATTTAACACCCTTGAAACTGTCGCGATTCCGACATTCGCCAGTCTGGCCACATCTTTGATTCCTACTTCACTCATTTGTATGTACTCCCTATTTCCATCATTTTCCCCAATCTCTCCTTAAGATCCGTTATCCTTATCAAGTGCAGGGCAGCCAGTCTTCTCCCAAGATTTGGCTCGATTATACTATTATAGCATATTCTTCTGTTTGGGAATAGCGGTGCACATATTTCTTCGATCCGCTCTGCGAAAGGAGTTTACCCCTTCCGCAGCAGGCGGTGAGTCACGAAGAGAAACTCTTTTTATCCGAAACTAAACAATTGTTTTTTCTTTTAATTTTTCAATCTTGAAATCACAGTATTCGCAGCCTTTTTTGGCGCTGGTGCATAACCAGGTTCCCTGCAGATCTAACGCGTTGGCATGTCCATAGTCCCCGTAGCTGGCGATATCGCACAGATATTCCACTTCTTCAGGCTCAAGTCCCATATTCTCCCAGCCCTGTACCAGAGCGCATTTGCCCGCCATACGTACGGTAGCGTACTCATCCGTCTCGTCGCAGATGCAGTTTCCAACCGCCAATGTGTTGGAAACCCCGTTGCAGGATACCAGGAATTCCGCCATGCCTTTGGGATTGCCGTCGCTGCCCGCTCCGCATCCGGACGCCGCTTTGTGCTCGCCGTATGCATATAACGCTTTTTTCGCGTACAGGTCAAAAAGTTCCCTGGGCATTACTTTGTAGAAAAATCCCAGATATCTGGCCCGGTCTTCCAGCGCGGATTCGATCATCTTACGCACTTCTTCGTATGTATAGTTATCCTTTTTGTTGTACTGTACTCTTTCTTCGTTTGTCATGGTTCATTCTCCTTTTTTTCCATTATGATTGCCTGTTTTACAAGGCATACGGGTACGCCCTCCGGGCGCTTCCCTCATTTATATGCAAATCCGTGATGCCGCCGCTGTTATGCGGAACCCAGATAAGCCTTCCGTACATCATCATTGGTCTGCAGCGCTTTCGCGGAGTCGCTTAAGGTAACCCTTCCTGTCTCCAGCACGTAACCTCTGTCCGCGATCTGCAGGGCCATATTGGCGTTCTGTTCGATCAAAAGAATCGTCACGCCGGTCTTATTAATCTTCACAATTAACTCAAATATCATTTCCACCAGGTTCGGCGCCAGTCCCATGGACGGCTCATCTAACAGAAGCAGCTTCGGCTTGCTCATCAGTGCCCTGCCGATAGCCAGCATCTGTTGTTCTCCGCCTGAGAGCGTACCGGCGGACTGTTTTCTTCTCTCCTTGAGCCTGGGGAACAGATCATACACTTCCTCATAGGAAGCGGCGATCTCTTTTTTATTTTTGCGGGTGAAAGCCCCGATCTGAAGGTTATCCTGAACGCTTAAGCCTCCGAATACTTCACGGCCTTCCGGAGACACGCCGATTCCAAGCCTGGTGATGTTGCAGGATTTCATCTTCGTAATATCCTGTCCGTTGAAGATGATGCTGCCGCTGGACGCGGGCGCAGTGCCGGTAATACTGCTGACCGTGGTACTCTTCCCGGCCCCGTTGCTGCCGATCAGCGTTACGATCTCGCCTTCGAGCACTTCCAGGCTCACGCCTTTGAGCGCGTGGATACTCCCGTAATACGTATGTATATCATGAATCTCAAGCATCTTGTTCGGCATCTTTTTCTACACCTCCACTCCCGAGATAAGCGCGGATTACCTGCGCATCCCTTGCGATTTCTGCGGGAAGCCCTTCTGCGATCTTTCTGCCGTGGTCGATCACGTAGATCCGGTCGGAAATGTTCATAACCACGCTCATATCATGTTCGATCAGCAGTATGGTGTGCCCGTTCTGTCGGAGTTTCAGAATAAATTTCATCAGCTCCTCTGATTCCTGAGGATTCATGCCCGCGGCCGGCTCATCCAGGATGATCAGCTTCGCGTTGGTGGCAATCGCCCGGGCGATCTCCAGTTTTCTCTGCATTCCGTAGGGAAGATTCTTCGCATAGTTGTTGATCTGATCCCCTAATTCCAGGGACTCTAACAGATCAATCGCTTTCTGGGCCGCCTCTTTTTCCGCTTTCCTGAATTTTTTCGTTCGGAAGAGCAGATCCAGGAAATTATACTGTATGTTAATGTGATCCCCCACCAGAACGTTTTCAATTACCCGCATCGTGGGAAACAGACGGATATTCTGGAAGGTACGGGCCATTCCGGCCTTGACGATCTCCCGGGGCGCCTTGTTCTGAATCTCTTTCCCCTCAAATTCGACGGTACCCTTGTTCACCTTATAGACGCCGGTCAGCATGTTAAAGATCGTAGTCTTACCTGCGCCGTTGGGGCCTATGATACTGACGATCTCCCCTTGATTCACTTCAAAACTGACGTCCTCTACAGCAATCAGACCGCCGAAAACCTTTGTAATCTCATTTACCTTTAACAACGCCATTATCCCACCTGCTTTCCTTTGCTGCCTTCCTTCCGGGCCTGTAGCGCCTTCGGAAGTGTCACTCCCCGCGGAAGCTTATAGGGCTTTTTGCTTAAGCCGCCCATAAGGCCCTGGGGCCGGAAGCGCATCATGAGGATCAACAGCAGTCCGTATACTACGAACCGGTAATCCGCCAGCGCACGCAGCACCTCGGGGAAGGAGATCAGCAGTATCGAGCCGACGATCATACCCGGTATGGAACCCAGGCCTCCGAAGATCACGATACACAGTATTGTCATGGAGATATCAAAGTTGAAGGAGTTGGCGTCGATATAGCGGTTCATGGACGCGTAGAACGCTCCGGCCATACCTGCCATGGCCCCGGACAGGATAATCGTCTGTACCCGGTATTTGGCCGTATTGACTCCCATCAGCTTCGCGGCCAGCTCATCTTCCTTGATGGCGATCACCGCACGTCCGAACTTGGACTTTAACACTGCCAGGCTCACCAGTACCGCTATGGTAACTAGAACTAACATCAGCCAGTAGAAGCCTCCGTTCGAGGTGGTGAATTCCCAGCCGAACAGGCTTGGCCGCGGGATATTCCGCACTCCCAGCGGTCCGTTGGTAACACTGTTGAAGTTGAGGATAATCATTTCCACCACTTCGCCGAAAGCCAGCGTGATAACTGCCAGATAAGAACCGGAGAGCCGCATCGTAGCGATACCCAAAACCAGCCCGCCGATCGCTCCTCCGATAATTCCAAAAATTAATGTGATCCAGAAGGGCCATCCCAGTTTCGATCCCAAAAGGCCCGAGAAATATCCGCCCAGGCAATATAGCGCCGCATGTCCCATGGAAGTCTGTCCCATATAGCCCGCGATCAGGTTCAGGCTCATGGTCAGAATCGCGTAGATTCCGATCAGGCACAGCACCCTTAAGAAATACTGGCTTTTGAATAAGAACGGGACTAAGATCAGGACCAGATAAAGCACCGGGATCACTATTTTTTTCTTTGCATCCAGGAAATCCGTAAACTTCGCATAGATTTCACCTAGTATTTTCATAGCTTTCCTCCCTTAGACTTTATCAATATTATCTTTGCCGAACAGCCCCGACGGGCGGATCAGCAGTACCAGGAACAACACCACATAGGCGATGGCGCTTCGGAAGCTTCCGCCTAAGAACGCTACGGCCAGGGCCTCCGCCACACCTACGACGATACCGCCCACGACCGAGCCATAGAGCACGCCGATTCCTCCCAGAACCGCGGCCGAGAAACCCTTGAGGCCCGCGTCCGTACCCATGGTACAGTAGACCATCTGGTAATAACCGGATACCAGTACGCCGGCTACCGCCGCGCACATACCGCTTAAGAAGAAGGTGAAGGTCACGACCTTTTTCACGTCGATCCCCATTAAGTTAGCGGCTTTTGAATTTTCTCTGGAAGCTCTCATAGCCAGTCCGATCTTGGTCTTGTTCACGATGATTGTCAGGATGACCAGGAATACCAGAGCGATTAAAAACATCATGATCTGCGCGCTAGTCAGCGTCACGCCGAATATCTCCACATTCCCGAAGTCGAAAAGCTTGGGAAATGTTTTTTTCGTACTGTCAAAGCAAATCATTAACATGTTCTGTATAATATAGGATACGCCTATGACGGAGATCAGGCAGGTAATATTGGGCGCGTTTTTCGCCCGAAGCGGCGCCAGGATCACACGGTCCATCGCCATACCCAGCAGACCGGTCATAAGAATCGAGAATACAAATGCCGCCGGCATACCCCACTGCATGGCCACCGCGAACAGGGCCATATGCGCTCCGAATGCAAAGATCGACCCGTGCGCCATATTCAAAAGTCTGAGAATACCGAATACCAGGGAATAACCAACCGCGATCAGCGCATATACCATCCCCAGCATAACACCGTTTAAAATCTGTTCGAGTAGCAAGCTGCCACCTCCATATCTCACTTAATCCCTGCCCGGCGGCGGTCACTATGCCGCGCCGCCGGACAGCTGCTGTCATACCGGGTTATTTGATGTGCTCTGCTTCCCAGTCTGCCTGGCTTTTCAATACATCCGGGATTTCCACATATTTTCCGTCTTCGATCTCCAGAAGAACCTGCTCTTTCAGACAGTTTCCTTCCTCATCGAAGGTAATTTTTCCGGTTACACCCTGGAAATCCGTGTTCGGAAGATTTTTCACAATGTCCGCTCTCTCGGCGGAGTTTCCGGCTTCGATGGCGTACAGGATCGCGTTGGTGGCGTCATATACCTGAGCCGCGAAGGTACTGGGGTTGGAGCCGTAAGCTTCCTCGAATTTCTTGGCAAAGGACTGGATAGCCGGGTCTTCACTTTCATAGAAGAAGCTGGTTCCTAATACTACGCCGTTGGCATCTTTACCGGCCAGTTCGATGAATTCCTGGGAGAAACATGCTGCGGACATAACGAATTTTACATCTTTGTCTTTTTCTCTGTACTGCTGGATGAACGGTGCGGTAGCGGAGTAAGGGCCGGAAGAATAGATGGCTTCCACGCCTGCCTGCTGGAACTTGGCAACCGTAGCGGTAAAGTCAACGGTTCCGTCTTCATACAGCTCTGCCAGTACCAGTTCTCCGCTGTACTGGTCGCCGTAGCGCTCCAGCATATCCTGGATTGCGGTGGTAACGGCTACGCCTGCGTCATTGTTCGGGTTGATGGTTCCGATCTTCTTAACGCCCAGGTAGTCCATGATCTGAAGCATGGTGTTCGCGTCCGTGGTGTAGATGGCGTTATTACGGAAGATGCAGTCGCCGACTTTCGCGAAATCCATATGGGCGGCGGAACCGTTGATTAACGCAATCCCGGATTCCTGATAAACCTCTCCGGCCGTCATTCCGACACCGCTTGAGAAATGTCCGAGTACCGCGCTGATGGAGCTGTCGCCTACGATCTTTTCCGCTATGGAAGCGGCCTGCTCGCTGGAGTTGGCATCGTCAAAGTCTACCAGTTTGATCTTTCTGCCGATGACTCCGCCTTTTTCATTCCATTCGTCTACCGCGATCTGCGCTGCGGTCTTCATGCTCTTACCGTACTCCGCGTTGTCTCCGGTCTGGGGGCCTACGAATGCCAATGTGATGTCCTCTTTGCTGTTGTCCGCGGCCTGGGTGGTATCCGCGTCTTTACTGCTGCTTCCGGCTTCCGCCTGGGTGCTTTCTGATTTTTTGTCACCGCAGCCTGTCAAAATGGAGGCAGCCATGACCAGGGTAAGTAATAGGCACATACTCTTCTTTTTCATCGTTTGTTCTCCTTCTCCTGAATGGTTTTTCGTGGTTGTTTCTTATTTCTTTTGAATAGGGGCACTTGACGGCTGGCTTTTGGCCGTTTCTGTGCAATCTATGAAAAATAGTCTGCGAAGGTTTATGGAACGCTGCTATTTTTCATGTAGCTTCGGCTATGTGATGTCCGGCGGCAGGGCGTCAGACTTGCTCGGAAACGTTTTCAACCGTGGGCAAAAAAATATTGGGATTTTCACTTGTTTTGTTTGCCTGGTTAGGTAATTGAACCCGGGCGGACCCAATTTTTTGCGGTTTATGACACTTTTTAACATTTTTCCGCAGAAAATAATCCTTTTTCTCTTCCAAATACAGCGGATCTGCCGTGTTTTTCCGGAATGTCATAGCTCTTTAGCTGATGCTGTTATTATATAATTCTTGAAAACGATTGTCAATATATGGATGTGATTTCATCGCCAATTCTTGCATTTTTAACGAATTTATTATAGTATTTTTGTGCATTATGCTTTCTTTTTTGTTAATTTTAGAGAGATGGCTCTTATGTTTAAGAAAACGTTTCCCAACGTTTGGACATATTTCTTCTGTTCCGAATAAAATAATAGATTTTTCCAGGTTATCGTATCGCTATATTATATTCTAAGTTGAAGATACTTTTTCAGCCTTGTCCTTCTGCCGGGAATTTTTCAAGACCATGTATCTATGAACTGTTCCATGTATTTCTTCAATGCCGGGTCGCAGATGTAGAGATAAGTCCCCCGTATACCGCGGGTCAGCAGTACGTAATAGATATTCTTAATGTAGGTATCCAATTCTTCCTCCGTAGCCGTCGCTTTCCCGTTTCTGTCGAAGTAATTTGATTTGTCGATTACCACCTTTTTGTTTTCGGGATCGTATTTGATATCATTTCCCAGGATCACAAACGCATAGTTCAGGTCATAGCCCTGGATGGAATGGATGCAGCCTACCTCCTCAAGGGCGGTCTCACTGTGAACCCAGTTTTTGGTACGGTTATTCCACATGCGCTCGGAATTTTCAATCCTGATATCTTTTATGGACTTATCTTTTTTGCTTTTCCAGGGCCACGCGTAACCGGCAACCATTCTGCACAGGTTGACCGCGCTTTCCTTTTCTGTCAGCAGTTGTTCGAAGTCGGCAAAAGAGTCTACGATCTTCAAGTCATAACCCGGGAAGGACTGCTTTTTCGTCAGGTTATTGTGCAGAAGATCTTTTATGTATTTAATGTAATTGCTGCCGCCCTTGACCCGCATCTGGCTGGTCAGAGTGTGGTAGGTCACCATTCTGTTCCGGAATCTTTGATTCATCGTGCGGCTCATAAGCTCCATGCTAATACCGGAGGGGCCCACCACCTGATCGCTGTCGTAGAAAAGGATCGGACAATCTGTCTGGTGGAATATCCAGTCTAATTCCGTAGCGTTTTGCGGAAGATTTAATTTCTGGTTATTACCGTCGTGGGAGCCCATGTTAGGGATATTTTTACGCTGGTGCAGACGATGGGCCTCATCTACCAGCAGGATGTCGTATCTTTCTTTTGTCACATCGGACGGGCCTAAAACTTCGGACGCTTTCAGGCCTTCGATATGGCTGAACAGGGTTTTAATTGTGGCCCGCAGAGAGGTCTGGGGGATCACGATGCCGATCTTTTTATGGCGGTAAGGGGCATTTCCGTGCTCGTCTGTATAGTCCCGCAGGTATTTGAACAGGAAGACCGCCACTATGGTCTTGCCGCTGCCGGGCATGCCCTGCACGATGATCGGATGCCGGCAGTTGTTCTGAAGGCTGTCGAATATGGCGTCTACAGCCGTGCGCTGGTCGTCGGTGAGTTCTTTGTAGGGGGAATATTTGAAAAGGTCTGAGTTTTTTATTTCAGCAATGTTCTTTCGGACCAGTTTTTTGGCGCGGAGCTGGTTCCACAGGTTCGGAAAATAATTGTCGTAGTATTGTTTATTATAATAATCTTTGTTGGCAATTCCACGGTTGTCGTTGGTCAGAATGAACGTTTCATCCGCGGCCATCAGCTGGATGAGCTGGGATTCGAAATCTAAAGTCACGGATTTGTTGAATTCGTCGGAATAGATGAAGTGCACGTCTTTGAATATCTTTTTGTCCCGTGTGTTTTTATGCTGGGACATACGGGTGGTGACGTCGTTGGATTCGCCTATGTAGGCTTTTCTTCCGTTTTCCAAGATGTATAGCATGGGCCAGTTGTGGAAGTGATGTTGGGGGCCGTAGGAATCGGCGCCGAATTGTTTGTCTGTGATTTGGAACATGTTCTCCCTCTCCCTGGATGGTTGTTAGGCGGTTTATTTATTCATTATACTTTTCTCCCATTCTATTGTAAAGAAAATCCGCCTCGTTTTCCTCGTTGAACTTACCTCGTATTGAGTACCTAGAAAAAGCACCGGCAGAGATCGGTTTACCGAAATCTGCCGGCGCTTTCCTATCAGACGAATTACAACATCATCCCAATCCGGAGCCTTCCTCCATAGGTTTTATAATGATCTCCGCCTGCTTTCTGCTCATATATTCAAAATGCTCCACCTTTCCCGCATAAGTGTCAACCGCCACTTGAACAGCCCCATCTTTTCCATTTCCATAGGTCAAAACCGTTCTCGAATCCGCAATAATTGTAGCGCCCATGAAATCAAGTTTGCCGTCTGCGATCATCTCGTGGGACTTCAGAAATTCTTCCGCAGCTCTTTTTGATTCCTCAACATTCAGCGGAACCTCTGATACCTCCCAGCCCATATAGCTTAAATACAGACCGTCTATTTCTTTATCCTTCGTAAACGTCGCATAAAATTGAGGCCGCATTTTTTCCTTTATCTCCGGCAGCGGAAAACCATCCGGCCCGATGCTGCCGTCCGCCCGAAGAAGTTCGTAATTCTCCGGAACGCTAAAGTCAACGCTATAGCTGCCTTCTAAATCTTCAAAAGGGTCAAAAGCGTAGACATTAACGTCAAATTGTGACGGATCTACGGTTACATCAAAATACTTCTCGAATCCTTCCACTGCCGCCTGTATAAGCTTCGGATCATCCTTCTCGCAAACAAAATCTGAATGAATGACCAATTCGGGCTCAGCTTCCGCATCCAAACCGTGTCCTGCATTGTCATCCGCCGCAGCTGTATGATACTCCTGCTGTATTACCTGCCCCGTCGTGTCGCGGTTGGCAGCGGCCTCTGCCGGTTTGCCGCCTCCTGTCAATGTCATAGCCAAAGCCGCCGCAATAATAAATTCTCCAAAAATCAAACCTTTCTTGAGCAAAACTAATACCTCCTTACTAATGTTGTTGTTATTTGTAACAATTATTATGATAAGTTCAGTTTGTATCCTGTTTGTAACATGGAAAAATTATTTTGACCAGAGTGCCTTTCCCCTCTTTGCTCTCCAGAACGATACCGGCCTTATGTATCTTAACAATATCGGCGCAGATCGACAGACCAAGCCCTATCCCGCTGTTCTTTCTGTTTCTGACCTTATCCGCCATATAAAAGCGTTCGAACACTCTCGCTTTATCTTCTTCCGGAATACCTTTTCCTTCATCTTCCACCTCTAAAATCACGCTGCTCTCCCCGGTATGGCTCCGCAAATAAATGCTGTCTCCATGCTCGGATGCTTTTTGGGCATTATCCAGCAGATTGGAAATAAGAATCAGGAGCAATTCCCGTTCTCCCAATATAACAGCGTCGGAATCGGGCATCGTACATTTTAATTCCGTTTCAAACGCGGCTGCTTCAAACCTTCCCGCAGCCTCCATCATGATAGTTCTTAAATCACAGGGTATTAATTCAAAAGAGTGCCGTTCCAAAAACACCAGATCCATCATAAACCGGGACAGCTTCTCAATCCTCTTCCCCTCCCGGAAAATCCGGTCCGCCAGCTCCTGTGTTTGTTCTTCCCCGCCGGGAGCGGAGCGCAGCAAGTCCGCGTATCCGATCACCGACGTCAAAGGCGTGCGCAGCTCATGGGTGAAATTATCCAGAAAACGCTGCTGCTCCTTTGCCTTATTCTCTAATTCAAGGATTGTTCTCTCGACCGCATCCGCCATCTCATTATAGCTGCCGGCCAGCTCCGCCACCTCATCCCTGGCGTGAATACGGACTCTCTCTTTATAATTCCCCTTTCCGATCTTCTTCACAGATTCTGTCAGCACGCGGAGTGTTTTCGTCAAATGCCGGATCATAAAATACATTCCTCCGGCCATAATCACCGATATGACCGCGCAAAGCTTCAGAAAATAAGAGTATTGATTCTTCCGGTCGGAGTAAATACCGCTGATATCCCGTATATAGGTATTCGTTAAATTTCTGTTTCTCAGAGGTATCTGATTAGTCAGAATTAAATATTGCCTGGAGCCAGATTCTTGTATCCTATACTCTGCAACGCCGCTTCCGCCTTCTCTGCCGGCGCCGGCAGCCGGCAGCGTCTCGTCCAGATTGCTGTACATGATTTGATCCTCATCCCGGATCTCTAAATAGATGCCTCTTGAATTTATCCGGCTGTCCAGATATTCCGTGATATAGTCCTTATCTCTCGCCCCCTCTATTCTGGATTCCTTGGCGCGGTTGAGCATGACATATCTCAAGATTCCCGATGAAATTCCGGTCTGTTCGTCAGCCGACTGGCGAAGCGCCTGTTCGAATGCTGTATTTTTGTTATTTTCAATCATCAGAATTCCGGCAATCCAGAAAGCCAGTAGAAAAAAAGAGAGGGAACAGATGCACATTTTCTGCCATAATCTCATTCATCCACCTCCAGCCGATAGCCTATTTTCCTGACGGTAATAATGGACGTCTCCAGGCCGAGCTTCTTTTTCAGCCTTTGTACATGCAGGTCTACGGTTCTGCTCTGCCCGTCGTATTCACCGCCCCAGACTTCCTCATATATCCGGTCCCGGTATAGAGCGATATTCCGATTGCGCACGAACAGGAGGAGAAGTTCCATTTCCTTCATGGTTAATTCTACTTTCTGTCCGGCTTTTTTGACGGTTCTGGAATCTATGTCGATTTCCATATCGGCTATCGTTATCCGGCTCTTCCCTTTGTGATAACGCCGCAGGACGCTTTCCACTCTGGCTGTGAGTTCCGCCATTTCGAATGGTTTCGTAATGTAATCGTCCGCTCCCAGTTTCAGTCCTTTTACTTTGTCTTCCAGACGTGTTTTGGCAGTGATGAAGATTACCGGGGTATGGAATTCTTTTATGTATTCCATCAGCTCGTATCCGTTGATTTCCGGCAGCATGATATCCAGGAGAATCAGATCGTATCTTTTTTGTTCTATCGCATCGGCCGCGGCTTGGCCATCATGTATACATTCGCAATCGTAGCCTGCTTTTGACAGGGCCAGATTGATGTAATCTGCTATGTATTCTTCGTCTTCTATGATTAATATTCTTATCATTTGGTATCCGCCTCCTGATGTCCTGATGTTTTCGTCTTGCTTTTTTACTCGTGCACGCTCACTGGTGTACTTTTCCTGGTATTGGTAAGTATGCATCTTGTTTGTATCAGACTTGTATCATTTGGGACTGTTGTTGGATGGGCTGAGGTGTTGGGGTGGCCGGGTTGTTGGATGGTTGATTTATTTTCATAATCAATCAAAAACCCTACTGATTTTCTTATTCTTGAAAATCAGTAGAGTTTTCTATTATGAGAGTATTTTTTTGTAATTATGGAAACATAGTTAGCGGTACAAGGCTTAAGTTTTTTCTGCTGTCTATATGATGCGCGGCTTATTATTCTATGATACTATGGTGCGACTATACGATTTATAAAATATGATTCTTCTCTTTAAGTAGTTCTCGATTGTTTACATCTTAGTATCTATTGATTGGTTGGAGTGTCTGGATAATGCATCATATACGGACTTGTGCATCAATCAACCCTCAACTTTTTCTCCATAATTTCATAAACAAGCTTAACATCATTTTCCAACTCACAAATTCCATGTTTCACTGTTTTATATCCTCTGTGCTCGTATATTAGTACCCCCGGAAGCGACGCATCTAAGCTAACGGTATCATAGTTTTTTATAATTTCCGCTTCTAAATGGTTCATAATCTGCGAACCGTAACCTTGCTTTTGATAATGGGGCAGCACATATACTCCTGTGATATGGTTCCTTTCGTAGCAGCCTGTTCCGGCAATAGTATTGCCGTCTGTTATGACTCCCATGTTGCCGGATAGTATACCATCCAAAATATGTTCCGTGCTATGGTGTTGACAGAAGAAATCTACTACCTCTTTAGGGTAATACTTGGGATATATTGATTGTATGGTGGTATGGAGAACGTTGCGGATTGCATCCGCCATGTCTAGAGTTGCTGTGATATATTCCATGCTTATCCTCCCAATATACTGTTTGGTTCGTTTAATATTTTTCTATTATATATTAAATTAATTATATTCAGCAAGGCAATATGTAATTGGCTCACTAATCGTTTCCCTGTTACGCTAAGGATGCGCTGCCTTATCCGGGGATTACTTCTTTCTTAATTCTTCGGATTCATTTTCTTCTTCATCAAGTTCCCGAACCTGTGCATCACCTGTTCCAGAAAGTGCTTCAAGAATCTTGGCTATCTCATTTTGGGCTATGGGGCCTGAGCCCAAGGACAGACACACCATTAGGGTGAGAAATAGTTTATATATCTTTGCTTTCATTGCTTTCATTCTTATTCCTCCTATTCAAGCTCTGATATGCTTCATTTTTGTAATAAGTATGAGTATGTGGTCTATACTTGCTGCTTCATTGCATACGAAAAGGAAGCCATTGTTTGATTAAAAATGGCTTATATCCACTAACTCATTTGCATTGATTTGAATAGGAGTTGATTCAATGATCCAGACGCACCTTCTGATTAATTAATGTCCATCTGTCAGGCAATAATATAAATAAGGTGTAAAAGAGAAAAAGAAAATCTATGATAATAAAAAGAAGCAGACTGGTATCTTTTGGGATAGCTGGGATTATGAGTATTGAGCTTATATTTTTCGTTATAGATTCATTAAAAGAATTGTCTTTGGGCGTAAATGAATCCTTTAAATAGGTAGTATTCGCTCTGTGTTCATTGGCAGTAATACTTTCTGAAGTTGGCCATACCTCATTTACTGTTGTCTTATCTATGAATTCATAAAGATTATACGAGCTGCAAAAGAACACATTCAGCGTTAAGCATATGGCAAAAAGAAGCATGCTGAATAAAAGTATAATACGAGATATGGAATTGTTCTTATTATTTATTTCCATTACATGTTCCTTCTTGGTTTCCGCTGGGACCAATGTGATCAAGGCTGCATTGGTTTTGATTTTATATCTTGAGTTGCCGGAAAATTCTATTTGTTGGTCTAAGTATAGCATAGTACTACATAGATTTACTACAAGAAAGAAGGGGCACAACTCTCCAGCGTGACAAGTATGTTAAGAGCAGAGGGAAAATGGGCATAAGGTGAACGTGAGACATTCGGAAAAATCCGGCTGTCTTTTTTTGCCTCAATAACCGCATACTGTAAATGAAGCGGGAGAAACACGACCATGTTAAGAATACGACAAATGATCAGATCAGTATCCGGCATATTAGTAATGGAGTTTTAAAAGACGACAGGAGTGGAAAAGCAGTGGCCTCGTCCGGACGGATGATGGCGGCAAATGGTTCGAAGCAACAAGCACAGCAGGCCTGACAAGGCTGTGCGGCAATCCCGTCAAGAACTGGAGAGCCAACCGACACGGCAAACCTCGTAAGCGCAGTTTGGTATTTTGCGGAGTCAAAATACTCTCCGTGTGACGGAACGGGAGTAAAATGACGCGATGGTAAGAGAAACAGCAGTTTACCCGCGCTTTTGCCATGACATACAATGGGGATAACCGCGTCATTCAACCAGGCTTTGACGGATGGAGCCAGCCCTTTTGCAGAAGGATGGCTCCATTTGTTTTTTGTCTCCTTGTCCGGCATATTTAAGTTGGAAAGGAGGTGAATGTTATGGATTTCGGCTATATACGGGTATCCAGTACAGACCAGAATGAGGACAGGCAGCTTGTGGCCCTGCGCGGGAAAGGAATACCGGACAATCGGCTGTACATAGATAAGCAGTCCGGGAAAAACTTTGATCGTCCCAAATACAAGCGGATGGTGAGAAGATTAAGACAGGGCGACCTCCTATATGTCCTGAGCATTGACCGGCTGGGGAGAAATTACAAGGAGATACAGGAACAATGGCGGTTGCTGACCCAGGAAAAGGGCGTGGATATCTATGTTCTTGACATGCCATTACTCGACACCCGGCAGGGAAAAGATTTGATGGGAACCTTTATTGCCGATCTGGTCTTGCAGATATTGTCTTTTGTGGCCCAGAACGAACGGGAGAACATACGCAAACGGCAAGCTGAAGGGATTGCGGCGGCCATGGCAAGGGGCGTGAAATTCGGCAGGCCGCCATATCCCCTGCCGGAGAATTTCCACGAGGTGCATAAGGCATGGCGGGACAAAAAAATGACACTCCGGCAGGCGGCGGAGGCCTGCGGAATGCCGGTCGGAACCTTCTATGCAAAAGCGGTCAAATTTGAAAATACCAATTAAATGAAACGTTTGCTGAATTTGCAAAAGTCTACTTTTGCAAATTTCAACGCATATATATATTAATAAAAATTATACAACAAAAAGCCTGATGTTTCAATTATTTTCCATATGCTTGCCTCTATTTCCCACCATGCTTTTTCCGCTTTGCAAAAGTAGACAAATGCAAACCGGCCTGTGCAAAGGGCAGGAAACGGAAACACGATAGGAGGAAAACAGATGAGAAGAGTAAAAAAAGCATGGGCTTTGTTATTATGCCTTTGCACGGCAATATCGCTCATGCCGACACCAGCATTAGCGGCAGGAATACCGGAGGATTGGGACGGCACAGTGGACACCTCATGGTATGATCCGGGAAGCCCGAATCAAAGTTATGAGATTGCTTCAGCTGCCCAGCTCGCAGGACTGGCAGAGCTTGTCAATGAGGGGAATGATTTCAGTGGCACGACGTTTACACTGACGACCGACATCAATCTCAACGATAAAGAGTGGACGCCCATCGGCAAGGGATATATGGATTGGGGAACCGGGGAAACCAGTCTGGGCTTTTCCGGTACTTTTGACGGCGGCATGCATACCGTCCAGGGATTATGCGTCACCGTCAATTCCGCCGCTTCCAATGACGGATATATCCTTGGCGGCGCAGCATTATTCGGTTATCTCCTTACAGGGACGGTAAAGAACCTCACGGTGAAGGGAAACGTCAGTGTGCAGGATTTCGGCCCCATAAACGCTCCTATGGGAAATAATGCCGGCATCGTAGGATTTAACGGTGGCGGTATTGTGGAAAACTGTATCAATTATGCAGCTGTCACCGGCTATTATACCGGCGCTGGTATCGTGGCTTACAACACCGAAGGAACCATCACCAAATGTACCAACTATGGAAATATCACTGCCCGTACCGGTACGGCCGGAAGTATTACCGGCGGAATTGCGGGCTATGCAGATGGCAGCAGTCTTTCTTTGTGCCATAATGCCGGTACCGTTACTTATGTTGGCACGGCAGGCGCTGGTTCTGTAGGCGGTATCGTCGGTGTTGGGGATGCCCCTCAAAATACGATTCAAAACTGTTATAATTCCGGTACCGTCTCCACCAACTGGAACGAGACATGCGGCGGTATCATTGGCAGCGCATCTTCAGTAGATATCACTGGTTGCTATAATTCCGGTACCGTCTCCAATTCTGCCAATGCAGCGAAGTGCGGTGCAATCGGCGGGAGTGTTGGTACAGGTTCTTTCATTGCAAACAGTTATTATTTAGACGTTTCCTGTGGACAGGGATATGCTGCAAGCAGCAGCGTCGAGCCTGAAAATGCGAATATCACCGCAAAGACGGCTGAAGAATTAAACGACGCGGACTTTCTTAACATACTCAATCAGTCAAACCCTGTCTGGGGCATTGCGAATGGTGTCGATTATCCAGTATTCCTTTTCACCATTCCGGCCGATTATACCGCTGTTGATAAAGCACTTTTGAAGATTCCGTCCGATATGGGCATTTACACCGACGCGACGGTAAAATCGGTAAACGATGCAGTCAATGCGGTAATTCGGGGGAAATTTGCTGATGAACAGGCTACGGTTACTAAATACGCCACTGCAATCGGGGAAGCCATCGCCGGTCTTATATACAAGGACGCCGACTATTCCGCCGTGGATCGCGCCATCGCCAAAGCAAATGCTCTCAACAAAGGCGACTATAACGATTTTTCCGCCGTGGAAGCCGCTGTTAATGCCGTTGTCAGGAACAAAAACATTACTGAGCAGGATGAAGTAAACAATATGGAAAATGCTATCGAGAAGGCCATCGCCGGTCTTATATACAAAGACGCCGACTATTCCGCCGTAGATAATGCCATCGCTAAAGCGAACTCCCTCAACAAAGGCAATTACACAGATTTTTCCGCCGTGGAAGCCGCTGTTAATGCCGTTGTCAGGAACAAAAACATTACTGAGCAGGACGAAGTAAACAATATGAAAAATGCTATCGAGAAGGCCATCGCCGGTCTTATATACAAGGACGCCGACTATTCCGGCGTGGATGATGCCATCGCTAAAGCGAACTCCCTTAACAAAGGCGATTACACGGATTTTTCCGCCGTGGAAGCCGCTGTTAATGCCGTTGTCCGGAACAAGAACATCACTGAGCAGGACGAAGTAAACAATATGGCTCGGGCCATCGAAGATGCTATAAATAGATTGGTTAAAAAGACAACGCCTACCAGCAGTCCCCAGACGGGTGATACCAGTAAGCTGACTTTTTGGTTTGTCCTGTTTATCCTTTCAAGCGCCGGACTGACGGGAACCGTCCTATATAACAATAACAAGAAGCGTAAGACAAACTGATTTATTTCCCCCACTATGCGAAACCGGCTCCCCTTTCTGGAGTCGGTTTTCTTATTCCTACCCAATATCCGTCATACCGATTGTATGGGACAATGCCTCAAATACAATACAAACAGCCGGACTAAATCTCTGATGTATGATTTTTCAGAATGAAAGTGATCTTTTTATCCTTTTAATCGTTTCTCAATATCTGATGCACTATATAATACATCGGTCACTGTGACCTTTTCTTCCCGAATCACATAAAAAACCGTATAATTATCAACCAGCATTCTTCGAATCTCTTTTGAATGTTCTGGTTCAGAATCCATAATAGAAAAACGGTCTGGGAACTTATCTAATTTTAATATTGCATCGGCAATGCGATTATATTGCCCAATTGCATTTTCTGGTGACATTAAGTTGAACGCAATGTAATGATATAATTGTTCCATATCGGCCAATGCTTCATCTGTAATCTCTATCGTATATTGTATCATACGCCATGGTTCTCCCTGAATTTTGCAAATGCATTCGCTGCATTCTGTACTCTACCAGCTTCAATATCGTCATAGCCTTTTTTTAGTTTTGCATGAAGCTGCTCGTCTGTCATCAGATCAGCGTTAATTTCATCTGGTGCTTTTGGTAATGTTACAGCAAATGGAATACCTCCCGTCAATGATATCTGGTTCAAATACATATCGATTGCCGTTGACATTGGCACGCCAAGTCTTGATAAAACTGATTCTGCACGTTCTTTTACGATTGGATTAACTCTTAAATTCAATGTAGCTGTTTTTTCCATAAGTCAAACTCCTCCTATTAATATTATTGTAACGCAAACGTCGTTACTTATCAAGAAATAATTGTACTATGCTAACTAGATCTTATAATCACAATTCAAATTATACCGTGTATATATTGTTTCATAAGAAACGGGTATCATACGGGCTACTAATCCTTAAAAAATTCGTTGTATTCCACATCAAACAATACTTGTAACGCTTTCAAGTTACTGGCTCTGATATTTACAGTCCTCCCATTAACTTCATATAAAAATTTATGCTTAAATGCCATAAAGAAAACTCTCTTCTAAGCAAACAAGTTTTTATTCTTTCACTTGTCTACCCAGAAGGGAGCATACTCTTTAAACTTCGCTGTGGGTTCTAACAGCACCGGCAAACCCAGGCCAAACAACTTCCTTATTTCCCTATCATAATATTGAGAATTTCAATGTCAGTATCCGCCATACCCACTCGCCCAATACGGCCGATATTTGCAATCGTCTGATCAATATCTTCCTCAACAAATCCTTCCCCATGTGCAAATGCAAATCCGTCTTTTGCAAGCATATAACTCATAAGAGCCGTATCAACCGCGCTCCGGATCTTGGATGCACAACTGGGTTTTGCTCCGTCACAAATCATACCGCCGATGGTGCCCACCGAATTAATGACCGTTTTGCAAATCACCTCGAAACTCTCATCGTACAGATACGCCACGCCACAGGCTGCTCCGGTAGCCGCACTGACAGCACCGCAATAGGCAGAAAGGCTTCCAATATAACGTTTCTGATTCAAAGCGACCAGATTAGACAACACAAGAGCCCGAACCAGTTTTTCATGGGAAACATGAAGCTCCCCGGCATAAACAATAACCGGCATGGAAACAGTCACTCCTTGATTACCGCTTCCCGAGTTAATCACAACCGGCAGTGGACAGCCTCCCATACGCGCATCTGACCCGGCTGCGGCATAAGCAGCCGCACGAAATTTCACATCATTGCCATAATTTTTAATAACTTCCGAACCGACATTAACTCCCCAGTTCCTTTTAATGCCTTCTTCCGCAATCGCCGTATTCATCTCAATCTGCCGATTAATAATTTCGCATACATCTTCCATACGAACCTGATTTGCAAAATCATAAATATCGCACATATTGAGCAAAGTTTTATCGCCATTCACCTCAGACTGTGTCTCATCACTTTTTGTATAAATAATCTCTCCATTATGCTCAATCTTAGTAATATTCGTATGATAAGACCGGATTTCAACTGCTGCACATTTGCTGCCTTTTCTGACTACGCAATAGATATATAAATTTTCTTCTCCCTCACGAAGGTGAACAGAACAAATCCCCCTCTCAATAAGTTCGCTGGTTTTTTGGCGGTGTGCATCATTTATCTCACTTAAGACCTCCAGTTTCTTATCGGGTTGTCCTCCTACCGCCCCCAATACCGCTGCAACATCAACCCCTTTTTGACCGCCTGATGCCGGAACTGTTACGCCTTTTACATTTTTAATAATATTGCCGCTGCAGGTTACGTCTATTTTATCGGGCAATTCACCCAAAACCTGACGCGCTTTCGCCGCAGCATATGCCACAGCTATCGGCTCCGTGCATCCGAGCGCAGGAAACAACTCGTTTGCAAGTATGGCAACATAATTTTCGTACAGCATTTTATTCATGATTCTAATCCTTTCTGACTGTTAATGTACAAGAAATTGAAATGCACCGCATGCGGCAATAATGACCTATTGATACTATCCTATTCTAAACATTTAAGTAGTCTTGCAGGGAGCACCCTTCCATCAACGAAGAATACGGAGGATTATTTTTTATCCTTTCTTCAAACTCCGCCTTTGCTCTTAATAACAGCTCAGGATTCTCAATCAAATCAAGAGCCAGATTTGCCATCAATTTAGCAGATGCGTGCATCCCGCGTTTTGCCGCGTCACTCTTTCCCTGTGCAACTGTTCCCCAGTTGTGAGGCTTCGTCCCCTCAGCTAAAGTCACACCAAAAAAATGGGTTAGCGGAGCTTTCCAGCTGACATCACAGACATCGGAATGAATCAGCTCCTGTCCGATATTAATGTCGGACCGGTAAGGCTCTAAAGCCTGCGGATGAGTGCCTACCGCCAGGAATTTCCGGCCATACTCCAATTCTTCTTCTGTGTAATCTAGCGGAAGTAGCTCCTCCATGTTTTCTCTTAAAGCTTCATTGAGCGTATTGTTCACCAAATAGTTTGCATAGCTGCTGGCAACGAAAGGTCCCGACATTTTAGTACCAGTCATAAGCGCAGCTCCTTTTGCTATATCTATCACTCGCTGAAATACTTCTTTTAAATAGTTCAGATCCGGATGCCTGAGCTGGTAAAAGCCTTCTGCATGGTCAGGAACCACATTTGCGGCTTTACCGCCACTATCGATGATGGAATAAGACATTCTGGTATCTTCCTGGACCAATTTTCTGAGAAAATTATAGCCGATATTCATAAGTTCCAGCGCATCGAGAGCGCTCCTGCCCTGTTCCGCATGTAGAGCATGAGCCGACACGCCATCCCATTGAAAGTAAGCAGATGTAATTGCTCTTCCTGAAGTCGTAATATCCCAGTAATGGTATGGATGCCAGGCAATGACAGCATCCACATCATCAAATAACCCCTCGCGAACCATGTAGACCTTTCCGCCCCCGCCTTCTTCTGCCGGACACCCGTAATAACGCACAGATGCTTTTATATGGTGTTTTTCCAGATATTCTTTCACAGCGCACGCAGCCTCCATGCTTCCTGCTCCAAACAGATTATGGCCGCACCCATGGCCGGGAGTTCCCGGTTGAACCGCTTTGGGTTCTGCAACATCAGCCGCCTGGCTTAAGTTTGGCAGCGCATCCAGTTCACCCAAAAAAGCAATAACAGGTTCCTTTGTTCCCCAATGCGCCACCAACCCCGAGTCCATCCCTGCCGCAGGCATTGTGATTTCAAAACCTCTTTTTTCCATATAGTCTGCCTGTATCTTTGCAGACCGTATTTCCAAAAAGCTTGTCTCCGCAAATTCCCATACTTTATCGGAAATTTTTTCAAAATCACTTTGCCTGCGTTCGATAATATCATTTATCTCTTCTCTAATCATAGTAACGATACTCCCTTCACTTCCAATCCGGAGAAAGCCGCTCTATATCATGCTTTCTTTCCAACCAGCGCAGACTCTTCCCTGCGGCGTTTCATCCGTTGAATAATCACAGTGATAGCGAGAACCAGCGTCGTAGCCACATAAGGGAACATGGAAACAAACTGGTTGGGAATACCCCAGGGCGCGATACGGGAGGCAACGGACTGGGACATACCAAAGAAGACGCAGCCAACGCCGGCAGCCAACGGATTGGCATTTCCAAACTGCATGGCCGCCATACCCATAAATCCTTTCCCTCCGCTCATGCCCTCAATGAAGAAGCAGGAATAGCCCAAAGACAGATGGGCGCCGCCAATACCTGCACATGCCCCTGACAGAAGGAGGGCCTGCATCTGTTTCTTCCTCACATCAATCCCCGCTGTCATGGATGCCATAGGATTCAAGCCCACAGAACGAAGCCGAAGGCCCCATACCGTCTTATAAAGCATGTACCAGACCGCAATGACAAGTGGTATAATAAACAGATCCGTCACCGCGTAGCCGCTGAAAAGACTGGAAAGCACCGGACTCTTATTGAGAAATCCCAAATTCACTTTTGCTATGGCCTGCACCTTATCACTGACAAAGTTTCCGTTAGCCCCAAAAATGGCATTCAACAGGAAACGTGTCCCGGACGCTGCAATCATATTGACGGAAAGGCCTACAACAAAAATATTCACCTTATAATTCAGATAGGCTTTCCCCATAAACCATGACACCAACACCCCAATCAACATGCCCGCCAAAACTCCGCATATCCAGCTCCCGGTAAAATAACTGGCGGCAAATCCGAAGAAGGCCCCGAACATAATAATCCCTTCTGCGGCAATATTAACGATATTTGCCTGTCGGCTAATAACTGCACACATGCAAGCATAAAAAATCGGCACAGTAGCTACAAATCCATCGTGAATCAATGTATAGGAAAATATTTTTTCTAAAATTTCCGACCAATTTGCAAGCATATTCTTCCCCCCTTCCTTATTCCTTCACGTTCATTTCTTTGTTCCGAACAAAAATTTTTCTGACAAATCTGAAAAATCTCTTATAATCAAACATTTTCTCCATAGAAACAAAAAGAATCATAAGAGGTGTCACCGTATAAATCAGCGCGCTGGAGATACCCGTATAATATTCCATACCGCTGCCTCCTGCTCTCGTGAAGGAAATAAAGAAGGAAGAAAGAGGCACCAACGCCAGGTTGTTGTTTACAAGCAGACATGCGATAATGCCCTGGAACGCTGAATTCTGTGAAAAATTCTGAATAAAGCTTCCATAAATCCCCAGCACTTCCAGACCTCCGGCAATACCGCCAAGGCCACAACTGAGCATTACCGTGGCAAGTACCACCCGCTTTGACTTCATGCCCACGGTATCCGAAAACCTTGCATTGGTCGCAACATTTCTGATTTTAAAACCAAACGTTGTTCTAAAGGTCAAAAAGTACACAAAAATGTAAACCAGAAACGCTACAAAAATTGCCGTACTCGCACGGCTGGGAGAAAGCGGTAATTTCGCAAACATAGCATTTTCCTGAACACGGGGGGTCTGCGGGATTGGTGAACCGGGAGACACCCAAACATTGTTGATCATAAAGTCGCAGAAAAACATTGCCACATAGTTCATTAAAATGGTAGTACATGCCTCATTTACGTTATAATAAGCTTTCAGAATACCGCATATGCTGCCATACAGCGCAGCTACGATAAAACCGCACGCCAGACTAATGGGAATGATTACAATTTTGGGTAAATCCGGGAGAAGGAACGCCGGCGCCGCCGAGAACATTGCGCCAAGATAAAAGGAGCCCTCAAGTCCTAAATTGAAATAACCGATTCTTCTTGTCAGACTGTATGCAGATGCAATCGTCAAAATCATAATAAAATCTTCAATCAGAGAACCAAAATTAAACTTGGACCCAAATCCGCCTCGGAACAACTGATAAAAAGCGTCGATCGGATTGTGTCCGCATATCGCAATGACCACACCAAAAAGAACAAAAGAAAAAACAAAAGCCAAAACGATTCTTATCGTTGTTTCAAATTTCTCAGACTTAACTTTTAGCATCCGCTTCGCCTCCTAACATCAGCATACCAAGCTTCTCATCCGTCAGATATTCGTCATTGACCACTTCTCCCGATATACGTCCTTCATACATAACAATAATTCTGTCGGAAAGAGCCAAAATCTCATCAATATCCGCTGAAATAAGCAGCACTCCAAGGCCTTCACGCTTTGCCTTATCAATAAGCCGGCGAATTCCCTCAATACTACCGATATCCACACCACGCGTCGGCTGTGCCGCCAGCAGAAGCTTTTTCCCCGGCGCCCCCAGTTCACGGGCAACTACAATTTTCTGCGCATTTCCGCCGGAAAAACCCATGGCCAAATTGCGTGGATCCCGCGGCCGGATATCGAAGCGTTCGATTCTTTCTTCCGAAACTTTCCTCATTTCTTTCTCCGAAATGATGCTGTACTTTGAAAAAGGCGCATCTCCAATCTCTGCCGCCACCAGGTTATAGGTCACCGTATGCTCCTTATTCAAGCCGCGGTCATTACGGTCTTCCGGGATATGGGCAAGTCCGCAGTCTCTAACGTAGTGCGGAGCTTTATTGGAAATCACTTTATCACCCAGTATAATTTCGCCCTTCTCAACAGGCCTTAAGCCTGCGATCGCTTCTCCCAGCTCACTTTGCCCATTTCCATCAATACCGGCTACACCGAGAACTTCTCCCGCCCGAACCATAAAAGAAATATCTCTGTTTTTGGATAACTCCCGTTCGGAGGGAACATAGACATTCTTTACCTGTAAAACCGGCTCACCCACTTCAACCATAGAACGTTTTCCATCAAGAAACACCTCGCGTCCAACCATCATTTTTGCAAGTTCAGGAATCGTTGTGTCAGACTTATGGACTGTAGCAACATATTTGCCCCCACGCATAACACTGATGCGGTCACTGATCGCCATAACTTCTTTGAGCTTATGAGAAATGAATACAATCGTCACCCCATCTTTTCTCATAATATCCAGAATTTCGAACAATTTGTCGGCTTCCTGCGGAGTAAGAACAGCGGTGGGCTCATCGAGAATCAGTACATCCGCCCCGCGATAAAGAGCCTTGATAATTTCAACTCTCTGCATTTCACCAACAGATATATTCAATACTTTTCTATCCAAATGAACATTCATCTGGTAGTTTTCTATATAATGATTGATTTTTTTTCGGGCTGCGGTAAAATCCAACGCCATCTTAGAGTTTCTTTTTGTAGGTTCCACACCAAGAATAATATTCTCAAGAACTGTCATTTCCTTCACAAGCATAAATTCCTGATGGACCATTCCAATGCCGTGTTTAATGGCGCTATGCGTATTATATTTACTTAAATCAACTTTCTCACCATTTAAAAAGATTTCACCCTGATCGATTGGATACATACCGTACAGAATTTTCATCATTGTCGATTTTCCTGCACCGTTTTCCCCTATAAGAGAATGAATTTCGCCCTTGAATAAATCGAACCTGGCTCCATCTACAGCTTTCACAAAAGGAAACTGTTTGTGAATATTTTTCATTTCAACAGTTTTTTGCTGTTGCATGCCTTTTCCCTTTCTCCCTGCAGGCTATGTATTTAGATTGAACGGCTCAAAGACGCCATTCGTCCGCCAAGTGTAAAATACCTGCAGTCAGGCTCATAAAGCCTGGCCGCAGGTATCATGCAAACCCCCTAAGCGATATCAACTAACCAGACTTAATTGATTTATTCCTCACCTCTGGCGGCAGGAATATATGGAACCTCTATCTTGCCGGCACGAAGGTCATCACGAATCTCAATAGCCTGATTGTAATAATCGTCAATTACATCCATCTGTAAATGTTCTTTAATGGTGGCCATATCTGTGATATCAAGAGCGCCGGAGGCACAGTCCATAAGAATAAAGCCCGGTTCCCAGGTACCTTCAATAAACTCTTTCCCAAATTTATATGAGGTGACATCTCCGCACTTCAAACCGGAAGTGATAATTTTACCTTCATAATCCGCATCCTTGTTCGTATCAAGGCCAAAAGAATAGATATCTGCTTCGTCACAAGCTTCAAAAACACCTACGACTGCCGAAGAGATACAACCCAGAATACAGTCGGCCCCCTGCGAAATCATCCCTTTTGTCATTTCTTTAGCAAGCAGCGGATCGGTATAGGAACCGGTCCAGGACTGAAGAACGGTAACATCCGGACAGGTGAATTTTGCACCGGCTTCAAAACCGGTGAAATAGTCCAGGGTTGTGGGAGCCTCCATACCGGAAATGTAACCTACAACATGTTCCTCGTTGATGCCGGGGATATCTGTGTTCTGTGTAAACAGACCCGCCAGACAGCCTAAAAGGAATGCGACCTCATTACAGGCATAAACGTCGGAGGCAAATTGCGGATTATCTTCTACAGGAAATTCATTTGCCACATAATAGACATCCGGGAAACGCTCCGCAACGCTTAAAAGAATTTCACCACAGGAGGAGGCATTTACAATAACCAAATCCGCCCACTCGGAAGCAGCAATAATATTGGGTTCCCAGTCTGTTGTTCCATTGGGAGATTCATAAATTTTAATCTCCACATCCGGATAGTCTTCTTTCAGCTTATTTAACCCTGCCCATGTAGTATCTGTAAGCGCTTTATCTCCCAATACGCCGGTGGAAACAAAACCAATCTTAACACCTGCTCCGGTAGTCGTGGGAGCCTCAGGAGCATTCGCTTCCAGCCCCTCCACAGCCTCCATACCGGAAGTAACGCCTTGCGATTCATTTTTCCCATCTTTCGCCGTAGTACCGGCATCAACAGGTGTCTTTTCAGAATTTCCACAGGCTGCCAATAAACTAACCACCATTACAGCTACAAGCAATACACTTAATATTCTTTTTTTCATTTTGCCCCTCCTTCTCCATTTAGGGTGTTTTTTTATATTAAGGAGACACAAATTTGATTAGTGTCTCCTTAATATCCCGTCAACCTGTCACGTTAACCTTGCAATTAATATACAGTTGCATTGAGTTCAGCGATTTCTTCCTCTGTAAGCTTAACAGAAGCGGCTGCGATGTTTGCTTCCACCTGCTCAGGAGACTTCGCGCCAACCAGAGCACAGGAAACAAGCGGATTGCTCAGCGTCCAGCTAATTGCAACCTGAGACATGGGCAGACCACGTCCGTCAGCAACCTTTTTAAGAACCGCAAGTAATTTTTCGGTCTTGGCCCAGTTTTCTTCCCGGAACTCATGATAGAACATAGGCCGGCGTTCTTCCGCACTCTCGACAACTCTGGGCTTGTCATACTTACCGGAAAGCAATCCACCTGCCAGCGCGCCATATACTTCGACTCCCAGCCCGGCATTCGCTGCAACAGGAATAATATCTCTTCCGGCAGCTTTTCTTGTGAGAGAGTAAATTGTCTGAACAGACACAGCACCCGCATCAGCAGCATTCAGCACTTCCTGAGCATTGTGGTTGCAAACACCCCACTCCCGAATCAATCCTTCTTCTTTGAACTTATTCATGGTAGCATAAGCAACTTCCATAGAGCTGTTATAATCCGGGCAATGAATCTGATATAGGTCTATGTAATCTGTGCCAAGGCGGCGAAGGCTCTCTTCCAACTGCATTCTCATGCTTACAGGTGTTAAAAGCTTGTAAGAACCGCCTTCATACTTGATATTACCGCACTTTGTGGCGAGAATAACCTTGTCTCTGATTCCCTTAAGGGCCTTACCAAGAACCTCTTCCGAGTTTCCATAGTTCGGAGCTGTGTCAAGCAAATTGATGCCTCCGTCAACCGCTGCATGTACAGTATTAATAACGGTATCAATATCCACCTTACCATAGAAATCACTGCCGAGTCCCCAGCATCCCAGAACCATACGAGAAACCTCAAAGCTGCTTTTACCAAATTTTACATATTCCATACTCTTAGATCCTCCTATACAATTAAAGAAAAGAATTTAATTTTTTGACCATTACTCAATTTAACAGAATACCTCTCCATTATTTATGAAAATGGAGTTTACAGGTGGCGCAACCTTTTGCAATTGTATCGGTAAGTTCGAGCTTGTAACCCATAGATTCGGCAATCCCCCTGTCACCATCCATTGCCATATCGCAAAGATGCGCGCAGGTTTCATCGTCATATCCCATCTTCTGCCATGCGGCGAGAAGAGGACAATAATGAAACTCTGCATAGACATCGTCTATCGTACTGGACGTTTCAATTTCGAACGTTGCCTTTCCAATATCATTAAAAAAGACTTTGTCAAAATTAGTTAAATCAGAAATATCCCCGGTCTTCTCCTTCCATCCAAGGCCGTGAATGTTACCTGTGCGCTTAATCGCTTTTCTTGTAATAGTTTCAGCATCAGCACCGGCTTTTTTAGCCTCTTCATAAGTTAGAGCCATCCAGGTTGCGCGATGCTCGACCTGGCTTCTGTTAATGTTGGCTTTTTCATTGCCTGTTTTTGATGCCACGTTTTTAATTGCCACTAGTTTCCCTCCTTATGTTTTTGTAAGTTGTTGAAAATGAACTGTTTGCTCTTTGTACTAACCTTGAGTAATGCTCAAATCATTATAATGTGATTATAAATATTATCAGTAATATTGTCAATAAACTTATTAGCCAAAAAGGGACTGCAATTTTTGTCTGTATTTTACAAAACAAAGGTATAACTTCATAATAAATTACACTTTCTGCACAACTCTTTTATAGTAGAATGCCAGCCTTCCCGATATCAAAAAGAGTTTCGCTTGCGAAACTCTCCGCGGTTCTTCCTCGGGTTTGGGTATGCCCGCTGCTCAGGGCCGGGATGCTCCGGACAGCCGGATTCCTTTGTGTCTCCCCGGGAGCGCATAGGGCGGCTGAGCTCCCGCTTAGTGAAATCGGAAAGCCGGGCTCAGGATGCCCGGCGGACTTCACGTCCGACGGGCAAGAGCCTCTGAACCAGGAACACATCACGTGTTCCTGGTGAATAGGCTCGGTTCCTGAACCCGGCTTTCCGATTTCACTTAGCGGGTGTAAACGTAAGCCCTCCGCGCTCCCGGGGAGACACAAATGAATCCGGCTGTCCGGAGCATCCCGGTCCTGAGCAGCGGGCATACCCAAACCTGAGGAAGAACCCTCTCCGCCTGCGGCGGGCCGCGTAAGCGGTGTCTTCCTTTCCGCCGCAGGGCGATCCTCCGGAGGACTTTTAGTAACATAAAAGTGTGGGTGTCAGAGTAAATTACTCTTTAACACCTACACTTTTATGGTACTAAAAAAACCCGGAAAGCGACATTTCTGCAACTTTCCGGGTTCTCTTTTTTATATATTTATATTTTACTCTGCATGCGTACTCGGATCTCTAATCTGTAATATAAATCGAGATATCTTCAATATCCTTGCATAACATCTCGGTCGCAGCATCATAATCGCCTTTCTGCATATGATACTCAATCGCATTATGATAATCCTCTTTCCAGTTCAAGCTGATGTCTTTGGAGGGCCAGTACAATTGCGCATAGGCACGATAAAGAATACTCAAAGACTTTTCCAGAACTTCCTGAACAAACTGGTTATTTGTAAAGGAATACAGCATCGAATGAAAGTCAATATTCGTACGCCAGGCCTCATAACGTGTTTTCGGCCAGCTGGCATTGGCCTCACGGTTAAAATCCACAATCTTTTTTAACATCATATCAGAGTAATTCCTGCAATTTTCACGAAACGCATCCACTTCCAGAAGTCTTCGAAACTGCGTAATTTCTCTCACCCTTCTTTCTGTAATGCGTACGATCTCATAGCCATAACGCGGTATGCTCCGCAAAACCTGCTCATTGCAAAGTTCAATCAGGGCATCACGCACCGGCGATTTGCTGACATTGTATTTCTCCACAAGTTCCTTCTCATTAAAAACATAATCAAGGGGATAGACCCCATTGATAATATCGCATAGTACCCCATCATATACCATTTGTTTAATAGATGCTCCCACTGTACCCTCCCCAAATTCGATATTGTTATTCATTATTTTAATAATATTATTATAAATTTTTATTTAATATTATCACTATACCATGATTTGTCAACCATCAGGGCATATATTTCTGAAATTGTCGTAGCCTTTTCTCACTCGAACTTCCTAGGTCTTTAACTTGTTTGTTAATTATATGGTGTTTACATCAAGGCTTTTCGTGCCTGTTTTATTCAAATTATACTGCTTATATATCATTTCGGAAGAAACAGGTATCATACGGGTATCACGGAGTAACATTTCTTGACCGTCTATTCTAAGCTTACAACAAAACTTTATATACTGGATTGTTTCCTTATGATTACCTTAATTCATTTGGAATTGTTCTATGCAATACGTTTTTTACTTTTTTCTTCATTTTTAAATACAATACGAACAATATGACACCAACAACAATAGAAACGATGAACACAAATGTTTTGTACTCCTTGTACGGAAATCCCACGAATTGTGATACTACTATTGTACAACAAAATCCTAAAGCTACAATCAGCATTGGAAACAATTCATCGAAACAAGAACGCCAAATTCCACGAATACCCTTATTTTTTTTCAATTCAATACAATTTCTTATAGGCCTACCACCCTTTATTTTACAATTAACGAATAAATCATCGCTTGATTCCGTATGCAGTATTTGAAGACTAACTCCTTCACCACTATCCATATAATCAAATATAAGTTCAATATAAGTCGATGTAAAATTCAAAACAGAAAAGTTATTGCTGTCATCACTCTGCCTAATAACTTGAGCATCTAAAAAAGATTCTGATTTACATTTGATTTTTAGGGATTTTTCAACAAGATCATCATGATTAATAACTTCACTTCCACTATTCCAAATATAAAAAATTGTTGAAGTTAAATCTTGAATTGACTTGCCATCAAATTCAATATTCAGTTTAGAGATAGGATTTTTCCCTTGTTTTATTATTTCATTACTAAAATAATCTACTGAAATTTCTTTTGTTTTTCTTCCAACAATCCATGTATATATTGCAAATATAAGAGAAAATATTGTACACAAAGATAATACAGACCATGCATATTGATTGCTCATTAGTTTTTCCATTAGTTTTAACCTCACTCTAACTCCATACATAATCTTATTCTTAATCACTTTAAATAACATGGCGCTAGCACCATGTTATTCCTTTTATCAAGGAAAAATAACAATAAGCATTTTCTCAATCTTTAAAAAACTCGCTGTACTCCACGTCAAACAAAACTTGTAACGCTTTTAAGTCACTGGCCTTGATGTTCCTTCTCCCAGCTTCTATATTTGCCAATGTGCTTCGTGACATCATGCTGCCCATTAGTTGTAATTGCTCCACCACTTCTATTTGTGTCATATTCTTTGACATCCGCACGGTCTGAATGTTTCTTCCTAGTGGAATGTCCTGCAATATCCACTGCATACTATACCTCCAACCTTGTGACCAATTAGTAACTTGGTTTGAGTATAGTCAATAAATTTCATAATCATGACACTGGATAGAAACAATCATATGTCACTTAAAAATCCGATATTCAATCTTTGAAAAATTCCTCGTAATCCACATCAAATAATATCTTCAACGCCTTTAAATTACTTGCTTTGATGTTCCTTCGGCCTGCTTCTATATTCGCCAGCGTACTTCTTGACATAAGCCCTCCCATTAATTCCAACTTTTCAATTACCTCTTTTTGCGTCATATCCTTTTTCATTCGAACCGTCTGAATATTTCTCCCCAGCGGAATATCCCGTAAAATCCACTGCATGACTACACCCTACAAAATTTTGTGACTGATTAGAAACTTTTATATTGAGTATAGTTAAAAATTATGCTAAACTTGTCACCAGATAGAAACAATCGCGTAAGGAGGTTCCGAAATGGAAAAAATCTTAGAACAACTTTATAATGGGGAGTTATATCCCTATTCAAAATTTCATACAACAGTAGAGGGTTTCAAAGTAAATGGGGATAAAGCCTTTAAATCCTATTCTGTATTTATTGAAAAACTGCCAGATGAATTAAAAGACGAATTTGACGAATTGATAGATTCCCACCTTGACCTGTTACCGCTTGAACTAGAACAAAATTTCATTGACGGTTTTCGTATTGGCGTCCGAATGATGACAGAAGTCTACGCTGCTCCTCTGGATAAAGAAGAACACTCATAAATTATTATAAGGGCAGCCGCCAGCACTCCGGGGCTGCCCTCATTTCCTACCGGCTTAAATCTTGTTCCAGCTTGTATACTGTTCCCTTTAAATCGTTCTGTTGGTGGTATAATTCGTTTCTGCGTCTGCAAATTTCTTGATTACGTTTTAATGCTTCCTTCACGCCCTCTCTGGCCGGAATTTCTGTTTCCTTATAGTTTTTCATCAGTTCCCGGATTTTAGCCTCACGCCTTGCTTTAAAGTCCTTCTTGATTCTCCTGCAATTCTGATGAAAATTTTACTTTGCAATTTTGCCCCTCCTTTCTTAAACATATTTATTTAAGTTCCGCAACATTATATCACTAAACATTTAACGTTAAGTCAAGTGGTTTGCAGAAAAATATTAACTTTTTTTGTTTAGTTTCTTATTGTTATTCATTTTCGCTTGTGTTATACTCTACACAAACATATATGTTTAGTTTCTCATCAATCAAAATTTGAATAGGAGCGAAATAAAATGGAACATAAAGCGGATGTCTCCATATCGGAAACAAATATAGAGAGGCTATATCTAAACACTGTGGATTTGATTCAGTATGCCCGTAGCCTTGCAGTAAAACATGTAAATTTCATACAGTTAATGACCTATTATTCTATTGGAAGATGGATTGTTGAAGAACAGCAGGAAGGCAGCACCCGGGCAAAATATGGGCAACAGGTTATCAAGAATTTGTCAGAAAAATTATTGAATGAATTTGGCCGGGGATTTTCTGGTGACACACTGAAAAATGCCAGAAAATTTTATCTGATTTACAAGGAGCGAATAAGTGAAACAGTGTTTAGCCTTTTTGCAATCGAAAAAAGCGAAACGGTGTTTAGCCTTTTAAATGAAGATGTGCCATTCCAATTATCTTGGTCGCATTATTTACAATTAATGCGAATTGAGAATGCCAACGAGCGCAATTTCTATGAAATAGAAGCAGTGAAATCAAATTGGAGTGTTAGAACACTACAACGGCAATATAATTCAAGTTTGTATGAGCGATTGGCATTAAGTAAAGATAAATCAGATATTTTGTGTCTTTCAACAGAAGGAAATGTAATTGCAAAACCACAGGACATCATAAAACAACCAACAGTTCTGGAATTTCTCGGAATAGAAGAGAAGGCAAAATATGTGGAATCTGACTTAGAATCGGCAATTATTGATAAATTACAGAAATTTCTTTTGGAGATGGGGAAAGGCTATCTGTTTGAAGCAAGACAGAAGCGATTCACATTTAATGAAGATAATTTTTACGTTGATCTTGTTACTTATAATCGTTTGTTACACTGTTATGTTTTGATTGATTTAAAAGTTGACAAATTAACTCACCAGGATATCGGCCAGATGCAAATGTATGTAAATTATTATGACAGATATGAAAAGTTAGATACAGAAAATCCAACGATAGGTATTTTGTTATGCAAAGAGAAAAATGACGCATTGGTCGAAATTACTCTGCCCAAAGATGCTAATATCTATGCTTCTGAATATAAACTGTACTTGCCGGATAAAAAAGTATTACAGGATAAGTTGAAGCAATGGATTGACGAAGAATACGACAATTAACAAAGGAGACTATTATTATGGCAATCGGACAACGTATCAAATTTTTCCGCAATAGAAAAGGAATGACACAAAAGCAGCTTGGGGAAATTCTAGGCTTTCTCGGCAAAACCTCTGATGTCCGTATGGCACAATATGAGTCAGAAGCCAGAGTGCCTAAGATTGATCTTGTAAAAGAAATGGCCGGTATCTTTGATATCAGTACCCACGCCCTCACTGTACCCAACATAGACACCTACATCGGACTTATGCACACCCTCTTTACATTAGAAGATGTGTACGGACTTAAAATAAGTGAAATAGACGGGGAACTTTGTCTGCGTCTGGACAAGTCCAATCGTGATAACTATACTTCTCTGTTCAATATGTTTCAGGCGTGGCAGCAAATGTCTGCCAAGTTGGAACAAGGCGAGATCACCAAAGAAGAATACGATCAATGGCGCTACAAATATCCCGAACTTGATACTTCCCATCATTGGGCAAAAGCTCCATCTAAAGCACTTAGCGATTTTCTTGTGAGTGAATTGAAAAAAGAAAAATAAGCATAAAAAAACCTTACCAACTTTTTGTTCCATTTCTGGAAACTAAAAATCAGTAAGGTTTTTCTATGCTATTTGAAGTAAAATAACTTCGTTGTCGTGACATTCGCCAACTGAATATGCAAGCATATTCGTTTGGCTTATTGTACGCGCACATTATGTCAGTAGGTATCAAATGTTGCCAAATCATTGCCACGCACTAAACAAATTTGTTTGAAACCCGCATAAATACTAGGTTTTTTCAACCGGTAAACTCACTCGAATTCAATCGTAGCCGGCGGCTTCCCCGTACAATCATACAGTACCCGATTCACATGCATAACCTCATTCACAATCCGGCTGGACACCTTCCCAATCACATCCCAAGGCAGCTCCGCCGCATCCGCCGTCATAAAATCCGTAGTATTCACCGCTCTCAACGCGATCGCATAGTCATAAGTCCTCTCATCCCCCATAACTCCAACCGACCGCATATTCGTAAGCGCGGCAAAATACTGTCCAACCGTCTTATCCAGCCCGGCATTCGCCATCTCCTCCCGGAAGATACCATCCGCCTCCTGTAGAATCTGTATCTTCTCCTCCGACACATCGCCGATAATCCGGATGGCCAGCCCCGGCCCCGGGAATGGCTGCCGGAATACCAGCTTCTCCGGGATTCCCAGCTCTAACCCAGCCTTCCTGACTTCATCCTTAAATAAATCCCGTAACGGTTCGATAATCTCCTTAAAATCCACATAATCCGGCAGTCCTCCCACATTGTGGTGAGACTTGATCACCGCCGAATCCCCCAGGCCGCTCTCAATTACATCCGGATAAATCGTCCCCTGCACCAGAAAATCCACAGCTCCGATCTTCTTCGCCTCTTCCTCAAACACCCGGATAAACTCTTCGCCAATAATCTTCCGCTTCCGCTCAGGCTCCGCAACCCCGGCCAATTTCACATAAAACCGCTGCTGTGCGTTCACCCGGATAAAGTTCAGGTCATAAGGCCCGTTCGGCCCGAACACCTCTTCCACCTCATCCCCTTCATCCTTCCGAAGCAGCCCGTGGTCTACGAACACACAGGTCAGCTGTTTTCCGACCGCCTTAGACAGCAGTACCGCCGCTACCGAAGAATCCACGCCGCCGGACAGGGCTAACAATACTTTTCCATTCCCTACCTTCTCACGCAGTCCCCGGATCGTCGTCTCCACGAACGAATCCATCTTCCAGTCCCCGGCGCAGCCGCAGACTTCGAACAGGAAATTCGCCAGCATTTTCATGCCTTCCTGCGTGTGCACCACTTCAGGATGGAACTGTACGGCATATAACCGCTCCGCCACATTTTCCACCGCGGCCACCGGACAGGACTCCGTAACCGCGCAGATGCGGAAACCATCGGCCGGTTTCTCTATATAATCCGTGTGGCTCATCCAGCACACCGAATTTGTCAACACATTCCCAAATAATTTGGATGAGTTATCCACATTTACTTCCATTTTTCCATATTCCCGCACAGGAGCCTGGGTTACTTTCCCCCCCAGCTGATGCATCATCATCTGCGCTCCATAGCAGATCCCCAGGATCGGGATTCCCAGTTTAAATATACCCGGATCACACAGAGGAGAATCCTCTCCATAGACGCTGTTCGGTCCGCCCGTAAAAATAATACCCTTTGGATTCATTTCCTTAATCTTGTCCAGGCTTAAATGGTAAGGATGAACCTCACAATACACATGACACTCTCTTACCCGTCTGGCTATCAACTGATTATACTGTCCGCCAAAATCCAACACGATTACTAATTCTCTATCCACGTTATTCCTCCTGTATGTTCGATTCACCCTGTTCCCCTGATTCCACAGCATCCCGGAAAAACTCCCGATTCCGCTTGCGGAAATTGCACCATACAACCACTATTCGAAACTTCAGGCGGTAAAGCCTTCCTTTCAACCCCAAACGGTTCACCCGCTCACTGATCTGCCAATGCCCCGTTCTTTACTACAGCCCATAAACTAATCCACATTTCTGTATGCCAGCCTTTATAAATATCCAGCATACCGGAAATCTTCCCACTTTAAAATCACTACTTTAAAATCACCACTTTAAAATCCATAAGATTATTTTCTAGGAAATAGTTTCTCTACATTATAAAATATGATACCTCTAATTGACAAGTATTGATTTTTACACCTTCTATATCCGCTTATAAATCATCTATATCCTCTGCAGCTTCCACTTCCCGCGCACAAACCGCGTTACAAAGCAAACCGCCCGGCATAACCAGTCTATTGTCATCGCTACCCAGACTCCAAACACGCCCCAGCCCAAAAACTTCGCCAGAACATAACTAAATCCAATCCTGCACACCCACATGGATACGATCGCTACGATCATCGTAAACTTCACATCGTTCGAAGCCCGCAATGCATTCGGCAGCGTAAACGAAGACGGCCAGATCACCATACAGCACACCGCATGATAAATCAATATCTCTGTTGTCAGCTTCCCGGTCTCCGGCGTCAGATTATACGCCATCACGATCAGCGGACATCCCAGAACCACTACCAGATTTGTCACGATCATGAACACATGCGTCAGAAACATTAATTTCTTCGTATAATAGGTAACCTGTCCATAATCCCCGGCCCCCACGCACTGGGACACCACCGTCACTACCGCCAGGCTCAGAGCCGATCCCGGCAGTATCTGGAACAGCCCCACGCTATTGCACACCGCGTTGGCCGCGATAGCCGTAGTTCCAAAAGAAGTAACGAGACTCAGCACCAATATTTTCCCCAGCTGGAACATACTGTTCTCCAGCCCGTTCGGTATCCCGATATGCAGGATCTTCTTCACCAGATGCCGGTTAAACCGCCATTCAAATTTTTTACTCAGATGGATCTGCCGCTTCTCCTGACGCAGCAGCACCAGGATCACCACCGAAGCTACGATTCTTGAGACCAGCGTCGCGATCGCCGCGCCCGCAACACCGATACCCGCGCCATAGATCAGAATCGCATTCCCAGTAATGTTAATCACGTTCATCAGCAGGGAGATCATCATTGAGATCCGGGAATTTCCCATCGCCCGGAACAGCGCGGCACAGGCGTTATACACAGACAGAAATGGAAGCGACACCCCCGTAATCAGCAGGTAAATCTTCGCGTTCTCCATAACATTTGCATCGATCCGTCCAAACACATGGCTTAATATAAACTGATGCGCCACTAACAAAACCATCATAATAGCAAAAGAAGAGACTAAGGTAAATAAAACAAGCTGATCAGCCGCTTTACATGCCCTCTCTTCTCTCTTCTGCCCGATATAATGCCCGGAGACCACAGCCCCGCCGGTCGCCATAGCCGTAAAGACATTGATTAACAGCACGGTAACCGTATCCACCAGGGAAACCCCGGAGACCGCCTCTTCTCCTACGCCGGAAATCATGATCGTATCCGCCATACCGACCATGACTACCAAAAGCTGTTCTATAATTAATGGTATGATTAACTTTCGAAGATCCCCGTTTGAAAATAATCTCTTTGGTTCAGCCGCCAGTTCTGTCTTTTGTTGTATCTGCTCTTCCATCTCTATCCCCCTTAATGCAATTTTCATTGTAAACGTTTGGTTAAGAAAGTCAATCTCTTTAACCCACAAAATTTTACACGATCCTTTAGGAAATATGTCAATTTTTCCAAACGGCCCTCCTCGATACATTCTAATTGTCAAATCCGTTACATCCCAATCCACTCCGAAATAGACCTGTCCCTAATTGGCCAAAAAGTCGAAATGGACATGTCCCAAATTGATCAGTTTGGGCATGTCAAAACAAAACGACAGAATCCGGATGCGCAGCGGTATGGGCCGCCGGCGCGCAGGGGCTTGTAAACCGGGTACGCGTAATGCATCCTAGTTGGACAAGCCTCTTCCCAGAGTCCGTCGTTTCTGTTTTTGATTTCCGGCCTAAGAGGCAGACTACTCCTGAACCTCTTCACTCTCATGCTGATGAAGATATTTCTCCCGAGTAGCTAAGCCGCCTCTTATATGGCGTTCTGACTTATTGACATCCAATACTTTGCGAGCCTGCCGGGCCAATGCGGGATTGATTTGGAGCAGGCGATCCGTTACATCCTTGTGCACGGTCGACTTGGAGATGCCAAATTTCTTCGCGGTTTGACGCACTGTGGCATTGTAGTCGATTATGTAATTGGCGATGTCAATCGCGCGTTCTTCTATATAGCCTTTCAAGGAAATCCCCCTACAATTTCGATGTTTTTACATTGTATGCAGGGAAGGGAACGGTTAGTACCGTTTTTCTGAGGGATTTCACTTTTGGGAATCCATGCGGCTTTGCTATTCTTTTGCGTTCGAAATTATACACTTAAATTTATCTGTATCTCGTTTCTTTAGCTTTCTTAAATTTTATAATATTTCTATTATTCCTTTACATTTTCCCGGACAAATTTCATAATAATAAGAGAAAGACTTTCCGTTATTTTATAATTAGAGAAAGGCTTTCTGGCGAAAATAAAATCAGGAGGAACAAGCAATGGAAAAAATCGTTGTGATAGGTGCTAATCATGCTGGAACTGCCGCACTAAACACTATACTGGATAACTATAAGGGAAAAGAGGTCGTCGCCTTTGACGCCAATTCAAACATCAGCTTTCTCGGATGCGGAATGGCGCTCTGGATCGGGAATCAGATCGACGGCCCAGAAGGCCTCTTCTATTCCAATAAGGAAACACTGGAATCAAAGGGAGCCAGAATCTATATGGAGACCCCGGTGGACACAATTGACTTCGATAACCGCATTGTACACGCCACCGGAAAAGACGGCACAAAGTATGCCCAGCCCTACGACCGTCTGATCCTGGCCACCGGCTCTTTGCCTATCGCTCCGGCCATGGAGGGCATTACCCTTCAGAATGTCCAGTATGTAAAGCTATACCAGAATGCCCAGGATGTCATCGATAAGTTAAAGGATCCGTCGATCCGCAAAGTTACCATAGTAGGCGGCGGCTACATCGGAGTGGAACTGGCCGAAGCCTTCGTCCGCAATGGCAGGGACGTCACCCTCATCGACTGCGCCCCCCATGTACTGGGAAATTATTATGATGTGGAATATTGCCGCAGAATGGAAGAGACGCTCAGTGACCACGGCATTCATCTCGTTTTGAATACAGGCGTAGAGGCGCTGGAAGGCTCGGAAAAGGTAGAACGGGTCGTAACCGGCAGCGGTACCTTCGATACGGACATGGTGGTCCTGGCTATTGGTTTCCGTCCCAACAATGTGCTGGGCAAAGATCATCTGGCACTGTTTAAAAACGGCGCCTATCAGGTAAACCGCCGTCAGCAGACCAGCCTTCCCGATGTTTACGCCATCGGAGACTGTGCTACCGTTTATGATAACTCCATTCAGGATACCAGTTATATCGCTCTGGCTACGAACGCCGTTCGAAGCGGTATCATCGCCGCCCACAATGCCTGCGGCACTCATCTGGAGTCTCCCGGCGTGCAGGGCTCCAATGCGATCCGCATATTCGGCCTGAATATGGTGTCAACCGGGATGACATTGGCCCGGGCGGAGAAGTTGGGCTATGACGCCGCTGTGTCGGATTTCGAGGATCTGCAGAAACCGGCGTTTATCCGGGAGGACAACTATAAAGTGAATATCCGTATCGTCTATGACCGTAAGACACGGCAGATCCTGGGGGCCCAGATGTGCTCGGATTATGATATTTCGATGGGGATTCATATGTTTTCACTGGCTATTCAGGAGCAGGTTACCATCGACCGGCTGAAACTGCTGGATGTGTTCTTCCTGCCGCACTTTAACCAGCCTTATAATTATATTACAATGGCTGCGTTAGGAGCGATTTAACGGATTATCGGAAATAGCATAAATGCGCAATCTTAAAGTAAAATATATAGCTCTGTGATATCCCCCCTTCTAAGCAACAAGTTTTTTTACTTGCCTGCCCGGAAGGAAGCATGTCACAGAGCTATATATTCTGCTTTTATTTATATCTGCTTTTATTTTTATCAGTCTTAATTACTGCGTCGGTCTTAAAAAGGTCTGGCCGGAATCTGAAGCAAGGCGTCGTGCCTTTCATGTCTCTTCCGCTTGGATTTTTCGGAATCTCGCTGCCTCAAAGAAATTTATTTCAAAAACGCGTGACTGTGAATATAAAACTCTTCCTGGCTCGGCTGGTATTTTTTCTCCATTTTCCCCAGCCCGTCGTCAAAGCGCTGTGCTTCTTCCTCGTCGATCTGCATGAGCGGACTATCGTAATAAATCCATTTTCTGCCGTCCAACGCATCTGCCTTAAGCTCTTTTACCAACATCGCCGCCGGAAATGTTCCGTCTTCAATACAGACGTTGTACTTTTTACAGCTCTTAAAACCGCGGCTTACATAATTGCCCGGATTCCCGAATATTACAATCACCTCGTATCCAAGTCCAGCCGCTTTTTCAAAGGAATATTCCAGCAGCATTTTTCCATACCCCTTTCTCTGGTACTCCGGCAAAATGCTGACGGGCCCAAAGGTGATGATTTGCTTTTCTTCCCCGTTTTCGTCCACCAGCCTTGCTTTCGTATACATGACATTTCCGATTATTTGACCGTCTTTTTCGATCACAAAGTCCAATTCAGGCAGAAAATCTTTATGCTGCCGCATGATATGAACTAAATAGTGCTCAGCACATCCTGGAATATATAAATTATAAAAAGCCTTTCTGGTGATTTCTTCTACTTTCTTATAGTCCGTTTCCTGTTCGTTTCTGATCTTTATCATGTTTTCCTCCGGCGGCGCATGTACTGCGCCGTAATTCTAATTCTACGTAAATAGGTTCTCTTAACCCATTTTTTGCATGTACGTTCAAGCATTTAAGACTTAAAAAGTCTCACGATTTTAGCATATTAATTCTTTTAGTGTTTCAAATCCTCTTCTACCTTCACGAATTCATTGTGCATCCTATGTCTTCCTCATTATACCTTTATACTTCCGTTATCATTTACTAAATGCCACTTTGCATACCTATTTTTCCCCGTTGCTGCAATAATCTCATCCTTTTTCATGGCCTGAAGTAAATTAGAAATTTTCTTCGATTTCTGTTCATCGCTCAGCACTTCTGGCAAAGCTTTTTCCAGCACTTCCATTAATTCTTGCTTGCCGGCATCATCCATTGATTGTAAAGCTTTCAAAATTAATTGCTTACAGATATCATCATCCAGACCTTTATTCCGAACCTGTGTAAATCATATGGTTCCGCCTTTCTAACTCTTCTATGACTAATTTCTATGACTATTCAAGGACTTTCCAGAACTAATTTTATCCTGCTTTTAGTCATAGTTCAAGATTAGAAACTTAAAAAGCAAGCGTTTTTATTTATATATATAAAGAGAGCATATCAGTAAAAGATTTTGTCTTAATGATATGCTCCTTCATTGTTATTCCATATTTATTTCTGCGACCACTTTAAATAATTGGCTGATACCCACAGAAGAGTTAGATTAAAATAAATATTTACCTGCTATCCAATATGGCTGCTTTTAAATTTATCATCCTCCCATATTATAATCCAAAAGCTTTGTATCTTTTGTCAAATTTGACTTTGCTAAATTTCTTTACAAGACTATCCGAAACCTATAGCGCAGACACCTCTTCCGGCAGCGGAACCGGTCGGTCTGCCAATATGCATCCATAAAGGTTATCCTCGTCAAACGAGAAATCCAGCTGAAACGTGGCATTGGATTCATTTTTCACTTTAAGGTCAAGCCAGCCCTCGCTAACCGTCGCATCCACCCAGCTCGGCACTCCTGATTCCGGTACCGGGAAGCTGTGTTTCGCATGGTTATGATGCTCCACCACAGTTAAAGGCGTGTGTTGGAACAGCCAGTAGAGAAGATTGCTCAACTGGCAGAGCCCTCCCCCGTAGACCCCCTGGATCTCGCCGTGCACCAGGCAGAGGCCGTCTTTATAGCGTTCCTTTCTGTCCGCATACCGCGCCAGATGCCAGAACGAAAAAGTCTCGCCGGGGCGGATCAGTATATGATCCATGGTCTTCACCGCCAGCTTCAGATTATGAACCTTGTTGTATTGATACCGGATATCGTATCCTGTATTCGGATTGATTAACAGCGAATGGGTCTCGAAGATCAGATGCGGCAGCAGGCCCTCTTCCTTCGTATGGCTATAAATAGCCTTGTCAAATTTCATTTTCAGGTAAAACAGAAATTTTCTCTGCTTCTGCCGCAGGGGCAGAAGAAAGGGAAATAACTCCGTCAGCCGTTTCCTCTTCATGATATAACGCCTCCCTTTTCCTGCTCCTTCTGCGTCAGAGCCTGCATACCATCCTTACGCCCGACACCGAATATTATACTGACAGCCATAACCGCCAGCATGGCAAAGGAGTAGAACACGAACGGGGTAATCTGTCCGGCCGTCAGCGGAGCCTGTCTGTCGGCAGCGAATCCCAGCGTGTAGATAATCGCCGGTGTCCAGGGCATACAGTATACAAGCGTATTGGACTGCGCATCCAGCAGATTCGCCGTCCGGTACGGACTGATTCCGAACTTCTGGGAAATAGGCTTCGCAAAGGAAGCGCCTACCGCCAGGATCGCCGGGGCATTTAGACCCATAATGGCCGACAGGCCGATCACCATCAGGGAAATCACGACTTCGGCCGCCGCCGGCCCTCTGGCGATACGGCTGATTACGCCAAGCAGCTTCCGGTCGCCGTGGCCGGCCCGCATGATCGAGGTGGCGCCGAAGAGCAGCAGGGCCAGCACACAGACCTGGATCATGCTGCTCAGGCCGGTATACAGTACGCCTCCCACTGTGCGGTCCAGTCCCTCACCCGACACGGAGAACAGCGCGGGAATGGACGCCTGGGCAACGTCGATCTGCACGATATCGATTAGACCCGCCGCCACTGCCACCGCCCCGGCCGCCACGATGCCGATGCTGGTGGCGATGATAATATTTCCCGTCCTGGCCGCTATGATGATCGTCAGGATAACCGGGAGGAACATAAATAACGTTTTCGGATCATATGCATAGGAGCCTGCCGGAGCGCCGGATTGGTTCAGCACCACCCCGGCCACCGTAATCGCCGCTATCGTAAGCGCGGCGGCAGCCAGCGCGTATTTTAACCGGGAACGCACCACTCCCGGCACATCCACGCCCTGGGAAGCAGCGGAACAGATCGTCGTATCTGAGATAGGAGCCAGATTATCCCCAAAGGCTGCGCCGGAGATAATCGCGCCCGCCAGAATCCCCGGATGAGCTCCCAACGCAAGGCCGGCCGGATAAAGCACCCCCATGCCGGCGGCGATGGTTCCGAACCCGGTTCCGGATGCCGTAGCAAAGATTGCGGAGGAGATAAACGCGATCACCGCGAAAAGAATCCCATTGACGCCGATCCCCGCAGCCAGACCGGCCACCCCGGCAGCCAGGCCGGATTCCCGCAGGATTCTGGAGAAGACCCCTGCGAACAGCCAGCAGACCACCGGCACGATGGCCTCTTTGCTGGCCATCCCGTCAATCATAGCGTCCGCATAACGCTTTTTGTCCTTCGCCAGGAAGAAGGAGAGCAGAAGGCCCAGAAAAGCAGGCAGCCACAGCGCCCCGTCGGAAATCGAACCGAAATAAAATGTAGTTATGACAATACACACAATGAAGATAACGAACGGCAGAAAGGAAACCCATTCCCCGCCGTAAAACTCCAGTTTTTCCCTCTCATTATTCATTAAGATCCCCCTCTAATCGATTATGTTCTGCCAGAACATAGTGATAATAAATCCATCCACGTTGTTGCCGGATACGGTACAGCTGCAAAGCTCCGGGCACGGTATTTGAACCGGCTCGTCACCGGCCTGTACCGTGAAAATCTCGTAACGTTTTCCATGCAGGTCGATGAACAGATGGTTCCCCTCATAGGGAAATTGTTTCAGGTAAGCCAAATATTCTTCCAGCGTAAAATTGTGCATCTGCATCAGGGACGCATGGGGCCTGCCTACATAGCGGAAATGCCAGGGTTCCTGCGCCACGCCGGTAATCGTTTCTTTGCGCTGCTGGTAGCGCTCCACGAACCCGTATCGGGGGGCCAGCTGCCGGAATAGCTGGCAGATTCCCGTATAAGGGAATTCAGGAGCAATAAAATCAATGTCCGGCACATTTTCAGCCAGATCGATGGCCAGTCCGGTCTGATGCTCGCTGCCGTCAGGAGGCGCCACATATTTTACCGTGTATTCTTTCCCATTTTCCTCCATAGAACTGCGGTATATGTCTTCCTGGTCCTCTCTGGTACGGAATCCGCTGACCGGTACGATCTGCGCTTCCGCCTCCAGGTCCCGCAGCAGTTTCCCAAGGTTTTCCACCGCTTCTTTTGCCAGCAGGATATCAGGATAATCCGGGCGGACCGGCTTCAGGGATACCTCCTTGCGCCCCGGCGACACCGGAAAGCTTCTGTTGACCAGGATCAGATTGCCTTCCGTTATATTTTCCTTTTTTAATGTGATTTTTTTCATCTATGCCTCCAGAATTCTATATCTACAGAATAACGGTATTGCTATTTTCCATCTTGCATCGCCAGCCCTACCAGACGGTCCAGCATTTCTTCGAAGGAAATGCCTACGTCCTTTAACATGCTGGGATATCTGCTGACGGCGGTGAGTCCGGGGATGGTATTTACTTCATTGAACACCACGTCGCCTTCCGGGGTCAGGAACATATCCACTCTCGCGAAGCCTTTACAGTTAAGCGCCCGGTAGATAATCGCGGCGGTTTCCCGGATCTTTGCGGCCGTCTGGGCGTCGATACGGGCAGGCATATGAATCTTGGCTTCTTTTCGGTGGTATTTTTCCTCAAAATCGAAGAAGCCACCGGGGCATTCGATCTCATCCACGGTTCCGATCACCAGCTTTAGATTGCCCAGTACGGAACATCCGACTTCAAAGCCTGGAATTTCCTCTTCGATCACCACTTTATCATCCACCTGGAAAGCGCTTTGCACCGCGTCGATCAGGCAGGAGGCATCGGTTACTCTGGTGATTCCGAAGGAGGAACCGGCTTTCACCGGTTTGACATACAGCGGATAGGTGAAGGTCGATGTACAGCCGGCCAGTTTTTCACGGTCTATTTCTTCATACAGAACCACGGAGCGGGGTACCTTTACGCCTGCCGCCCGGACTATGGTGTGGGCAATATCTTTATCCATACCGACCGCGGAGCTTAAGGTATCGCAGCCCACCAGAGGAATTCCCGCCAGCTGGATCAGGCCCTGTACGGTACCGTCTTCCCCGTTTTTTCCGTGAAGGACCGGAAACGCCAGATCCAGAGGAGTTCTGAGCGTACTTCCCTGGCGGAATTCAATGAGGCAGCGCTGCGTCCGGTCCGGAGATATGATCGCCGGCGTACAATCCTGCCCGTTGCACCAGGTGTCTGCCAGGATTTTTTCAGCGTCTCCCCGGAAACGGTACCAGCCGCCCTCCCGGGTAATGCCCACCGGGATTACCTCATATTTTTCACGATTCAGATGTGTGATTACCGCATGGGCGGATTCCAGGGATACTTCGTACTCGTTTGAATTTCCGCCGAATAATACCGCAATACTTTTAAGTTCCATTTTTTAGACCCTCCTCTGATCTGATTGGTCTTCCGATCCACTTTTATAAATAATCAATCCGTTTTTCTTTTTAGCAGTGGATAATCGACTCTTGTTAAGTTGTTATAATGGTAGCAGAGTTTTGGAGAAAGTCCTTTAAGTTTGATTTATAAGTTTATTAAGATATTCTTATTTTCCACTTAACATTGTGTGTACACGCTGTTTTTAAAGGTTCGGAGACGCGAAATGAGTTGTTTGACATTTCCGTGCGCAAATATTAGAATGGAAAAAACTAAGTTAGGTTTGGCCGCCTTTGACGGATGAGGCATAGACCGACAAATTAGAGATTTGCACACTTTGTGCGGGCAAGAGAAACGATAAGGAGGGACTTATCATAAGCGAAATAATGAAATTTGCCAACAGAGGAGATTTTCACGAATGGCTCTGTAAGCATTGTATATCAAATGAAGGTATTTGGCTTTTGTTCGGTAAGTCTGGTGGACCAAAAACTATAAAAGCGGGAGAAGCTCTGGAAGAAGCTCTCTGTTTTGGCTGGATTGACGGGCAAATGGAAAAGATTGATGATAAGACATATAAGAAATATTTTTCTCCGCGCAGAAAGAACAGCAAATGGTCACAAAAGAATAAGGCATTGGTGAAAAAGCTTGAGGAGCAAGGGCTTATGACTGATTTTGGCAGGAAGAAAATAGATGAAGCCAAGAAGAACGGGCAGTGGGAAGCTTCAGCCCCTCTGGCAATCATTACAGAAGAACAAATTGCCTGCCTGTCCGCACTGCTGGAAGGGTACGAACCCGCTTACACAAATTTTCAAGCCATGTCTCTATCCGTAAAGAAAACTTATACACGGGCATATCTCGATGCAAAGACAGACGCTGGACGGGAAAAGCGAATTGCTTGGATTGTGGACAGGCTTAATAAAAACCTAAAACCGATGTAAACGTCATGTACAAGTGCATATGCACTTGCGATTTTCTCCGGGAATCCGTTTATTGGGGAGGTCATGCGGAACGATAGAAAAACGTTTTTGGGGATTCAGGATCAATTTACAGGCCCCCTCGGTTTTGCACCCGCAAAGGCCGTCCTGCCTCTTGCGGTTTCGGATAGGTATACTATGCACATCAGCCGGTCGGACAAGGGCTTGCTGATCGTGGTGCCCAAATGGTGCCCAACTTTACAAAACTATGTTGTTACAGGTTATGCCGCTTTATTCGTAGGATTTGAGCTATAAAAAATAAGGGGCTGTGAAAAAACATTCAAAATACAAGGAGGACTTTCGTCTTCACAATGGCAAGACAGTAAGTCCTCTTTGTATTTAGACCGTTTTTTCACAGCTCCTTTTATGGTAACTTTTATGATACTAAAATAGCCGTTCCAGTCCTGGTAAACCGGCGTTATTTTTCTTTTATATTTTACCGGAACGGTGGAAGAATCCCCGCCCTCACTGCCGTCCGGTCAGACCGCCTTCTCACCGCGCGCTTTCGCCGTTAAGCAGCACTCGGCCGGAACTCTGCTTCTGAATCTGGTCGCGCACCACCGCCGGTTCGCCGTTCACGAACACGTAAGAAAATCCTTCCCCCGGCTTCTTGGGCTGATCATAGTCCGCTCCCGTATGAATCCGTTCCAGGTCGAACACCACCAGATCCGCATCCATACCTTCCCGGATCAGCCCTTTGGTAGTTAGCTTGCACACAGCCGCCGGAACGGATGTCATTTTCTTTACCGCAGTCTCCAGATCCAGCACCTTTTCTTCTTTCACATATTTCTCCAGCACTCTGGGAAATGTGCCGTACAGCCTGGGATGCGGAATTCCCCCCACCGGATACACCGAATCGGAAATAATATTGCTGTAAGGATACCGCATCACCTTCCTGACATCATCCTCCGACGCGATAAAGTCCACCATAGAAATCTCGCAATTTTCTTCCACCAGCATATTATAGGCGCACGCATAAGGGTCCATCCCTTTCAGGCGCGCGATCTCCGCCACCGATTTCCCGGAATATTCCCGGTTGTGCTCCCGGTTCAACGTGGTCATCCGGATGTTCTCCCATCCAACCAGATTCACCAGATTCTCAAAATCCACGCCGGGCTTCTGCAGGATATCCGTAAGCTTTTCTCTCATCGCAGGATCGGTCAGCCGCTTCAGAATTCCGGGTACCCCTCCCTCCAGGTAAGCCGGGGGCAGAATCTGAATCAGCTGCGTGGAACCTGCCGTGTAGGGATACACATCGCAGCTGACGGCAAGTCCCGACTCCCTGGCTTCATCCAGGATGTCCAGCGCCTTTGCGATCCCATGTCCCCAGTTTCGCTGCCCGACGCATTTCAGATGGCTTAAATGAAGCGGCACCTCCAGATACCGGGCGATCTCCACCACCTCCCTTAAGGAAGCATGAAAATTATCGCCCTCGCCCCGGATATGCGTGAACAGCTGAACTCCGCTGTTTCGCATTGGCTCCAGCACCTTCTTAAATTCTTCCGTTGAATAGTTGTATTCCGGCGCATAGACGATTCCCAGCGATACTCCCAGCGCCCCATCCGACAGAGCCGCTTCCAGATACCGGTGTGCCTGCCTCATTTCTCCATCCGTCAGACTTCCGCTGCGGTACCCGGCGGCGGCCGCCCGGACCGTCCCGTTTCCAATCAGCATCCCCACGTTGAGCGGCAGTTTCTGTTCCTTTACCGCGTTTATGTACGACCGGAAAGAGTGGAGCGGAACTCCCGCCGGCATATTTCCCACGATCGGGGCCAGGAAACCTAAGATCTCCTGTCGCCGCTCCTTGGGACAGGGAACCACGCTCAGGCCGCAGTTGCCGTTCACGATCGTCGTCAGTCCCTGGCGAAGCTCCAGCTCACCGAATCCCTCCCGAAAGACCGCCGCATCCGCATGTCTGTGAATGTCAATGAAGCCCGGCGTCACATACTTGCCCTTGACATCGATCACCCGCTCCGCCCGGACCCCTTTTAAGGAATCCTCCTTTTCCGGGATAACAGCCGTGATCTTTCCGCCGAGAATACCGACGCTTCCCGGGAAAGCCTGCCGTCCGCTGCCATCTACAATCACCCCGTTTTTAATCAGCAAATCGAACATCCCACACCTCCATCCACCGTTTCCAAATCCTTATTTCCGCCTCTTCCGGTAAATATAACTGGTAAATATAACCGCTAAATGACTGTATAGCCTCCCCGGACCTCTTCAAGGGAATGCCCTTTCAGCCCATATTGGGGGACTTTTTTCCGCAAATTAGTTACCAGCCTCCGAATACGCTCCCTCCCGCCATCTTCCCCGATGCCTGTCATAACTCCCATCATTTCCATCATTTCTCGAATACTGGCACCTGTCATGGCTAAGTTCGTACAATGACGGGTAAGCGACTCCGCTATTTCCTCCGACATATCCAGATTTGTTTGAAATTTTTCCACCATCTCCCGGTAATAATCCTGCTTGGGAAAATATTCATGCCGATACATATCCCGGATATCCTCAGGGGTAAAATCCCGATATTCCAGATCCGGATACTTTCCCCTCTGCGCCAGTATTTCCCCGCAATCCGCTTCCGAGATAAGGGAGACAAAGAACTGCTCGTCTTTTTCGAACATATACAGCTCTTCCCAAAGGATAAAACGGTCTTTGATGAAATTTGCCCATTGATTCACCGGCGTTTTATCTCCGGAGGCTCTGAATATAGCCAATAAGTGCTCTATTTCCACCATTCCGTACATGTTGCAGGCTCCCCGGACGATTTCTTCCCAGCCGTTTAGCTTAACGATCAGTTTCTGATTGGCGGATTCATAGAATATTCTGCCGAAAGCCTCACTTGCGTTTTCCGGTACCATCACACTGACGGTGTGGGTCTTCTCATCGAATGAAAGATCGATCAGACCGCTTAGAACCAGCCTTTCCAACGGAAGCGCCATTTCAAAAGCATCCAGCTCCCCGCCGGTCTCAAGTCCCATGATCTCTTCAAACAGGTTCACGGTCTCTTCATTATACAGCCCGATCCAGGTCATGGGCATTTGGGTCAGTGTCTTGACAACGCTGGCCGCCAGCCGCGTTTTGTTCCAGCCGGATACCACCTCCGCGTCCAACAGCCTGCAAAGCTTCAGCATGCTGTTTTTATTATAATCGGTCAGTACCTGCTCCCACGTTCTCGCGGTATGGCCTTTTATGAGCGAAAACTTCGGAAGATCCGATAACATCTGTTCCAGCGTCTCAGGTGCCGGATACTCCCCATCCTCCATTTTCCACTTTTCTGATTCCATCATCCTTAAAAACGTCTCTTTGATATTATCATTGCCGCTGTGCAGAAGAAGGACTTTCTCTTCCATCGACATACTTTTTATGCGATCGTGTCTGGCCTCTGCTCTTTCCAATTTCTTTGTAGCGTCCAGGACTTCCCGGTAAGTCTTATCCTGACTTTTGTCATCCTTCTTCATCCAAATTCCTCCATCATTGGTGTTGCACCTTATGGCCGCTGAATAATTTCCATACTTTACCATGATGATATCATAAATCAGCAGACCTGTGTATACTTATTACAGAGTATTTCCGCTGCTTCTTTTTCCCGCTGCACCTTTCCGTATTTCATCCTATTGATCCAGGACAAATCCGATCAGCCTGTCTGCCTGATCGGCCATAAATAGCGGAATGTTCAGCACATCGCCATCCAGCTTCAGATTATCCAAAGAGAAGCGCACCCGCAGCTTCACCTGCTCCGGGAATAGCTCTTTAAATTTCCGCAAACTCTTACTGGTAATATTCGTTTCAGATTTTACTTCTACCGGTATCATATCATTGTCCCGCTGAATCAAAAAATCCACTTCATAAGGAGGATTACTCTGGCTCCAATACCGGGGAGGAACTTCAAACTGGGTAACGAGAGTCTGCAGCACATAGTTTTCCGTCAGTGCACCCTTAAATTCTGTAAACAAACGGTTTCCCTCTCCAAAGGCTGTGGGCGCCAGCAGAGCCAGACGGCGCAGAAGGCCCACGTCTACCAGATAAATCTTAAATGCGGACAGATCATCGTAGGCGGATACCGGCAGCCTTGGAGCTGTACTGCGGAAGATCTTGTGAACGAGCCGCGCATCCACCAGCCATTGCAATGCATCTTCGTATTCCCGGGCGCGAGCGCCTTCCCTGACCACTTTGTATATGAACTTTTTATTCTCCCGCGCTAACTGGGAAGGAATCGATTTCCAGATCATAGATATCTTAGGAAACTCGCTGACAACGGGATGTTTGGCAAAATCTCGCTCGTAAGCGCCAATGATGCCCGACAAAGCCTCCTGCATTGCGTCAACGTCACGGGCCTCCGTCCACATCAAAACGGGTTCCGGCATGCCTCCGGTGACAAAATACATCTTTAGCTTCTCGTAAAGGGGATTGAAGAATGCATCCGGGATAGGTTCGATGTTCTCTATACTATCCAGGTACATTGCAAGATTCGCATCACCGTTCGCCATTAGAAACTCGGTAAAAGTCATGGGATCTATCTGCATGAAATTGACCTTTCCTACCGGGAAAGAGGACGGTTTCGACAGAGCGATCCCCAGCAAAGAACCCGCACAGGCAATGTGGTACTGGGGTGCATTCTCACAAAAATATTTCATCGCATTGATGACCTTGGGGCAGTCCTGTACCTCATCGAATATGATAAGGGTCTTTTCCGGCTGGATTTTCTGTCCGCTGGCCAGCATTAAATTTTGTATGATACGATTCACATCCTTTGTAGTTTCAAAAAACTGTTTGTATTCTTCATTTTCGTCAAAATTAAAATACGCAGTATTTTCATAATATCGTCTTCCAAATTCTTTTAACACCCATGTCTTCCCTACCTGCCGCACTCCTTTAAGGATCAGTGGTTTCCGGTAAGGAGAATCCTTCCATTTCAGCAGCTGTTTTAAAATCAATCGTTCCATATGCAGCACTCCTTCACACTTTTATTGGAGTTTTTGTGATTTTAATCACATAATTATTATAGTCCGAATAACGTACAAATTCAATGTCATTACATAATTATTGGCAATTACGAGATAATTTAAAACGGCATAGCCGTAAGCCATGCCGTTTTAAATCCGAAACCCTATGTTATTATTCTTATATTTCTTAAATATTACTCCTCCGGTATGACTGTCTCCGTTTGTGCCGTTACCTCTACTTTCTTTCCGTTTTTAAAGCTGTTGAACGACGCCATGGATAAAATGAGCAGGATGATATAAAACACAACTATTCCTATCAAAAATCCCATTGCTATTCTAAGTATTCGTCTTGTCCTCCGGTTCTTAACCGCCAGCTGTTCGTTGATTCTCGCCAGCTGCTCCGCGACTTCGCTTTGATTCATTTCCTCTGTTATTTTTGCTCCCAGCAACTCGCTGACTGAAAGCTCTAATATCTCTGAGATCCGGATGAGCATATCCGCGTCGGGCACCGAGATTCCTTTTTCCCACTTGGATATCGTCTGGCGTACCACATGCAGGCGGCCCGCCAGTTCCTGCTGGGAGAAACCTTTTGCCGTACGAACCGATCTTAAATTCTCACTAAACATAAAATGACACCTCCATTTTTCATTTTCAGCATCATTCTAATGGAAAAGATACCGTTGCCGCAAGCAATGCAGCTTAACCTAAACCAATAAGAGGTTTCTTTCCCTTACAGTATCTTTCTTAATTTCCCCTGCAGCACGGCGAACACATCTTCCAGCTGTTCCAGGTTCGCCGTATGCCCGTCCATCGCCTCCCGGATCAAAGGCATCATCTCTTCATAGAAAATATGAACGAATTCATCCTCATTGATTACGTTCCCCTTGGCCGTCGTCTGGGGCAGCCGTTCCAGAGAATTTTCAAACTCCGTCATGGCCCTTGGAAGCCACGGATAAAGGGATACCATATCATAATTCCGATATACGGAAATATTCGGAGACTGCCCTCCCAATATCGTATGCGGAATGGCTATATCAGATCCGGAGGCCCAACGGATGAACTTAAACGCCGCCTCAGGCTTTTGGCTGTTCTTGGAAATTCCAAGGCTCCACCCGGACAGGACGGAACTTCCCGGAATCCGGGTATATCCGAAATCATCCACAACCTTTGACTGCAGCCGGTCCACCAGGCCTGTGGCATAGTTATAGAAGGTATAAAACATGGCGGTATTTCCGTTTATAAAATCCACCGCGGCATCCGCCGGTTTTTTTGACAGCAGGCCGCCGCTGGTATACTGGACCGATTCCAGCAGGCTTCGGACCGCTTTGCGGTTCTGCAGGGTATTTAACTGCAGGGCCTGCTGCCTGTTAAACAGGCTGCCGCCGTAGTCCCAGATCCGGGGCATCAGGTCGCACAAAAACAGATCCGGGTTGGAGATGGCCATCGAATGGCCGAATTCCACCGGGGAATCCGGGTTATATTTTCTCGTAAAATATTTGGCCAGCGCGTTAAACTGGAACCAGTTCTTCGGCACTTTCAGCGGTATCATATATTTGCGTTCCAGATCATCCGCGATCTCTTCATTGGAAAATATATCCTTCCGGTAAAACAGCAGCTGCGTGCAGGCCATATAGGGCAGGGCATAGTGCCTTCCATTGTACATACTGTAATGGCCCGCGGCGTTGGGCAGATAATTACTGATGTTCAGCGGGTAGGCTTCCATCAGCTCATCCAGGCAAAGCAGATATCCCTTATCCGCGTAGTAAGCTAACCACGGAACATCAAATAAGATGACATCAATCTGGGAGCTGCCGCTTTCACAGTAATTACAGATATATTCAAAGGAATCCTTCGGCAGCACCTGTTTTATTTTTACCTTGATATTTTCTTTGGCGTAAAAATCAATCAGCAGTCGGGACAGGCCGCTGACGGAGGTTTCATCATCTAACAGCAGTACGCAGATTTCTTCCGCCGCCTGGGTCGGCCTTTGGGTTTTAATTTCCATAGCCGGTTCCAGCTGCGCAATATTGTAATCATCCTGAAAAACCACCTGCTGCTTTTCGAACACGATGGGGGAACGGATATTGCGAAGCAGCAGTTTTCCGGCCTCCTCGCCGATCTGATAAGCGCCCCGGGATGTTTTTACGATCGCGTTGTCATGGTGGAACACATCGTCCATGGAATCGCCGGTGGATATGATCTGAACCTGTTCTTCCTCATCCAGATGATAGATCTTCAATGCATACTTTAAGCCTTCCGCCAGACGGTAGGAGGTGGTGAGGATCACCTGGGGTATCCGCTCCCCCCGTTCCAGCAGCTGAATCCCCGCCCGGAAACCGCACTCGCGGATCGCGGTGGTAAATATAATATTCTCCGCCTCCGTTTCCTTTCCCGCTATTTTAAAAGCGTTCTCGTAGCCGGTGCGGGCCATGATATTTTCCCGGTAGCTGTCGGGGCCGCAGACCAGGGCGATCCGCGTATAATTTTTTGCCAGCAGCTCGCCGGTGATTCTTTGAAACAGTTCTTTATTATCTACGGTTACAAAATTACAGTCAAAATTCTCCGGCCTCCGGTCGATCAATACGTAGGGGATACCCGATTTTTCCAGCTTATCGAATATCTCCCGGTTCTGGGGCTGGCAGGTGTACAGGATCATCCCCGCCACATTGCGCCCGATCAGGTTTAGGATCGCTTTGGTCTCCATGCGCGGGTCTGAGTCCGTAAGTTCCAGCACGAAGGTCTGGTCGTATTGGGACAGATATCCTTTGATACTGCTTAACAGCCGTTCCAGATAAGGCTCTGAGATCGTCGGGAAGACAATGCCGATATCCTGGTTCCGCTTCATTTTCAGCTCTCTTCCCGAGTTCTGCACCACATAGTTCAGGTCATCGATGGCCTGCTGGATCGTCCTTGCGGTCTTGGCGCTGATGTTCTTCTTATTGTTAATGTAATTTGATACGGAAGCAATCGAAACGCCCGCTTGTTTCGCCACATCTTTGATGGTAATCATTGCTGCTTCCTCCTTCATTTATCATAGGGTAAATTCTCTGTTCCAAATACCGGATAATCCTTTGTTACTTAATATCAGTAAAATGCTTATTAAGTTTATTATATTTTACTTATTTTACGAATGCAAGATAATTATTTTTTATTAAACGTTTTACTAAAATGAAATAAAATTACGTTGAACGGCCGATTTTTGTATGCTAGAATAAAGGCATCAAAACGAAATGAGCCATTTCACTAAAAACAAGGTAAATCCAATGAAACACCCTTCGGGTATACCTGTATGCCTTTAAAAACAAGGCAAATCTAATGAAAGGAGGAACCGGCAGATGGAATATCAAAAACATTTTTTCAGCGGAGGAACCCCCCGAACGATTACGATCGCTCTTCCCTCCGATGATCTGACGGTAAAATATCCGGCGGTTATCTTATGCCACGGACATTCCCGTCACAAAAATGACGGTTTGGACGCTTTGTCCCAAGTTCTGACCGGCGCCGGTTTCGTCACTGCCCGCTTTGACTTCAGAGGCTGCTGCGACGGTTATGAACAAAGATACATATTAAACTGCGCCACCGACTGGCCCGAGGACCTTATGAATGCGATATCTTATATCGGCACGCTGCCATTTATCGACAAGGACCGGATCGGGGCCGCAGGAATCAGTATGGGAGCCGCTACCAGCGTATATGTAAGCGGCATGGACGACCGGATTAAAAGTACGGTGTCCATGGGTGGTATCGGCGATTGTTTTACCTGGATGCGCGGCGTATGGGAAAAATCGGGCGGTCGTTTTGATGATTTTCTGGCCCGCCTGGACCGTGACCGCGAGCTGACAGCCGTGACCGGTCATTCCCAGGTGATCCATTCCCTGGACATGTATAACGGAACAGAGGAAGATAAGCGGAACCTGCTGATCGAAGGCTTCTTAAACAGCGATGTCAATACCTATGTGACTCTGGCTTCCCTGCGCAACATGCTGTATTACAGACCGCTGGAAAAATGCCCGAATATCCGCAATCCTATTTTCTTTGCCCATGGAGGCGACGATCTGGTCGTTCCGGTCGAACAGTCCCGCCGGATGTACGAAGCTGTGGCTTCCGGCAGAAAACAGTTCAAAGAATATCCTGGAGTCGAGCACAACATACCTATGGATCCGAACCGGATGCTCGTCTTTGAAGATATGAAGCAATGGTTTACAGAAACTCTTTAACAAAAATGTATAATGAACAAGGGAGGAAATGAAAAATGAAAAGAAAACTTTTATCCGTTTTACTAGCAGTTACCTTAGTTGCCGGTATGCTGACCGGCTGCGGCAGCAAAGAAGAAGCGCCTGCTGCCGATCCCGCATCCGAACCTGCTAAAACCGCCGCGCCGGAAGCCACTCCGGATGCAGCTCCCGCTGAAAGCCCCGCCGCAGACGCAGCCCAGACCGACGCTGACAGCGCTAGCGGCTTGAAAATCGGCGTCTGCTACTGTATGTTAAGCGCCCCCGCTGTAAAAGTATTCGCACAGGGCATCCAGGAAAAAGCAAAAGAGCTGGGCGTGGAACTCATCGAACTGGACGGCGGATTTGACGCATCAAAACAGACCGACCAGATCAATTCCCTGGTGTCTCAGAAGGTTGACGGCATCGTCTTAAATCCGGTTGACGGAACCTCCATTATCCCTGCGGTAAAAGCTGCCAAGGAAGCCGGAATCCCGGTTGTTATGGGCGCTATGGATATCGATGAATCCGGCAGAGAATACGTAGTCTCCTTCGTAGGAGCTGATGATAAAGATGTAGGAGCCGCAGCCGGTAAGAAAATGCTGGAAACACTGGGCAACAAAGGCGGTAAAGTAGCCATCGTGGAAGGTACCGCAGGAACCTCCGCCGCAACTCTTCGTACCGAAGGATTTGAGGAAGCGGTCAAGGGAAGCAACATCGAAGTGGTAACCAAATTATCCGCTGATTTTGATAAAGCAAAAGCCATGTCCATTACGGAAGATATTTTAACAAAATATCCCGATCTGTCCGGTATCTGGGTACATGACGACACCATGTGCGTTGGCGTTGCACAGGCTATGAAATCCATGGGATACTCCGGAGAGGACTTAAAAGTAGTCAGCTACAACGGAAGCAAAAACGGCGCCGACATGGTGAAAAGCGGCGAGATCGTGGCAACCAGCGTGCAGCCCCTGGTGGACGAAGGCCGTACCTCTATTGAAGTTCTGGTGAAAGCCATTAACGGCGAAACTGTTGAGACCTGGTATAAAGATAAGATTGACATGCTGGATGCGGACAATGTAGACAGCTATGATCCTGCTTTACTCTGGTAGGATGGCAGGCCGGCTGAGGATGGGGCTTGATAGCTTGCCCCATCCTCAGCTTTTCATTCGATCGGAAAAAGCGTGCCGGCTGCGGTGCGGATAGATTGCAGAAACGGAGAATGCATATGAGTACAGACGATTACATTCTGAAATTAGACCATATTGAGAAAAGCTTCCCCGGTGTCAAGGCGCTAAAGGACATCACTCTTCATGTAAAAAAGGGCGAGGTCCGCGGGCTTGTGGGAGAAAACGGCGCCGGAAAGTCGACGATGATGAAGGTATTGACCGGGATTATCCCTATGGATTCCGGCCGAATTACCATAGACGGACAGGCGGTCTCCATCACTTCCCCCTTACATGCGCAGACCTTGGGTTTAAGCATTATTTTCCAGGAATTCAATCTGGTCAATTCCCTGAGTATCGCAGAAAATATCTATGTGGGACGCCTGCCGAAGAAGGGGATGCGGGGTATCCAGTGGAAAAAGGTCCATGAGGACGCGAAAGCGCTTCTTAACCGGGTAGGCCTGGACGTGGACCCTTCCGCCCGGGTCGGCTCCTTAAGCGTAGCCGGCAAACAGATGGTGGAGATCGCCAAAGCCCTGTCCCAGAATTCTAAAATTATTATCATGGACGAGCCTTCCGCCACATTGACGGACAAGGAATTGGAACATCTCTTCGGCATCATCGATGATCTGAAAAAACAGGGCGTTACCGTGATCTATATCTCCCACCGGCTGGACGAAATCTTCCGGCTGTGCGACAGCGTAACCGTAATCCGGGACGGAGAGGTGATCGACACGAATCCCATCGAATCCCTCACGAAAGAGCTGATCATTTCCAAAATGGTAGGCCGGAACATGGATCAGGAATATCCTGTCCGGGCAGGCTCCTCGAGTGATGAGGTGATTCTGGAGGTTCGGGATCTGTGCCGGAAAGGGGTATTTGAGCATATCAATTTTTCCCTGCATAAAGGGGAACGGTTGGGTATCGCCGGACTGGTCGGAGCCGGAAGAACCGAGATCGTCCGCGCCATCTTCGGAGCGGACAAACTGACCGGCGGGGAAATCCTCCTCCACGGTAAGCCGGTTACCATCCGCTCGCCAAAGGAAGCCATTTCTCACAAGATCGCTCTCGTTACGGAAGACCGCAAGACCCAGGGCCTGGTTCTTGAGAGCTCGATCAGTGAAAATACCACGCTGGCCGCCCTGAAGAAAATCTGCCGTGCCGGATTTGTTAACCGCCGGGAGGAGAACTCCGTCGCCGCGCAGTATGTAGAAACGCTGAAAACCAAAACCCCCGGCACCAAAGCCCTGGTCTTAAACCTAAGCGGAGGGAATCAGCAGAAAGTCGTCCTGGCTAAATGGCTGTATACCGACGCGGAAGTGCTGATTCTGGACGAACCCACCCGCGGAATCGACGTGGGCGCCAAATACGAAATCTATCAGCTCATCAATCAGCTGGCGGACAGCGGAAAAGCCATCATTATCATTTCTTCCGAAATGCCCGAGGTCATCAGTATGAGCGACCGCCTTCTGGTCATCCACGACGGAAAATGCAAAGGGGAGCTGACCGGGGATCAGAAGACCGGCGAAAACATTATGAAATACGCCATACTGGAGGAGGATGCCTGATGAAGACCAATGCAAAAAAAATAATATACCGTTACTCCAGTCTGATTTTACTGTTTCTATTTATCCTGATCGCCTCCATCTTCGCGGAGAACTTTTTCACCGCCAGAAACCTGACGAATGTAGTGCGGCAAAGCTGCGTGCTGGGGCTTCTGACCGTGGGTATGTCCTTTGTGCTGATCTGCGGGCACATGGATCTGTCCATCGGAAGCATTATGACCTTCACCGGACTGATCGCCATTTCCTTCGGGACCCGGATGCCGGCCGGCGCGGCCATCGCCTGTGCTTTGCTGGCGGGTATCTTGTGCGGCGCGGTGAACGGCCTTATCATCACTCTGACCCATGCAAATTCCGGTGAATCGCTGATGATTACCTTTGGCACCCAGCTTCTGTTCTCTGCGGTCAGCCTTCTGTACACCGGCGGGTTCTCCCTGTCCGGAAGCGAATCGGATTTTTACAACGCCCTTGGAACCGGCAGCATCGGAAAATGGCTTCCGGTCCCGGTATTGATCTATATCATCTTCGCGGTGCTGCTCTGGGTGCTGGAAAGCAAGACCTCCTTCGGCCGTCAGATGCATATGATCGGTTTTAACCCTGTGTGCAGCCATCTGTCCGGCGTGCGCACCGGCCTGGTGAAAATGGTCTGCTATTGCATTTCCGGCTTCTGCGCCGCGGCGGGAGCCATTATCCTGACTTCCAGGACCCTGGGCGCTACGCCCACGGCGGGTGTCGGCTATGAGATGGATGCCATCGTGGCGGCGGTCCTGGGAGGCATCAGCCTTTCCGGCGGCCTCGGGAGCATCGCCAAAGCTTTCGTCGGCGTCATCACCTTAAGCGTGCTGAGCAACGCCATGAACCTCTTCGGCTTCCAGTCCTTCGACCAGAGCATCGTCAAGGGCTGTGTCCTGATCGCGGCCATTGCCTTCGATGTGTGGAACCGCAAGCAAACTGTCTGAGAGAGGGAAGGTGATACTATGACGAAAGTTAAGAAAATAGTTACGGAGCAAAAAACACTGGTCTTTTTACTGCTGCTGGTGATCCTGATGGGTATCATATCTCCTTTTTTCCTGACCGGAGATAACATCGTCAACGTTCTGGTGCAGTCTTCCATCTACGGGATCATGGCCTGCGGTATGACTTTTGCGATCATAGGCGGAGATTTCGACTTATCGGTGGGGTCCACCATGGCCCTGTCCGGTCTGGTGGCCATCCTGTGCGAGCCTTATGTGGGACAGGTTCCCGCTATGCTGCTGGCATTGCTTACCGCCGCGGCAGTAGGTCTGGTGAATGGATTTCTGGTGGCCAAATGCCGGATCAGTTCCTTTATTGTTACGATCGGAACCTCCTATATTTTCAAGGGAATTGCGCTGAAGATATCCAACGGAGATCCCATCGCCAGCTCAAACCCCTGGTTTGGCCGGATGGGAAATGATAAGATCCTGGGAATCCCGTATCTTGTGATTATTATGGTTCTGCTGGTTCTGATTACACATTATGTGCTGACGGCCACCAGATTCGGCCGGAATATCTATACCATCGGCGGCAACATGGAAGTCGCCCACAACAGCGGCATCCGTACCGGCTTTTACAAGACATCGATCTTTGTGTTAAGCGCATTTACAGCCGGCATCGCCGGTATCCTGAACGCGTCGAAGTTAAACACCGCCTCCGCGGTACAAGGCGACAACGCTGCGCTCTCTGTTATTACCGGTGTGGTAATCGGAGGGACGAGCCTGATCGGGGGAGTCGGGAGTATCGGGAAGAGTATGATCGGGATATTGATCTTTTCTGTGATTACCAATGCGCTGGATTTGATGGGTGTGTTTTCTTATTATCAGACGGGGATTCGGGGGCTTATGCTGATTGTTATTATTGGTATGGAAGCTTATGCACGGTATCGGGAATCCTAAAGGGGCCTTGAGGCCCCTTTGGGGACATGTCCATTTCGGTTTGGGACATGTCCATTTCGGTTTGGGACATGTCCATTCCAGTTTGGGACATGTCCATTCCAGTTTGGGACATGTCCCATTCATTCAGTTCCGCCCGCCGGAAGCGTACTCCCCAGGGCAAATATCCATCACATCCCGCACCGGCTGAATCAACGCCCTCTCATACCGGCACTTCCACTGCCGGCCGCGGTCAATCCCCTTCTCGGAAATCCCATCAATCGTCTCGCCACTCTGAACCGGAGCATTATTCTCAAATATATAGATCACAGTATTATACGCATGATTTACCACCTGGTTCGGGTCCAGTCCATGGTAATGATACTGAACATCCGGAAGACCCACCGCATAGAGCCCCAGCGTATCCACCACGCAATCCTCTGACCCATCCACGGTAAAAAACCTGGCGTTCACCCCAAAATATAGGAACCGCAAACCGTCTTTATAAGGATTCTCAAGCAGCTGTTCTCTGGTGAGCAGTTTCCCGCTGGCCGGGAACCATACCGCCTCGCACTCCGGCAAAAACCCCAGAACTAAGTCCAGCCATCCCGCCAGCATATCGCAGCGTTCCATATAGGGCAGTCCCGCCGCCAGAAAGTCAGCGAGAACCAGCTCATATCCGCATTTATCCAGAAGCTGCTCTGCTTGCGGACAGTCCCAGAACTGGCTTCTCTGAAAAGCGTCTATGCGCTCCTGGTCAAATGGCTGATAATCCATCATCATAACCTGCGCCGGCACCTTCTCCCCATCCTTATACTCCACAAGATACCGGAACAGCGCAAACGAAGTCAACTTCTGATCCGCGTCCGTAACCAGATCCGTCCTGCCGTATCTCTTCTCAAGCTCCCCTTTCAGCGTTTCCGCCAAAGGACGTTCCCCTTTCTCACGAAATAGCAGATGCATGTAATATACATGGGAAAATTCCGCTTCCTCTTTCGTATTTTGCCGGAATGTTTCTTTTGCCATCCTGCCTCTCCTCTCTGGCCGGCATCTGCCTTCAGCCTAACCGCGCCTCCCACTCTTGCTCTTTAAATCCGACCAATACAAAATCGGAGCCAACAATCAACGGCCGTTTCACTACCATTCCGTCCGACGCCAGTACCTCAATCATCTCATCCCCACTCATATTCGGCAGCTTATCCTTCAAGCCCAGCTCTTTGTAGACCATGCCGCTGGTATTGAAAAATTTCCGGACCGGAAGCCCGCTTCTCGCTATCCATTCCTTTAATTCTGAAGCGGTAGGCCGGTCATCTTTAATGTGGCGGTCCTCAAAAGAAACTTCATGGGCCTGCAGCCACTTTTTTGCCCTCTGGCAGGTAGAACATTTCGGATACTCCATAAATAATACGTTCATACGAACACCTCCAACGCCGCAGTTCAGCGGCATAAATTCTATAGAAAAAGGCCTGTATCCCTTTTCTTGCATACTTTTGCGGGATTGTTAAAATAATTTTAACCTTTCCCCTCTACTCATTGACTCCTTTTTCTTCTCATGATATCATTAGATCGAATCAAACACAATTCAACTTTAAAACAAGAAATACCACATATAAAATTATATTTATACAAATGTTACAGAAGTTTCCAGCTATTATTCGGAAATCTCATTGAAAGGAACCTACATGAACAGCCAGCGGCCAAATTTACCTACCAATACAACTGAATTCATCGGAACAGCCGTACTGGATACCATCGGTCTGCTCATTCCCAATATCGATCCCGCGCTGCAGGCACATACCGGTTATGATCCCCGCTACCGCTCTCTTGGCGTCTTCAGCTCCCGTACCGGCGCGGCCGGACAGATTATGGCCGTCGATGAAGCGGTAAAGGCCACAAACTGCGAAATTCTGACCATCGAGCTTCCCCGTGACACCAAAGGCTGGGGCGGCCACGGTAACTATATTGTACTCGGTTCTGAAAGTGTCTCCGACGTACGCCGTGCCATCGAGATCAGTCTCGAACTGACCAATGTAAACGCCGGTGAACTGTACATCAGTCAGGCCGGGCATCTGGAATTTGCTTATTCCGCCAGAGCAGGCGCCGCATTGGCCCAGGCTTTTGATGTCCCTTATGGGCAGCCTTTCGGATTCATCTGCGGTTCTCCCGCCGCCATCGGACTGGTCATCGCCGACACTGCTGTGAAAGCCTCCCATGTAGAAATCGTAAAATATATGACGCCCAATATCGGAACCAGCCATTCCAATGAGGTAATCATCGCTGTGACCGGAGACGCTTCTTCCGTAAAAGAGGCTGTGATCACAGCCCGGGAAACCGGTCTGCAGCTGTTGAATTCCATGGGCAGCATCGCCGAGTCTCCCACCGGTATTCCTTACCTGTAAGCTGTATTTTTAAACTTTAACGGGGTTCTTCCTCAGGTTTGGGTATGCCTGAGGAAGAACCTTTAACGGTAACTCCTACCCGTAAATATTCCCGGAACATATTACTTGTAACACATATCTGCAAAAACCCGGACAGATCAGCACTATTATAACATAGATAGCCGATTCTGTCCGGGTTTGCATAAAATAGTATCATCCGAAAATCAACCCGGGTAATACCCGGTTGTCTATTTTTTACGCATCATGAATAAATAGTTTCGATTGAGAAACTCTCCGCCTGTGGTGGGCCGCGTAAGCGGCACCCTACTTTTCCCGCTGTGCGATCCCCCGGAGGGAATTTCCTCCATAGGAGCACTATAGGAGCATTTTCCTAAAGAAGAATGTAAACGCCCAAATGCCGCGCTTTAAGTGGTCCCGGCGCTCACAAGCCCCCCATGCATAACTATACGTCCTGAGGTGAAAACATATGAAATCAGAATCCCGCGCCAAAGCTACACTGATCACCGCCATGCTTCTGTTCGGCAGTATCGGCTTATTTGTAAAAGGTATCCCGCTGTCGTCCGCCCAGATCGCATTTACCAGGGGATTCATCGGCTGTTTGATCCTGCTTGCTTTTGGCTGTCTGGGAAAGCAGAAAATGAACTGGTCCCATATCCGTTCCAATCTCCCGGTACTGTTCGCTTCCGGAGCCGCGATCGCGCTAAACTGGATTTTTCTGTTTCAGGCGTATCGCTATACAACCGTACAGACCGCCACGGTCTGCTATTATTTCGCACCGGTGATCGTAACATTGGTCTCGCCCCTCCTGCTAAAAGAACGGCTGACGCCGTTAAAAGTAATCTGTATCGCCGCCTCTGCCGTCGGCATGTTCCTGGTGGCGGGCGCAGGCGGCAAAGGCCCTTCCGAGCCCGCCGGGATCGTCTGCGGTCTCCTGGCCGCTTTATTCTACGCTTCCGTTATGGTATTAAATAAGTTCCAGCGCAACCTGACCGGAACCGAGAGTACCTTTGTCCAGCTTGCGGTCGCCGCCCTCTGCCTGCTCCCCTACGTGCTGGCTACCGGGGGGATCGGGCTCGGGGCTTTGCATGCGCTGCCTTTATTTCTGCTGTTGTTCGTCGGTATCGTTCACACCGGCATCGGATACCTGCTCTATTTTACGTCCCTGCACCAGCTCAAAGGGCAGACCGCCGCGGCCATGAGCTATATCGACCCGGTATCCGCTCTTTTGATGGCCGGCATCTTTCTGGGCGAACGCATGACCGGGATACAGCTGCTTGGAGCCTGCCTGGTCCTGGGCGCTGCCTTTGCCAGCGAATATAAATAAAAAAGCTAAAAGGGGACATGTCCATTCCGTTTGGACATGTCCCAAATCGATTTGGACATGTCCCCTTTTGGTCTTTTGGTACCCGGGCTATGTCCCCTTCTGGGCTATTCTTTAATTCCGCCGGCCGTCAGGCCGCTCTTCAGCTTATCCTGCATAAAGATATAGAAGATAATCGTAGGAATCGCGATCACGATAATCGAGGCGAATAACGGCCCGATATCGCTCTTGTTAAGCGCCAGGTTGAAGAATCCCGGCGCCATGGTCAGCGTGTAGTGGGACTGCACGCTGTTGAACATCAGCGGGATTGTGTAATCATTCCAGGTCAGCATAAATACCACCACCAGCACATTGACCACCGCCGGTGACACCATCGGCAGCAGCACGTAGAAAAATGTGGTAAATGTGTTACTCCCGTCTATGGTCGCCGCCTCGATAAAGGAATCCGGGATGGTGTCGAAGAAATTCTTCAGGATCATAAGGGCCAGCGGCAGGTTGATGGCCACCATCGGAATGATCATGGCAAAATACGTGTCTTTCAGATTCAGGAACCGCTCGATCGTGGAGATCGGCAGCAGAATCGATATCACCGGTATGGAGTAGAAGGACAGGATCAGAATGAAAAGGAAATTCCTCCCCCTGAACTTTAATTTCGAAAACGCGTAGGCGGCCAGTGAAGAAAACACCAGAATAATCGCCAGAGATCCGCCCACTACCAGGATACTGTTTAAAAACATCCGGGGCAGGAAATACTGTCCCTTAATCTGAAACGTAAATACGGTCTGATAGTTTACAAGACCGTTGCCTTTCAGCGACAGAAAAAAGGAATTGACCAGCGGAACGATCCAGATCACCGCCAGCAGGATCAGGCACAGAAGTATCAGCCAGTCTCCCGCTTTATATTTCTTAACTTTGTGCAATAGTTTCATGCTCTTCCTCCTCCGCCCCTATTCATCCCTGTTGAACAGCTTCACCTGGAGCGCGGATATGACAAACGCGATCACCAGGATCACCACCGCCAGCGCGCTGGCCAGCCCGTTGTTGGCTTCCAGGCTGAACCGTTTGTACAGATAGGTCATAGGGAATTCCGTGGCCCCGGCCGGGCCTCCCTGCGTCATGATGTATACCAGGTCGAAGAATTTCAGCGTTCCGATGGTCCCCATCAGCACCATGGTCAGATGCGCCGGCTTCAGCAGGGGAAATGTAATATAGCGGAACCTCTGCCAGTAGCCCGCCCCGTCAATGGTGGCGCTTTCATATACGTCGTGGGAAATATTAGCCAGGCCCGCACGGTAATAGATAATCCCCATGCCGGTCCATTGGTAGACATTTGCCGCCAGGATGCAGTAGAGCGCAAGCCTCATGTCGCTGAGCCAGATATGCTGCAGGGATTTTAAGCCGACCGCCCCCAGAAACGAGTTCAGGAATCCAAAGTTCGGTTCGTAGATCTGATTAAAGGTATAAGCAATAATTACAGAAGACAGTACCGACGGCACGAAGAAGATCACTTCAAAAAGTCTGCTGCCAATCAGCCCTCTCTCCAAAAATATAGTCATGACCAGGCTGATTCCCACCTGAAACACAATCGTCAGCGCCATAAAGATGACGGTATTCTTAATCGCCGTCCGAAAATTCGGGTCCGCAAACAGGGTTTTATAATTTCCGATCCCATTCCAGGTCATATTCGATAAATCAATCCCTTTAAAATCCGTAAAACTGACTGTGATGTTATATAAGACCGGGATCAGCAGAAATACCGTTACGGTCAGAAAACATGGTAGTATATATAAATAAGGTGTAACTTTTTTCATAATCTGCCTCCTGCTTCAGAAAAGGCGCACGCTTCTATTTTGAAGATTCATAAGCCTGCTGCATCTGCGCAGTCGCGTCTTTTGCATCCATCATTCCCTGCACAAATGCCTGGACGACCTCGCCGGTCTTATTATCAACCGCGGCATTACCGGTCGATCTGGGTCCGGCCAGCTGATCGGAAAGCGTGTCGCTGATGACGCCGATGGTATCTTTTGCTTCCTGGGAAGGAAGATTCGCAGTATCCAGCGTAACGCCTGCCGCGCAGGGAATCCCATACAATTCTTCCAGCCATATCTGCGCCGCATCCCCGGCTGCCCACTCGGCAACCAGCTTCATCGCCGCTTCTTTGTTTTTGGAATTTTTGTTGATCGCCCAGCCGTGGTCGATGGAGCCTACCACATAGGGATTGTCATTGATCGGAGTGGGCATGGCGAATACGCCGATCTCGTCCTTGGCTATCTTGGAATCCGCAAGCTGCGTTCCCGCCAGATAGGCTCCCGCCTGCCATGCGCCGGTCAGAATCATGGGGGATTTTCTTTCTTTAAATAAACTGTCCGCGTCAGTAGTGGGATCAATGCCGAAGGAGTTCTTAGGGATAACCCCGTCGTCCATCATCTTCTGCAGATCCTCGAACCCTTTCAGGAAAGCCTCATCCTCAAAGCTGGCCTCGCCGGCCGCGGCTTTCGAAACGATTCCGGGATTCTGGTTGTTTACCAGCCACAGATAGAGATAGGCTACATTCAGCGCTTCTTTTCCGCCGAAGATCATAGGGATCGTGTCATTTTCCACTGCTTTTGCGTAGTCCGCGAACGCCTGATAACCGTTGGGAACGCTCTGCCCCAGCTCGCCTAACAGGGTTTTATTATAGAATACATACCACTGTCCGCCAAAATCAACCGGGAATATTTTCAAGTCCTCATCCACATAGGTGCTTTCCAGCATCTTTTCGTTAAAGAGCGTTTTCCAGTCATCCCCGATCACCTGGGCGGCCAGCCCGTCCAGCGGTTCCATATAATCTTTGTATTTTTCATAGTTATCCAGGTTCATGGCAAATACGTCCGGCCCTTCCCCATTAGCCAGATCCAGCGTCAGCTTGTCCCAGTAAGCCCCCCAATCCATAATCTGAACATCTACGTCAATGTCCGCATTCTCTTCCTGGAACGCCGCGGTCATCGGCTCTATCACGTTATTGTAAGGGATCCACCCCCAGAAGCTTAAGGAAGCCGCAGACGCGCTGTCTCCCGTATCACCGGCCGTATCCTTCTCCTGCTGCGCTCCCGCAGTTTGGGAAGGTTCTGCCGTATCGGCGCCCTGTTCCTTCTCAGATCCGCATCCCGATAATATCGTACCCACCATCGCCGCAGCCAGCAGCAATGAACATAATTTCCTCCAATTTCTAGTCATCAACAACTTCTCCTTTCGTTTTCCACAGGCTTGCACAGGTATAACCGGAGTCTGCTTACGCCCCCTGCGGTCCTGCTGCCTGTGTTATGTCTCGCTGATCAGCGGACATACCGAGTCTCTCTCAATGATCTCCGAAGGAAATATCACTTTCTTGCCTTTCATCAGATTTTTACCCATGATGTTTTCCGCCAGCATCCGGACCGCCATTCGGCCCAGCTCTTCCTTCGGATAATTTACGGTTGTCAGTCTGGGATTTACATAGTTGGTGGTCTCAATATTATCAAACCCGATGACGGAGATGTCCTGGGGAATCCGAAGCCCCCGCTCCTGAATCGCGCGCATGACGCCCAGAGCCATCTTATCTCCCGCCGCTTCCACAGCATGAATCGTCTGACCGCTGTCCAGCAGCTCTTTCATCTTGTTATATGCGATCTCGATATCCCAATGGCCGTTTCGGACCAACTCCTGCTTAATCGGGACATGGTAATCCATCAAAGCCTTCAGATATCCCTGAAAACGCTCATCCTTATGATCAAAGATGGGGCCGCCTTCTTCGATGGATCTTTTATAGGTCTCGCCGCCGATATAGGCAATATTGGTCCGGCCCATCTCGATGAGTTTGCGTGTCAGTTCATAAAAAGGCTGCTCGTACTCGACGGTTACACAGTCCAGCGTTTCCTCAAGAGGCGCATCAAAGATGGAGATAATATTTGAAAAATGTGACACCAACTGTCTAAGGAGATCTTTGGGCATATTCCCAATCAGGATCAACCCGTCTACCTCAGACTCCATGACTGTTTTCATAATCAATGAATTTTCCAGATCCGTAGCGCTGTAGGCGAAATTGATGGAGCACTTATTATCGATAGCCTCCCTCTCAATTCCATGGATAATGGTAGCAAAACAGGAATCCTCGAACTTTTCCTTCGTAACGGTCAGGATATATCCGATCTTCTTCATGGTGGATTTTTTCTTTAGTGATGTTTCCCGTTTTTTCGCTTTGTCATAGCCCAGTTCCCGGGCGCAGTTCCAGATAAGCTCTTCCGTCTCTTTCGATACGGAAAAATTCTCATCTTTATTAATCACTCTGGATACTGTCGTCAGGGAATATCCTGTTTTTTCCGCAATATCTTTTAACCTCATTGTCTACTCATCCTCACCTGTATTTTACTAAATTTACTAAAATTAATTATAGTTTGATTTTATTTATCAGTCAACTATTATTTCGTTTTTTTATGATTTTCACAATTTTTGCTGGATGTATTTGTGAAAATCAGAGACATTTTATTTGTTTTACGAAAAATATTGACGTGTTTTACTAATTATGTTATGTTTGTGTCATGAATTTTCTCATGTATTTTACTTACTAATTTACTAAATTTTACTAAATTTACTTTTATTACTTATTATTTTATCAGTACTGCCATTGTATGTTAACTACTGTATGTACTACCATATGTAAACTACTATATGTTGACTGCTGTATGTTAGCGGCTGTATATTAGCCGCCGCATATCAACTACCGCATCATTTTATTTTAGCTACTTTATGATTTTATTTTTCAAAATTGTAATTTACCTGAACTATAAGTTTATCTGAATTATTTACATTCGTTTCAATTTCAATTACAACATGCCGACGGGATAATAACCTTTTTATCCCTGCTAAGGAGATCTTTATGCTGCAAAACAAATTTTTACCTACCTATGAGCCCACAGGGAAATACCTCCCAACCTGGGAGTCCTTGAATGAGCATACCCTGCCGAAATGGTTCATGGATGCCAAATTCGGTATTTTCATCCATTGGGGCCCGTATTCCGTACCGGCCTGGGCTCCCAAAAAAACCGCTACCGGGGAATACTACAACGATCAGGTTGGCAATCATCCCTACGCCGAGATCTACGGTTATGGGATGATGTATAAAGATTCCGCTGTCTGGAAGCATCACAAAGCCACCTATGGCGCGGGCTTCCAATACGAGGACTTTTTCCCGCAGTTCCGGGCGGAAAACTGGGACCCAGGGCTGTGGGCAGAGACCTTCCGCAAGGTAGGCGCGAAATACGTAGTCCTGGTGACCAAGCACAGCGACTGTTACAGCATGTTCGACACCAAGTTAACGGACAGATGCTGCACCAAAATCGGGCCTATGAGAGACATCACGGGTGAATTGACTGCTGAGCTGCGAAAACAAGGGTTAAAGTCCGGTCTCTACTATTCGACTACCTTTGACTGGTACTCCCGGAATTTCCCTCATGTGATCTACAAGGAATTTACCCACGGACAAATCAAAGAACTGGTGGATCAGTACCATCCTGATATCCTCTGGTCGGATGATTATTGGAAACCAATTGAGAAAAGCTGCAGCGACACCTGGGGCAGCAAAGAATTAATCAGTTACTTTTATAATCACTCCGAGCATCCGGAAGAGGTTCTGGTCAACGACCGATGGGGCTGCGAGAAAGATGGAAGGCAGATCGGGGATTTCTCGACGCCGGAATACACGGCCCTGCCCACCATCCAGGATTTTTACTGGGAAACCAACCGCGGAATCGGCCGCTCCTTTGGTTACAACCAGGAAGAGGGCGACGAGGATTACGCCGCCGCCGAAGATTTGATCTTTATGCTGGCGGATATTGTCAGCAAAAACGGTAATTTATTGCTCAATGTAGGCCCCAGAGCAGATGGGACGATTCATCCGCTCCAGCTGCAAAGGCTGGAAGAAATCGGCTCCTGGCTTCAGGTCAATGGAGAGGCAATCTACCAGACCAGGCCATGGATCGATGCCGCCGGCCTGACGGGCGCAGACGGACGCGTCCGTTTTACCCAAAAAGGCAGCGCCGTATACGCCAACATATTTGATACAAAGACCCGGGACTTCACTATCCGCAACCTGTTCGTGCCCTCCGGCACAAAGGTGGAGCTTCTCGGATCAGACGCTCCCGTCGTATGGGAACAGCAGGGGGCCGACACCATTTTCCACCTGCCGGCCGCACAGTCTGCAGTTTCCTTTGTTCTTAAATTTAATGAGGAACCGCTGCGTTTATTGCGAAAACCCGGCCTTCTGGTTCCCGAGAACCGGACAGGGGAAATATTCCGCAGGATGGGATATTACAGCGTGAACCTATAACCAAAGGGGACATGTCCATTTCGACCCATACAAAAAGGGGACATGTCCATTTCGGCCAGTTTATTCTCAGGATTAGGCAAAACCAGCTGACAGCTCTGCCCGATTCTAAGGAATGGTCAAATGGACATGTCCCCTTTTTACTATTCTTTGGCCAGCTCCCGCACCGCTACGACAGCCTGGTCTATCTCTTCCGTGGTATTCGCATATGAAAAACTGAACCGTACAGCTCCCTGTTCCACGGTTCCCAGCGCTTCATGCATCAGCGGAGCGCAATGCGCGCCCGGCCGGGTGGCGATCCCGTATTCTTCCGATAACGCGTCGCTTATTTCCGCAGAATCGTAATCCCGGATGTTGAGCGACACGATCGCCGCCCGTTCATTGCTCTCAAAGTCCCCATACACCTTCACGCCCGGGATATCCTTCACGCCTTCATAAAACCTAGTCATCAGCATGCGTTCTCCCGCCCGGATCCGGTCTATTCCGGTCTCATTCAGATAGTCAATCGCAGCGGATAATCCCGCGATACCGTGCAAATTCAAAGTCCCCGCCTCCAGCGCGGTGGGCATGTCATGGGGATGCTTTTTCTCGTAGGTCCGAATTCCGCTGCCGCCTGTCTTAAGGGGTTCCACCGTAACATTCTCCCTGATACAGATCCCGCCGGTACCCTGAGGTCCCAGCAGGCCCTTATGTCCGGTAAAACATAGAATATCGATTCCCATTTGCCGCATATCGATCGGAAATACACCCGCCGTCTGCGCGGCATCCACCACAAAAAGAATTCCTTCTCTTTTGCAAAAGGCTCCGATATCCGCGATGTCCACCAGATTCCCGGTCAGATTGGAAGCGTGTGTGCAGATTACCATGCGCGCTTTTCCGGCCGCCATTTCCTTTAATTGTTCTGTATCCGGCCGGCCGTTTTGATCCGCGCCCGCAATTAAAAGCTCCACTCCCTTGGCCTGCATTTCATAGAGCGGCCGAAGCACGGAGTTATGCTCCAGCACCGTCGTGACCACTCGGTCTCCCGGTTTGAGAACCCCTTTGACCGCTGTGTTTAACGCTTCTGTCGCATTGGCGGCAAATGCCGTCTGCGTCGGTATTCCCAAGCCGAAGAAATCCGAAATTTTTTCCCTGGCCTCATATATGATCCGGGAGGCATCCAATGAGGCGCCGTGCGTCCCCCGCCCGGCGTTCCCCGAATGACGCATAGCCTCACCGACCGCGCGAATGACGCTTTCCGGCTTCCAGAAACTGGTCGCCGCGTTATCCAGATATATCACAATCCAACATCCTCTCTGATGAAAATCCGCCAAAACTGTCGTTTACGGCCTTATGACTTTCCCGGCCTGAGCCATTTTTTCAACGATGGAATACATATTCGTAACGCTTCCTACGGCCAGTTTTTCTGTAAGCCCAAAATGATTCAGACAGGTTCCGCAGGTCAGGATCTCTACTCCCTGGCTTTCCATATACTTCAGATCCTCCAGTGCATCCGAGCCTTCCACCGTCAGCCTTGCCCCTCCGTTGTAAAACAGAACCGTATCCGGCAGCGGTTCCAGCTGCGAAACCGCAAACAGAAATCCTTTTATCAGGAGTCTTCCCAGTTCCTCGTCACCGGCGCCCATCTGATCGGAGGCAACCACTACAACCGCCCCGTCCCCATTTTTTAACTTATCGGCATCGGCTTCCTTTTCCATTGTAATCGTCAGCCGGAATTCCTTCTCGGATAACTTCTCCACCTCACAGGCCGCGCCGGAATGCCCGGCCATTTTCTCCACATTTTTCACAGCCGTCTCATTATCCACCAGCACTTCAATCACCCCGGGGCCCTTAAGCTCCTCTATCGCCTTTTTTGTCTTTATGACAGGAATCGGACACCTGTCGCCTCTGGCATCTACCCGTATCATTTTCTTACCACCTTCCTGCCCTGTATCATATCACAAATAAGGGTTTTATGATATAATTACCATGATGTGACAGAAATGTCAAATATGATCCGTTTGTACCATATCATCCGTTTGTACAGTGTTCACATTTTAATCATATAATTTTAAAGGAAAGCGAGTGAATGAAATTGAAATCCTATCGAAAAGAGCTCTACTTCAACATTCCCAGCAGGCGCGGCCTGGTCAACATTACCCCTCAGGTACAGCAGGCAATCCGTGACAGCGGCATAAAAGAAGGCCTGGTCCTGATCAACGCCATGAACATTACGGCAAGTGTGTTTATTAACGATGACGAAAGCGGGCTTCATCAGGATTTTGAAACCTGGCTTGAGGGGCTGGCTCCCGAAAAACCTTACAGCCGTTATCATCACAACGGATTCGAGGATAACGCCGACGCCCATCTGAAAAGATCCGTCATGGGCCGGGAAACTGTAGTGGCCGTCACCGACGGAAAACTGGACTTTGGGACATGGGAACAGATATTTTATTATGAATTTGACGGAAAGCGCCAGAAGCATGTCTTGATCAAGATAATAGGAGAATAAGGGAAAATTGGGGCGAAAACGGGAAATTCCAGCCGCGTCTTCACAATCTATCTTTAATTATTTCACAATTCATTTAAAATTTCATAATATCAGATACACATCTTCTGATTATACTTTAATCATAGTCAACAAGACAACAACTTCTTTTTCATAAATGACCTCCTTTTTCATATAAAGCCGATGGAACAGTCCATCGGCTTTCTCCTTGCCATCTTTACTTTTTAACCCTCTAGGATCGGATAAAGTTTGTCCTGACTGTCTTCTCTGTATCCGGCAGCGCAATACCGGCTTCTCTCCCTTTTTCAAAACATTTCATCATCCATGCCATGTTCTTTGCAAGATTCCGCATTGTCTGTATTCCTTCGCCGTCCGACTCCACTTCACCCGGTCTCATTCCGTGAATGACATTCCAATAGGTTGTTCCCGCTACCGGCATCTGCGAAATTCCAAAATATTTATTCATTACATCAAAGGACGCCGTCGTTCCGGCGCGCCTTGCGACAGCCACAGACGCTCCCGGCTTGTACGCAAACACGTTTCCGGAGCTGTAAAATACCCGGTCTAAAAAGGAAAGGACACGCCCCGACGGATGCGCATAATAAACCGGAGTGCCGAAGATAAATCCATCCGCTTCCTTTGCCTTTGCCACAAACGCATTTACCTTATCGTCCGTGAAAACACATCCGCTTTCGCCGCACCTGCCGCATCCGATACAGTCTCTGACCGGAGCGCCGCCAATCTGAAAAATCTCGTATTCGATTCCTTCTTTTTGCAGCTGCTCTCCTATATAGGAGAGGGCACAAAAAGTATTCCCCTTCATATTTGAACTTCCATTTAACATTAAAACCTTCATACACGTCTCCCCTTCTTTTCTTCCGCTACTATCTTTTATCGCTATGAGCACTTAGTGCCCGTATTTTGGGCACTTACGTGCGATGCATGAAAAATAGTCAGCGAGGCTTTTTCGAGCGCTACTATTTTTTATCGCTATGAGCACTTAGCGCCCGTATTTTGGGCACTTACGTGCGATGCATGAAAAATAGTCAGCGAGGCTTTTTCGAGCGCTACTATTTTTTATTTTGTTTCCCGAATATTTATGCTATAATGTCGGGAGAACAGCGGCGCCGGCTTATTCTCAAGCGCACGTGCGCCAAAATATAAAATATCGATAACCGCAAAGACAATGGAAAGGAATATATCATATTATGTGGATAGCAGACGGCTGGAAAGATTACGAGGTGCTGGATACCTCGAATGGTGAAAAACTGGAGCGTTGGGGCAAGTACCTGCTGATCCGTCCCGATCCCCAGGTCATCTGGGACACCCCCCGCACCCAGAAAGGCTGGAACGCACCCAACGGCCATTACCACCGCAGCAGCAAAGGCGGCGGTGAATGGGAATTTTTCCATCTGCCCGAGCAATGGACCATCTCATACCAGTCCCTGACCTTTAACCTGAAGCCTTTCAGTTTCAAGCATACAGGACTGTTTCCCGAGCAAGCCGCCAACTGGGACTGGTTCGGCGCGAAGATCCGGGAGGCCGGGCGTCCGGTAAAAGTGCTGAACCTGTTTGCCTATACCGGCGGCGCAACCTTGGCAGCGGCGGCGGCCGGCGCTTCGGTCACCCACGTGGACGCTTCCAAGGGGATGGTCGCCTGGGCCAAAGAAAACGCCCGTTCCTCCGGCCTTGCGGACGCTCCGATCCGCTGGCTGGTGGATGACTGCGTCAAATTCGTGGAGCGGGAGATCCGCCGGGGCAATCAGTATGACGCCATCATCATGGACCCGCCTTCCTACGGCCGCGGGCCAAAGGGCGAGATATGGAAGATCGAAGATTCCATCTATCCCTTTATTAAGCTCTGCGCGAACCTTTTATCGGAGAAGCCATTGTTCTTCCTGGTCAATTCTTACACCACCGGGCTGGCCCCTTCCGTACTGACTTATATGCTCTCCACAGTATTAAAATCGCAGAACGGGCATGTCATGTCGGATGAACTGGGTCTGCCGGTCACCTCCAACCAGCTATATCTCCCCTGCGGCGCTTCCGGACGCTGGGAGGCTAATTAAACGGCTGATTCCTATATCCGTTCACATACAAACATAAAGCCGGCAGTACGGAATCACCATCCGTTACTGCCGGTCTTTTCAGCGCTTCCGGTACCAACACGCTTTACAGTTCAATTTCCATATGATCTTCTTCCGGATAATCCACCACATAGCAGTCGTTATAATACACTCTCTCCGGCAGAACAATCAGCACATGGCTCTTGTCATTATGTAACGCCATAGGCGCCAGATGCCATACGGCCGCGTTCAATTTTACCACTGTGCCCTTGGGAACCAGGAAAGCTTCCGTCAGCTCAGGAACCGGCTCTTTCGACGGAGTCGCCACATGGATCACAACATCGTCATCCAGGGGAAGCAGTACCTCGCCGGTATAGTTATGATATTCCGCGGAATCAACGATATATTTTTCCGGTTTGTCCACCACCAGGGAAGAAAACGCCACCGGCATCCTTCCTGAAGTATGGTATAGAACATGATCATGGTAAAAACTACCCAGATTTTTGCCGGTGGGTTCAACCAGATTATAAAACTCACCGTAGGGAGCGAATCCTTCCACTGTCAATTCCTTTGCTTTAATTTTTCTCATCAGAAATATCCTCCTTCATTAATTAGTATAGGCTGTACACCCATGGCCATTATAGCATAAAATACTCCGGATGTATCCAGTATTATCCTGATTTCCTGATTCTTTTCCATAACCTGTTTTTCATGACAGCGCCTGCCTTTATCCTCAGTCAGGACCGCCATCTCCCGCATCCGTAGATCTCCCTGTCCTCAATACTGCCGGAAATGTACAGGATACCTCTTGTCCCGGCTCCTTCAGCAGCTCTAATACAGCCCGGGCCGCCCTTCGGCCCAACTCCTCCTGGGGATGTACAATCGTAGTCAGACTGATATCCATCGTCGCATATTCCGAATCATCAAATCCCGTAACCGCCATATCCTCCGGCACCCGGATTCCCTTATCCTTCAAAAGCTGAATCAGACGGAACGCAATTCTGTCGTCGTGGCACATCACCGCCGTACAGCCGCTGATCCTATCCAGATACTCTCTCATTTTATGGCCGGTAAACATCGTTTGTATATCTTCCGACGAATACCATAGAATCCTGTCATTCTTTATTTCCAGCTGATGCTCCAGCATAAACTTCATATATCCTTCATACCGGGCCACTCCGGTACTTTCATCCAGCTTGCAGACCGCCGCGATCTTCCGATGCCCTAACCCATATAAGTGCTCCGCCAGTTTCCAAAATCCGCCCGCATCGTCCAGCATCATACTGCCGGCCCGGAAGCCCGACGTTCCCCGCATTTCATCCGCTCTGCGGTGGAGAAATACCAGCGGGTGTTCCCTGGCAAATGAACAATAAAGCTCCCGGTTGATCAATGGAAGCCCTGATTTTACAGGCTCCGCGATCAGACCGCTGACCCGGTCGCCGGTCATCCTTTTGATGGCCTCCCGCTCCAGCTCGTATTGTTGGGAAAGGATACACAGCCGCATGGCATATCCGTTTTCATACAGGCAGTCGCTGATTCCTTTTAAAACCTGCGGAAATATATAATCATTCACGCTGTTCATCAGGACTCCGATGCTCTTAAGGCTGCTCTTCTCCTCGGTTTGCCGCGCGCCGTTTCCCGGAGATACATAGGTTCCGCTGCCTTGTATTTTATATACGAGGCCTTCCTCCTCCAAGATCTTCATCGCCTGTCTGACCGTCTGCCTGCTCACGTCAAATCTGCCGCATAATTCTTCTTCTCCCGGAATCCGTTTGTCTTCCTCAAAGAATCCGCTCTTCACCTGATCACGGATCCAGCCTGCAACCCTCTGATATTTAAACTCTGGCATTTTAACCTCCATCGGTGCGTCTTTTCACACATTGCAAGGCGAACACTTTTTTGTTCAGCCTTTGTTTTTTCATAAGTATAGGATTTGGAAATTTTATGTTAAAATCGGGATTGTCTGAAATTATTATACAATAATACATACAACTTTACAACAAAAACAATACAATTTAAAATATTTCATAATTTCCTTACACTCTAAATACAATTTTTACGTATTTTCATTGACTATTGTACGGTTATATGTTATATTATATTCTAATATAACAATCATTTTAAATACATTTCGGTCCCTTTTTATTTCACTATCCTTTTCCTGGCGGGGTGAGGCAATTGAACACAAGTACATGGTTTCAAATGATACAATACATATATGTCAACGATCGAACCACCGAAATAAGTCATATGACCGAATCTGAAATAAAAAGCTTATATAATAAGTTAAAGAACAGCCAGGAGGAACCGGAGCGCGAAAAACCGGGAATGCCGTAACAGCCAATAAGCAGTTACGGTATTCCCGGTTTTAGCATTCCATGTTCTGTCTCATTTCACCGGCAATTCTTTCGTATATTTCACCATCAGGTATCCCACCGCGGCCGTTATCAGCAGTTCCGTGACCGGCATGGCAAACCACAGCGCGCCGGCTCCCATAAACAAAGGCAGAAACCAGATCAGCAGCCCGCTGACCAGCACTCCCCGGAAAACCGACACGAAGAACGAGGCCCGGGGCTTCATCAGGGATTGAAAGTAATAGGTGGAAAATATATTAAAAGGCAGCAACAAAAACGAGATCCCGTAAGCCCGGAGAATCGAAGGCCCAACGGCCAGCACTTCAGCGGTAGGATTCATAAAGATACGGATAAACCCATTCGGGAAATAAAGGATCAGCGCAGTCCAGGCCAGCCCGAAAAAGGCGGCGCTCAACAGCGCATATCTCAGTGTCTGCCGGATCCGTTCCCATTGCCGGGCTCCGAAATTAATCGAAAATATCGGTTGGGAAGCCTGTCCCACACTGTACGCGCAGCACTGTACTATCGTACTGATATTGACTATGACGCCATAGACCGCCAGCTCATTGGTTCCCGCATATTTCATAATCTGCCTGTTAAACAGCGTCGTCAGGATGCCCATCGCAATGTCGATAAAAAAAGTGGAAAATCCTGTGATCCCGATATTTTTCAGTTTTACCGGCAGTCCTTTCGGCCTGGTAAACCTCAGCGTATTCTTACCGGTCAAAAAGTGGGAAAGCATAATGAGAAAGGTAATAAGCGCCCCTATAGCGGTAGCCACGCCCGCCCCTTTAATACCCATATCCAACCGGAATACGCAGATATAATCCCCAGCCACATTAAAGATCCCTCCGGCCAGGACAGCGGCAGTCGCAAGGCCCGGATTGCTGTCGTTGCGCAGAAATGCCGCCAGCATCTGGTTAAATAAAAAGAAAGGCACCGCAAATTTCACCGGTCCTAAGTATTCCCTGGCTAGCGGCAGCAGCGTCTCTTCCGCGCCGAAAAATTTCAGCATCGGCCGGTCAAAGAACACTATGGCCCCCCAGCTTGCCAGGGCCAGCACAATGGTACCGACCAGCGCGGCGGTAAAGTATTCGTTCGCCGCTTCGCCCTGCCCTTTTCCCCTGGCTGTGCTGAACAAAACTGATCCGCCGATTCCCGTCAGAAGCCCCAGGCTGTATATAATATTCCAGACCGGAGCTACCACAGCCAGCGCGGCGGTACCGGCCGGTCCCTGATACTGACCCACCATGGCCATGTCCACCAGTCCGTAGATGGAAGAGATCAACGCGCTTCCGAAAGCCGCCGCCAGATATTTAAAATATATCTTTCTCACTTTCCCATGTAATAGATCCATGATGTCCTCCTTTAATAAATGTACTGAACAAAAAAACCGGATAAAGAACAGGCATTTCAACCTGTCACCTTATCCGGCTTCGCATTTCTCTTGAATGATCCGCCCTCCGAGTGAGCGTAGATATTATAGCATATGATTTTCGAACAATCAAGAATAGAAAAACCTTTTATTAGCTTCTCTGCAAAGAAGAATACCAACCGATGGATTTTCACCGCTCACCAATCTCCAGATAATAACGTTTCCCAGCCAGTGTTTGAAATTCAATTCTGTCACTGCTTACGCGCTGCGCCTCTACCGTGCTGCCCGCTTCATCCAGCAGTCTGGCCTGTTGAATACCGGCATAGTGAACGGACACCGTCCCCGCTTTGACTGCATGCACACAGGCACGCAGCAGCCGGCCCGCTTTCCATTCCACATCCCAGATATTATTCCCCCGGGCTGCCAGCCCCTGAAAGCTTCCGTCCCGCCACTCCCGCGGCAGCGCAGGCAGCAGACGCGTGACGCCCGTCTTGCTCTGCAGCAGCATCTCACAGATACCCGCCGTCAGTCCAAAGTTTCCGTCGATCTGGAACGGAGGATGCGCGTCGAAGAGATTCGGATATATACCTGTCCGGATCAGCATTTGAATCAGCCGATAAGCCTTATCGCCTTCTCCGGTTCTGGCCCGGGCATTGATCCTTTGCCCCATTCCCCAGCCGGTGCTCACATCCGTGCGCTGATCCAGCGCCACAACCGCGGCGCGCAGAAGCTTCTCATTGTCCAAGGAAATCAGGCTTCCCGGATACAGCCCCAGCATATGGGACAGATGGCGGTGCGCATATCCTTCCGATTCTTTTATACTGTCCGCCTTGCCTTCCTCGAACCATTCTTTCAGCTGTCCGTCATCTCCGATTTCAACGGGGCCTTTTAGCCGCTTCTGGTTCTCTTTCCAGATTTCCGTCAATTCACGGTCCACCCCCAGCAGCCCGGCCCCGCGGATGGCGTCCTCATAGAGCTGCCAGATCAGCGTATGCTCGTAGGTATTTCCCTCGGTCCGCGGGCCGTGCTCGGGTGAATAGGCCGGGGACGCTGCCAGCGTTTTGTCAGCCCTCAGGACCAGCAGCTGGTCATAAAGCTTTGCCTCCTCGCGCATCATGGGGTATATGATATTTTTCAGCATCTCCTTGTCGCCTGTAAATTCATAGTATTCCCAGCAATTCTGAAGAATCCAGGGCACCGCCGCAGGGGACCAGCCCCAGTCGAAGGACCAGCCCGGGCAGGTCCAGCCAAACGGAGTATTCTGGGTATGGGCCATGAATCCATTTTCCGGCTCCATGGGCGTACTTTCGATACCGGCATAGATCTTCGCGGTAACCCGGCCCGGCTCTCTTAAGGAGTCCACATAGCGGATCAGCGGCAGGATACATTCCGCCATATTGGCGGGGCCTGCCGGCCAGTAATTCATCTGAAGGTTCACATTCAGGTGATAATCGGAGCTCCAGATGGGAGCATTGGACACGTTCCAGACCCCCTGAAGGTTCGCCGGGAGCTGTGAATCCTCACGGGAGGAACTGATCAGCAGATACCTTCCATACTGGAACAGCAGCACCTCCAGATAGCTTTTCTCCGATTCGGAGGCCAGTCCGCTTTTATATCTTTCCAGCAGCCGGTCTGTCGTATAACGGGAGCTTTCCGTTCCAAGGTTAAGGCTGACCCGGGAAAATATCTTCCGATAGTCACGGATATGTTCTTCCTTTAACCGTTCGTAACCACAGGCAGCCGCGCGTTCCAATACCTGCGCGACTCTCTCTCTGAGCGCCTCCGAGGTTTCCCCGGTGCGGTATGCAGGCCAGCGGTTTTCATAATCGGTCGCGGCGGCCAGATATAAGACAGCGGATTCTGCCTCATTGATAACCAGCCGGTCACCGGCCGCCTTTATATTTCCCCCGTCCGTCTCTACTTTTAGGATCGAGCAATATTTTAGCCCGTTATCCTTCACTTCTCCTTCAAGTTTAAGAATATTCTGTTCTGCAATCGTAATTCCCTGCTGCGCGGAGTCAAAAGAGATCACCAGATTCAGCTTATCTTCTCCCTGGGCCGACAGCTTTGCAGCCAATACCTTCGCCGGATGGCTCATAAAATATTCCCGTTCGTAACGGGTCCCACCGTGTACCTTCGGCGTTTCATCAGAAGCGCAGCAGGCTTGGCCGCAGTCAAAGGCCACCTGCGCCATCGCATTGTCAAGATTAAGGCTCCGCCGGTAATTTCCGGCAATGTCCTCATCTATCCCTTCGTACCGGATTCTTAAGTTTCCCCAGCACTGATAAGCGCCGTATCCATCGACGCCTCCTGTCAGTTCCTCGCAGGCCTCGGAGGCCTCGGCATTTCTTCCTTCCCGAAAGAGCTTCTGTATCTTTCTGAGGGTCTTGCCATCGCGCCCGCGTTCTTCCAGATTCCCGCCCATATAATCCGGCCGGCCAGGGCCGGGGCCTCCGGTCCAGAGGGTCTTCTCATTAAAGGTCAGGCGTTCTTCACCGATTCCGCCATAAATATTCGCCCCCATATCACCGTTGCCGATCGGCAGGGTGTACTGCTGCCATATATTTTCCTCCGCCGACCTGCCGGCACCGGGACTTAATATCAGAGCGCCTTTGGCGGCCGGTTCGTTATATTGTAGAATAAGCTTTGATCCGTTCAGGCCCGGATTCTTCCCCAATTGTTCCATGAGTGGTCTCCTATTCGATTATTCCGGCTGGTTCTGCCAACTTCCCTTTCCGCCGTCCGTTTACATTTGTACCGGAAGCGCATACTCTCTTAAAATACAAACCTTGGTCGAATACAGGCGGGACATCAGGGACGCCGGGCTGTCCGACAGCAGGATGGGTTCCTTCCCCTCCTCAATAATCGTAATCCCCTCCTGAAGCCGCCGTATCCTCATGATATCTGCCTGCTGCGGGCTGATCTTACCCTCTTCCAGAAGTTTTAGCAGCTTCTGTTCATACACCGCCGAAGGCTGCTGATGGGTAAAGCTCTCGATATTCAGAATCGGAACCGTTTCGGCATCATCCCTGTATACATTCCGGCAGATCGGGTTTTCCTTAAGATGCTCCCGCAATTCTTCCTCGCTCGAAAAGGTCACGGAGATCTGCTTATTCTCCGTCAGATCCAGTTCCTGGTATTTCAGCAGAAGTTCCTGGAATACATCCGCATAAGGGGAATATCCCATGGACACATGATGCACGCTGTCCCAGAACGCCCGGTCTGTAAAATACAAAAACTCCGTCTTACCGTTATGTTTCTTGATATACTGGAGCAGCACCTCGGGAGACGGATACTCGCTGGTATTCTTGCTGATGAAGATCTCCGTCAGTGTGCGGGCCATGAATTCCAGTATGGAAACATGCCGGTTAAAAAAGACCTGGGTATAAGAATAATAGCGGTTCATCAGGAACTGATCGGCGATGGATATCCCTTTGGGATGAACCCCGATAATCTCCCCGCCGTGATAATCCGTCCTCGCTAAATTTCTCAAAAAGAGGCCCAGCTCAAATCCGCCGTAGCTGGTCCCGGAAAACGTGGCGTCCCTCATGATATAATCGATCCGGTCGGCGTCCAGTTCGGAATGGACCAGCTGCACCAGGCCGGAGATTTTGGGATTGCGTTCCACATTTCCAACTATAATATCACAGATATTTTCAATGGTGATCAGAGGACAGCCGCCGCAATGTCTGTCAATGATACCGCGGATATCCCCGTCGCTTTTAATCACCTGTTCCGTAATATGTTCATGGTGATAGGGATTCGAGGGTTCCTGCATATAGTGCAGCCGGGTATCCCCAACGGAATGAAGTCCATCGATCACCCTTTGCTTCTGATTCCTCACAACGTCCTCGGGATTCGCAGGCAGGCTTTTATACGCCCGCTCCCCCACATGGGAAAGCGGGTAATGCCCGATGTCATGAAGCAGCCCGGCCAGCCGAACCAGCTGCCGTTCTTCGCCGGAATACCGCAGCTGGATCGCCATCTGATCCGCCAGATGCATTACGCCCAGGGAATGGATAAATCGGGTATGTTCCGCTCCCGGGAATATCCAGTTCGTAAGCCCCAGCTGTTTGATACTCTGCAGTCGCTTAAAAATCGGGAGCTCTATAATTTCCTTTTCCACGGCCGTGAATTCAATAAAGCCATGCACATTGTCCAATATTTTGTCTATAAATCTGACCTGATATCCGTCCATTTTTCATCCTCCGAAAACTGCCCCATTACCGCATCCTGCACACGGCAGCCCAATTAAGGCTCCCAATGATCCAGCTTAGCCAACAGTTCCACATTTCCCTGCTCTACCTCATTAAACACCGAGGCATCAAACTCGTCCGCCGCCGTTTCGGGATTATACCATTCCTGTCCCCGGAAATATGCATCCAGATCCGGATCGCTGAACATGTAACCATGTCTGGCATAGATTTCATTTTTTGCCAGATGGATTATGAGACTCGGGCAATCCTGAAAATCTTCCTCTTCATATTTTCTTTTGTCCGTTTCAAACATCGGCTCCATGACAATGTCCATACCGGTGCGTTCGTGCTGTTCATGCCACCCCACTACCTCGGGCCAAAAAGAACATTGTTCCCTGTATGCCGCCGGCTCATTTTCTCCTGACGAGCCGCCGTCCGGTAATATTTCCGGGTCTGATACGCTTCCCTGGCGCCGCACTGTGGAACCGGTGACCGACATGCCGATCGGATTGCTGTCACTTAACTTTAAGTCTTCCACCGTTACGGTGATCTCATCCCCGTTGAATGCAAACCGCAGCACACCACTGCTGCCCCAGCCGTCGTCGGCAAAAGAATACTCCGCCTGTCCAGCCTTAATCTCACAGGAAATCTCATCCACTCCGGCTTCCCGGTTATAGGAGCTGGTATTATAGTAATAGCTTCCTGTCATCTTCGTCTGTTCGATTTCCACCGACAAGCTCGCGCCGCCCTGCGCCCTTGTGTAGTCCGCCGAATAGCCTCCCGTGGTCCATAAACCGCTATAGGAAGAATAATCTTCCCGTTCCGGAGTTTTCCCGCATCCGAGCGTCTGAAAGGCCAATAGTATCAAGCTTAATAATGTAAGTTTTCTAAGCATCCAAGTAGTCCTCCTGTTTTCAATACTGCCGCTGTCAAATTATTATATAGTCTCACTATAACATCCTATCACACATCCGGTATAATAAAATACTGTCTCTATTATATATTCCCGGAACCTAATTGACTATATTTATTTTTATTTCGTAATAGCCGGTCCGCTATTCAGGAATACTAAAGCATCTGCAACCCTCCACTATAACACCAGCCTTTTCAACTATGATATGATCTTCTTAGTCAGGAGGTACATCCATGAATACTTACAGAACTTCCCAGGTGGCGGCCATCGTCGGAGTGCATCCGAATACGGTGCGGCTGTATGAAAAATTGGATCTTATACCAAAACCGGAGCGGAGGCCTAACGGCTACCGCATATACACGGATTTTCATATCGAGCAGTTCAAGCTCGTGCGGCTCGCTTTTCAGGTTGAGGTGCTGCAAAACGGCCTTCGGAAAAAAATTGTCCGCATGGTAAAAGCGTCAGCCTCAGGTAACTTTGATCATGCGCTGGCCCTCACACAGGAATATCTGACCCAGCTCGGCCAAGAGCGTCAAAACGCGGAGGAGGCGGTTGAAATCGCAAAACGCATCCTGGCCGGGCAGCCCCAGGAAAACGCGCGTTTTCTGAAACGCAGGGAAGTATCCGCCTATCTGAATATTTCCATGGATACTCTGCGGAATTGGGAGATGAACGGCCTGCTTTCGGTCAGGCGAAAACAAAACGGATACCGGGTGTACACAGACCAGGACATCAAACGTTTGAAAATTATTCGTTCCCTGCGCTGCGCCAACTATTCACTGGAAGCGATTTTGCGCATGCTGCAGCAATTATCGGCCAATCCGGACGCGGATCTCAAAGAGGCGCTCAACACGCCGGAGGAAGACACGGACATTATCTCGGTGTGCGATAAACTGATCGTTTCCCTGTCCGCCGCCGAACATAACGCCCTGCTTTTAATCGAAAAACTGCAGGCGATGAAAATCCGTTTTTCCTAAACCCTCCACTTTACCACCAATGTTTTTCTTGGTGGTATTCTTTTTTCACAAACAAGGAGGTAAACATATGCAGGAAATCATTAAAGTGGAGCATCTCACAAAATCTTATGGCAAGCGGATCGCGGCGGACAACATAAACCTGTCCGTCCCCCGGGGAACGGTCTTCGGACTGCTGGGCGCTAATGGGGCCGGAAAAAGTACCACTATGGAGTGCATCTTAGGCACCAAAAAAGCGGACGGCGGAAAGGTATCCGTGCTGGGCATGAATCCGCTGACGGACCGCAGACAGCTGTTCGAGAAGGTTGGCGTGCAGTTTCAGGAAGCCAGCTATCCGGACAAAATAACCGTATCCGAGCTGTGCGAAGTCACCGCGTCTTTGTACCGGCAGACGGCCTGCCCGGATGAGCTGCTGGACCGCTTCGGCATCGGCGGCTGTAAAAAAAGCCTGGTCAAAGATCTGTCCGGCGGGCAGCGCCAGCGCTTGTTTATCGTTCTGGCCCTCATTCCCGATCCCGAAGTCGTCTTTCTGGACGAGCTGACCACAGGGCTGGACGCGAAGGCCCGCCGGGATGTCTGGAAAATACTCTTTGCCCTCAAAGAAAAAGGGGTAACGATTCTTCTGACTTCCCATTTTATGGATGAGGTTGAGGTACTGTGCGATCGCATTTGTATTTTAAGAAAAGGAAACATCGTGTTTTCCGGCACGGTTTCGGAAGCGGTAAAAAACAGTTCCTGCGATAAATTCGAGGACGCCTATCTTTGGTATGCGGAAAGGGAGGAAGAAACAAATGAAAGCTTTTAAGACCATGTTAAAGACGGAGCTGAAATTGTCCCTGCGGGGAATGGATATGTTCATATTTGCGATTTGTATGCCCTTGATTGTACTTATCATTCTTGGGGTAATATATGGAAACAAGCCGGCCTTTGAAGGCGCGGGATATACATTTTTGGAGCAATCCTTCGGGGCGCTGGCCGCTATCTCCATCTGCGCCGGCGGGGTGATGGGACTGCCGCTGGTCGTCTCAGAATACAGAAGCCAGGGTATCTTAAAGCATTATAAAGTAACTCCGGTAAGCCCTTCCCTGATCCTGGCCGTCCAGGTAACTATCTATACGTTGTATTCGGTAGTTTCCCTTATCCTTCTGTACCTTACGGCCGCTTTATTCTTTGCGTACCGGTTTTCCGGATCCTTACTGCACTTTTTAGGCGGTTATCTTCTGGTGATCCTGTCCATGTTCAGCATCGGCATGATGGTGGGCGGCATTGCCCCGAATCCTAAAATTGCCGGCGTGACCGCCAGTATCTTGTATTTCCCCATGCTGATTTTCTCGGGCGCGACCCTGCCTTACGAGGTAATGCCGGCGGCGCTTCAAAAGGCTGCGGATATATTGCCGCTGACCCAGGGGATCAAATTGCTGAAGGCAGCCACTTTGGGGCCGGGGGCCGGCCAGACTTTATTTCCTGTCATTGTGATGGCCGTCGTCGCCGCCGTCTGCATTTTCGTATCCGTTACCTGTTTTAAATGGGAATGACCGGAGGATCAGACCTGTCTTCCAGCAGCCGCATAAATTCCTTCATGGGAACCGTCAGGAATTTGTTCTTATGCCAGAACACCTGGCGGTAAATAAGCACCTCATATTCGGGAATCCGGATTGGTACGATGGTTTTATCCGCCAGTTCCTTCTCCACGATATACAGCGGCAGATAGGAAATCCCCTGGTTTTGCTCCAGCAGTCTGCGGATCACCTCCGTATTCCCGGTTTCCAGATAAGGACTAAGCGTCATGCCGTTCAGGGATAACAGCTGGCTTAACGCATAGCTGTATCCCACATGGCATTCCGTCAGGATCAGTTCTTCGTTTAATATCTCTTCAATGCCGATCTTCTCCCCGCGCTTTGCTCTGACTGCCAGCGGGTGCTCCGGCGACGCCAGAAAATAGACGGTCTCTTCTTTGATCACACGCCCTACCCATTCGGAACCAATGATATTCTGATCGATGATATATGCGAAATCCAGTTCATTGTGCAGCAGCATATCATACATCATTTCCCTTGTTCCAACCTTGACGCAGACCTGAATCTTCGGGTATTTCCGGTGGTATTCCTGAATCATACCGGGAAATTCGGCCGCCAGAATCGATTCCGACATACCCACATTGATCTTTCCCGCATGCCGTTTTTCCGTGTGAAATAATTCTTTCAGCGAATCGCTGTCCGAGAGCACCTGCCTGGCGTAGGTCAGGAACAAATTCCCGTCCTGCGTCAGATAGATATTTTTTCCGATCCGGTCAAAGAGCAAAACCCCCAGCTCCGCCTCCAGATTCTTAATCTGCAGGGTTACATTGGCCTGGGTATAACCAAGCTCTTCCGCGGTTCTTGAAAAATTCAGTTTTTCCGCTGCCTTGACAAATATCCGCAATTCCCTGAGATCCATAGCCCTATCACCTGTCACTTATTATCAATAAAAAATAGTAGCGCTCGAAAAAGCCTCGCTGACTATTTTTCATGCATCGCACGTAAGCGGCTAAAGGACAGCCGCTAAGTGCTCATAGCTATAAATAATATTTATAATTATTCTAAATTTTATTAATTTTACTTAATCTTAAGCTTATCTTATAGTATTATTAGTCATCCGTCCAGTATTATTCGGTTCCGCCGAAAAAGCCGTCGGATGCCTGAACGGTGATGGAAAAGCATACATGGGGAGGAACTTATGATTGGGTTAGGGACATTGATCAACACAGCGGCCGTCATCGGGGGAAGCGCCCTCGGCATGTTGTTTAAAAACGGTCTTAATGAAAAGATACAGGATACCATGATGAAAGGAAGCGGCGTCGCCATCATTTTTATCGGCGTCACCGGCACACTGCAGCATATGCTGGTGGTAACTGAAACCGGTATCGAGACGCAGGGCACGATGCTTCTCATATTCTCCCTGGTTCTCGGAAGCCTGCTGGGGCAGATCATTAACGTGGAAGCCAGAATGGAACAGATCGGAGAAAAGTTAAAGGCCGCCGTCCATGCGAAAAATGACAACCATTTTGTAGAGGGCTTTGTCAATACTTCTTTGATTATCTGCGTGGGCGCCATGGCCATCGTGGGGGCGCTCCAGGATGGACTGACCGGGGATTACTCCATGCTGGCGGTAAAGTCCGTGCTGGATTTCGTGATCGTCCTGGTCTGCGCGTCCACATACGGTATCGGGGTGCTTTTCTCCGCCATCCCGATCTTTGTTTATCAGGGCCTGATTACTGTGCTGTGCTCGCTGTTCGGGGTGTTCGTCAGCGACCCGTTGATCGCCAATCTTTCTTACATAGGCTCCGCATTGATTTTCTGCGTGGGTATCAACGTATCCTTCGGCAAGAAGTTCCCGGTTGGAAATATGCTGCCGTCTCTTTTTATACCTGTTATATATGAATTGCTCCAGTTGATTCATATTTTATAGCTATGAGCACTTAACGGCTGCCTTATAGCCGCTTACGTGCGATGCATGAAAAATAGGAATTGTCACTTAGCCAGTATAAGCCTTATCTGCACTATTTGAAAAATCCTGTTTCTCAAGCCATGCCCTTTCTTCCTCTGTTTCAGGAATATCAATTCTTTCAATCTTAAAAATAACTGGTCTTGTTCCATCGTTACAGCAGGCAATCATCATCCTGTCATCATTCGTCCAATTATGCATGATTGAACCACCCTGTAAAGCTGTGTAAACATATCTGCTGATGGCATCCCACGCTTCTCCACAAAACTGTCCATTGAGCAGATGGTAAAAATCGTCCCTCTCTGGCGTTCTCTTTAATGTGAAAGTATCTCCAACTTTGAAACATGGGCAGGCACCCGACTTCGGATCAGCAAGATATTTTTCTTGATATTCCGGAAAAACCTTTGTTTCCAACACCGTAATTTTACATTCATGTTGCATTTATAGCACCTCCAGCATATAGCTTTTGTCGAGCACATCTTCTCTGTCGAAGGTTCTTGTTACCTTTATCCAACAAGACATAGCAAACAATCTAATGAATTAGTCACTTTAATCGTTCCATTGATAATCGGAAATATATGCGCTTCTATATAATTTCAAGATTGGTAAATCGTCATAAATATAAAACATCAATGGTCGTTTTAATAAATTATTTGGCAAGTCCTCATCTAATTCCATTATAAAGCACTCTGTTAAACCGTCAGTTGTGGTTTTGTTATCAATGGCTATAATCAACGAGGTTTCATCTATGATAACTTTTTCGTCTGTATCCGAAAATGATATTTCTAATCTCTTCATTGTTACTCCCTGTTATGTTTGGATAGTGTAATGGAAAATCCATATCCTTGTTGTAAAAGTCCGGCATATTCCAAAGTGTCATGGTATTCTTCCTGGAATTTCCTGACACTGTCTGCCGCAAACAGACTTTCCACGGTACAAATGTCATCCACCACCAGAGGAATATATTCTGCCGTTTCCTCAAAGAGTGAGCTGTCAATACCGTGCTTTATTGCTTCCCTTTTTGAATCTTTACTGTACTGTAAGAAACTGTAATTACTCCAATTAACATTACAATACCATCTGTTCTTATGAGCCAATCAGGCAAATGGAAGATAAATTTATTTACGACCATTACAAGTACGGTGACAATCAAGACACAGATGCTGACCCACTGCATTTTTTTCATTTTCGCATCTCCTCAGCTTATGATTTTTATCGTACATCTTTTCTGCCAAAAGCAAATAAACACGACCTAGCTATTTCCATTCTAATATCAGCGTGCGGTAATGTCAAACGGCTCCTTTCGCATCATAACTTTATGTTAACATATCCTTTTTTGTTCATCCGCCCCCCAATCGTACACCTTCCTTTAACTGACAAACTGCCGCCCCATCGGACGGCAGTTGTCATTTTTTAGAAATAATTCTTTGCAATTACATAATCCTATTCAGGCGGAAAACCGCAACGTTTTGTGAGTCGCCAAAATTCTTAACCGTAAAGCGCAGCCCCCCGTCGATCTTAGCAGTATCCGCTTCCACTTTCGGGTCCAGCGGTACGGCGTTTCCGCTCAGGCCGGGAACCGTAACCGAGACTTGGCTTTTGCCCTTGGCATCGATCAGCACATAGAGCGCGCCGTCCCGTTCTGTAAAATGCACCTGGATCTGATCCGTATATTTTATGGATTCCCTGCTGCTGCAGCGGCTTCCGTAGATCGCTTCCCCATTAACGCCAAGCCATTCTCCGATGGCCAGCAGGCGTTTTTCCTGTTCTTCCGGAATCGTGCCATCCGCTCTGGGCCCGATGTTCAGCAGCAGATTTCCATTGTTGGCTACGGTGGAAACCAGCAGGCTGATGGCATCCTCGATGCTGATTATCTTGTCGTCGCTCTCCATGGCATTATAGCCGAAGGAAAGGCCCATTCCGCGGCACATTTCCCATTTTTCCCTGCGGTTGGCGCTTCCGGACTGGTATTCTTTCGTGGTAAAGTCATAGTAAAGGTCATTGAACCGGTCATTTACCACACCGTCCTCCACCGTATTATAGTAATGCGACAGCAGATAAGGCAGATTGTGTTCTCCCTGGCGGGGCCATCCGATATCGTTCCAGAATACGGACGGGGCGTAGCGGTCGATCAGCTCCATGGACTGGTTATACGCGTAATCCGCGTATGCGAACGTCGGGCTGGCCGTGTGGAACAGGTCGTCATTATTCAGGATCGGATCATCCGCGAAAGTCCAGTCCACGATTCCCGAATAATAAAGACCCATCCGCAGATTCTCTCCCCGCACCGCGTCCGTCAGATCTCCGACGATATCCCGCTGCGGGCCTCTTTTCGAAGCGTTATAATCGGTATATTTGCTCGGGAAGAGACAGAATCCATCGTGATGCTTGGTCGTCAGTACCACATATTCCGCTCCCGCTTTTTTAAACAGCCTGGCCCATTCGGCCGGGTTCCATTTCTCCGCCTTCCACATGTCCGCAAACTGCTCGTATTTGAAATCCTTCCCGTACTTTTTTACATGGTAATCATACGACGGCCCATAACCCACATGGATGGAATTATAATACCACTCGGCGTAAGGATTGTTGGAAAACCAGGTTTCATCCGGAGGGACTTCCCCCAGTTCCCATGTCTGCGGCGCAAAAGCCGGAACCGAATACAAACCCCAGTGAATAAAAATACCGAATTTTCCGTCCTCGTACCACTGCGGAACCTGATGTTCTTTCAGCGATTCCCAAGTGCTGGCATATCTTTTTTTCATTGCTTATACCCCTTTTACATTTTTCTTTTATTCTATCCCTTGGCGACGGGTAAAATCCAGACAGGCAGAGGACATTCTCCTGGCGTCGATGTCGTATACGCATATTTTTCTGTTCTAATTGTCCATCGGAATCAAGATGCAAAAACATAGGCGCTGCAGCAAGCAGCCGCCGCAAAAAGAAATGTGCGAGTTGACAAAATGCTGTCCTGAAATTAAACTTAACAGTATCCTATTAACACATGACCTTCGGAGGATTCCTATGGCCGATTATCCGTTTCAGCTGGGCTCCTGGCTGTTCCTCACCCCCCAGCTCTCCTCTTCCATAATGCAGGCGCCGGTGCCGGAGCATGAGCACAGTACCGGAATCTATGAGGTGCACTATATTACATCGGGTTATGGCACGCTGATCGCATCCGGCCAGCGTTTTGACCTGTATCCCGGTATTCTCTATGTGACAGGTCCCCATATCCCCCACAGCCAGCTGCTGCCGGAGCAAAATCCCATGGCGGAGGCATGCGTCTACTACAAAGTCTCTGCGCTTACCGGCAAATCGGCCGCTGCGCCCGGTTCTGAGAAAGAAGATTCTGTCGTCCGCGTTCTACTGGAACATCCATTTTGGATCGGCAGGGATCATCACGGAATCCGTCCGCTGCTGGATCATATCTTCACTGAGCTGGCGCAAAAAAGTCCTGAAACGGACCTTATGGTAAGCTGTTACTTAAAGCAGCTGGTTCTGCTTCTGGTCCGCAATATAAGAGACAGCCGTAAGCTCCAGGGAAATGTAACTACGCCCGCTGCCGGTGAAATCGACCTGAACAGCAAACGCTTTTATCTGATCGAATGCGCTTTTTTGTCGGAATTCCAGACGATCACCCTTTCTTCACTGTCCTCCCGGATCGGCCTGAGCACAAGACAGACGCAGCGGCTGCTGCAAACCTATTACGGCATGGACTTTAACCAGAAACGTGTACAGGCCAGGATGGCAAAAGCCAGGCTTCTGCTGGAATCCACCGATCTGCCGGTGGGAAAAATCGCCGAGGCGGCAGGCTACGCCACCTCGGAACACTTTTGTAATACATTCCGTAAAGTCTATCAGATGACGCCTTTGCAATACCGCAGGAAAGAGGGGGGCCAGCCTTCTTGATTACTATGGCAGAAAGAGCCGGAGGGCTAGCTTTCGCTATCCTTCCGGCTCATAGCTGGAAAATGTCTGTTCATAAAATCTTATTCCTCCGGTTCACAGATGCCGATCGTCCGAAGCACCTCTAACGCCCTCTTTGCGTCATCCCTGTCAACAATGATGTCTTCTCCAAATATGGAGTTTCCTCCGTATACATCCATGATTCCGCCGCTGCCCACTCCCTGCCGGAATGCGGGGATGTCATTTTTCTTGAGTACTTCCAAAATCATATCCGCCTGTACCCGATCCTCAGCGGAATATATTTTTACTTCTCGCATTGCTCTCATAGGAGCACCTCCTTCATTCATCCGAGTATATTTACGGTTTCAACAGCCTTTCCACTAATGATAATGCAAATAAACTCACCGGTTCACCGTCTTCCCTACGATAACAAACCCATTGGCGTTATCCGCAGGACGCACCCGGAACACCACGGAACCCGCATTTTCATCCCCTTCAAACGCAGTATTATATTTCACTATATAGATATCATCCCCTTCAAGGGTACCGTCCTGATACGTAAATGTGAAATCCGGAAAATCCGAAAGACCGATATAATAATAACCATCCCGGTAAAAGCAGGACGTCTGTCCCGGACTCATATCCTCAAACGCAGGCTTATAATCCGGCAGATCCACGCCTAAGGCCAATTTCACATAGGCCTCCATATCTTCAAGGCTAACCTTCACTACCTTTTCCTGCATCTGCAGGTCTTCCCGCGTTACTTCCTCGATCTCCTCATCTCCCCAGGCGCCGGTATATGACAAGAAGATAAACTCATGCCAGAATTCATCATCCATCTCGGCAGGATCAGAAAATTCCGGCAGGCAATAACACATTTTTCTCAAAAACTCTTTGCCCGCTTCGGACAACTGTAACTCAGCGGCTTTTCCATCCGCCGCCGCGCCTTCCTTACCCGAAGAACTGCTTCCCTGATCCGTCACATCCTTTTGACCGGGTTCCTGTTCCTGGGCGGATTTGTTTTCCTGCTCTGCTCCTACCGGAGTAGTTTCACTGTCCTGTTCCGCTTCCTTTCCCGCCGGCTCCGGTGTAGCTGAATCCGCGGAAGGCTTAGCAGTATTTCCGTTTCCGGAAGCGCATCCGCTCACCCCTGCCATACTCAAGACTGCGCACAACATCATAACAACCGCTAGTTTTTTCATAGGATACTCCTCTCTTTCTGATTGTCCTAAGAAGTTTCTGATAGTCAAATCCCCGGCATACGTATGATTTTAAACCACCTCAACCAATGCCTGGAATCCATATTTGCTTTAGCATTATTATAACATAAAGGCAGATAAAATTCTTGTAAATTATCATATATGTGCCGCCCTTCTTTCATCCTACCAGAATGGATCAGGAAAATGGTCAAAGCCTGTATCTTGGAGCCGGTATTGGTATGTTCCTGCCCGGTTTGATTCGAAAAGGTATTAGAGAACAGGCTGAACCTTTTCTTTTATGTCTACGCACAGCATAATAGGCGCTGCCAAAACCAGCGCCTATTATGAAATCGCGCCATTTATCGGGGACGCGCTTTCCTGGGTTCTCTTCCGGGAGACTCCCAGTTATTTTATTTTTTCATATAGAAAATCACACAGGTACAAAAGCAGCCGTCTTCCGATATCATTTCATAGTCGCCAAAATACGCGGGTACCGCTGCGCATTGCAGCCTTTCTATACTTGCGCATAATTCCGGGTTGGTTTTACTGCGTATAGTCACATTATGGCCAACCGTCAAGGTGATCATCTGCAGATGCCTGCCTGCCGTCGTATATTCACCCCGCTTATCGAAATAGATCCGTTCTATATCAAACGGCATCTCCGGCAGACTAGAGAACTTATCCATCCAATATTCTTTTGTCCAGAGGGTTACCTCCGCCCGGGCGCGCAGGTTCTCCTGCACATACCCGGCCCGCCGCCAGTGTTCATTGTCAAATGCATGTTCCAGATGCATTTTCAGCGGCTTACCGGTCATAGTCTTCTTTTCATCATCCCATGACGGACGGGCGAAATCGTACTGGAAGAAGGAATACTCGGTTCCGGCTATAGAAGGGCTGGTGTCCATTTCCAGCACCATCTGGTTGCCGCCGTGTCCATGAGCCGTTCCCGGCGGAATCAGATACAAATCCCCTACATTGGACTTCCAGTTCGCAATATAATCTTTCCAGTTTTCAATAGGCTCCAGATTATTGGACTCATAGCACTTATTTTCAAACTCTTCCAGATCACAGTTGTCTTTGAACCCCATCCACGTATTCGCGCCTTCATATGCCTCTGCGATATAATAAGTTTCATATCTGCCCAACGGCTCATTGAAATGCTGCTTTACATAACGGCTTCCCGGATGATTATGGATCGGCATGGAAATGCGCTCCGCAGGCTGCCGGTCCGGAAAATACCCGTCATCCAGCCAGATATCAAGGGGCCACAAGTCCGGATAGTTTTCAGCCATATAGTCGCCTGTCACTTCCCGGTTATATTGCAGCAGATTGATCAACGGGAAATTAAGCGTGCGTTCCGCGCCGAAATCGATCACCACCGACATTTCCGGCCCGGACATCTTATTCCAAGCGGATATCTCAAGGCCCTCGATCTCCCAAAGGTCTTTGTGCCGGTATGCCCCCCATGGGCCGGGCTGGAAGATCTGTACCTGTTTGATCGGATATTTCACAGCGGTGTTTATCATTTCGTCATAGGCAGTCCGGGGAACCAGTTTCAGATCCTCCGTATCGAAAGCCTCCACAAAATAATCCATCTGTGTCAGCATGTATTTCTTGTGGCGGTATAACAGATAGAAATCATTATAATGATACTCTTTCCAGTTATAGCTTTGAGCCGGTTTCGTACAGCCAAACGGGATCAGTTCCCCTTCCCACATTTTAAGTTCAAGGCGCTGCATGGTAATATCCAGGTAAAAGATTCTGTTATACCTGCTCTTAAGTTCCGGTACCGCAGCCCCCGGTCCGTACACCATAGCCGGCTTCTGCGCCTGTCCCAGCTTATCATATAGCGCTTTCCATGCGTCCGCATCCATAATATCCGAAATCATGCCGCTGTCATTGACATACCCAAACCCCGGATCTTCCGTAACATAAGGCTGTTTATATTTCGCAAGCTCCTCCTGTGTAATATATAATGTACTTGCATCAATAAACTCACAGTCCGCCCCTCGCCGCTCCAGTTCCAAATGCACCTTTTCCGCAATCGCCTGATAATCCACTCCATACCAGCCGTCAAGGGCTACCACGCCCGCAGCCTGCATCTCATCCGCGATCAATTCCACTACCTTATCCGTACCAAATACGGCCGATTCTCTGGATTCCTTACTGATTCTGATCACATTTTCCGCGTTATGCTTATCTTCATACAATGGCATTTTCCTTACCTCCTGTTTTTATCCAATTTTGCTTCTTTCCTGATCCTATTCAGGCAGCGCCAGAATTCTGGCCGGATTCGATACCAGCATGCGCCTGATTGCCGTATCCCGGATACCCTCCAGACGCATAAGCGGGAGAATATTTTCCAGAATATGCGCGTATCCGCCCCCGCCGTTTTTTACATAGCAGACCTTGAAGCACAAATCCTGGGACAGTACCAGCTGTTTGCCGTAACCCAGCTCGCAGAGCCGGGCAATCCTCCGAATCCGGTCAATATCCCGCGGCAGCCACAGTCCTTTTTCACCTTCCACCTTAATCAGGAACTCCAATCCGAACTGATCGAAGGAAATATTGACGCCGCGCTGCAGGAGCCGCTCCAGATAGCCCGCATCCCCGCTGAAGGGATCACAGTGGCACAATACCGTTTTTTTCAGGTCTCCGCCGTTTTCTTCAAAGACGTCCAGGATGTCATGGCCGATCTTCTTTAATCCGGGCTGATGAATCAGTACGGCCGCCCCTGTCGCAGACTGAGCTTTTGCGGCGGCGGCCAGGGACTGCTGCTCGCATTCGGGAAAGTCTTCGGTGACGCCGATCTCCCCGATCACTCCCGCTTTGATATCCGTACCGTCCACTCCCTCGGTCAGTTCCCTTACGAACAGCTCCGTTTTTTCTTCACATGTCAGGTTCTTAGTCTCAGCGCAGGAGCCCTGCACATAAACGCCGGTTGCCATGATAATATGAAGCCCTGTCTTTTGGGATATTATTTTCTCCGCTTCCGGATACCGCCCGATTCCCAGGCAGGAACAGTCTACCAGGGCGCCGCCGCCGGCCTTCTTAAGACGCATCACCTCCGGTACCGCTTCCTCCGTATCCAGCTGCTTCGCATTATCCCTGTGATTATGCATATGGCACAAGCGGATCTTGCAGAGATCCTCCAAGCAAATCTTTCTGGCCAGAAATGCTTCTTCCGGCTTCTCCGGATCGATCTCTTTTTGATAAACTTCCTGGTTCCATAAAAGGTGCTCGTGCATCATGGTGATCCCAAGCTGTTCCGGCGCAATGGGTCCCAACACTGTATTGATATAACTCATATATCCTCCTTCCGCCGTCATATAGCCGGCATAAATAAACCGATCTTTAAAACCGTACCCTTACCGTAACCGTTTCATACGCCCCTACGGGTATACGCTCCGGCGCTATCTCACAGATGTCTTCTTCCGTAATGGTGCACTTTACGGCGGAGCATACTTTCCGATCCGCAAACGAAAGCCCCGCCTCCACCGCCCGTCCCTCTGTCTCTTTGATTCTGATAATGAATCCGTCATTGTTTTCCGCCTTTTTAAAGCAGGTAATACAGAGATTTTCCGGATCTACATTGACCTCTTCGCAAGGCATGGTGCCGGGCAGAATCACAGGCGGATATATGGCGTTTTCCGCAAAGGATTCCGCCTGCACCCGGCTCCCTGTGGTTACCGAGTAGCGGTAGATCACTTCGCCCTGCTGTACCGGAGGGAAATTCGTCTGGCAGTTATTATATAAAATCATCGATGCCATGCTGGCGTTTTTCATATCTCTTCCGTTCACGTACGGCTCCTGGGACCCTGCCGGGCTTAAATGCCGGTGCGCCTGGGATACCGCCGTCGGATGAATCCCTCCGAATTCCATGATACGCGCTTCGTCCATAATCAACAGACAGGCATAATCTTTTCCTTCCGCCTTACACCAGTGCTGGCATGCGAACTGATTTGTATTCCCGCCTTCTACGATATCTTCAAAAACCCGCACCGGTGTTCCGATCCCCTGGAATGTAAACCTGGGACTCTCCATTTGAAATGGAAATACCACAAATGCCTCCCGCAGCGGTATTCTGTCCAGAACCAGCCGGTACGAAAAATCAATCCTTTTCATGGTGTGGTACAGCGTGATCTCCGTTACGATCATCGGTATCGAATAAACCGTGTGGTATAGCACCATACTATCCGCCACCGCTCCCGACATGCGGTGATACATACGCTCCATTTTCGGCTCTAAGATCTCGTTCGTCTCTATATTTCTGACCAATACCTGCCCTGCCGGGCGGCTCTTATCCATAACGTACCTGCCGGTCTCTTTATCATATACCCCGGCCAATACGCCGTTGACCGTATCGAACTCCAACCGGTAAAAGCGGTTTTCAAATATGTTTTCCGTGCATTTTACCTCTTCCGGGATCGCAATACTTCCTGCAGGCCGCAGTTGTGTCAGGGTAAGATTACCTCTTTCTGGCGTTACGATGGTATACTGTTTGACCGCTTCGTCCGGAAGTTTCATGGCGTATCTGTCTGTCAGCCCACAGACCGGCAGCCGGACATCCTCTATCATGTCACACTGAACAAGAACCGCATGTTTTATTAAATCTGTTTTTTCCGATTCCATGTTTCTGACCTCGGTTTTTCCAGGCTCTATGATAGCGGCATCTATTAGCATATATGTATCATTTCCCGGCTCCTTTTCACGCGGCCCGCACTGCAATAATGTGGCCGCCGACTTACCCTTCCTGCCCGATGCACAGAATAAGGTATAGATATTCTCTTCATTTCCAGCGGCAGCGGATTTTACAGCATCCCACAGTTCCCGGACCTTTTTTGCAGCCCGGAACGCGTAATTCATCTTCAGGGACCTGTTATACTCATATTGATAGCCAAAGGTGTCCATGCCAAAGCAATGCTCGTCATATAAGATAACATCCGAATATGCCGATTCCATCGCCTCTCTGATATCATTCCCGCGTCCTGATAAAAGCGACATTGCATTCAGCTTCTCCAGTATCGAAAGCTTTCCTTTTGTCCGGGCATTCAGCGCGGACATCTGCGCTTCTGAGACAGAACACGTGGTATAATCCGTATGAGGCAGTTCCCCCACGACCGTCTTTCGCGTTTTACCCTCACAATCCCTTTGCAGCGCTTCAAAAAACATGCTTTCCGTCGCCACAATGCATTTGATATCCTCATGCTCCTGGTTCCAGCGCCTGACCACATCGGAAATAGCCATGACAGGCGGTACATTATCCATACCGTGATCCACATAGCGCATGACCTGATACGGGACTCCTTTTGCCTTTAGTTCCGCTATATATTCCGGCAGCTCCCTGCATACCTCCTCATAAACTTCCGCTTCAAACACGGTTCGGATCACTTTGCTCATATGCCCATAGCCGAACTGGTACCACGTAAAGACCTGGCCCCCGTCAAGTGCTTTCCACCGATATGCCGCCGGATATCCCCAGTCAAAGAGCTTTTTTTCGTCCCAAAAAGATTTTTTATTTTCCAAACGATTGCCTTCACAGTCTTCCCATTCGAAATAGGTCGGAAAACCGGTAAACAGATAGGGGACGCCCGCCTCAGAAAGGGCTTTGATAATCCCCGCGCTCATTCCGGGTATATCCGTTAAGGCTGCGGAGGTGATTTTTACGCCGCATTCCCTAGCATAAGCCGCAGACGGATACATCAGCCGTGCAATTTCCTCCTCCGAACAGATACCGTCTATGACATTGGCATAAAATGCCTGTATCTCAATCCTGCCGCTTTTTACATAGTCCTTCATACGTTCCCGGTTGGCCTTTGACGTGTGTTTCAGATAGTAGTCCAAAGACCAGAAGGACTCCACGGTATACCGGTACTGCGCTTCGGCCGGATAATCTGCCGTACGGTCACAGAAATCCAACACGTCGTCATAATAACCACAATAGGTTTCCAAAAGCTCATCGATTGCCTGCGTGTACCCCAGGTCGTGATGTGTCTTTGGTACAAAATAAACATAAAATGGCTTCTTCATATAACCTCCCCGTTCCTCTGCCGTCCTTATCCTTTTACGGCCCCGGCCGTCATCCCGTCGATAATGTATTTCTGACACAGGAAATATATAATCACGATCGGGAGGGTCACCAGCACGATATCTGCGAACACCATGTTCCATTGCGAGCTGTACCGCCCGCAGAAATTATAAATCGTCATGGTAATCGGCCATCTTTTCGGATCGTTCATCAGGTAGAGCGGCATCCGGAATTCATTCCAAATGGATACGAATACCGCTATGACGATGGTGGCATTCACAGGCTTCAACAGCGGAAATATGACCTGGAAAAACACCCGCAAGGGACTGCAGCCGTCAATAATCGCCGCTTCATCAATGGTCGTTGAGATCGTCGGTACGAAGCCATGATAAATGAAAACGCAGAATGAGACCGAGGTAGCCGTATAGACCAGAATCAAGCCGGTCAGTGTATTCATCAGTTTGAGGCTCTGCATAATCTTAATCGTGGGGATCATGGCTATATTGAACACAAGTCCCAGCAGCAGCAGATAAAACAAAAACCGGCTGAGCCTGTTACGGTTTCTGGAGAGTACATAAGCAGCCATGGAGCTTAACACCACGCACAAGAGCACCGTAACCCCTGTTATCACCACGCTGTTTCCAAAGCATCGGACCACATCCGCCTTCTGAAACACTTCTACATAGTTCCGGAATTGAAAAACTGCAGGAAGCTCCAGGCTTAAATAATCCGCTTCCGCCGCCGTCTTTAAGGAATTTACCACCACAACCGCTATCGGACACAGAATTGTGAGGGAAAGGAGCCACAAAAATATCTCCAGACATATATTAAATATGGTACCCCGCTTTGTCTGCAATTCCATTACAGCTCCACCTCCCTTTTTTTCAACAGAGCCAGACCCGCGAAAGCAAGAACCGCGATAATAATATTCAGTACCAGTTCATATGCCGTTGCCATTCCATATCTGCCGGCAGACAGCTCTTTATATACCATCGTAGCCAATACCTGGGTCTGCATTCCCGGCCCTCCTTTTGTTATGGTAATGACAAAGTCAAACACTTTGAGGCCGCCTACGAAGCCCAAAAACAGATTGATCGTTACCGAAGAGATCAGCAACGGAAGTGTAATCCTAAAAAAGGTCTGGATCTTTCCCGCCCCGTCAATCTTAGCGGCCTCATAATATTCACCCGGGATTCCCTGAAGGCCGGCCAGATAAATCAGGGACGTCATACCGACGCCTTTCCATATTCCGGCTATAATCACGCTGTTCATGGCGATGGCCGGGTCCGCGATCCACTGCTGCGTAAGATTTCCAAGCCCTATTCCCCGCAGCACCGTATTGATAATCCCGTACTGTGGATTATAGACCGCGGTAAAAATCAGTCCCACCGCAAGCGCACAGAGCATCGTGGGTATAAAGTAGATGGTCCGAAGAATGCTTTTTGTCTTTAAGTTTTTGTTCAAAGCCAGCGCCAGCATAAGGGATATAATATTACCCAGTATTAACGTCATAAACGCATAGTAGAGGGTATTTGACACTGCCCGCCAGAATATCCTGGCTGTGGATGAGTCGGTAAACATCTGCTTGAAATTGTCCAGTCCGTTGAATTTGATATCGGACACATAGATATTCCAATTGGTAAAGGCATAGACTTCTCCGAACGTTATGGGGATCAGATAAAAAATGCCATACACCAGCAGAACCGGCAGGACAAAATAAAGAGGATAGAATTTGCTCTTCTTCATGGTTTCTCACTCCTTTCTTTGCGATTATTTCCATCATTATACCGGAGTGACCCAGCCAGTAAAATGAACATTCTTAAGATCTGCCCTGGACATTCTTAATCTAAAGCGTCCACCCTCTGTCATTCTTTTTTTAACTCTGCTATAATTTTTGTTAGCAATGAACATACCTCTCCTATAGAACAGGGTGAATTCCATATGAAACACAGGTCTCAAAGAAGAAATTTATTTTTATCCTTTACCGTAGTAATTATCGCTTTCACCATTGCCTATCTTCTGCTGATTTTCGGCCGGGATTACCAGAATTCCAAGGAACGGTATCTGAATGACCGGGCACAGCTTGTGGGGCAGGTTGCCAGTCAGGCGGAAAACTATTTTTCGTTAATGGACAACATATTGCTCCAGATTATTTACAGCGATGCGATCTATGAAGCGCTCACCGCCGCAAACCATGACCTGAGCCCTACCAATTATTTTGATATTAATCTACAGGCAAAGAAGAACTGTACCCAGGATATGTCCGCCTATATTTCCATCACCAATCAGATATCCCGGGCCAGCATATTTGGCGTGCGGGGGGATTACTGCTCCATCGGTTCCCCCAGGCGCAATCTGAATACCTCCGATATCTTAGAATTAGACGCTGTAAAAAACGCGGAGCTACTGAATGGTTCCCTGTGCATTCAGGGTCCTTCCGCAGATCCGCTTTCCTCGTCCAGCGATAAATTGTATTACAGTGCATCCAGGCTCAGCAAACGAGGCTATGTGTCCTACGGATATACGGAGGTGCTGCAGTCCTATGAAAACCTGGAAAAAATCTGTCAGCCCGCCCCCACGGTTGATATTTTTATCTTTGACGGCAGTGAGCAGCTGCTGTATCCGGCGCCGTCCTATGTGACCGTTTCCGAAGAAGTCTTACGCTCCCGTTACCAGGAGGCCTGCGCTCATTTGGATTCCGGCGATACGAGCCAGTTTGAATATGAAGGGGAAATCATCAGCTCCATTAAGCTTAATAACGGCTTTACTCTTCTGGCAGTGGAGAACCGCATGGATTTATTTGAATATCTGTATCATATACGCAATACCACCTTCTTCTTCGCGTTCCTGGTGTCTTTGTTCAGTATATGGATTGTATATTATATCAGCAAATACACCTCCCAGTCCGTGGAAAAGCTGACCGCAGCAGTAAAAAAGATCGATTTCCACGATTATATACTTCCGCTCAATCCGGATGACTGCACCACCCACGAAACCCGGCAGCTCGCCCAGGCTACCGGACAGATGCTGCAAAAGCTTCAGCAGTACGCGGTGCTGTCCTCGGAATCCCAGATGCGGGAGCTGCAGGCCACCATCGTGGCCCTCCAGTCCCAGCTCAACCCGCATTTTATAAACAATACGCTGGCGGCCATCAGTTCCGCCGCGCTATCGAGCGGAGACTTTAACATCGTAAATATGTGTTCCCATCTATCCCGCATACTGATCTATACGCAGGAGGTAGACACGGCAACAACCCTAAAGATGGAATTCGAGTATACGGAACATTATCTTGCTCTCATGAAATATCGTTATGGAGACCGTCTGGAATACACCCTTAAGTTCGACCATGCTCTCGAAGAGATACCTGTGCCCAGGCTAATTCTGCAGCCCCTGGTCGAAAACTGCATCTATCACGGTTTCAACAGTGACCGGGCGCTGAAAAAAATAGATATCTCAGGAGAGGCGGACGGGAATACCTGGAAGATTTATATAACAGATAACGGCCGCGGGTTTTCTGAGGAATCAAAAGCCGCTATCCACGACGGGCAGGAGCGGATCAAACGTCTGCTGGACAGCGGCCAGGCATCCTACATCCGTTCCGATGAGCTGGGTGTTTTAAATACCTTTTCAAGACTCTATATACGCCAAAAGCAGAATACCGTTTTCGAAATCCATTCCACTCACTCCGGCGCCACGGTCACAATAGGAGGACTCATTTATGATTAAAGTGTTTCTGGTTGAAGATGAACAGCTCTTGTTAAACGGGCTGGCCGCGTTACTGCATTCCCTCGATACCGAATTGGAAATCACAGGCTATGCCTATGACGGCCAGGAAGCATGGGAGATGATCCCCAAAAACCCTCCTGATATGCTGATCACGGATATTCGGATGCCGGGTATGACAGGCCTTGAATTAATCGAATTGGTTACGGCAGCTTATCCGGATGTGCTGCCGATTATCATCAGCGGATATGCCGACTTCGAATACGCCAGAACCTCCCTGCGGCTAAATGTGTATGATTACCTGTTAAAGCCCCTGATCCCGAATGAAGTAAAACGGACGATTGCCAATGGAGCGGAAGAAATAGAAAACCGGAAAAAACAGAATATAGACGACTATTTCAGAAATATTTTTCCCATTTCCCCCAAAACCCGAAACGTACCCGCCGGCCTGCAAAACATAAACTGCTTCCGGATTGCCTACATCTGCATCGGCCCTATCCTATCGGAAGATTGTTTGGGTATTTTGGACGCGATTCCCCATTTTAAAGACCAGGCGGCGGCCGGCGCCCACGACCTGTTTCCGGAAGCCCAATGCTGGGTGGTACCCGGAAAATATGCAAATGAGTATATTATTATTCTGGGTTTCCCCTCCAGTTTGTCCGATGCATCCGAAGAATCTCTCTCCCAACTGTGGGAGAAAATCTATCTTCTCATTCCGAATACCACTATGGTCGTCAGCTGTCCTTTAGACGGCTCAAACCACATACTGGAAGAAATCATGAACCTGAGGACCTTTTTAAAGCAGCATATTACTTCCGATATCCCTCATACCTCATACTATGAGTATGAAACGAAAAATCTTGCCGATCAGATGAAAGAATATATGGTGAGCAATTATAACCGACCTATTTCCCTAAATGATTTATCCGAACATTTCCATTACTCTATAGGGTATCTCTGCAGCGTGTTCCGCGCCGCCTACCAGGTGGCCCCTCTGCGGTACCTAAACCAGATCCGCATTGCCAACGCAAAATATCTGTTATCCGATCAAAATAGAGACACCCTTTTAAAGGATGTCTCCACATTGGTCGGCTTTACCGATCCGTTTTATTTCAGCCGGCTGTTTAAAAAAGAAACGGGAATGTCTCCATCTGAATATCGCCGAAACGCTCTGAATGCCGAATGATTACCAGCCGGGAAGGCCCTGGGCTTCCGCATTCTTCGCGATTTCATCATCGATCGCTTTTAATACTTCTTTTGGAGTTAAATTCCCCAAAAGCATCTCGGGAATCACTTCATATGTTATATGGGAATAGCTGGCGGGGACATAATCAAACCATACGCTGCCAATCTTTCCGCTCTGGACTGCCTTCTGCGCCTCCTGAATCTGGGGAATCAGATCCAGAGTGACACCCTCGAAATAGCATGCCTGCTGTTCTGCATTATACTGCTTCTCCACATTTTCAGGCCTTGCCAGAAAATTAAACAGTTGAAGGGCTTCCTCAATGTGCTCACTGTCTTTGTTAATATAAAGGGCTTCCGAACAGGGTACTGCATAAGCTCCGCTTCCATCGACCGGGAACGGCATAAGACCGATCTTCTCCGTAAAATCCGGATATTTTTGGGCGCCGTAAGCGAAGACGTGATCGCCAAATACGAACATTGCGGCTCTGCCTTCATAAAGTGCGCCATACATTCCATCATGCATGTCGGACAACGGCGTCTCTCCGTAATATCCTTTCTCAAAAAAGTCCAGCTGGCGCTGCAGACACTCTACCGCTTCCGGCAGATCTGCAAGCTTTACTTTATTCTGCGCATATTGTTCCCAAAAATCAGGTACTTGCGCCGCAATATAGGCTCCCCAATAGGTATCCAGCCACGTTTCCGTCGGCCAGGCATCTCCGCCGGAGAGATAGATCGGTATCACGCCCGAATCTTTTATTTTCCCGCAGATCGCTTCCAGCTCCTCGAACGTGTTCGGCTGTTCCAGGCCCAGATCTTCAAAAACCTGTTTGTTATAGAGAATGCCCCAATTCTGAACGCCGGCATTCGGAAATCCATATACTTCGCCGCCCCAGTTCAAATAAGTGTCCAAAAGTTCTTTATTTACATTCTCCAGGCAGGGATCATCCGTGATCGGAAGAAAATTATCTTCCGGCATCAGGATACTGCGTCCGCCCTCCCCGTTGAAATAGGCTACCACATCCGGCAATTCCTTGGTTGCGATCTTAGCGCCCAGTATACTATTATTCATGTCGTTCGGATTTGTGATCAGCTCAATGGCGATTCCGGTTTCATCCTCGAATTGCTGGTAGAGTTCCAGTTCCACCTCGGAAAAACAATCTTCCGATCCCATGATAGTAAGAGTAGTATTTTTCTTTGACCCTTGTGTGGCCGTTTCTCCCTCCTGTTTTTTCGCCGACTCCTGTCCGCCGGTATTCTCAGGCTGCGCCTCCTGCCCCGTACTTTTGTCCGAACCGCAGGCGGCCAGTGATACTAACATCGCTCCAGCCAACAAAATACTCCATAATTTCCTCATACCTTTCCTCCTTGCATAAAAGTTATGGTCCCGGAATCCAAGCGACCAGAATGGAACCGTCTTTATGTAGAGAGATTCCGGGATATTAGATAGTTCATTCTACATGGGTAATTGCAATCACCAACCCCGATGAGGTTAGTAATATTATAGGTTTATTTTTCCGGAAAGCAAATGGATAAAATTTCTGTAAGACCTAGATGATATTAACATTCTATGAGATAAAATGATTCCAAGCGGAATAAACAGGAGCTGTCGCACTAACAAAAGAACCAGGCCACCCGGAGCGTCCCCAAATACCGCCCGCGGTTCCAAGCCATAAGCAGCGGACATACAAAGCCTCCGCATATCAATTCACCGGCCCTTCCCCCACTTTACCGCTTCCTACATACAATTCATATTCCGTGTTATATTTATCACGCAGCGTATCGGAAGCTTCCTTGGCCTCTTTCTCTGTATCAAACTCCCCGATCACAATGATATACTTCCCCTCCCGTGTCTTCACCTGGGACGGATGCTCGTCACGGTATTGTGAAACCAGGCTTTCCAGTTTCTTCCCATACGGTACCGGATTAGATCTTATATAATAGACCGTCTGGTCGGGATGCCGTTCATCTTCTGTATAATACGCGTCCGGAAAAAAGTTGATAGACAAAGAACCCGGATTGGAGAACTCCATCACTTCATAATTATATCCTTTCTCCAAAACTACGGAAAATGCTAAGTCATTCTCCTTCCCTGTAATTCTGTATACATCAGCCACTGCGTCAATTTTCATCAATTCCTCTTCTATCCTATGAAAATCAGCGTTCTTAAGTCCGTAAAACACAATTTCCATTCTGACCGGCGAGGAAAAATAGGTGACGGAATAGGAAAGTGCATTTTCCGCCGCGGCATGCTCATGTTTAAAAAATATATTTACATTTCCGGAATCCCCGGTAACTTCAATATCGACATCCGGCATCTCTTTTCCGCCGCTGCCTACATGAAAGGCCGTAACAAACATACTGACAATGGGGATTTCCTGTGCATATGTATAAAAAACAGGTATATTCGCACAGGTAAACAAAATGATGATGACGGAAGCCGCCGTGGCCGTTAAGCTTTTCAACCGCTTCTTTTTCTGGAGCCGGTGTTTTTTATGGATACCTTTTTTTATGGCGTCTAACAGTTCATCCTCAGGAATCGGAATCTGATCATACTTTTCTTTACCGGAATTTGTCATGGCACTTCACTCCTTCCATATAATTCTTCATATGTCTCAGGCATTTATATATTTTCGATTTTACCGTGCTTTCCGGCATATTCAGAATTTCCGATATCTCACGAAAGGTATACTCCTCAAAATATTTCAGGATGATACATGTTTTTTCGTCCGGCTCCAGGATATCGATTGCGTCATATAAGTCAAATATAACTTCCTCATCGAAACCAGTAAGGCCATGCTCTTCCGGCTCCATCATATAATCCCCGAATATGACCAGCCGGGCATTTTTTCTTTCATGGTCAATTGCCGTATTGATTACAATCCGAGTCATCCAGGTGATAAAAAAGGCGCTTTCCTTTAATGATTTTAAGTATTTCAGGCCCTTATATGTAGATTCGCTGACAATATCAAGCGCGTCCTGTTCATTTTTCACATAACTATAGGCGATCCGGTAAAACCTCCGCCTATTGTCTGTCATCAGCTGAGCATATTTCTGTTCGCTAATATGTCCCATTTTTCCTGCGGCTCCTATACACGGTTTTCTCTAATCCTGTAAGGTCAAATAGTTTTGGTTTTCAATATCCGCGGCCAAATCATTACAAATAATAGCGGTTCCCTTCACATCATCGATAGAACCGATTGCTTCCGCATCCGCGACATTTGTATACACACCCTTCTTATATGTTAAAATGACATTTTCGCATGCCGCTCCGCCGCCGGACCGTTGTAGGATCAAGCTTCTGTTCCCGTTTACTTTTTCATCTGTCACAATAACCGGCGTGTTCACCAGCGTAAATGCCTGTTCTATAGAACCGTCCTCTCCGTTTAACAGCAGCGCCGAAGATCCGCCCGAACCGCTTACGTAGTTTCCCATAACGAAAACAAAGATTTCATCCTTGTTATCCTCATTTAAATCTACATAGTTATAATAATATCTTGTCTCCCCCCACTCTTCCTCAGGGATTTCATAGTATTTGATGATTGCCGCTTTCACCTGATCGTTTGGTTTTGTTTCCGACATTACTTTTGTTATACCCTTCGGGAGCCAATCCATGAAACCAGATGCCGTGTCCATCTGATCTGCCGCCTCCGGTTCGTCTGTCTTATTTGCCCCGGAGGACTGATCTGTCCCACCGGCTATTATATTTTTACTTTCTGCCTCTTCTGTCCCATCTGTTTTCACATCCGTTTTCACTTCTGTTTTCAAACCCGAACATCCGTTAAACACGATTACTGACGCAATAACGATACACAGGAACTTAAATAATTGGTTACGCATTGTATTATCCTCCATTTTCAAATAATTGTCTCTATCTATTAGACGAAGCAGCCGGCCATCCAGACGAAATTAATTTCCTTTTTCATAACTATATTTTATCACCCGACGTTTCTTAAAAATAGATTACAGGGCCGGTTCCAAAAACACAGCCCTGCATCACAGCCAATCCGCTCATCGCAGCGAATACAAATATATATAGCTTTCGGTCCAATCCTCATTTGCCGCATTTATCATAATACGGTCCCCGTCCCAGCCGATGGAATATTCATGAGCGCCGGTGCTGTTCTTGCGGTCCAGCAGGTAAAACACTTCATTTCTCACGTCAATTACTCCGATCCGGGAGATCCCGTCTTCTGAAAAAGCGGAAACCAGGAGTTTATCATTCTTCTCATTGATAATGATGCTTTCCGCCAATTCATCTGTCAGCCCTTCCACGCTCATCCTTTTCCCGGTTTGTTCATCTGCCAAATAGATCCGGCCTGCTTCTTTAACACAGTCATACCGTCCCCCGGAGAACTTTACTTTCAGCCCCTCCTGCTCCTGTGTATCTGATGTCCAGTATTGCGCATGCTCATATATAGTCAGACGCGTATCCTCCGAATAATCATAGCAGTAATAATTAAATTTACCATCCGGGCAATTTTCAAGAATCATAAACTTACCGTCAATCACTTTGACGGAAGAAATATCCTCGATCCCCGTCAGCTCGCTGACTGAAACCGCCCGCTTCCCGGAGGTATCGATCAGATATATCCGGGCCGTTTTCCTATCTGTCCCCAACGATACCGTGAAAAGTCCGTTTCCGGCATCCTCCCAGCTTCTCAGCACAGTATAATCCTTTATCTCCGTCCCCTCTGCATAAATTCCTTCGAACAGGTCTGTCACCTTACCGGTTTCTATATCAAAGATGGCCGAGTAGGAGAATTCATCGCTCTGGGGATTTTTATACAGTGTCAGAATGAACTGGTTGTCATCGGATACCGACAGCAGGAACTCCGCATCGCTGGCTGCATCCGTCATGAAACGGTCCCGCGCACGTTCCCTTACTATCGTCTTCCCCTGATACCGGCAGTAATCATAATCTATACTTCCACTCACTCCCAGCAAAGATACCTCCTTCTCAATCCGGGCGGATGGCACCTCGATAAATTCATTATTCTCAGCAGCATAAAATATCGTGTTATTCTCATCATTAACATAGTAAAATAAGTTCCCGATCCTATCCAGATAGGAATCCGACTGAAGATACTGTACGTTAAAAATCTCGTCCAGTGTACCGTCGGCATACAGATCAATCTGGCTGTCCCTGACATTTCCACTACCCCTTTGTCCTTGAGCCGGGGATGTCTGCGTTGCCGCATTCGTTTCCTTCGGTGCCGGCACATTTTCCCGCTGCTGTGGTAAAGGGGGTGTCCCCTTCTCCATAGGCGGCGGCACCTCCTCCGTTTCCAGGAACTGGAACAGCGATATCACCCATTCCCTGAACTGGGCGTTTGCGGTGAATGCGGTCACGAGGGAAATCCCAATCACCACCGCGATCATGGCCGCCCACTTTAAACAGGCATGCCTCTTTGGCATTTTCACAGCTTTGCCGCCGGTCAGATCCCCGGCTTCGATCGCCGCTGATAAATAAGTATCGTCGATCTGTCCCACCGCTTCTATTATTCTATCTGATCTCATCGCCGTACCCCCTTTCCTGCAGGTACAGGCGCAGTTTTTTCCCATCTCTTGAAAGGATCGATTTCACTTTGCTCTCCGTCATCCTATACATAGCCGCGATATCAGGAACCGTATCGAAGAAAAAATATCTTCTGATAAATATATTTCTTTTCTCCAAGGTTAGTTTACTTAAAAACGCGTTGATCGTTTCCACAAGCTCCTGCTGCGAAATCCGCTCCGTCAAGTCGCAGCTGTCTCCCAGGGCTTCTTCCAGTTCCTCATAGACCGGCAGCACATCCATTTTTCTCTTTTTCGCCATATAGTATTTCAGCCTGCCAAGTGAAAGGTTTCTGGTGATCTTGCACAGGAAGGCGCTAAAGTAGGCCGGCCGTTCCTGGGGGATTACATTCCAGAGCCTGAGGTAAGTATCGTTGGTACATTCCTCCGCATCCTGCATATTGTGAAGGATGTTCATCGAAATTCTCATACACAGATGTTCGTATTTTTCTCTGGTCTCTGCGATCGCTCTCTCCGACCTGCTCCAGAATAAATCTATTATTTGCTTATCTTCCATACAGGTTCCTCTCCTTTCACTTGATAGGTAGGATTTTCGTGAGTAAGCGTCGCATTATTCAAATAAAATTTTTCCCGAATTTTAAAAAAGGGCTTCCCCATCTTCAGGGAAGCCCTTTAAAGTCAATATTTATCGATTACTCGATGATCGTAGCAACACGGCCGGAACCAACGGTACGTCCGCCTTCACGGATAGCGAAGGTTAAACCTTGCTCCATAGCGATCGGGTGGATCAGCTCGATGCTCATCTCTACGTTATCGCCAGGCATACACATCTCTACGCCTTCCGGAAGATTAACAACACCGGTAACGTCAGTTGTTCTGAAGTAGAACTGAGGTCTGTAGTTGTTGAAGAAAGGAGTATGACGTCCACCTTCATCTTTGGTCAGAACGTAAACCTGAGCGGTAAATTTCTTATGGCATTTTACAGAGCCGGGTTTTGCAAGAACCTGTCCTCTTTCGATTTCAGTTCTCTGAACACCACGAAGCAGTGCGCCAATGTTATCACCAGCCTGGCCTTCGTCCAGTAATTTACGGAACATTTCGATACCGGTTACAACAGTCTTTCTGGACTCTTCTTTGATACCGATGATTTCAACTTCCTCGTTTACATGCAGAACACCACGCTCTACTCTACCGGTTGCAACAGTACCACGGCCGGTGATCGTAAATACGTCCTCTACAGGCATCAGGAAAGGTTTGTCAGTGTCACGCTGAGGATCGGGAACCCAAGAGTCAACAGCTTCCATTAACTCAAGGATCTTGTCGCCCCACTCGCTGGAGGGATCTTCCAGAGCTTTCAGAGCAGAACCTCTGATAACAGGAGTGTCATCTCCGGGGAACTCATACTCGCTTAACAGATCTCTGATTTCCATCTCTACTAATTCAAGCAGTTCTTCGTCGTCTACCATGTCACATTTGTTCATGAATACAACGATGTAAGGAACACCTACCTGACGGGACAGAAGGATATGCTCTTTTGTCTGAGCCATTACACCATCGGTAGCAGCTACAACCAGGATAGCACCGTCCATCTGAGCAGCACCGGTGATCATGTTCTTAACGTAGTCAGCATGTCCGGGGCAGTCAACGTGAGCGTAGTGTCTGTTGGGGGTCTCATACTCAACGTGAGCGGTAGAGATCGTGATTCCTCTTTCTCTCTCTTCGGGAGCTTTATCGATATTCTCGAAAGCTACCTCTTCGCCGGTACCATATCTTGCATGAAGAGTTTTGGTAATAGCAGCGGTCAGAGTAGTTTTACCATGGTCTACGTGACCAATGGTACCGATATTACAATGCGGTTTGGATCTTTCAAATTTAGCTTTAGCCATTTTAAAACGTCCTCCTTATAAATATCTTGCCTCACGGGCTTATTTTTACTGGTTTTTGGATACTAATCGGCTATTTTTGATTATATTTCATAACGGAAATAAATTCAAGCCTAATTTACTAAATTATGGGCTGATTTCGTCTTATTTATTCTTATCAGCGATAATCTTTTCCTGTACGGACTTCGGCACCTGCTCGTAGTTGTTGAAGAACATAGAGTAGTTACCACGGCCCTGTGTTTTGGAACGAAGGTCGGTAGCGTAACCGAACATCTCGGAAAGCGGAACATATGCTTTGATCAGCTCGGAGCCATTGATGTTATCCATACCTTCGATACGGCCACGGCGGGAGTTGATATCACCGATAACATCACCCATGTAGTCCTCGGGAGTGGTTACTTCCACCTTCATGATCGGCTCTAACAGCACCGGGTTACCTTTTGACATCGCGTCCTTGAATGCAAGGGAACCTGCGATGTGGAACGCCATCTCACTGGAGTCGACCTCATGGTAAGAACCGTCGTATACGGTAGCTTTGATACCAAGAACGGGATACCCGCCCAGGATACCTGCTTTCGCAGCTTCCTCGATACCTTCGCCGACAGCCGGGATGTATTCCTTCGGAATAGCGCCGCCGACAACCGCGGATTCGAAAATGAATGTGGTTTCCGCATTGGCATCCATCGGCTCGAAACGAACCTTACAATGACCATACTGTCCACGTCCACCGGACTGTTTCGCGTATTTGCTGTCCACTTCCACGGTCTTGGTAAAGGTTTCTTTGTAAGCAACCTGAGGAGCGCCTACGTTTGCCTCTACTTTGAACTCTCTTAAAAGTCTGTCTACGATAATTTCCAGATGCAGCTCGCCCATACCTTCGATGATGGTCTGGCCGGTCTCATGATTCGTATGCGTCCGGAAGGTGGGATCTTCTTCCGCCAGCTTCGCCAGCGCTTCACCCATCTTGCCCTGACCTGCTTTGGTCTTAGGCTCGATCGCAACGGAGATAACCGGTTCCGGGAACTCCATGGACTCTAAGATAACCGGGTGCTGCTCGTCGCAGATCGTATCACCGGTTGTTGTCAGCTTGAAACCAACAGCAGCGGCGATGTCACCGGAATATACCTTATCCAGTTCCTGTCTCTTGTTCGCATGCATCTGCAGGATACGGCCCACACGCTCTTTTTTGCCTTTGGTCGCATTCAATACGTAAGAACCGGAGTTCATCGTACCGGAGTACACACGGAAGAATGCCAGTTTTCCAACGAACGGGTCAGCCATGATTTTAAATGCCAGTGCGGAGAAAGGCTCTTCATCGGAAGAATGTCTCTCCACTTCGTTACCGTCCATATCCACTCCTGTAATAGAAGGGATGTCGGTAGGAGCGGGCATAAACTCAAGAATCGCATCCAGAAGTTTCTGAACGCCTTTGTTCCGGTATGCGGTACCGCAGCAGACAGGAATAATTTCACAGGAGCAGGTAGCCTTACGAAGGGCAGCTTTTAATGCTTCCACAGAAGGTTCTTCTCCCTCCAGATATTCCATCATCAGTTCATCGTCCGTCTCACAGATCTTTTCGATCATGTCGGTGCGATATTCCTGAGCCTGAGCCTGCATATCCTCCGGAATGGCTTCGATACTGATATCTTCGCCCTTGTCATCATTATAGATATATGCCTGCATTTCAAACAGATCGATAATGCCTTTGAATTCATCTTCTTTGCCGATCGGCAGCTGAAGCGGAACTGCATTTTTACCCAATCTGGTCTTAATCATATCTACAGCATTGTAGAAGTCTGCACCCATGATATCCATCTTATTGATGAATGCCATACGGGGTACATTGTATTTGTCAGCCTGACGCCATACATTCTCGGACTGAGGCTCAACGCCTCCCTTTGCACAGAAGACGCCAACCGCACCATCCAGTACACGCAAGGAACGCTCTACCTCAACGGTAAAGTCCACGTGTCCGGGAGTATCAATGATATTGATACGATGCTCAAGAGCACCCGGCATAGGTTTGTTTTCTTTCTGCAATGTCCAGTGACATGTGGTGGCGGCTGAAGTGATGGTGATACCTCTTTCCTGTTCCTGCTCCATCCAGTCCATGGTAGCAGTACCCTCATGAGTGTCACCAATTTTGTAATTCACACCGGTATAATATAAAATACGCTCGGTCAATGTGGTTTTACCCGCATCGATATGCGCCATAATACCGATATTTCTGGTTCTCTCTAACGGATATTCTCTTCCAGCCAAGGGATTTTCCTCCTTAAATCTAGTGCTGCAAACCTGCCCTCCCGGGCAGATCCGCAGACGCAAGAGCAAAAAGCGGACTTTTTACTCTGAATATACAATCCGGCAACAGATTAGAAGCGATAGTGAGCAAATGCTTTGTTCGCCTCTGCCATCTTGTGCATATCTTCTTTTTTCTTCACGGATGCGCCTGTGTTGTTGGCTGCGTCCATGAGCTCATTTGCCAGTCTGTCTTCCATTGTCTTCTCGCCTCTGTTGCGGGAGTACAATACTAACCAGCGAAGAGCCAGGGCCTGACGTCTGTCGGGACGAACTTCGATCGGTACCTGATAGGTAGCGCCGCCGATACGTCTCGCTTTTACTTCCAGTACAGGCATGATATTATTCATTGCCTCTTCGAATACTTCGATCGCCGGTTTTCCGGTTTTCTCAGCTACTTTGTCAAATGCTCCGTATACAATCTTCTGAGCAACACCTTTTTTACCATCCAGCATAACGTTGTTGATTAATTTGGTGACTACTTTGTTATTGTACAACGGATCTGCTAATACATCTCTTTTCTGAGTATGTCCTTTACGTGGCACGTTACTTCCCTCCTTAACATTTGCCGCCTTTTCCGGCAGCTTCTTTTCGGTTAATTCATCGGTACTCACATGTGTCGTTCTATGGACTTAATGTGTTCGTGCGGTAATTCATTGTGTTATCTGATGCATATTGAAAACAGGGATGAAACACCTACACTAACCATAGTTCTGTTTGTGATACTCAACAAGAATTATTTCTTGGCGTCTTTCGGTCTCTTAGCGCCGTACTTGGAACGGGCCTGCCGTCTGTTGGCAACACCGGCGGTATCCAGGGTACCTCTGACGATATGGTATCTGGTACCAGGTAAGTCCTTAACCCTTCCACCACGAATCAGAACAACGCTATGCTCCTGAAGGTTGTGGCCTTCACCGGGGATATAGCTGGTTACTTCGATTCCGTTGGAAAGACGAACTCTGGCGATCTTACGAAGAGCGGAGTTCGGCTTCTTAGGGGTAGCGGTCTTCACTGCGGTGCAAACACCTCTCTTCTGGGGAGAAGACATATCCGTAGATCTTTTACGCAGAGAGTTATATCCTTTCTGCAGAGCCGGAGCTGTGGATTTCTTTACAGATGTTTGACGTCCCTTTCTTACTAACTGGTTAAATGTGGGCATTTCTTTCACCTCCTGATAGTGGATTTCCTAAACTTTTTTGTGTATGCAAAATATAATGCATCTGCATGCACGCTAAATAATTATAATGGGTGGGGGATTATCTGTCAAGCTGTTTTTTGTTTTTCTGTTGTAAAAATTTTCCGGCTAAATTTTTCCGTAAATTCACTTTTGACAGGTCGTTGGACAGCTTCGTGGTGTCCCGAAAGAAAGAGCCATTATTAATAAAACATGCAGAATTACATATACTATTTTTAGCAGTATTTATATCAGTATATTTATTGATTTTTATGCTGTTGTTGCGTATACTGTAAGTAAAGAGGTGATGACTATGAATATTCGAAGTGCAATTGAAAACACAATTTCTATTTCCCAGTTCAACCGTGGGCTGGCCGGGAAAATCTTTGATGAAGTAAAACGCTATGGGGCTAAGGTTGTTATGAAAAACAACTCTCCCGAATGTGTCCTTCTTTCACCGGAAGAATATATCCGCCTTTTGGATGAAGTAAATGATGCAAGGCTCTTAGCCAGTGCTACACAGCGTATGTCCACATTCAATCCCTCCACCGTTATCTCCCAGGAACAGGTGGATCAGGAATTTGGATTCAGCCCTTCCGACTATGAAGAAACGGATGACATTGAATTTGAATGAGCTGGAATGTCAAATACCTTCCTGAAGCCCTTGAAGACCTCCGCAGACTGGACGGCAGCCAGAAAATCCTGATTCGGAAAGCGATTCAGAAAATCTGCAAAAATCCTTTGCCAGAAAACGAAGGCGGCTATGGAAAACTCCTGGGAAACAAAAACAGTACTAATCTTTCCGGCTTCCTAAAAATCAAACTCCGTGGAGCCGGTTTGCGTATCGTGTACCAGCTTATCCGTCATAACGATAACATGCTGATTGTCGTAATCGGCGCACGGGAAGATGATGAAGTCTATGAAGTCGCACAAAAGCGTATTGCAAAACATGATTTGTAAGCCCCATTTGTAAGCCCCCGCTCCTCCCTCTTAAATATGAAACTTCTTCCCCAGCTCCGAAAAGAAATCCCTTCCATTAAAGATAACGAGTCCCGCCAAGCTTAACAGACAGATCCCAGAGCAGATCACAGAGGGGTATCTCACGGTGGCCGCCCCTGCTAACAGCAGGATCACCGGCACCAGTCCGTAGATCGCGTTAATGACGTAGTACACCATATAATCCTTAGGTTTGAGACGCTGCACAAAGGTAATCGTGATCATGGACGCCAGAATCAGGACGCACATGCCCGGCAGCACATAATCCACGGACCATCCGTTCCAGCCGGTGCACAGATCCCAGATCACACAGCCGATGGTAATGATAAAAAGCTGCCAGAGTGAATTTTTCAGCAGGTTCCGGCGCTTGAAAAAGGCCACCGCCAGCGCCAGCCACATGCTGAACGCACCGGCCACGGCGAAGAGGGACCAGTATAGGTGGGGAGTCACGATCATATTGATCATGACCGTGATGACCGCGGCGGCGATGCTGCCAAAGGTAAACCACTGGAAGAAACGCTTCCCCACCAGCCTTTCCTTTTGACGGGGAGGGAAATCGGGTTCCGGAAATTCACTTGCGATTCCGTGTTCCTTCAGGATGCGGAAGAAATTCCTCTCTATGTTCCGGCTCTCGAAGCGGGAGGTGAAGGTTAACGCCAGCTGATCCTGGAAAGAGCACATGCATAATTCCATGGTCGGAGTGCTGGTGAAAACTCCGAAACGCTTGATGTACGGGATATATTGGCCGGGCATGGATACCACACTCATGTTGGAAAAAACCGCCGTCACATCCTTTCCGGAGAAGCGGGCGCCCAGTTTCATGCCGAAATTTTTAATTTCCAGAGGCAGGATCCGCAGGATCGGATTGCGTTCCAGCCCCATCAGCTCGTTCATGCGGACAGCCACCTGATCTTTGGTCAGTTCGTTGGAGAAATATTGTTTTACCTCCTGTACCACATCCCCGAAGGAGGAATGGCCTGGCCCAAAACGGTAATAGGGTTCGATCCAGCCAAAAAAGTTCAGCATGGAGTCCGAGGGGAAGAACTTTCTCAGGTTCAAAGGCACCATCAGCGCCACCGGCTTGTGCTCCTGGAACCGGTTCATCTCCTCATGGATTGCACACAAAAAGACAGCCGTAAGGTAGACGGTAATAGAGACGTTGTATTCCCTGGCTTTAGACAGAACGTCTTTGACCGACAGGGTGGCTTCTGTGATCTGAAGTTCACCGTCCCTGGTTCCCGGGCCATGCAGCTGGAACGCCTTCACCTTCCTGGTCTTCTTTTTGCTGTTCGGACTGTAATATTTCGAGAAGCTGTCGTCTTCCAGATCCTGTACGGTTATGGACGAATCGGTTAACGGTTCATCGGTAAGGCCGTCTGAAGCGTGGGCCTCTATCAGGTAGTTTTTGACCAGCTCCCGGATGAACTGGGTGGCGCCGGTTCCGTCCGTCAGCGCGTGGAATACTTCAAAATTGATCCGCTTCTTATAATAAGTAACGTCAAACAACAGGCTTTTCTTGTCATGGATGTACAAGTCGCTGCAGGGCGGCTTGCTTTCCTGTTTTACTACCGGCCGGATGGAGCTCTCTTCCAGGTAATACCAGAAGAATCCTTTGCGCAGCACGGAGAGAAAAACAGGATATTTTTCTATGGTAGTGTCCAAAGCCTTTTGAAGGGCTTCGGGTATTACGTCCTGGTGAAGCTCACAGTAGAAGCGGAACACCCGGGTATCCCGTTTGCCGCTGGTCGCCGGAAAGATCTTGGCCGCATTATCTAATTTCCGCCAATAAGCTCTCTTTGTGTGAAACACTGTTTCTTTATTCCTCCTTTAAAAAACGATTGATCACCTGAAAACTTTCCTGTACATGATAGTACTTGATTCCAAGTGCGAAGAAACCGTGGAGCGCGTCCTTTACCTGGTATACACTTACCTGGTTTCCCGCCTCCTTAAGCCTTCTTCCGTATTCTTCCCCCTCGTCTCTTAACGGATCGTATTCCGCTGTCAGTATCAGTGTCCGCGGCTGCCGACTCAGATCTTTTTCGCACAGGGGAGCGAAATAGGGATTCTGACGGTCTGCGGGACTGCCCTGATATAATTCCAGATATTGTTCCATTTTCTTCGCCGTCAGAAGATAGCTCTGACCGTTTTCCTTCACAGATGCATATGGGCTGTGATCCGTGTAATCATTGTTCAAAGCAGGATAAATGAGGATCTGACGGGCCGGCGCAAATTCCTCCCGGTCTCTGGCCATCAGGCTCACCGCGGCACACAGGTTGCCGCCTGCACTGTCGCCAGCCAAGGTGATCCGTCCGGGGTCCAGCTCCATGATCCTCCGGGAGTACAGGGCCTTAGCGGCCGCGTAACAGTCCTGAAGGCCTGTAGGGAAGCGGTGCTCAGGGGCCAGCCGGTACTCTACCGAAACCACCACATGATCCGTATCCTGGGCCATACGGGCGCACACGCGGTCATAATTTTCCACGCTCTCCGTCACCCAGCCGCCGCCGTGGAAAAACAACAGCACCGGTTTCCCTTTTCCCCCGTTTTCCAGACTCTTCTCATCCGGCATATAGAAACGGACCGGTATCTCGTGTCCCTCATTATAAATCTTCCCATTATATTTCTTATAAAACAATTTCATCGGATCCAGTGATTTCAGATTCGCAAATTGCCGGGATGACTCCACTTCAATATCCCCGTAGGACAGTGCTTTCAGTACAACCTTCATCGCTTTATTTATCGCCATCCAACAGCCTCATCTTCCTCCGGGCATACCCCGCGCTTATTTATCCATCATAGCACAAGCTTCGTTTATATACAAGAAACGGGCCAAAGTGATGGTCAAAATGAGCATTGCCATATCATCTGCCCGGCGATATAATCAGTATATATAGGAGATACGATTCAGGAGGGTGAAAATGGCAGGCCTGCATACAAAGAACCGACTAAAATAACTGCAGGCGGAAAGGGGTTTTATGACTAATTTTCACCATCTGTTTTCACCGTTAACTGTTAATGGGCTGGAACTCAAAAACCGAATACTCATGCCGGCGTTCCACATGAAGTACGCGGATCACGGTTATGCCACCGACCGGTTGAAAGAGTTCTACTATGAAAGGGCAAAGGGCGGCGCTGCCATGATCCTGGTCGGTGGAATGCGGATTGACGATCTGGGCGGCGACATAGGCCTGGACAGCCTGAGTGATGATAGTTTCATCGAGGGCTACCAGGAACTGGTCAAGGGCATCCACCAAAGGGGCGCGAAAGTTGGGGCACAGCTTTATCACGCGGGACGGTATATGCGAAGCAGCTCTATGCCGGATCATCTTCCCGGGCTGTCCGCATCGTCAACCTTCAGCGGTTTCAGCCGTGAGACCAGCCGCGAAATGAGTGTGGAGGATATCCGCCTCACGCAGCAAAAATGGGCCGAAGCAGCGGTCCGTGCAAAAAAAGCCGGCTTCGACGCGGTCGAGATCATCGCGTGTACCGGTTATCTGATCTGTCAGTTCTTATCTGAGATTACAAATAAGAGGACGGATGAATATGGAGGAAGTCTGGAAAACCGCTGCCGTTTCGGGCAGGAAGTGGTACAGGCCGTGCGCAGGGCCGTAGGTCCTGATTACCCTGTCTTTATGCGGATTACCGGAAATGATTTCATGCCGGGCGGCGCAGGCTTTGCGGAGACAGTGGCTTTTGCAAAGGCTGTGGAAGAGGCCGGTGTGGATCTTCTGAATGTGACCGGAGGCTGGCATGAGACACAGATCCCGCAGATTACCGGGGACGTGCCGCCAGGGACTTATACATATCTGGCGCATCAGATTAAGCAGGCGGTAAAGATTCCGGTATCCGCCTCCAACCGGATCAACGATCCTTATGTGGCGGAGGAAGTTCTGGCTCTTGGCAAGAGCGACATGGTCAGCATGGCCAGGGCTTTGCTGGCGGATCCCCAGTGGCCTAACAAGGTTCGGGAGGGCAGGCTTTGTGAGATCCGAAAGTGTATGGGATGTAATCAGGGATGTCTGGCGAACTCCTTCTTCGATAAGCCCGGCGAATGTCTGGTAAATGGAAAAGCCGGACGGGAATACCTCTTCCGGGATAAGCCTGCTCCGGAAAAAGTCAAAAAGATCCTGGTCGTCGGCGGAGGGCCGGGAGGCGCAGAAGCTGCGGTCAATCTGGCGCAGCGGGGACATCAGGTCACCCTCTGGGAGAAGAGTGACAGGATCGGTGGACAGCTTCCGCTTGTGGCGGCTCCGTCCGGCAAGAGAGATTTTATGGAATTGATCGGATATTACGAGAGCATGCTGGCCAAATCCGGTGTGGAAGTAGTCTGTAATAAGGAAGCCGATGCCGCAGAAGCGGCGGCCGGCGGTTTTGATGTAGTAATCACCGCTACAGGGGTGATTCCAAAGACGATGCCGCTGCCAAATGATGACGGTTCGGTTCCCGCGTATACGGCACATCAGATCCTGGCAAAGGAAGTCATCCCCGGAAAGAACGTCGTCATTATCGGCGGAGGCACCGTCGGCTGTGAAACTGCCCATGTACTGGCGGAGGCCGGAACACTTACCCCGGAGCAGTATCATTTTCTGTGTATTCATCACGCGGAAAACCGGGAATTCCTGGATGATCTGATGAACCATAGCCTGCGGAATATCTCTATCGTGGAGATTCTTCCCAAGATCGGCAAAGGCTTCGATCCGGGTACCGCATGGCCGTTATTACAGGGTCTGGACCGCATGGGCGTAAAAAAATACCCGAATACCAAGGTCCTGTCTGTGAAAGACAAAGTGGTGACTGTGGAGCGCACGGCAAAGGACGGCGCCGTAAGCGTGATTGAGATTCCCTGTGATATTATCATCCTGGCTGTGGGCGCTGTGCCCAATGACAAGCTGTACCGTGAGCTGGAAGGCAAAGTCCCTGAGCTCTATAATCTGGGAGACAGTTCCGGTATCGGGAAGGTGCTGACGGCGGTGCGGGATGCGGTGGATCTGGCTTATTCTATTTGAATCAATTGATTTAAGGCGGTTTTTATAAACTACGGTTTGGTGCCTGTCCCCGGAAGTCGGCTTGTGTAAGCCGGCATCCGGGGACAGGCACCTTTCTCAAATTATATCAGCCACCAATCCAGCAGCCCTTCCCACCACTCATTTCTGCGCGCGATTATATCCATGTGATTAGACGGCGTTCCTGTCACGTAGTGGAACACCAGTCTGTCCGCCGCTTCCGGGTATAAGCCGGCCAGCTCGGACCGGAATCGCTCGGCGTTCTCCGGCGGGATGTGATTATCCTCAGCCCCCAGGATCAGACACAGAGGCGGGCAATTCGCATAGCGCTCCAGATGGGTAATCGGGTTAAACTGCTCATAGAAAAAGGAGGCATAGCGGTCCGGTGTCCCCGGATCCAGAATGCGGTCGGGCCGGAACAGATCATACATACCGGGCCTCAGCCAGTCAGGCGTGGCGATAATCGGGGCTCCTCGTTTGATTCTGGAGTCAATTCCCGCCGCGCAGATCGTGATGTCCCCTCCCATGGATATGCCGCCCATGCGGATCTGGGGAACCACCTCCAGGTTCCCGACCGCCCAGTCTATAACCCGCTCCACGTCCAGAATCGTCTGGCCCAGCACCGGCCAGCCGTAGCGCCTCATGTTCGTAAACACGCGGGCTTTCACATCATCCTGCGCCGTTCCCCGCTCTCCATGCTGATAGAGGTCGAAGGCCAGTGCAATGAATCCCCTGTCCGCGATATCCGAAAGATAGGAGACTAATTCTTCCTTCTTACCGCCCAGTCCGCTTAAGAAAATGGCCAGTCTGCGCTCAGGCTGCGGCTCTGCCGGTTCCGCGTAGATGACCGGTATGCCGTCCACCCACTCCTTGGTTACCTCCACTCCATTGATCTGCTGCCGCTGTTTTTCATTATTCATATTCTTTCCTTTCCCGCATATGCCGGGATATCCGGGCAATCTGCTGCTTCCCCATTATCTTTTTCCTGCCTGCACCTTTTCAGGTCGCAAGTTCATTGATATTAATAGGATAGCATGGCAAAACAGCATACGCAATACATTAGCCAAAACATACATTAGCCACATACATTAACCATACATTAACTAAAGCACTGCCACCGGCGCATATTCATCCAGCGCGTCTTTCAGCGCGTTCATTTGGACGGCATCCATAGGCTGAAATTCCGGCGCACTCCTGCCCAGCATCCGGTACTTTCCCTCCCCAAAGGAGTGATACGCGAGCAGGTCAATCCTTTGAATTTTCCCGGGTTTTTTCAGAATCTCCCGGAATCCTTCTCTCTCCGCCTCAGAATCATTGATCCCCTTGATACAAGGTATGCGGATCCATACATCCGCCGTCTCTTTTAACCGGTTCAGGTTCTCCACGATCAGACGGTTATCCGCGCCTGTCGCTCTCCGATGTACTTCCCCGCCGGCACATTTCAGGTCATAGAGAAATAAGGACGTGTAGGGCAGGATTCTTCGGAAGCTCTCCCACGGAACCGCCCCAGCCGTATCCACGGTGGTATGAATCCCGTGTTTGACACATTCCCTGAGCAGTTCTTCCAGAAAATCGATCTGCAGCATCGCCTCTCCACCGGAAAAAGTCACTCCTCCCCCGGAATTACAGTACAAGGAACCGTCTTTTCGGATCTCTTCCATTACCTTTGAAACGCTCATCGCTTCCCCCGATATTTCCAGTACCCCGGGATAGCAAACGGAAGCACATTTTCCGCATCCGGTACACAGATCCGGTATAAAACCCCCATCATCTCCCAACCTTCTGGCCCCGGTAGGACAGGCCGCAGCGCAGGAACCACAGGCGATGCAGCCCTGTCCTTTGATCAACAGCTGGGGGGATGCCTCCTGCGATTCCGGGTTATGGCACCAAAGGCATTTCAGATTACAGCCCTTGAAAAACACCGTAGTGCGGATCCCCGGGCCGTCGTGAACGCTAAAGTGCTGGATATCAAATATCATTCCGTCCATATAATAGGTACCTCCTACGACGCGTCGCACCGCGCTCCGCAGACTAATGCGACCGGTTTCTGGCGATCATCTCGTCCTGGAGCTCCCGGTCTAACGCGGTAAAATACGCGCTGAATCCCCACACCCGCACCACCAGGTTCGCATACTGTTCCGGGTTCTTCTGCGCTTCCAAGAGTACCTCGGCATCCGTCAGGTTAAAATCAAAGACGCTTCCTCCCGCGTCCAGGAAGCTGCGGATCACCGCCTCATAAATCCTGGGTTCCATCTGATTGGGGGAATAAGGAAGATCGAGATAGAGAACCGCCGAAGCCGGATGATTTTCCAGATTCAAAGCCCCAAGCCCTTCCAGGATACGGCTTAAGTTGGTATGGCCGGTAGCTTCGCCGGGGCCGATCCCCCTGGAGAGAATCTCCCCTCTCCTTCTCCCGTCAGGGGTAGCCTCCGTCCCGCGAAGAGAGACATAGCCGGTATTCGTGAACAGGGAATTTTCGAACCAGCCGCCGCGGGTATTCGGCATACCGGAGAAGACCAGCGTCAGGTCGTCCGCCAGCCGGGAGGCCAGCCGGTTGATTTCACCGCTGTCTCTGCCCCATTTATCCACCCGGTTTGCCAGGTAGGCTCTGGTTCTCTCACTTCCTTCAAAATTCCGGTTCAGACATCCGCGCAGTTCATGAAGAGTCAGAAATTTCTGCTCATAGACCACCTTTTGAACGGCAAACAGGGAATCCACCAACGTTCCGAACCCGACCGGCGAAAAGCTGGAGGTATTATATTTTGCTCCGCCCTGTGTCATATCCAGGCCCTTTTCGATGCACCCGGTAATGGTGGCCGAATACAGCGGACAGGGATTATATCCATACCATTCCCGTTCCCATTCATTGAAGTATCCGGTTACCCTGTGAACGATCTGTCTCGCTTTCCCCAGAAAGCAGGCATAGAACTCTTCAAAGTCCCGGCAGGAGTCGGCCTGAACCGGTTCCAGCCCTTCATGTTCCCAGAAGCCTTCCTCTCCCACCCCCAATGTCAGCAGCAGAAGCTTCGGAAGGCTCATGTAGATATAAGCCCTGCAGTTCACTTCCGTTTCACTTAAAACCGGTTCCTGGCAGCCTCCGGCCACATAAAGCCTGCTGTCCTGCAGCTCTTTCCCCTGGCGGACTTGAGCGGGGATCAGTACCTCGTCGTTAAATATCGATAATACATTCTTCCCCCGCCCCGCGATCCGGGCCAGACGCTCAAAAAATTCTGCGGGATGGTTCCGGCTGATCCGGGCCTGAAGCTTAGGGTTTACCAGTTCCTGTTCTTCGAAGATCTCCAGAATCATGCGGGATACCTCATTATAGACCGGTCTTCCTTCCTGATCGCAGCCGCCGATGGTCATGGCTGTGTTCGCCCCGCCTTCCGGAGGGTCCGTACGCAGATCCCATTTGGCATCCGTCAGGTTCAGGGCAAAGGAGAGCAGATCCTTCGCCTCCTGTCTGGTGAGCCGGCCTTCTCTCACATCCTTTTCATAATAGGGATACAGCAGACGGTCAAAATGCCCGATCACCGCAATACCGATCCCCTCCAGGCCCATCACGATCTCACGCATGAACCAGATCGTATTCAGCGCCTCATAGAAAGTCTCGGGAGCTTCAGCCGGTACTCTCGCCGCCGTGCGGGCGATACGGAGCAGATTCCCGCGCACTTCCCCGTCCTTCTCCCTCCCGGCCATTTCAGCCGCCTCACGGGCAAAGTTCTCCGCAATTCTCTTTAAGGCCGCACAGCCGCAGATCACGCTGTCCAAGAAAGAAACCTGTCCTGCATCCTGGGTGTTTTTCCTCTTCTTCTCCGCCTGGTCGCTCAGCCCGTTTAAACCCAGACGCAGAACCTTTTCATAGCCGATGCAGTGATGTGCAAAATCGGTAAAGAAAAAAGAGATAAACAGATTCCGTTCTTTATAGTAGTCCCGGAAGTCGAAAAACCGTTTCTCTATCGCGGAGTGATTGCGCATCATGGTTCCGCCGATTCCGGGTTCCGGCGGGAAACCGGCTGTCAGGCCATTTCGGGCCCGGCCCGTGCACACTTCATAATAAAATGGAAAATATCGGAACACATGCACCGGACACTTGACAGCCGCCCGATAAATACGGCTCTTCTCCTCACATGGCTTTGTCTTTGCCGCCTTTTTCCCAATGTCCGTATCAACCGGCATATGTTCCGCTTCCGGCGCCGGCAACGGATATGCGGCGTAGTACTCTTCAAATTCCTGGTAAAATTCATCCCTGTATTTCTCAAAAGATAACACACGCTCTGTCATACTGCTCCCCCTCATCTAGTCGAAGGTCAGGACTACTTTCAGCCCTTCCCTGTTTTTTACCAGCTCAAATCCCCGTTCATAATCTTCCACCGGCAGCCGGTGCGTCACATAGTCGGACAGATGCAGTTTCCCCTCCAGCACCAGGTCCGCCGTTTCCTTCTGGATCGTCACCAGATGCCCGTAATCGGGCCATTGTACCGACCGGATCTCCCAGCAGTAATCCGCATCCTCCCAGGCGACCGGCTGGGTACTGCGCAGTCCGATCCCGTAGATGCCTATTACTCCGCCCGGCTTCACGCTTCTTAGGCCGTGGCTTAAAACCGTTCCGTTCCCGACCGCGTCTATGAATAGATCCGCCTTCCCCATCTCTTCCCGGATGCGAAGCGACAGATCTTCCTCTCTGGTATCCACCGCCACATCCGCTCCCAGTTCCAGGGCTTTTTGCATCCGGGCCTTGTGGTGGCCGCCCAGCAGGATCTTCCCGGCCCCCAAAATCCTGCACAGGTTGGCCATGGCGATACCCACCGGCCCGCAGCCCGCTATCACTACATTTTGTCCCGCCCTCATATCCAGCCGTTTCAGCGCGCTGTAGATCTCCTCAAGAGTAATCAGCATACAGGCATCCGTACCGTCGATTCCATCCGGGACCACGGTTTTGGATCTGGCTCCCACATCCTGGATCGTAAGTCCGTCCTCTTCCATGGCATCGCAGTCCGTTACCAGGGCGTATTCCGAGAACCCTCCCCACAGAGAATAGTACTGTCCGCGGTCCGGCAGCTCGCTGCGCAGGACAAGGTCCCCCTCCCGGTAATTTCTCACCTTTTTCCCTGTCCGTATTACCCGTCCCACGGCCTCGTGCCCCAGCACGGCCGGGTAAGTTCCGAATCCCTTCAGATGCCCGTCCGCCAGTTTCAGATCCGTGCCGTTGCAGATACCGCACCCCACGGTCTTCACCAGCCCGTCGTATTCCCCCATCTTTGGCATGGGGATATCTTCCCGCAGAAAGATTCCTCCTCTGCCGTCCGTCACTAAACCTTTCATCATCCACTCTCCTTTTTCGAATCCCGGAACACCGGGGTTAACCCTTCACGGCCCCGGCGGTCAGCCCTTTTTCCATTTTTTCCTGCAGCAGGATATACATGATGATCGGAGGCAGGATACTGACCCCGATCGCGGCCATTACAGCGCCGTAGTCCGATGTGTACGCGCCAAAGAAAGACAGCAGGCCGATAGAGATCGTCTTTAAATTATCGTTTCCAAGGAACACCAGCGGAAACAGCAGGTTATTCCAGGAAGAGACAAAGTTAAAGATCGACGCGCTGGCGACAGCCGGCATGGACAACGGAAGTATAATGCGGAAAAATACGGCCGCATGCCCGGCGCCGTCCATCACCGCCGCTTCCTCCAGTTCGTCCGGCAGCCCTTTCATAAACCCCGTGACGATGAACACCGTCATGGAAAGGCAGAAGGCCGAATACAGCAGAATCAGCACCGGATAGTTGTCGACGATGCCGAATTTTCCAAGGGTAAACGCAAGCGGAATAATCACCGTCTGGATCGGAATCATCATTCCGGCCAGGAATAACAGATAGATCAGCCCCTTGCCTTTGAACTTAAATTTCGCCAGTATGTATCCCGCCAGAGATCCCACGAAAGCGGTAACTACCAGCGTCGCTACCGTCAGCACGATGCTGTTGCGGAAATAGATCCCTATTTTTCCGATCTTCCACGCCCGCGCATAGTTTTCAAACTGAGGATCGGCCGGCAGCGAAAAGGGATTGGTAAATATCTCCGTATTGTTCTTAAGAGATGAAACCAGTGTAAAATAAACCGGATAAAGGCAGATAACGGCAAACAGGATCAAGATCCCGTAGAGCAGCACCCGGCAGATGATTTTTTTCATTCGCGCTCTGGAATTTAACTGTTTTTCCATTGACTTTTCCCCCTCCTTTTCATCCGTTTTACACCGTCCTCTTTATCCTGATTCATCAGTTTCAGGGAGATGACGGTGAGAATCAGACTCATAAAGAACATGATGGTGGATATGGCGCTTCCGATACCATAATGATCGTATTTAAACGCCTGATAATATAATAATGTGGCAGGCACGTGGGTCAGTCCGTTGGGGCCGCCCTCCGTCATGACGAATACCATATCGAACACCTTCAGAACGCCGGTAATGATCATCACCACTGAGATTTTGACCGATTCCCAGATCATGGGAATTATGATGTAGAATACTTTCTTTCCCTGCCCCGCTCCGTCAATGGTGGCCGCCTCCATCACGTCCTCCGGTATCGCGTTCACCGCCGCCAGTCCGATGACGATATAATACGCCACGCTGGCCCAGGTGGTAACCAGGATAATGCACATCATCGCGGTACTGCTGTTGATCAGCCAGCCGGTACAGAGCTGTTCCAATCCAAGCTTCGTGAGCAGTTGATTCAGCACACCGCTTTCGTTCGGCTTCAGGATGAACTGCCACAAAAGCCCCGTCGCCGTCACCGGCAGAATCATCGGGATAAAGTAGACCGCCTTAAAGAATCTCTGGCCCCGCTTAACATTATAGAGCAGGATCGCAAAGAGGAACCCGATCGGAAGCTGTGTAAGCAGCCCCACCACCACAAAGAGCAGGATATTTTTTACCGCCTGATGGAACTGGGAATTCTGAAATACGGAGATAAAATTATCCAGGCCTACGTATTTCAGCGGCACCCCCTGTATTCCCGGCCAGTCAAAAAAGGAAAAATAGAAGGACTGGGCCACAGGTATTACCTCCAGCACTACATAGATCAGGAGCGCGGGGAGAAGAAACAGAAAAATAACCTTTTTATTACGCCGGTAACGTTCCAATCATTTACACCTCATTTCTCTCTTTATATGAAAAAGCCGCCCGGCGCGGAGGCGCTCCTTTATGGGCGGCTTATCACAATATTCGTACAGCTGTTACCTATTCTGCTTATTGGTTATTATCAATTTCCGACTGAATCGCCGCTGCCGTATCTTCCGGTGATGTGCCCAGCATCATTCCCACCAGCGCGTTTCTGGTGACATCCTGCATGGAATTCAACATATCATATTCGAAAGTGTCGCCCCCCAGCTTCTTCAGGTCTTTATTCAGTTCTATCGCTTTTGTAAGCATCGGGGTCAGCTCAAAGCCTTCCGTATTCACATCCGTCCGGCCCGGTGTCTGTCCGCAGTCTTTCAGCCGCACTTCCTCCGAGAACGCGTTGTGGGTGAATTTGGCCCATTCCATGGTGATCTCTTTTTCATAGCCTTCCAGCTTCCCGCTGTATACATGCGCGTCCACATATACGGCCGAATGATCCTTATATGCTTCCTGGCCGCTGAAGTAAGGGATCGGGAAGAAATCCAGGGAATCCGCGATCTCAGACCCTTCCGCGTTGGGGATGAACCAGAGCGGGATGCAGATCATGGCATATTTTCCGCTGAGGAAATTCGCGCTCTCCGTACTCCAGTCAATGCCCTCGAAGTTCTCTTCAAACGCGCCTTTGTCCTTAAAGCCCTTCAGTGTCTTCAGGCATTCCACAACCTCCGGGTCCGTCCATTTGGCCGTCCTGGCTCCGATATTTTTAAAGGTGTCAACCCCGGCTTCACGGTAAGCGATGCAGTTAAAGAAATGTCCCAGCCGCCAGGTATCCTTGGCTCCCATGCCCATAGGGGTAATTCCCGCGGCTTTCAGCTTATCGATCGCCGCGTACATGTCGTCCATGGTCTCCGGTACCGACTCGATACCCGCCTGCTGGAACAGATCCTTATTATAAAAGATCACTTCCGGCTGCATCGCGAAGGGAATCGCATAGATGCCGTCCACGCCGTATCCCGACAGGTCAAAGGTGGATAACGTGGGATCCGGCAGGCCCGAACAGAACTCCTCATCTTCCAGCATGAAAGACAGGTCCATCAGCAGGCCGTTCTTCGCATACTCCACCAGCGAAGCGCTTCCGTACTGCATCCACATATTCGGAAGATTTCCGGTGGCGATCGCGGTCTTCAGCTTGTTATTATAAGCAGCTTCATCCGCCACCGAGTCGTCCTGGAAGGTTACATTCGGATGAAGCTTCACAAACTCATCCATCATTTTCTTAAGCCACGGCGCCTGTGGATCACTGCCGGCATATCTGGTCAGAACCGTGATGGTCACCTCAGGGTCGTCCGTCGTAGCAGCCCCGTCCGCCGTACCTTCCGGTTTTGCCGTTTCCGCGGCGGCACTACCATCCGCCGTCTGCGCGGGAGCGCTTCCTTCTTCGCCTTCCTGGTTTTTGCTTCCGCACCCGGCGGCTAATCCCGCCAGCATACACACTGTCATTGTTAAAGCAAGAAAACGCATTTTATTCTTTTTCAACTTTTCTCCTCCTGATTCTAAAAATTATCCACAAAAAACAAGGTACATGTTCATAAGTTCACAGCCAATCCGGATTGTCTGTCTGTGTTTTTATTTAAACATAGAGCGGCTTTTTCAACAATGTAAGAATTTTGGCTATTTTTGAATATTTTTAGGAAAACTTTTTATGATAGAAGAAAATTAGGAAAATTTTTTTAATTACGAAATATTTTATACCGTGCATTTTTATTCATCATTATGGAGCTTCATCCAGCTTCCGGCCGTCGAGGTAAACGTCTTTATATAATTTGGGTGTTATCCCTTTTATCTTCTTAAATACCTTCAAAAAATAAAAGTAATCCTCGAAACCGCACTTAGAGGCCACCAGGGCAATATCGTCCCCCATAATAAGCAAATGGGCGGCATACTGTATTTTACGTTCCAGTACACACCGGTGAATCGTACATCCGTAACGTCTCTTAAATATACTGTTCAGCCTCCGGTAGGACATCTGAAATTCCTGTTCGAATGCTGCCGACTCCAGTTTGAACGGAAGATTTTCCAATATCCACTGAAGCAGATGTTCTGCAAGCACATGATCCTTCTTCTTTCCATACCGGTTTTTTCGATCGTCCATGCTCAGTATATGCAGGATAGACAGCAAATGAAGTCCCAATATCTCGTCCGTAAGATAAGACAGTCGATAGTCCCGGTACAGAACCATGATCAGACCGGTCAGATCCACCTCTGCAGGCAGTTTTCCCCACAGAGGCAGCCGGATCATACCTTTTGCAGACTTCTGTTCTTTCTCTACCTGCAGGCTTCTGATCTGAAAGTGAAAATAGTATACATCATGCTGCTCAATCTCTATTCCAAAATGTGGGATACCCGGTGGCAGCAGGAAATATTCACCAGCCGCTGCGTTGATGCTGTCTTTTCCTACCCTTATGGTACGTTTTCCCTCCACAACCACGCCCAGCGTCCACACATTCATCGTTCGGTCCGGATGCCGGTTTACCCTGGCTATCCTGCCAAACTCTTTCACCGACAGAGGTGGGGTCAGCTCAAAATATTTGCAGTTTATTTCCTTTTTTTCCATATATGAATTTTCCTCCATTGTTTCCGACTCGGGTTATTGTTAAATTATGCTTGCAAGAACTTAGATACCTATTGAAAGGAGCATATGTATGAAAAAATTAAATGTAGCAATCGTTGGACTGAGTTTTGGGTTAGAGTTTGTCCCTATTTACCTGGAACATCCGGATGTGGAATCACTGACAATCGTGGAGACAAATCCCCGGCTGCTGAAGGCGGCACAGGATCTGTACGGACTCCCTGAAGAAAGGTGCTGCTCGGATATCGAACAGGTATTGGATGATCCAGGGATCGACGCAGTGCATCTGGTTACGCCCCCGTCCACACATGCCCCCCTGTCGGTCAGGGTGCTAAACGCCGGAAAACACTGCGGCTGTACCATCCCTATGGGAATGAATCTGGATGAACTCTATCAGGTTCTGGAAGCCCGGGCAAAGTCCGGAAAAAACTATATGTTTCTGGAAACAACGGTATTCCAGAGGGAATTCTTTTATGTAAAAGAGCTCATGGATAAAGGGGAATTCGGCAGGATTCAGTATCTCTCCTGTGCCCACTATCAGGATATGGAGGGCTGGCCTTCGTATTGGAACGGATATCCACCTCTGATGCATCCCACTCACGCGATCGGCCCTTGCTTAATGCTGCTGGGTGCTTACCCGGAGAAGGTATATGCCAGGGGGTCCGGCCGCATTCGTCCTGAGCTTGCCGCCGCGTACCAATCCCCTTTTGCATTTGAATCCGCTCTGGTGTCTTTAAAAGGCTGTGATGTATCTATCGAACTGGAGCGTTTTCTGTACGGCGTCGCCAGAAGCTATTCTGAGTGCTTTCGCGTCTATGGAGAGAACAAAAGTTTTGAATGGCAGCAGCTTGCTGATGAGGACCCGGTAGTATTTACCCGGACAGGACGGCTCGAGCAAAATGAAATGTATCAAATTGACGGTGATGTCCGGCACTCCAGCCGGGGAAGTGAAATCATCCAGGAGCGTGTACGCATACCGGATTACGCGCAGCTTCTGCCGCCTTCCATCGCCAGATTCACAAAGGAAACCGTGTACAACTCGAAAAACAGCCATCTTTCCTTTACCCAAGGGGGCGGACACGGCGGTTCTCACCCTCATATGGTCCACGAGTTCATCCGCTCCATCATAGAAAACCGGCGTCCGGTCCCCGACGATATCCTGGGCGCCTTCTGGACCGGTACCGGCATCTGCGCCCACCAGTCTGCCCTGGAAAATGGACGTGAAGTCGAGATCCCCAGATTCGATATCTGACCGGAATACATCATGTTTTGCATGTCGTTTTTTCTATCGTAAAACCTGCCTTTGCATTGCACAATGGAAACAAGCCAGCTATTTTCCACGTATTTTGGGAAATACTATATTGGTATCTGAATATTCGGAAAAATTTTGGTTTTAGGAATCATTTTGGGAACTTCAAAACCGGGCTGTGAATGATTGCCTCCGGCCAATTTCCCGTACTATAATAAAGGGGATACAAACATTGACTGTCGTTAAGGCCAGGAGAGAATATATGAAACATTGGTTTCTGAATGTAAAACAAGCTTATAAAAACCTGCCGATCGCCAGAAAAATGTCCTTCACAACCATTTTGGTCATGAGCCTTTTTCTGTGCATGATCACTGCCATATCCGCCACGATTTCCTCCGAGATACTCATACGCAACAACTCCAAGGCAGCCAGCCGGAACCTGGAACTGATCCGGCTGCGCACAGAAGATCTGTTGGACAATGCGGAACAATTTTCCGGTATAGTCGTCTCGAATTACTATATCCAAAGGTCCCTTACGGTAGCCGATCAGAGCACGCGGTACCAATACGATCAGCTGGTGGGCAGTATTCTGGATCCCATTACCTCCACCCGCTCTTCCGTGAGCTCCATCGTTGTCTACGGCCAGGACGGCCGGGCCGTATCCTCCAGCAATGTGAGAACCTCCGATCCGTCCGTACAGGAGGAATATAAAAAATATGCGCCCACGATGGCCGGGGAGTGGAACCATCTGTTCTGGGACGACATTCATGATCTGTCTTATGAGACCGGTTCTGAAGAGACTAACCGGGGCGTATCTCTCAGACGGAATATCATCTCCATCAACGACGGGAGTATCGCCGGCTTTGTGGTTTTAAATGTGAATGATCATATTTTTACAGACCTGTACATGGATCTGACTACGGAAGACGGGATTCATATGATGATCGTTGATTCTTCCGGAAATATCATCTCCTCCTCCGACACGAAGGCAAATCCGGTCAGACTCGCCGATACTCCCTATTTCCAGTGGATGCAGGAAACCCGGAACGGAAGCCGGCGTTTCACTGTGGACAATGAAAAATATCTGATTAACACCTGTTATCTGGAGCGCTTTAACTGGTATCTGATCAGCCTGTGTCCATTGGATGTCCTGTTAAAGGACAGCAGGCAGGCCATAAGGCTTTCGCTTCTCTTCGGCGTCATCCTGCTGTTCAGCGCTTTTGCCTTTGCCTCGTATTTGTCCAAGACCATCACCGTTCCCCTCCGCCGGCTGTCCCAAACCATGGACGAGGTGTCGGACGGGAACCTGAATACGTATCTGGAGCCTTACGGAATGGACGAGGTAGGCCATCTCACCATGAATTTTAACCGTATGGTAAAGCGCATGAAAAAGCTGATGGATCAGACCTTCTTCGAGCAGAAGAAAAAGCGCAAATATGAACTTCAGGCCCTTCAGACGCAGATTAATCCCCATTTTCTCTATAATACGCTGGAGAGCATCTGCGCATTGATCGTACTGGGACGCAATACGGACGCCCATGACATGGTGGCCAACCTGGCCAGTTTTTACCGTATGGTCCTGGGAAAAGGCGAGACGATTCTGACGCTGCGCAGCGAACTGGAAATCACGGAGCAGTATATCGCGATCCAGAAGGTCCGGTATGCCGAAGATCTGACCTTCTCCATGCAGATTGACCAACAGGTTCTGGACTGTCCGATCATGAAGCTGACTCTGCAGCCTCTGGTGGAAAACGCCATCTACCACGGTATCAAGCCGAAAGGAAGCCCGGGAACGATTCGCATCCGGGCTGTCCAAAACGGCGCGAATATCTTCGTCACCGTAGAGGACGACGGCGTCGGCATGGACAGTTCCCAGGTGGAAATGCTAAACCGTCCGCTGAAGGAGGGAGAGATCCGAAAAGGCTTCGGCGTCCGCAGCGTAGGCGACCGGATCAAGCTCTACTTTGGACCTGAATACGGAATCCGCATCTTCAGCAAGCCGGGGTCCGGCACACAAATCGAGATCCACATTCCAAGAGAAGCTTAGAAAGGAGTATCCTTCATGTTCAAGGTATGCATCATTGACGATGAACTGCTGGTCAGAGAGTTGATTAAAAAGAGCGTTGATTTTAACTCTCTCGGATTCGAAATCATAGGAGAAGCCAAAGACGGCAGGCAGGCTCTGGCCATGATCGATGAGCTTCACCCGGATCTTTTGCTGCTGGATATAAACATCCCCATGATCAACGGTATTACCCTGGCCAAAAAAGTGAATTCCCAATACCCTGAGATTCAGATCATCATCCTGACGGGCTACAGTGAATTTGACTACGCGAAGGGAGCCATCGAAGCCGGTGTTCTGGACTATCTGCTGAAACCGCTGAACAAAACGGAGTTTACAAAAGCCCTTCTGAAAGCAAAGGAGCTTCTGTCCCGCCAGGCATCCATGCAGCAGACGATCCACAGTTACCAGATGCACCAGCATCAGCTGGACAAGGAAGCCCTGCTGCTGAAATTAATCGAGGGTTCCGAGGATTACGATTCCCTGAACCCGGAGCTTCTGATCCGTTCGGGTATCGAGCCGGATCACGGTCCTTTCGGACTGGCGGCTATTCTGATCGACCGTCTGGATGAGCTTTTTTCCACTCAGATGGAGAAGAACCTGTGGAAATACGCGGTAGCCAATATTACCCAGGAAATCCTGGAATCCTCCTTTCCCTGTGTGGTATGGCAGGATATCCATAATCACATTATTCTGCTCGCTTCTTTAGACACAACGGAGCAGGAGATACTTTTTCGCTCCTGCTGCCACCAGATCTGCAGTTTGGTTCATGATACCCTGAAGTTCACGGTTACCCTGGGAATCCCGGCTTTGTTTACCGGCCTCCGTTCCCTGTCGGCTGCCTATCAGGATGCCCTGTGGGCGTTAGACCACCGTTTTATAATGGGCAACGCCCGCTGTATATTCCGGGATGATCTAAAGCCCTCTGCCGGCCTGCTGTCCTCAGAGCGTGTGGAAGCGGGAGGACTGCTTCTGGACCTGCGCTCCGGCAGCTATGAGAAAGCCTACAACCAGGCAGAAACCCTGCTGTCCAAGAGCCTGAGCCGTGAGCAGATGATCTTTCTGGCAGTGCGGATCCTGTCTGATATTATTACCTGTCTGGAAGAAAACCGGATCAGCTCCGGTCATTTCGAGCTGGACGAGATGTTAAAAAAACTGCTCGCCATCGAATTGGGCATTGAATTGAAACAGTATGTACTGGACCGGCTGCTGGAGGCCTCCGAGCTGCTCTCAGATTCCTCCGGCCTGAAGCAGAACAGGACGGTAAATGAAGCGATCCGCTATATTGACGAAAATTATGGCGACCGCTCCCTGACCCTGACCGGGATAGCGAAAAAATTGTATCTGAACGCCTCTTATCTGAGTTATCTGTTCAAGCAGGAAACCGGCCTCTCCTTAAGCGAATATCTGACAAAAGTCCGTCTGCGGGAGGCAAAACGGATCCTGGACGAACACGCTGGATGCCCCTTGTCACTGCTGGCGGCATCCGTGGGTTACAATGACGAATACTATTTCAGTAAATGCTTTAAAAAAGCCTATGGAATCTCGCCGAAAAAATATGCGGAACAAAAAAAGTAAAGACAGCTGCACCTGGCTGTCTTTACCTTCCTTAACCACAATTCGGATCTTATGTCAACAAATAATTGTTACCTTCATAGTCTCTCCCATAAATATACTTATGGAAGATTCCACCTCTCATCTTGAAAAGTTTATTTCTGATATTTAGAACTTTATTTCTGATAAATAAAAGTAAGCTTTTTTCCCGACCAGATATCAGGCTCAAAATTCACTTCAAATTCACTCCAGTCTTTTGGAACTTCATAAGCAATCACACCATTCATCTTCTTCCCAGGCGCCACCGTACCATCCAGCTGTTTCTTACTATCATCCGCCATAAGTCCGGTAAGACTCTGATTAACCGCATAGCTGTCGACGTAAGCGTCAAAGCTTATCATGGAACTTACCGTCAGTTCCTTGTCCGACTGGTTATCGATCGTGAACTCGCACAGCAGAAATACATTTCCCTCCGTAGGTTCATTATACTCTTTCCCTTCGTTTTCCGTTACGCCTTCCATGGTTACGGTTACACCTTTCATTTCGGCAGGTTCTCCCGGACCGTAGCTGTCTTTTTCTTCCTGTTTTTCCGTCTGTTTCTTCTGCTGTTCGTCCTCCTGTTTCCCATCCACGTCTTTTGCTTCCGTATTATCCTGCCCCGACGCCGCATCCGTGGCCGTGCTTTGGACATCTTTATCATTTTCCTTATCTTTATCACTGCCGCCTGCAGAACCAATAATAACGAACAAAACCACCACGATGATTACCCAGAACCACCACTTTTTCCATAACGCTTTCTTTTGTTTTTCCATTTTCATAGCCCCTTTACAAACAATTTTTCTATCTATCCTATATAGTAACATTAGATGCATAAAAACTCAACTAATAGTTACTATTAATTATACTGTTAGTTTGTTACCAATTTCCTATTCCAAAGGTAGAATTTGTTTAGACCATCAATTAAGGAGAATCATGTATGGATTATCAGGCTTTAGGAAAACGCATCCGGGAAGAACGCCTAAAACTTCATCTAACTCAGGAAAAACTGGCGGAAGACATCGGTGTGTCCAATACCTACATCGGATTAATCGAACGCGGGGAACGAAGTTTATCCCTGGACACTTTGGTCCGGCTTGCGAACCGGCTTGGAATCACGATTGATTATCTTCTTCAGGATTCCGTAGATCCAAAAAACGATGTTTATGAAAATATTTGGCGGCAGCTTTTTAACAACGCTTCTCCAGATCAGCAGGAAATGATAATCAATGTTGTCAAACTGCTGTTGAACTATACTTCTCAACCACATTGAGAACCAGCCGGAAAATAAAATGTTTCGTCTGACAACCCCTAATTTGGAACCTACAAGATTTACAAGTTAGATCCTCGTTAAAAAAGTTTCGCTTGCGAAACTCTCCGCCTGCGGCGGGCCGTGTAAGCGGCATCTTCCTTCCTGCCGCAGCGCGATACCCCGGAGTGCTTCTTTATTCCTTAGGCGCACTTTCCTCTGGAATAAAAAAGGGAATTCCTGTATCTGACTATACAGGAATTCCCTTTTTAATTGGTATGCTCACAGCATACAGGTATTATTTTATAGGAATCATCCGCTTCTGCACGCCGCTTCAAAAGCCGCCCAAAATCCGGTAAAAACAAACTCCGCCGCAGGCATTAGATTATTTCCCCTGCAAGCCTGTATACAATTGTCCGATCATGGTTGCCAGGACAATGATCAGGCTGCCCAATCCGATTCTGATCCATCTGGCAGGCCAGGCTTCCAGCTCCCGGATTCCTGGTACTTTCCGGTCGATATGCCCCAGATTGGTGAACAGCACGAACGGCAGAATCACTTCCATGAAAAACAGCAGAACACATAACAGAAACGGATAATGCAGTTCCGCAAACGACGCGGCCATAGAGTATCCCCATACCAAAGTAAACAGATATCCCAGGACGGCCACCGCCATTTTCCAGGTCAGCCCGGTACGAAAGCCCGGGATAGACTTGAAAAACCGTACCGCTTTAGGGGTATCCGGCTTTATCGCATAGGACTCCATTCGCTTCTTACGCTCCAATCTACGATTCGCCATCATAGCCCGAAACGCTTCCTTCCGCGATATCTTCAAATGGTTTTCCCGACCGTCTTCCTTCCTTTCCACTTCCGCACCAGATACGGCTTCCTGTGACATCTGTCCCGCTGCCGCGGCCACAGATGGCATATGCTCTGTTGAATCCGGCAAATCCGGTAGATGGGCTGCTCCAGACTTGGCTGGTGCAGGCTTGACTGTTCCAGACTTGGCCGGTGCAGTCCTGGACGCTACAGTCCTGGACGCTGCAGTCCTGGACGCTGCAGGTTTGGCTGCTCCAACCTTAGCCGTTACAGCTCTGCCCGCCATGAGAATGGCTGCGATCTGCCCTACATCAGAGAATCTGCCGGCCGGATCCAGTGCCGTGGCTTTCTCTATGATTTGGGAAAATGGCTGTGTCTGATACTTGCATTCACCAGGCAGCTTTCCCGTCAGCATATAATTTAATACTACTCCCAGCGCATAGATATCCGTCCGGCTGTCCGTCTGAGTAAATCCGAACTGCTCCGGCGCCGCGAAACCCACCGTCCCCAATATCGTGGTATCCTGTACACGGTCCGGTTTCCGTATCCTGGCGATATCAAAATCGATCAATTTCACATAACCATCCAGCGTAACGATGATATTATTCGGCGTAATATCCCGGTGGACAATATTATGCCCATGCAGCAGCTGCAGGACATTACACAGCTGTATCATATAATTCGCCGCCTGCTTCTCCGTTCTGCAGCCATACGACTTCACATACTCATCCAGCGTAATCCCTGCCGCATATTCCTCGATCACCGTATACTGTCTCTCCCCGGGAACCACCTCCACAACCGGCACCAGCCCGGGATGCCTCAGCGTCATCAGATATTGATAAATCCTCCCCTGCTCTGCAGGCACTCTTTTTCTGATAAAGATCCGGCCATTCACCGCATTCTCCACCAAACTGGTTTCCTTCCCGTCCCTTGCGCTGAACACCTTTAAAACCGTATATTTGGAATCCATATAATTTTCCTTCAGATTCGACATGCTCCCACCCGCACCTTGCTTTTTTCTAACATCTATTCTAACATAAAGGTAATAAGAAATCGAACAGGAGATCATCAAGTATGAAGAAAAGTACGCAGGAACTGTTGGACATCTTAAAATCCACCGAGAACATCAACGACTATATCCGGCTACAGCAGCAGGAACTTCTGGATCTGTCACTGCCGGCCATCTTACAAAAACTGCTCGACACACAGCAGCTTACCAAGGCTGACGTGATCCGCGCCTCCGGCCTGGATCGAATCTACGCCTACCAGATCTTTTCCGGAGCGAAAACCCCATCCATAAATAAGCTATTAGCGTTATCCTTTGCCATGCGCCTGAACCTGGAGCAGACACAGCAGCTATTAAAATCCGCCGGTTATCCCATCCTATACGCCCGAAAGCAATGGGACAGTGTACTCATCTTCTCCATCCAAAAGCAATTACCCCTCCCCGAAGTCAACGATCTGCTATATGAGCTCAAACTCCCCCTACTTGAATAAAAACCTCTAATCCAATCCGTCCCTAACGAAAGCAGGGAGGAGAGCGAAACGGCGCTGCCGTGCGGGGACGGGCGTGCTAACTTAGCGTTCTTCCTGGGGGCTTCGCATGTCCGCTGTTTAGAGCCTGGAACCACGGGCGGTATACGGGGACGCTCCGGGCAGCCGGGTTCTTTTGCATCTCCCTGAGAGCGCATAGGGCGGCTGCGTATCCGCTTAGGGGAATCGGAAAGCCGGGTTCAGGATGACCGGCGGACTTCACGTCCGACGGGCAAGAGCCTCTGAACCGGGAACACATCACGTGTTCCTG
>NZ_JAHQCW010000080.1 GCF_019042275.1 Diplocloster agilis
GTAACTCTATTTTTGTCACTCGTAAACCGAAATGACGTGAATTAAGTGCTGCAAAATCAATGTTCTGTAGAAATCACGAATTCACTTTGTAATTTTACCAAATAAAAAATTACCCTAAAATTTACATATCCTGTCATTAAAATCATACTCACCATTTTTCCATTAAAAAAGTTGGAATATTCATGTCAATGTAAACATAGAATTATAGTATGGAAAAAATACCGCTTTTTGGAAATAGGGAGGAAAACTATGTGTACGGAAAATCATGACAAATATTTTAAAAAAATATTTGAGTTCCTGCCCTGTGGAATTTTTCTGATGAAGCTGGATGATGATCTGACCCTCCAATATGCGAACCGCTATTTTTATCATTTGTTTGGTTCGGGCCAGGATGAAGAGGGGGAAAATAGGTTCCGGCAGCTGCGCCTGCTGGTCCTTCCGGAGGATTTCGTAAAGCTCTTTGGTCAAATCCATGATTTCGTAGAACGGCGGCAGCGAAGTTTCGATGTGATGTTCCGGGGACTTTATGGATCCGGTGAAATATTCTGGATGACGATGCGCTGCCTGTGGCTTGCGGAAAAACCGGACAGCTTGATTGGCGTCATCTCGGACGCAGGAGAGCACCGGGCAACTAACGAGCAGCTGCGGGTGAGCCTGGAAGAGACCAGGCTGGCATTCCAGCTGACCGATAAGATGATGTACACTTATTATGTGGAGGACAGGAGATTGTGCCTGCCGCAAAAAGCCGCCGATGAATTTGGCCTGCCTACGGTGATACAAGATGTACCCTATTCCATTGTGGAAGAAGATCTGATAGCCGCGGAATCCAGAAAAGCCTACATAGAATTCTATGAAGACATGATTAAGGGCAAGCCAAATGGACAGGCGACAGTCAGAAAGAGAAGAAAAGACGGAAGCTTCGGATGGTATTCCGCCAAATATTCTCTGATCTGTAACTGGGAGGGTAAACCACAGCGGGGGATCATAGCCTGTGAAGACATTTCGGAACAATATGAAAAAGAGCTGGCCTATCAAAAGTGGTGCCAGTATTTCGCGTCTCAGAAGAAAAACAGAATCGGCTGTTATGAATATAATCTGACCCAGAATTCTTTTGACGAGGAGAGCAGTTCCAAGCCTCCGCTCAGCAGATACGGCAATTCCTACACAGAAACAATGACGTATATAGCCGAGTATCTGGTGGCGGCTGAGGACCGGACCATGTTCAACCGCTTTTTTGACCGTGAGCGGCTTTTGCAGCGTTACCGGGAAGGACAGTGCCATATGCGGTTAGAATACCGGTGGATCAGCGACCGGGGAGACAAACTCTGGGCCCGGGCTACCATACAGCTTTTGAAAGAACAGTTTACTTCCGATGTCAAGCTATTCATCGTAATCCATGACATTACCGGAGAGAAAAAGCATGAGGAGGAGATCCGGTGCAGGCTGGAGGAAGACATGCTGACCGGAGCGTTAAACCGGATCACCTTTCACGAGAAAGTGAGAGAAGTTCTCAGAAGGGATGACTTTTATGGACAGCATGCGCTGCTGATTCTCGACATAGACCATTTTAAGGGGATTAACGACAGTCTGGGACATCAGTTTGGGGATCAGGTACTGGGAGACAGCGCTGCGATTCTGAAAAGGGAACTTCGCAAAGACGATTTGTGCGGCCGGATCGGAGGGGATGAGTTTATGGTATTTTTAAATGATGTTCCGTCCGAAAAAGAATTAGAACCCAGAATCGCGCAGATCTGCAAATCACTGACCCGCTGTTATGAAGGGTATGGCACGGTATCCTGCAGTATGGGAATTACCTTTTATCCAAAGGATGGCATCTGGTTCGAGGAGCTGTATCAGAAAGCGGATCTGGCCTTGTACGAGGCGAAACATTCCGGGAGATCCTGCTATAAGTTTTACAGGATGCCTTTTGAACAGAACAGTCAGAATGTCTGCTGAAAAATAAAGATTGTGATTAGGTAAGAAATCAGGCGGAAAACTTGTTTTTTGGTTCAGCGAAAACAAGTTTTCCGTCTGATTTTATATTGGAAAATTGGATAAACAACCGAAAGTGTTGATAAATAGGCCAATTATTCATACGAAGCGGAACAAGAAGCAAAAAGAATGGATAAATTCGGAAATACAACTTGATAATTGTGATAAAAAATGGTATTATCGGGATGAAACAATAAATAATAATATAAAACAATATATAACGAGAAAAAAGGCGGGCTGATAAGATGGATGGAAGGATGACGGACCGAATCCGGTCTTTAAAAGAAAAAATGCTCTCTGAGCCAAGATTTGCGTCGATTGAACAGGCGTTAATCATCACGAATACATATAAGAAAAATGAAGGAAAACCGAGAATTATCCAACGGGCGCTGGCTTTGAAAGCAGCTTTGGAACAGATGCAGATCAAAGTGGAAAAAGAAGAGCTGATCGTGGGAAACCGGACGGCGGGGGTCCGCTATGGAGTGGTGTCTCCGGAGTGCGGAAGCACTTGGGTAGATAAGGAATTCGAGACACTTCCCACCAGGCCCCAGGACCGTTTTCAGGTGAGGGAAGAGGATATAAAAACCTTCCGGGAAGAGATCAAACCATATTGGGAAGGAAAATCCCTGGAGGATGTGCTGAGACAGCGTTATGGATCAGAGATTGATGATATTTCCATGGTAGTTAAGATTAATCAGAAGGATCACGCCCAGGGACATATTTGCCCGAACTGCGAGGAATGGCTGCAAAAAGGGCCGGCTGTGCTGGAACGGGAAGCTGCCGCCGCACGGGAACAGGCCTTGGGAGAGCAAAGGGACTTTTATGAGAGCGTGAGGATCGTGATGGAGGGGAGCAGGCATTTTATGGTCCGTTACCATGACCTGATCCTGGAGATGGCGGAACAGGAAGCCGATCCGGACATTCAGGAATCTCTCCGGAAGGTTGCGACCAACTGTAAAAATATCAGCGAGCGGCCGGCAAATACGTTTCATGAAGCGGTTCAACTGCTCTGGTTTTTATTTGTCATCCTTCAGATGGAGTCCAACGCTTCCTCATTTTCACCTGGCAGAATGGACCGTTATCTCTATCCCTACTATAAAAAGGATAAGGAAGAAGGGCGGCTGGATGACCAGCAGGCGTTAGAGATCATCGAAGCGCTCTGGCTTAAATTCAATCAGATTGTGTATATGCGGAATTCCAATGGGGCCAAATATTTTGCCGGTTTTCCCATCGGCTTTAATATTGCTATCGGCGGACAGGATGAGGAGGGGAATGATTTCAGCAACGAAATATCGTTTCTTTGCCTGAAAGCCCAGGAACATCTGGGCCTGCCGCAGCCGAACCTTTCGGTCCGTCTTCACCGGGGCACGAAGGACGCGCTCTTAAAAGAAGCCATCCATGTGGTGTCCAAGGGGAGTGGAATGCCTCAGTTCTTCAACGACGCAGCTGTCATCCCCGCGCTCAGGGAACTGGGAGTGGAAGAGGCAGATGCCAGAAACTACGCCGTAGTAGGATGCGTGGAGCTCTCTACCCAGGGAAACAGTCTGGGCTGGAGTGACGCGGCCATGTTTAATATGAACAAAGCTCTGGAACTGACTCTGACAGGAGGGAAATGCCTACTGAGCAGCCGCCAGATCGCGGAAAACCACGGAGACCTGACTACATACCGGACCTTTGAGGAATTGGAAGAATCCTTCCGAAAATATCTGGACACCTACCTGGAGAAGATGGTTCTGGCCTGTGAGCAGGTGGAAAAAGCCCACATAGACCTGCTTCCGTCCCCATTTTTGTCCTCAGTAATCGACAACTGCATGAAAAATGGCGTAGATGTAACAAACGGCGGAGCCAAATACAATTTCTCCGGCATCCAGGTCATCCAGGTGGCCAATCTGGCCGACAGTCTGGCCGCGATCAGGCAGCTGGTCTATGAGGAAAAGAAAATAACGCCCCGTGAACTGTTGGACGCGCTGACGAACAACTTCGAGGGTTATGAAGTGATCCGCAGCATGCTCCTTAACAAAGTGCCGAAATACGGCAACGATGTGGACTGGGTGGACCAGATGGGAGTCAAATGGGTCAGCTATATCCGTAAACGGCTGTCCGAATACAAAAACTACCGCGGCGGCAAATACCATACAGGTCTGTATACGGTATCCGCGCATGTGCCCATGGGAGAAAATGTAGGCGCCTCCGCGGACGGGAGAAAATCCCAGGACCCGCTGGCCGACGGCGGTATGTCCCCGGTATACGGAAGAGACGTAAACGGCCCCACCGCAGTCTTAAAATCCGTATCAAAATTAGATAAGTGCCTGACCAGCAACGGAGGGCTGCTGAACATGAAATTCCTCCCGGAATTCTTCCGCACCCAGTCAGGAATTGATAAATTTGCCCGCATGCTCAGGACATTTGTAGAATTGGAAATCCCTCATGTCCAGTTTAACGTGGTGCGAAAAGAAGACCTGATTGCCGCAAAAAAGAATCCGGAGGCTTATCGGGGCCTGACCGTCCGGGTAGCCGGTTACACAGCCTATTTCGTGGAACTGGCCGATAAACTGCAGGACGAGATCATCGCCCGCACAAGCTACGCAGACATTTAAAATAAGAAGCCAAACGCAAAAGCGAAATACAAAAGCGAAACACAGATAACAGAATACAAACGTCATCTGTCAGAATAAATTACAGGAAAAAGGCAGGCCAAACCTGTCCGGCAGGAGGACCATGATATGACAGGCAGAATATTCGACATCCGAAGATTTTCCACCCATGACGGCAGCGGTATCCGTACCACGATATTTTTGAAAGGATGCCCGCTGCGCTGTGTCTGGTGCCAGAACCCGGAAGGGTTAAGCTATGAAAAGCGTCCCCTCTGGTTCCAAAACCGGTGCATCGGCTGCGGAATCTGCCTGGATCTCTCCCGGGATCTGGGCGTGAGCCAGCGGGAAAACCGGATCCACCTGGATATTAGCCGCAAAGAAGACTGGGAAGAAATCATCGACGCCTGCCCGGGAACAGCTCTCCAGATGGATTCCCGCGATCTGACCGTCGAAGAAACGCTGGAAGAGGCCCTCAAAGACAAAATCTTCTTCGAGCAGGGAGGCGGAATCACCGTCTCCGGCGGGGAACCTTTTCTCCAGCCTGAGTTCCTCAAAGCGCTTCTCATCGCTCTAAAAGAACGCCACGTCAACACCGCCGTCGAAACCTCCCTCCATGCTCCGCTGCCCACACTAAAAAGCGTCCTCCCTTACCTGGACACCATCTACGCTGATTTCAAAATATACGACGCCGCAGCACACCAACAGCATACCGGAGTTACCAACGAGACCATCCGGGAGAACCTGCGTTACTTATTAACCAGCCCGGACTACCAAAACCGCGTAATCATACGCACCCCCATGATCCCCGGATACACAACCGGTTCCGATAACATCGCCCAAATCGCCCGCTTTATCACTAGCCTATATCCGGACGTATCCTACGAGATACTAAACTACAATCCCCTGGCCGCAGGAAAATACGATCTGGTAGACCGAACCTACTGCTTTACCGAAAACCCAAAACTCTACACTCCTGTCCAGATGGAGGCATTCGCCCGCATCGCCCGTAAAAACGGCGTAAAACGCCTGATCCTGGACAGCTGACTCAGATTCATGGCTGCTGCCGGGCTGATCTGCGGGTGAGCGGAGTTCTTCCCCTGGGTTTTGTATGCCTGCCGCTTCGGGCTTGGGACAGGGTGGTATCCGGGCATGCTCCGGCGGCTGGGGGCTTTTGTGTCCCCTGGGAAGCGCATAGGGCGGCTGAGCATCCGCTTAGCGGAATCGGAAAGCCGGGTTCAGGATGCACGGCGGACTTCACGTCCGACGGGCAAGAGCCTCTGAACCGGGAACACATCACGTGTTCCTG
>NZ_JAHQCW010000081.1 GCF_019042275.1 Diplocloster agilis
TAGGCTCGGTTCCTGAACCCGGCTTTTCGATTTCACTTAGCGTATTCCAGCGCTAGCCCTCCGCGCTCCCAGGGAGATACAAAAGAACCCGGCCGCCCGTGGAGACACAAAAGGGGTCCGCACTTCTTACACGGCCCGCCCTTGCGCCGGCCCGCTCCGGCCCTTAGTATTAATTCTGTAACTCCTCAATCTGCCCAAGCCACAAAGCCGCGCAGGCATCGCTGGGCATTCTCCAGTCCCCTCTGGGCGACAGGGCCACGCTTCCCACTTTAGGTCCGTCCGGGATACAGGAGCGCTTGAACTGCTGGGAAAAGAATCTTCTATAAAAGGTTTTCAGCCATTTCAGAATCGTGGCGTTATCGTAGATACCCGCGAACGCTTTTTGGGCCACCCGGTAGATTTTCTCCGGCTCATAACCGAATCTAAGCATATAGTAGAGATAGAAATCATGGAGCTCATAGGGGCCCACCAGATCTTCCGTCTTCTGGGAGATCTTTCCGTTCTCAGGCGGAAGCAGCTCCGGGCTGACCGGCGTGTCCAGTATATCGTACAGGATCGCGGAAAGCGTTTCGTTGTCACAGGTTTCGGCATAGTATCTGACCAGATGGCGTACCAGGGTCTTGGGAACGGAGGCGTTAACCCCGTACATGGACATATGGTCCCCGTTATAGGTGGCCCAGCCAAGAGCCAGCTCGGACATATCTCCGGTACCGATCACCAGGCCTCCGGTCTGGTTGGCGATATCCATCAGGATCTGTGTCCGCTCCCTGGCCTGGGCATTTTCATAGGTCACATCATGCCGCTCCTGATCCTGGCCGATATCCCGGAAATGGATATTGACCGCTTCCCGGATGTCGATCTCACGGAATGTGGCTCCCAGACACCGGATCAGCTCACAGGCATTTGTGTAGGTCCGGTCCGTGGTTCCAAAGCAGGGCATCGTTACCGCCGTTATGCCGTCCCGGGACAGCCCGCAGCTGTCGAAAGCCCGGACGGTCACCAGAAGGGCCAGCGTGGAGTCCAGTCCTCCGGAGATTCCGACCACCGCGCTTTTGCAGTTGGTGTGTAACAGCCTCTTTTTCAGGCCTCCCGCCTGGATGGAAAGGATATCCTGGCAGCGTTTGTCCCGGTCCTGCTTATTAGACGGCACGAACGGATTCGCGTCAAACATCCGGATCAGGGCGGTGTCTTCCTTCTTCAGGTGGAATTTCACCCGGATATAGCTCAGATTTTCTTCCTGCCGGAAGGTGCCCAGCCGCCGCCGCTCACTCATCAGCCGGTGGACATCCAGATCCGCCCAGGTGGTCTGATTGGAGAAACGGGGGGACTCCGCCAGCACGATTCCATTTTCCGCGATCAGGTTATGGCCGCTGTACACTACGTCCGTGGTGGATTCCCCGTCACCGGCGCTGCTGTAGATGTATCCGCATAACAGCCTGGCGGACTGCCCTTTGGCCAAATCCTGCCGGTAGGTGTCTTTCCCTACCACCTCGTCGCTGGCAGACAGATTTACGATCAGTGTGGCTCCGGCCAGCGCGTGTTCCGTGCTGGGGGGGGACGCCACCCAGACATCTTCGCAGATCTCCGCCGCCACGCTCAGCCCTCTCATCTCTTCACATTCGAATAAGATCCGGCTGCCAAAGGGAACCTGCTCCTCATTACATTCCACGTACTCCGGGTTCTTCGGCCCCGGAGTGAAGTGTCTGGCTTCATAAAATTCCGAGTAATTCGGAATATTTCTTTTGGGGATCAATCCAAGTATCTTTCCTCTGTGCAGCGCGGCCGCCACATTATACAGCCTGTTCCGGTGTTCAAAGGGAAGCCCCGCAAATACCAGCGCATCCAGGGATTCGGTTTCTTTTGCCATCCGGCAGAGCTGGCGCCTGGATTCCTCCAGCAGCAATTCCTGCAAGAACAGATCTTCGCAGCTGTAGCCGCTGATGCTAAGCTCCGGGAACACGATGACCTTCGCGCCCTTCTGTGCCGCCTGTTTCATTTCTTCAATCATAACATCCGTATTGTAGACCGGGTCCGCCACTCTCATATCCGGCGTGACCGCGGCGATCTTTATAAATCCATGCTTCATGCTGCGCCTCCTGCATTTCTACGGAACCTTCCGTCATCTACATCGCCTGCTTTTTCAGCTGTTTTAATTCTTCCACCGTAAACTGGTAATGCCTGCCGCAGAACTGGCAGTTCACTTCGATCTCTTTTCCATCGTCGATCATTTCCTGCAGGTCCTTTTTCCCCACGCTGATCAGGGCTTTGGACACCCGGTCTTTTGTGCAGTTGCAGTAAAAGCTGGTGGGAATGCGGTCCGTAGTCTCCATTCCCAGATCGCCCAGCAGCTTTTCCAGGATCTTTTCCGGGGAATAGCCCATTTCCAGAAGAGACGTAACCGACTGCACCTGCCTGAGATTCGACTCCAGCTCATCCACGATCCGCTCTTCGGCAAAGGGCATCAGCTGCAGAATAAATCCGCCGGCCTGTTTCACCGTATTATCCCTGGACATCAGTACGCCCAGCCCCACCGAGGAGGGCACCTGCTCCGATGTGGCAAAGTAATAGGTCAGATCCTCCGCGATCTCTCCGGTCTGCAGATCTACCTCCCCCACATACGGTTCCTTCAATCCCATATCTTTTATGACACGCAGATATCCATGTCCCACGGCTCCCGCCACATCCAGTTTACCCTGCTGATTCGCATGCAGAAGTACGGAGGGCTCATTCACATAACCCTTGACCCGGGCCATAGCGTCTGCGGTCACGGTGATTCCGCCAAGCGGGCCGTCGCCGCGGATCTGAAGCGTCAGAATATCCTGTCTTCCTTTCATCATGCAGCCCATCATGGCCCCGGCCGTCATCAGCCTTCCCAGCGCCGCCGTGGCCACCGGACTTGTATTATGGGCCTGCCTGGCCTTTTCCACCATATCCCTTGTGGTAGCGGCAAACGCCCGGATCTGGCCCTGGCCTCCCATTGCCCTGACAATATAATCTCCCATATTCCACTCTCCTATCTTTTTCCCCGTTCCCTTGCGATCACATAGATCCGCTCACTGGCGGGTCCCGGTTCTTCCCCGGTGAACGCCTCGTAAGCCCCTTCGAACTGAAGGCCCGCCTCTTTAAGCAGCCCCTTTACCTTCTTAAGCTCATATGCCCGCTGATAATGCGTCTCCTCAAATTTTCGATACAGCGAGTGGTCTCCCTCTACAAAAAGAGTCAGATCGTATTCATTGATCTGTTCCTCCTCATAATAGGTATTCTCCCAGATAAAACTGCAGTGCTCTCTATTTTCCGCAATCACACAGTCCCCCATCTGTTCATACTTATAAATCGTGTTCAAGTCAAATAAAAAATATCCCCCCGGATCCAGATAATTATTCACAAGGCGGAATACTTTCAGCAAGTCCTCTTCTTCCAGCAGGTAATTCAACGAATCGCAGACGCTGACCACCGCCCGCACCGTACCATACAGCTCGAACTCCTGCATGTCCTGGAGCAGATATAGGATCGGCAGACCGGATATCTCTTTTTTATGCATGGCGATCTCCAGCATTTCTTCCGAGTTATCCACACCGATCATGTCGTATCCGGCTTTTGCCAGCCGCTCCGTCATATTGCCGGTGCCGCAGCCCAGATCCAGAACCAGACCGTCTTCGATCCCCAGTTTTTTTAACAACCCGACCAGATAGGCGCTCCATTCATCGTAGGGCACATTGTCCATGAATTCGTCATATACCCCGGCAAATCCCGTGTACGCTTCCATTTTTGTCCACCAACCTTTTGTTAGATATACTATCAAGTTTTCCTTGGAAAAGCAAGGTTGATTCTTTCTTCTGTTGATTCTTTCTCCAAAATCCCGTATACTGAAATAGGATTCCGCTCGCGGAATTCTACAGAAACCGCCTCCGGCCTATCAGGCTCTCAAAGGATTCCATATGAAACGAATGAAAAATACGAACAAAGTCTATCAAAATATAAGGCGTTTTTATCTGACGGATTTGATTTTCCCCATTCTCTTTTTAATGATATTGGCAGCCGCCTGGAAGTATAATCCCTTCCGGGGCATCTACACGCCGATGCAGATTGATTCCGTGCAGACGTTAAAACACGCCTATTCCTCCGATAACCGCTATGTCAAAATCTCCCTGAAGGATCTGCACAATACCGGTTACGACTACATACGTTTTGGGAAAGTGTACGGAACCTACTACTATACCTTTTTGGACGACACCTGTCTCATCGTCATCCTCTCGCCCGGTACGGTTCAGGACCCGTCTGCGCCCATCACAGAGCTTAACATCCGGGCCAAAATCGTTCGCCAGAACCAGAGTCACAAAGAGCTGCTTGAATACATGTCCGAAGATCTGAACTGGACCTATCAGGATCTGGCCCTGGTAGTCAGTCCGCTGATTCTGGATGAGGCAGATTACCATCTGCCCTTTCCCTCTATTCTGACCTTGTTTCTTCTGCTAGGCTCTATGTGTGCCTTCGCCGTGCTGATTGCCGATCTGGCCTACCTGGTCAGTCCCGGGCTTGCCCCTGTGTCCCGCAGGCTCCGCCGGCTGTGCAAGGACAAAAATGCTCTGGCCAGGGCAGTCCGGGAACTGGAAACCGAACCGCTATTATCCACCGGACAGATGTATGTAACCGAACATTATTTTTTTGATCTGTCCAATCGGGGTACCATTATTCTTCCGATCCACCATATGCTCTGGGTGTACCGGCATCTGAAAGCCCACAAACCTCTGCTTCGAAAGTCTATGTCCTATCATCTGTATCTGATCACGGATGACGGGCGTGTGACTACCTGCCCCAAACGCAGCCAGCATGATACCGACGCGGTCATTGCGTACCTGCAGAACCTGAACTCCCGGATTCTCATCGGATTTACAGAGGAAAACAAGGAAGCGGCACGCGCTGCTGTCCAGGCCAATACCCCAAAAAAGAAGGGCTCGGCAAATTAACTAACCAACCTTAGTTCTTCCTCGGGTTTGGGTATGCCCGCTGTGCAGGGTCCGCGTGCGTATCCGTATCCCGGGATGCTCCGGACAGCCGGGTTCCTTTGTATGTCCCCGGGAGCGCGGAGGGCTTGCGCTGGCACCCGCTAAGTGGAATCGAAAAGCCGGGTTCAGGAACCGAGCCTATTCACCAGGAACACGTGATGTGTTCCCGG
>NZ_JAHQCW010000082.1 GCF_019042275.1 Diplocloster agilis
CTGGTGAATAGGCTCGGTTCCTGAACCCGGCTTTTCGATTTCACTTAGCGTATTCCAGCGCAAGCCCTCCGCGCTCCCAGGGAGATACAAAAGAACCCGTCCGCCCGGAGCATCCCCGGATACCGTTCACGGTTTCAAGTCCTAAGCAGCGGGCATACCCAAACCCGAGGAAGAACCGCCTCCCACACCAAAAAGGTCTTTTTTATTGATACAAATTTCTGGCGATACTGTCATTCTCCAGATTATCCGCATTTACCCACACGAAGCCTGTGTTTATCTCCGGCGCATTCGGCATCCCTGCGGCCGCCCTGGCCGCGGCGACGATGGTCGTATACCCGATGGCGTAGGGCTTCTGGGTGACAAACCCGACCTGGCGGCCTTCCTTTACCGCTTCGATCTGTTCCTCCCCGGAATCAAAACCAACGATCTTCAACCGGCTGTCTTCCAGCTTTTTGGCCGCGTTCAGAATTCCGATGCTGGCCACTTCATTGGCTCCAAAATAACCGTCTAGCTGCGGGTACTGCCGGATCACCTGCTCGGCGATCTCTTCCGCGCTCACATCCTGATCCAGCATATAGGAGACGTTCACCACTTCCACCTCCGGGTAATCCGCCCGGATCTTATCCATAAAACCGTCCCGCCTCTGTATCCCGGCCTCCGAGGAATCATCGGCCAGCAGCACCGCCAGCTGCCCTTTTCCGCCGATCGCGCCGCACAGCTCCTGCGCAGCCCGGGCGGCCGCCTCATAGTGATCCGTAGCGCAGGTCGCCTGTACGATATCACTGTTCTTACCGGAATCAAAGGCTACCACCGGTATATCATTTTCCTGCGCCTGTTCCAACTGGAATTCACAGGACTTCATGTCTATAATCGCTAACGCCAGTGCCGCCGGCTGATTCTCCAGTATCTCATCGAGCATATTTATCTGATCTTCCACATCATTTTCCACGTCGGGCGCTTCGTAGACCAGCTTAATCTGATCCGATCCCTCGTATCCAAGCGAAGCGTTCAGATCTGTCACCGCATGCTCCGCGCCGTCTCTGACCGCGCTCCAATACTGGTTGGCGTTCCCTTTGGCGATCATCACGATCTCGCTTCCAGGTTCCATCGTTATGCCAAAGACTGACTGATAGTCAATTCCATTAACTGCGATCGGGTCGATCCTCTCATTCTCGCTTTCCTCTGCCTGTACCTGAGCCTCGGCACAGCCGGACAACAGTCCCGCTATCATGCCAAGAGCAATCAGCATCCCTGCAAATTTCTTCATAATTACCTCTCCTCTTTGAATTCACAAACAAAATCTGTTATACCACAGGACGAACCTGACTGTAAAGAAAAGATTTGTTCCCTGTAAAATTCAAGTTAATCATAGCACGCTTTCTTTGAATTACAAGAGGAATATAAAATTATAAGAAAAATTTAAGAAATGTCCAGGATACCTTTCACCGGGTACTCCTTCGCAGCCCAAGTCCCGGGATATTCATTCTGGCTTTTAAGGCACTCGTATATTTTCCGGGATATTTCCGGGAAATCCTGGCGGTAGGTGATAATGTCCCGCTGATTTGATCCGGGTACCGCATCAATTACAGCAAGGATCACGGACCGGATATCCATCCGCTCGAACACGGTGGACACCGCGATTCCGATCTCCTCATCGGTACACAAGATCGCGTCAGGCAGCCGCCCCTCGGTCAGAAGTCCCCCGATCAATTCCTGCGCACAGCGCTTTGCTTCCCGCCTCCGGCTCCAGGACAGCTCTAACATCAAATCCCTCTGTCCTTTCACCTGTAAAAATGCTTCCTTTCGTTTTCTGATACTGAAGATCTCCTCCCTGTCCCATCCCAGATACCCGATCCTTTTGCCTCCCTGTCCGCGGATAGACCGGCAGAGCTTAGAAACCGCCTCCTGATTATCCAGATGGATACAGTCCGCATATGGGACCGCCAGATCCGTATCAAAAAAGACCATATTCATACCCAGCGCCCGCAGCCGTTTCAGCCGGTCAAAATCCATCTGATTGTCATCCAGCCAGACCACCGCGTTATACAATCCCTTTTCATATAACCGGTACAGACAGTCCTCAATCGTCCCATTTTCCGCTTTCTGAGCAAACAGCACCAGGGAATCCCGGGAATCCGCATACTTCTGAAATTCCTCAATAAATTCTGAGAAAAACGGGCTCCTGGCCGGCGCCGTCAGCGTAACCGTATCCATCGTTCCCCGATGCCCGGTATTCCGGTACACGATCCTGGTTCCGCTTCCAACCTCGCGCCGGATCACGTTCTCCTCCTCCAAAAGCTCCAGCGCCTTGCGAACCGTCACCCTGCTCACATTCCACTGTTCCGCCAGCGTTCTCTCCGGGGGTATCCTCTCACTTTCCGGATAAATCCCTTCATATATTAATCTGCATATCCTGTTCTTAATCTCCACATACAAACGATCCTGATGCATCCGTCCTGTCCTTTCCAATACCTATGTCGCCTGATAATTCAATCCGGCCTCCCGAAACGCCTGCCTCGCTTCCTCTGCTCTCCTATCGCCGATATGCGCATCCCACATCTGATAGCGCAGCCCGCACTGTTCCCATTTATTCTTCCCGTATTCATGATAAGTAAGAATCTCAAATGTCACGTTCGGCCCTGCAAGCTTTCTGAAAAAGCCGATAAAATTCTGCACATCCTCCTCCGAATCGTTGACCCCGCCGATCATCGGAACCCGGATATGGACTCTCGGATGCTTCCCGGCAGCCAGTGTAAGATTCTCAAGAATCCTCCCGTTTGAGATCCCGGTGGCTGCCTTATGTTTATCCGGATCGGTTTGTTTACAATCCATGATCAGCTGATCTATCAGCGGAAACATCTCCGGCAATCCCGGATAACTCCCGTTGGTCTCAATCGCCGTATGAATCCCCTTCTCCTTAACCTCCGCCAGAATCTCCGTCAGCCCCTTCGCCTGCAACGTCGGTTCCCCTCCGGTAAACGTAACGCCCCCGCCATCGTAGAACATAGGACTGGCGGACAGAATCTCCTCCACCATCTGTTCGGTATCCCGCTGCACACAGGATAGGTATATCCCCTTATTACGATGAACGCTAAGACACTCCCTCTGATCGCAGCCTTCGCATTTGGAACGGTTCAGCTTCTTCCCGCTGACCGCGCCATGGGGACACACCGAATCCACAAGCCAGTCCGGCTGCACGAACAGGGTGCCGGAAGGTGACATTCCCTCTGGATTCGAGCACCAGGGACATTTCATATTACATCCCTGTAAATGATAAACCAAACGGTTTCCCTGGCCATCCTGTGAATAATTAAACCCTTTCTGAAATATTCCGATTTGCATATGATCCCCCAAGTCTTCCTACAGTCTCCAATTTTATCGTTCCATATTGGTATTATAAGATAATACCAATATGGTGTCAACCTTGGCCGATCCCACATCTGATATTCCAAGGCGCACATTTCTCAGGATAAAAACAAAGAACCTGCCAATTTTTAAGGCAGATTCTCGATTCATTTCTATTTATTCTATTATTATTTTTCTTTCTGGACTAACTAGAAAATTTGCGTTAATATGGCGGATTCATGGTCTTCCCTGGTTTGGGTATGCTTGCTGCTTAAGGCCGTAATCGCGGGCGGTATCCAGGGGCGCTCCGGGCGGCCGGGGGATTTTTCGGCTCCTTGGGAACGCATAGGGCGGCTATGCATCCGGTTAGTGGAATTGGAAAGCCGGGTTCAGGATGCAGGGCGGACTTCAGATCCGACGGGCAAGAGCCTGAACCGAGGGACTGTCGCACTAACTTAGCGTTCTTCCATGGGCTTCCTATGCCCGCTGCTTAGGACTTGGAACCGTGGGCGGTATACGGGGATGTTCCGGGCGGCCGGGTTCTTTTGTATCTCCCTGGGAGCGCATAGGGCGGCTGCGTATCCGCTTAGGGGAATCGGAAAGCCGGGTTCAGGATGACCGGCGGACTTCACGTCCGACGGGCAAGAGCCTCTGAACC
>NZ_JAHQCW010000083.1 GCF_019042275.1 Diplocloster agilis
AGTCCGGAGCCGAAGGGAAACCAAGTCTTAATAGGGCCAGAGTCAGTCAACGTAGACCCGAAACCGGGTGATCTACCCATGTCCAGGTTGAAGTTGCCGTAAAAGGCAATGGAGGACCGAACGCACATCTGTTGAAAAAGGTGGCGATGAGGTGTGGGTAGGGGAGAAATTCCAATCGAACCCGGAGATAGCTGGTTCTCCTCGAAATAGCTTTAGGGCTAGCCTCGGCAGAGTCTTTTGGAGGTAGAGCACTGAATTTCCTAGGGGGCGTCACAGCTTACCGAAGAATATCAAACTCCGAATGCCAGTAAGATGATTGCCGGGAGTCAGACTGCACGAGATAAGTTGGGTAGTCAAAAGGGAAAGAGCCCAGACCTACAGCTAAGGTCCCAAAGTGTGTGTTAAGTGGAAAAGGATGTGGGATTTCTAAGACAACTAGGATGTTGGCTCAGAAGCAGCCATACATTCAAAGAGTGCGTAATAGCTCACTAGTCGAGAGGTCCTGCGCCGAAAATGTCCGGGGCTGAAACACAACACCGAAGCTTAGGGATGCAGTAATGCATCGGTAGAGGAGCATTCTTAAAGGGGCGAAGCAGTACCGAAAGGAGCTGTGGACTTTTAAGAAGAGAGAATGCCGGAATGAGTAGCGAGAACAAGGTGAGAATCCTTGTGGCCGAATATCCAAGGTTTCCAGAGTAAAGCTGATCTGCTCTGGGTAAGTCGGGGCCTAAGGCGAGGTCGAAAGACGTAGTCGATGGACAACAGGTGGAAATTCCTGTACCGCGATATAACAGAACTGTGGGGACGCAGAAGGAAAGCACAAGCCGGGAACGGAAACCCCGGTACAAGCGAGGTAGGAGTACGGTTGGCAAATCCGCCGTACAATCTGAAGACGTGACGTGGACCGAAATTAAAGTAGGGAAGTGTGTGAGCCGGCTGCCAAGAAAAGCCGCTATTGTTTATATCGTGCCCGTACCGTAAACCGACACAGGTGGATGAGGAGAGAATCCTAAGGCCGACGGAAGAAGCATTGTCAAGGAACTCGGCAAAATGACCCCGTAACTTCGGGAGAAGGGGTGCCACAGAAATGTGGCCGCAGAGAATTGGCCCAAGCAACTGTTTAGCAAAAACACAGGTCTATGCAAAACCGAAAGGTGAGGTATATGGGCTGACGCCTGCCCGGTGCTGGAAGGTTAAGGGGAGAGGTTAGCGCAAGCGAAGCTTTGAACTTAAGCCCCAGTAAACGGCGGCCGTAACTATAACGGTCCTAAGGTAGCGAAATTCCTTGTCGGGTAAGTTCCGACCCGCACGAAAGGCGTAATGATTTGGGCACTGTCTCGACAATGCATCCGGTGAAATTGAAGTACCAGTGAAGATGCTGGTTACCTGCGCCAGGACGGAAAGACCCCATGGAGCTTTACTCCAGCTTGATACTGGGATTCGGTATTGCATGTACAGGATAGGTGGGAGGCAAAGAAACGAGGACGCCAGTCTTCGTGGAGCCGCTGTTGGGATACCACCCTTGCAGTGCTGGATTTCTAACCTGCGGCCGTGAACCGGTCGGGGGACAATGTCAGGCGGGGAGTTTGACTGGGGCGGTCGCCTCCGAAAGGGTATCGGAGGCGCTCAAAGGTTCCCTCAGAATGGTTGGAAACCATTCGAAGAGTGCAAAGGCAGAAGGGAGCTTGACTGCGACACCGACGGGTGGAGCAGGTACGAAAGTAGGACTTAGTGATCCGGTGGTATAAAGTGGGATTGCCATCGCTCAACGGATAAAAGCTACCCTGGGGATAACAGGCTTATCACTCCCAAGAGTTCACATCGACGGAGTGGTTTGGCACCTCGATGTCGGCTCATCGCATCCTGGGGCTGTAGTAGGTCCCAAGGGTTGGGCTGTTCGCCCATTAAAGCGGTACGCGAGCTGGGTTCAGAACGTCGTGAGACAGTTCGGTCCCTATCCGGCGTGGGCGTAGGATATTTGAGAGGAGCTGTCCTTAGTACGAGAGGACCGGGATGGACCGACCACTGGTGTATCGGTTGTACTGCCAAGTGCATGGCCGAGTAGCCAAGTCGGGAAGGGATAAACGCTGAAGGCATCTAAGCGTGAAGCCCCCCTCAAGATGAGATATCCCATAGCACAAGCTAGTAAGACCCCTTGAAGACGACAAGGTGGATAGGGCAGAGGTGGAAGTGCAGCAATGTACGGAGCTGACTGCTACTAATAGGTCGAGGGCTTGACCAGAATGGTCTGAAGGTTTGAGATTAGAGGTTTGGAAGAGA
>NZ_JAHQCW010000084.1 GCF_019042275.1 Diplocloster agilis
ACGTCCGACGGGCAAGAGCCTCTGAACCGGGAACACATCACGTGTTCCTGGTGAATAGGCTCGGTTCCTGAACCCGGCTTTCCGATTCCACTTAGCGGGCGCCAGCGTAAGCCCTCCGCGCTCCCGGAGAGACACAAAAGAATCCGGCTGCCCGGAGCATTCCGGGACACACACCGACACACACCGGTCCTTAAGCAGCGGGCATACCCAAACCCGAGGAAGAACTTCCTTTATCTCTACTGTTTGATGTAGTTATGGTGTATTCCATTGTCTATTATTAAGAAGAGATGGAAGGTGTGTGAATCAATGAAATCGATTAAGTATAAGATTGTATCCGTATTATTTACCTGTATACTGATTACGGCTCTGGCTACCGGGAGCGCCGGGATCATCAGCGCCGGTAAGGTGGTCGACACGGACACCACCCGGATCATGGGGCTTTACTGTTCCGATAAGGCCCAGAGTGTGAATAGCATCTTAAAGCATATCCAGCAATCGGTTCAGATGGTTTCCGACTACGCAGTACATAAGTTAGACGATGTCCCAAGGTTCCAGACCGATGAGGCTTATGTCAATGCCTTCACACAAACGGTAAATGACGTTCTTTTGAATTCCGCGAATCACACCGAAGGTGCGATAGCCGCTTATATCCGCTATAATCCCGATTTCACCGCTCCCACTTCCGGGTTATTCTATACCCGCCAGACCGTGGACGGAGAATTTGAAAGCACACAGCCCACCGACTTTTCCAAATATGCCGAGGATGATGTGGAACGGGTCGGATGGTACTATATCCCGATCTCTAACAATTCTCCCACCTGGCTGCCTCCTTATCTGAACCAGAATATCAATGTCCAGATGATTTCCTATATTATTCCGATCCAGATAGACGGCGTCAACATCGGGGTTGTCGGTATGGATATCAATTTTGACGTGCTGAAGACCCTGGTGGACAGTACGCAGATTTTTAAGACCGGATATGCATTTCTGACCGACAGCCAATCCGATATCATTTACCATCATGACTATGTCATGCATACCGCGCTGACCGATATCGACAGCAATTTAAACAGCCTGGCCGCCAAGCTGCAGAATCAGTCGGGTACGGACGAACTTATCTCATATACCTATCACGGGGAAAAGAAGAAGGCTTCCTTCCAGGAGCTGGCCAATGGAATGAAGCTGGTTCTGACGGCTCCCGTCAAAGAGCTAAACGCCACACGGACAGACCTGATTATTCAAATCCTCCTGATTACGATAGGAGTGAGCCTGATTACTCTGCTCTTCTCCTATCTTCTGGCGAAAAGAATGGCGCGGCCGCTCATCGAATTAAACGTAGCCGCCAAAAAGATCGCTGACGGGGACCTGGGCATCACCATCTCCCACCACTCCAAGGATGAGATCGGCACCCTGGCGGAAAGCTTCCGCAAAACAGTCAGCCAGCTAAATGAATATATTTCCTATATCAAAGGACTTGCTTATCGGGACCCGATTACCGGCGTAAAGAGCAAGACCGCTTATGTGGAGGCGGTAAAAAACCTGGAATCCCGAATGCAGATCGAACAGCCGAGTTTCGCGGTGGCGGTTTTTGACATTAATAATCTGAAACGGGTCAATGACGAGTACGGCCATGATATGGGCGATATGCAGATCATCGCGGCCTGCAAAATCATTTGTAAAGTATTCAGCCACAGCCCCGTGTACCGGATCGGCGGCGACGAATTTGTCGTTATACTGACAGACCAGGGCCTGATAGACTGTCTGCCGCTTCTCGATCAGTTTAAGACTGCTATAAAGGAGCACAACCGTAATATCCAGGGGGATTTAGTGCTTCAGATCGCGCGGGGGATCGCTGTCTATGATTCCGCTGCGGATCTGTCCTATAACGATGTGTTCAAACGGGCGGATACCGCTATGTATCACAATAAAAATGTTCTGAAAAGCCAGCAGCAACCGTGTTAAATAACCAGACACGAACTGCCGGGGGCTGTCGCACTCACTTAGTGATAGCGTCCTTCCTGGGGGCTTCGTATGCCCGCCGCTTAGGGCTTGGAACCGCGGGCGGTATACGGGGACGCTCCGGGCGGCCGGGTTCTTTTGTATCTCCCTGGGGGCGCATAGGGCGGCTGCGAATACGCTTAGTGAAATCGGAAAGCCGGATTCAGGATGCACGGCGGACTTCACGTCCGACGGGCAAGAGCCTCTGAACCGGG
>NZ_JAHQCW010000085.1 GCF_019042275.1 Diplocloster agilis
TGGTTCTTTCCAAAGTTAGTTGATTTTGCGCTTTGATTCAAGCCGCAGCAGTTTTCCTTTAAGTAGCAAAAAACTGTTGCGGCCATACATAATCCGTTTTATCACCTTCAACTTATTGACACTTCCTTCCGCAAGACCATTATTATAATCAAGTTCGATTGCTTTTTTTACAGCAGCTATATCCCTACGGATTCCGTTTACAAAGCTGTTAATCTGTTCGATTCCCAGTCCTTCCGCTTCCTCCAGCCATTTTTCCAGTTCATCCGGCCGTTTAGAAAACAGCGTGTTTTTGAAGGACTTTACGATATCATGCACAACTTCTATGACTGGATATTTTTCTATGACCTTATCAAGCTGCTCCTGAGATATCTTTTTTACTTTATCGATCGGTCTATATAACAGACTGATCAGCCATTTACGCTCTATTTTTTCAATAAATCCCTGGCTGTCCCTTCCTGCCTCTTTGAGCAGCTTCCGTTCGCGGGTGGTATACATCCGTATTGTTGAAGCCGCGCCATCATATCCGTCTTTCTTTATGGCTTCTTCAATCTGCTGGAAAGTGTGTTTGTCTCTTAGCATTTGTTTTATCTTTTCACTATGTGGTTTTATCTTACTGTCCTGAGTCGTGTTGTATTTGCCGGATACTGGATTAAAATCCGGAGACTGATACCTCCGCACGGTGCTGGTGGTTATGCCAAGCTCCGATGCAATCTCAGTCCGTTTCCATTCCTGTGCAGTCAGTTCCAGGACTTTCTCGACCATCTTTTTCTTTTTCTGATACCTCTCATTATGCTCCCTTGTTGGAAAATCCTCTTTTCCGGTCTCTTTCCCCCAGTAATCTGCCGTTTCTGTTCCTTCATAATGAGAGGCGGATACTGGAACACCTATGTTTGATGTGACGTGAGAGGTGATGACCCGCTTGGCCGCATCTGTTAATCCTTTTAATAAATGGAAACGGTCACTCACCTGTATGATCGTTTCATTTGCCTTTTTTATCGCGCTGTTATAAGATACAGAACCATCACGGGATACGACCTCAAGGTTTGGGAACAGGGAAAGCCATTCCGCAACCTCTTCAATCTCGCGTGAAGGGAGCAGGTCGATCACCCGATGGGTATCAATATCTATCATTATGCTCCCATACGTGTGTCTCTTTTTAAAGGCAAAATCATCTATGCATACCCTGCGTGCCTGTTCTCTATCCGGCTGGGGTATATCTTTTTTTTAAGAGATTGCAGATGGTGCTTTTCCCAACATCTGCAATCCCGTTTTTTAAAATATCCGATGCGTTCAATGAACTGACATTCAGGGAAACATCAACGATCTTCTCTAAAAGCCGGCGGCTCTTTTTTGCCTTTGGTTTTATGAATGAGAATGTTTCTGCAAATGTGGTGTGGCTGCACCCCGGGTTTGTACAGAACATCTTTCTGTTACGAAGAATGATTTTACTTTTCATGCCCATGACTGGCAGATCCTGAAAACTTCGTTCATATACACTATGCTTTTTGGAAGATGGATGACCGCAGTAAGGGCATACCACTTCCTCTTTATTCGAGATAACCGTAATCACTATGGTATCCCCTGTTATTTCATGGCTCACATAATCAAGGCCTGGATCCAAAAGCTTAATAAATTCATCCATATGCAGTATCTCCACAACATCCTTAGTCTGCTACAAGTATACCACACTCGGACTAAAAAACATCTATTTTCAACTAATTTTGGAAAGAACC
>NZ_JAHQCW010000086.1 GCF_019042275.1 Diplocloster agilis
GCGGGCTGCTGCGTCGGCCGGAGGCTCAGTCTGACGCAGCAGCCCGCGAAGCCCTTCCCTGCCGCAGAACGCTCCTACACTGGTGATCCGTTACCAGTTTTCCGCTAGAAAGCGGACCATATCCGCAGAGGAGGGAGGGCATCCGGGTAAGGATTTTTTGAAGCAGGAGGTGCAGGGGCCTACGCCGATGGAGCCGGTGGTTCCCTGATAGCCCTGGCCGATCGCTATCGGGGGAAGGCCGTCCTTTAAACGGGCAGAGCGGTTTAGACGGTCCAGGGCGTAGATGAGGGAACCGTAGCAGGCGCTGCAGGCATCTTTGGGGGCTGTGTATGCGGCCAATTCCTGTACCCGGCGGGTCATGACGGAGGGATGAAAGTTTTCGGACGGCTGGGGTTGATTCAGATAGATCCGGTGGGCATGGGCGAGATCTGTGCTGCCGACGCCCAGTTGTTCCGCCAAGAGGATATAGGGTACGTCCTTGGCGGAGTAGCCCATGGTATCACAGACAAAGGCGTCGCACAGAACCGGATCTTTAAAGCCCAGTATCCGGTTCATAACCACCGGATTTCCTCCTTCCTCGAAATCCAGATCCCCGCAGATGTTATCCACCAGTATAAAGTCATTGCGCGCGATGGTGTTCAGATGGGCGATGGGTTTATGCAGCCCAAGAGTATGAAAACGGCGTTTTTCCGAATCGGGGATAACGCCTTTATTATTTTTTAAGGCGCAGGTAACGGTAGTTTGACAATGTCCCTTCAATACCGGCAGATTAATCATATAATCGACAGAGGCAGCCTGATCGCACAGTTTAATTTTCATACCGTGAGCGTCATACTCCTTCCAGCTATCTTTTTTCAGATCCACAAAGGGAACCTGATAACGGCTGCACACTCGATCGTACCCGGCAGCCCGGAAAGCCTCTCCCGTCCGGTCACCGACCCAGGAACTCTCCATCACCGTAATATTCTCAAACCCCTGTTCCTGCAGATACTCAATCACGCCCGCAAGCAGTTCCCTATGAGTAGTAGCCCCTTCGGCAGGATCCTTAACCGTAACCAAATTCGGCTTCAGCCCGATCTTTTTATCCCGGTCCCCAATATCGGCAGCCACGTCCCCCCGTTCCAACACCTTCTTTGCCATAGATTTATAATCCGTACCATGAATCAAAACAATATCTTTCCTATTCATCAAATACCCCTTTCCCTATAACTATAAGATAACTATAAGATCCAACCCCAGTAACCCCAAAAAATCAAATCACCGCACCTATCTAAGATTAAGAATACCAAACCAAAGACCTGAAATGCAAGACCTACTCCAGCTTTCACCAATGCAGGAGCGGGCAGGGGCAGCCAGGAGGTCCGGGGGCGGGGGACGACTGCCACGAAAGCCAAATCGCTTGAGGCCAGGCCTTAGAACGGGTTACGCAGATGACGGGAGAACCTCGCAGGGCCCGGAATGGTTCTTCCTCGGGTTTGGGTATGCCCGCTGCTTAAGGGCCGGGATGCTCGGGACGGCAGGATTCATTTGTGTCTCCCCGGGAGTGCATAGGGCGGCTGTGCTCCCGCTTAGTGGAATCGGAAAGCCGGGTTCAGGATGCCCGGCGGACTTCACGTCCGACGGGCAAGAGCCTCTGAACCGGGAACACATCACGTGTTCCTGGTGAATAGGCTC
>NZ_JAHQCW010000087.1 GCF_019042275.1 Diplocloster agilis
CTGCCGAATTTAATCTTACATGAAAAATGCATGTGGAATTTAGTCTTGCACGCTTACCCAGATGCCTGTTTGTCATGCTTGCACACATGAAAACAGGCCTCTGTATGGTTATTGTAACTCTATTTTTGTCACTCGTAAACCAAAATGACGTGAATTAAGTGCTGCAAAATCAATGTTCTGTAGAAATCACGAATTCACTTGGTAATTTTACCAATTTTATCCACAATTTTACTTTTTGTAATTTTCCTGCTTGTTCTTTGTTTTTGTAAATTATAGTGCCTTAACAATTTCCGGCAGTAATTCTTTTACCTGCCCATATAAGACCAGATCGGCCTTTTCGTCCAGAAAATGCGGCTGACTTTTCAGAAGAATGATCTTACCACCGGCAAAATCATGAAACGTCTGCTCATAACCGGAGGAATTCAGATCCAGTTCCAGGGCTAATAACACATCCGCCTGTTCAATCGCATCCACAGACCTGGTCATGACGCCGTTATCCACCATGTCCCCATACAGACGGATCGATGGCCTGATAATAGACTTACACACATCACAGGTAGGTACTTTTGTACTTTTCTTGAGGTCCTCAATGCTGTAATCCTTTTTGCAGTGGATACACTGATTCCGGTAGACACTTCCGTGCAGCTCGATCACGTTCTTACATCCGGCTCTCGTGGGCAGCCCGAAAATATTCCGGGTGATAATGGCCTTTACTTTCCCTTTTCTCTCAAGCTCTGCCAGTGCATAATAGGAATCACTGGGTTCTCCCTGGTTGCTAAGAATGACGTCCCGGTAATATTTGTAAAACATTTCCGGCCGGGTGACAAAAAACACACTGCTCAAAATCTCTTCCGGGGAGTAGCCATACTTAGATTCCACCTCATAGGCTACCTCCTGCACTCTGAGTCTGGGGACGCCGCACTCTTCCTGCAGTTTATTCCCCACCAGGCATACCAGATGCTTCGATTCCCGGATATAATTTGTCACTAAATCCAGATTCATAGAACCTCACCTCTTTCTTCCTAGTACTACTTCTATTTTCCCATTTCTGCCAGGTTGTGTCAATGGATTTGGAGGAATTCCCCCCGGAGTTGGCTAAAGGATAAGAGGCGGAGTCGAATTTTGGAATTTCGTTGTGAAGGCAACAAAAAACACTGAATGTTTCCTTTTGAAACAGCGAAAATTAAGTTTCACGCATCCGGTTTTTAAACGTCTCTATAGAATCCGCTCTGGCCGCAAATTTTAACCAGCGCTTTAGTGTCTCAGAGTCCTTCTCCGATAAGATAATTTCTTTTAAAGCTACTGGGACTTCTCCACATTCTCCCAGCAGATCAAGAATATCTTCCGCCTTGCCCTCTGCTTTTCCTTCTGCTTTTCCCTCCGCTTTTCCTTCTGCCTTTCCCTCCGCTTTTCCTTCTGCCTTTCCCTCTTCGTAACGTTCCTGTCCTATGTCGGCCAAAACCTGTTCTTCATTATATTCCGTCAGGATTGAATTCATTACTTCCGCCCTCCTCGTCATCAGGAAC
>NZ_JAHQCW010000089.1 GCF_019042275.1 Diplocloster agilis
TCCCAATGTTGTCAACTTAACAACAAATTTTTAGATATAGATTATTTTCGAAGAACCTGCTATACTTTTACTTGTCTCCGTATTAGTAATAGTATTCTTTATAAGCAGCACTTGTGATTTATACTATACTTTCGGCGATTGAGATTTAAGTTGCGTTCACATTTACGGTTTCGGCGTATCTGTGAACGCTTCTTTTTACATCTTTCAATGACTACTTCCATTTCTTTTTTTATCTCTTCTATATTTAACAGCCACATGCCTATTCTCATGTTTACCCTCCAAATCAGATAACTCCTTCTACACTGATACTCTTTTGGGGTCTTCTTCTCTTCTTCGATTCTTACGTCCACTTCCCTTTTTAAAATCGCACATATATTGGACAAAAATAAGCTGATATAATAATCCTGTTTGATGCAAATGCTCTTTTTCCCCGAAAAGTTTTCCATTTCCATCCCTTTCTTTAACTCTTTATATTTCCCCTCAATTCCCCATCTTAGAAAGTATAATTCTTTAAAGTCTTCTGCCTTTATTCTCTCTTTGGGCAAATTAGTAATCAGATATTCTTTGATCCCCCTCTCTAATTCTAACTGGATCGTACGGATGGTCCGACATTTGTTCCCACATTTTCTATATACTTCTCCGTCTGCTTTATTCTCATCTCTTAGAAGGCTCATTTGTTCTTTTATGCGGATCACATAATTGATCCTTTTTTCGGTTAAATAGCCTAAGAATTCGTAAGAGGGGTATCCTCTGTCGAATATCACAATGGCTTTTTTTCGCCGTTCCTCCGTTAACACAGCGTCTAACAGTTCTTTTGCCATCTTACGCTCGCATGTTTTGTATGGACAGAGTACACTGTCCAGAATCAAATCGTTTAATACATCAAAGAGTGCAGAAGCTGAAGCTCCTGCCAGCCTGCTTGGAAACCGGCCTTTTACAGCTCCAAACTCTTTTAATGTCTCTTCTGTCGTTGGTAGCTGAATATCTGTTCCGTCAATCGCATATACCTGGTATCCCTGCCAGCTTTTCTTCTTTCCCCTCTCTAAAAATGTTTCGGCAGATAACCTTAAAAAATCATGAAAAATTTGTTCCGGTATCTGCTGTCTGGCTTTTGATATCGCTTGACGAGAGATGGTAGCGCCGTTTTCTTTCTTTAAAGATTCGACCCATTTATCAATTTTTATATCAAGAGAATTCACAGAACGCTGGGTTAAAAAAGCAATCATTTCTGGCAGTGGCATTTTTCGGTTTCTGCTAAAGGCAGAATTCCTTTCTACAAAATATTTTTCTTTCAAGTTTTTTGGGTGGAGGAACTTCTGCAGTTTTGTTAGAATTTCTTCTGTAATTTCTCCATGACTCATAATACTCCCTCGCAATCAATTATTTTATAATTAATTGCTTCGCTGCACATTTTCACCACCTTGTCAAGTACTTTTTTTATCTTAAGTTGACAACATTG
>NZ_JAHQCW010000009.1 GCF_019042275.1 Diplocloster agilis
ACCGAGCCTATTCACCAGGAACACATGATGTGTTCCCGGTTCAGAGGCTCTTGCCCGTCGGACGTGAAGTCCGCCGTGCATCCTGAACCCGGCTTTCCGCTTCCACTAAGCGGGTGCTCAGCCGCCCTATGCGCTCCCGGGAGGCACAAAAGAACCCGGCGGTGCGGATTATCCCGAAACATCGCCACTCCCCGGCTGCTTTGCAGCGTGCATACTCTGGCCCGGGGAAGAACCGTCTTTGCAACAGACCTCTCCGGCTCTTTCCTGTGTTTAACAGAATTCTTTATTTCCAATCAAAACGGGTCAGATGCCCTTCCAGCTGCATATGGTCAAAATGGTTCTGGCGAAGGGCTTCGTATAATACAATGGACACCGAATTGGCAAGATTTAATGAACGTATCGTGGGAAGCATGGGAATGCGGATGGCGGTCTCCTGGTTGTCCAGGAGGATCTCCTCCGGTATTCCGCCGCTCTCTTTTCCGAACATGAGATAGCAGTCCGGTTCGTATTGGACTTCTGTGTACACATAGGGCGCTTTGGTCGTGGCCATGTACACTTTGGCTCCCGGATTCCGGTCGCAGAAGTCCTGATAATTGACGTAACGGGTAACATCTAAGTGCTCCCAGTAGTCCATGCCGGCACGGCGGATGGACTTTTCGTTCAGCCGGAAGCCCAGCGGTTCGATCAAGTGCAGCCGGGTTCCGGTGGCCACGCAGGTACGGCCAATATTGCCGGTATTGGAAGGAATTTCCGGCTCAAATAGAACTATATTTAACTTTGCCATGTTTGTATCGTCCTTTTTAACGGCTCTGTTCTGCGCGCAGACGCTCAATGAAGGTGCGCAGACGGCCGATCGCGCACTTCAGATTCTCCAGGGAATAGGCGTAGGAAATACGCAGGTAGCCTTCTCCGCAGTCGCCGAACGCGGTGCCCGGTACTACCGCCACTTTTTCCTCCTGCAGGAAGCGGGTGGCGAACTCGTCGGATGTCATGCCGAATTCTTTGATACAGGGGAATATGTAGAAGGCTCCGAAAGGCTCGAAGCATTTCAGGTTCATTTCACGGAATTCGTGGATCAGGAAACGGCGGCGCTGGTCGTAGGCTTCACGCATTTTCGCCACTTCCTCGTCCCCGCTCTTTAATGCCTCTACGGCCGCGTACTGGCTGGTGGTAGGCGCGCACATGATGGCAAACTGATGCAGTTTGATCATCTGCTCGATAATATTGGCCGGGCCGCAGGCGTATCCCAGTCTCCACCCCGTCATTGCATAGGCTTTTGAGAAACCATTGATCAGAATGGTGCGTTCTTTCATTCCGGGGAATTCTGCGATAGAGACATGATCCCCGTGGTAGCTTAACTCCGCGTAGATTTCATCGGTCATGACAATCAGATCGTGCTCGATTATCAGATCCACGATATCGGCCAGATCCTCTCTGGTCATAATAGCCCCGGTAGGATTATTGGGAAAAGGCAGGATCAGCACCTTGCTCTTCGGACTCAAATGCGCTTCCAGATCCGCCCGGGTAAGCTTGAACTGATTCTCTTCCTTTAATTCGATCGGTACGGGAACACCGTCCGCCATGACGGTGCAGGGCAGATAGGACACAAAGCTTGGCTGCGGAATCAGCACTTCATCGCCCGGGTTTAGCACACAGCGCAGGCCGATGTCGATGGCCTCGCTTCCGCCGACCGTTACGATGGTTTCCTTGTTGGGATCGTAGGTAAGGTTCATCCGCCTTTTCAGATAGCGGCAGATCTCTTCCTTCAGTTCTTTTAAACCGGCATTGGACGTATAGAAGGTCCGTCCCTGTTCCAGGGAATAGATCCCCTCGTCCCGGATAAACCACGGAGTATCAAAATCCGGTTCCCCTACACCCAGCGATATGGCATCTTCCATCTCCGTAACAATGTCAAAAAATTTGCGGATGCCGGACGGAGCGATATTTACAATTTTTTCGGATAATGGATTTTTCACGGTGATACTAACATCCTTTCATCTTTTGACATTTTTCCTATTATGGTTCCATGGTCTTTGTATTTCTTTAAAATAAAGTGGGTGGCTGTGCTCAGTACGGAATCCAGCGTCGATAACTTGTCGGACACGAACTGGGATACATCCCGGATCGATTTTCCTTCCAGGATGACTAACAGATCGTAGCCCCCGGAGATCAGATATACGGTGTTCACTTCCGGATAATTGAAAATTCGCTCCGCGATCTTGTCAAATCCCTGGCCCCTCTGAGGGGTCACCTTCACTTCAATCAGAGCGGTCACTTTATCCGTGTCCGTTTTGTCCCAGTCGATCATCGTGTGGTATCCGCATATGATCTTTTCCCGCTCCATGGCTGCCAGCTCATCGACTACGGCCGCCTCGTCAACTCCCAGGATAATGGCCAGTTCTTTCAGATCAAACCGGCTGTTTTTTTCAATAAAAGCTAAAATCTTCTCTCTCATGTTTTCCTCCAATCGTGCGTTTTTTTGCACATATAGGTATGGGTGAACTGTCTTTTCGTTCAACCGTTCCTCCAATCGTGCTTTTTTTTGCACATATAGGTGTTACCTATACCTCATAGATTCGATACAACTCATCCGTCTTGGGACGCTCCAGATATGTGATTTCACCCTGATTGCGGACAATCCGGGCCTTGCCTTCCGTCACCTTACCGATCACGGCAGCCGGAATCCCCTCCTGCTTTAATGCGCGGACCAGGCCGTAACCGTCCGGGCCTGTCATCAGCATACAGCCGCTGGAGATCAGATAGTACGGATTCAGGTCAAAATATTCGCAGATCTCGATCGTCTCCTGACGGACCGGGATTTCCATCAGGTCAATGTCCAGTCCGACGCCAGATGCTTCCGCCAGCTCCCAGAGGGCCCCGTAGATTCCTCCCTCCGTCACATCATGCATGGCGCTGACGCCGGACTTAAGCGCGGCAGCCGCATCCCTCACCACGGAAATATATTGATCAAACTCCCTGGCCGTCCGGATCATCTGTTCCGGATACCGGGCCAGCAGCTGGGCTTCTTTTTCCTTCGCAATGATCGCCGTTCCCTCGATGCCGATCCACTTGGTTACCACCACGTCATCGCCGGGCTTTGCCCCGCCGGTGGTGACCAGCCTGTCTTTTTTCACTTTTCCCACCCCGGTTACGGTAATTAACGGCTGCTGTACGGCTCGGGTCACTTCCGTATGGCCGCCCATTACCTGGATGTGGAGTTCCTCGCAGACTTCCTCCACCTGAGCCATTATCCCGCGGAGCGTCTCCTCTTCCATATCTTCCGGGAGAAGCGCCGTCAGCAGGATTCCCACCGGCTCGGCTCCCGCGGAGGCCAGATCGTTAGCCGTGACATGCACGCACAGACGCCCTACATCCTGAACTGTCCCGGTAATCGGGTCCGTGGACAGCACAAACACCTCATCCGGTTCCAGCTGCATCACAGCGCAGTCCTCTCCCACGCCGGCCCCAACCAGGACCTCAGGCCTCTTTGTCTTGATTTGCTTGAACACGGAACGCTTCAATACAGATTCCGGCACTTTACCTATCTTCATAGTTTCCTCCATGTGTGCGGTTTTTTGCACATACTTACAGACAGTATAGGAATGGAAGTCTGAGTACGGGATGCGTACAATCAGACTTCCTCTGCCTGTCTTTCTCAATTTTAAACCAAGCCGGTTACTCTCCGCCTCCGATGCCCAGCACTGCGTTCAGATAAGCTTCATCACTGACCGCGACCGCATCCTGCAGCTGCTGCGCCAGATTCCCATCCTCGGTGGCCAGACCGATGGTAATATATTTTGGCGACGGCTGGTATTTACTCTTATTGAAGATTTCTCTCGAAACCTCGGTTCCGTTTTCATAGACAACCTTCCACAGCTGCGCGGTACAGCCTCTGTGCGCGGACTGGGTAGTCTTCTTATAGCCGGCCGGAAGCGCGGGATCACCGATAATCCTGGTTCCCGGATCTACTGTTTCCAGCGTCTCGCTGACAAATTCAATCTTCCGCGTGCTGGAACGGTATTCTTCTCCGTATATGTTAAAGGTAATGGTTTTGCCCTGGGTATAACCCTCGATGTAGATAGGGGCGTCCGTATTATTCTTAAATTTCAGATCCTTGTAGGTTCCCGCGATAGCAGCGTCCATCGACGGCTGTACATAATCGACCAGCATGGAATGCGGGGAACGCTCCGTCACTTCCAGCTCGGCGCGGATCACCGCGTTGTATAAGGTTGTCGACACCTGGCAGATCCCGCCGCCCAGACTGTCTACCACCATACCGTTCTCGTATGCGCCGGCCATCCGGTATCCATTCTTTTCTGTAAACGGGCTGACCGCCCCGTACACCGAGAACTCATCCCCCGGATAGATGACGGAGGCATTGATGTGCTTTGCCCCTGTGGATACATTGGTGACACGGTCTGAGGAAGAATTGGGAAAGCTGGTGCTGAATGTTCCCAGCAAATCCTTTACCCGGCCCAGCTGTTCCGCCGTGCCCTTGGGTTCATCCACCTCCACGGCCAGTTCCAGCTGCCCTGCCCCGTGATCCCATTCATTGCAAATATAGTCCATAATCAAATCAACGGAGGTGTCCACATCCACCTTCAGCCCCGTCTTACCGGGAATCACCTGAAACGTACTGCCATTTTTCTCTAATCCGGCGTTTTCCGCATTCACGTTGAATTTGGTGCACTCTTCTTCCACCAGTGTTTTTACGCTCTGCTCATCCGGTTCCACTCTAAGCTCATAGACCTTTTTCTCATGCTCCAGATCCTTTAAAGCCTTATAGCGCTGAACAATATTTCCCGCTTTGCCGAGGCTTAAAGCCTCATCCAGTATTTCCCCGTTGGACAGCTTCAGCCCCAACTGGCCGGCTGTCACCGTCATTTCTTCCTCATTGATCCGGAGGGTGATCTCTTCCTTGTCCAGATCCGCGATGTAGCCGTCAATCGCATCCTGGGCTTCCTGTTTCGTCATTCCTCCGGCATCGATATCTCCCAGAAATACACCTTTGTTGATGGTATCCCCGGAATCGGCAGCCGCGTAAGCTGTTTTTTCCATCGCTATGGTACAGGTCAGCGCTGCCAGTAAAACTGCGCCGGCCCCTAGTAATTTCTTTATTTTCATTCTATAATCCTCCTGCAGCACATCAGTTACGCCTTATTTCTCAGGCTTACACTACGGACAGAATCATGGGCACCACCATTGCCAGTACAACGATTATTATGATGACGCTTGCAATGATTCTTTTCGTTTTGTTATCATTGAAATTAAACAATCCTATCACCTCGTTTTGATCTTTCCGTATTCCAAAATGATCTTGTCGATCATGCGGGACGCTTCATTTTTCGTCAGGCTTTCAATTTGCAGACTTGTATCTATTTTATGATATTTTATCAAATCTATCAAGTATCGTTTTTGTGAATTTGTAATCGGTCCCTGTTTTTTAATCTGATAGACCAGAGGCCGCGGCCGAAACACCTCGGAGTGTTCCGGATAGAACTGCTCCAGAAGCTTACCATAGAGACAGCTGCTGGCCTTCGCGTCCTCAAACGCCCGGTGTTTCTTCTCCTGTGTTATATGATAGTAACCGCACAAATATTCCAAGCTTCTGCTTTCCAGATCGGGAAGCAGTTTTCTGGCTATCTTCAGGGTATCCACTCCCTGCTTGTCAAACGCCATATCGCAGTTCACCGCTGTCCTCTTAATGAAGCTGTAATCGAAAATAATATTATGTCCCAGCAGATCCAGATCTTTGCAAAAACCGATCAGCTCTCTGACCGCGTCCGCAGGCGACGCTGCGTCCGCCGTCATCGTCTCGTCGATTCCGGTCAATTCGCAGATTCTCTCAGGTATCGGAACACCCGGATTGACAAACGTCTGATATGTATCTGTAATTTTTCCGCCGATCACTTTCACCGCCCCGATCTCCAGGATGCGGTCCCTCGACGGGTTTAAGCCCGTTGTCTCCAGATCCAGGGCCACGTAATCCATTTTCATTTTATCCTCCGGGGCGCGCTTATTTTTGCCCTTTCTTTCTCTTTCCCTTGTATTCCAGACAATAGTCTCTCAAAAAGCACTCTTCGCATTTTGGGTTTCTCGCGAAACAGATGGCTCTGCCAAAGGTGATAATCTGTATATTATATAAAATCCAGTGGTCTTTTGGCAAGACCTTCATCAAATCATATTCGATTTTTTCCGGATCTTCTTCCTTCGTCAGTCCCAGCTTCCGGGAGATCCGCTTCACATGGGTATCCACAACGATACTGGGCTCGTGATAAATATTTCCTCTGATTACATTGGCGGTTTTTCGTCCCACACCGGCCAGGGAGGTCAGATCCTCCAGGGACTGGGGCACCTCCCCGCCAAACTCCTGCACCAGTCTTCTGGCGCAGGCGATAATATTTCTGGCCTTATTGTGATAAAAGCCCGTAGGCTTGATATCCTGCTCCAGTTCCTCCAGGTCCGCATACGCGAATTTTTCCAGGGTATCGTATTTCCGGAACAGATCTTTCGTCACGATATTTACCCTGGCGTCCGTGCACTGCGCGCTCAGCATCGTGGCAATCAGCAGCTGCCAGGGCGTCTCGTGGTTCAGATAACACTTATACTCCGTAGTGTATGTCTCATCCAGCAAATCCAGGATAGCTTTTGTCCTCTTAGTCATAATCGTTATCACCTATATCCTCAATCTCCAAAACCAAAGCTTCGTTGGTCAGGGGATTCTTATGTTTATAATCAAAAAGCAGCACCGTACGTCCGTCTCTCTTAGCTCCGGCTCCATTGACCGGATCATTGACCGGATACCGGAAAAACTCCAGATGCGTCATCTTGGCCAGCTGTCTGGCGTCATGCGCTTCGTAATCCGGCAGATAGCATCGCCTTTTCTCCTCCTGCCGGTAAAACTCACGGCTCTCCTGCTTCCACTGCTCCTGGGAGGGCGCCCATTTGGGACGGCTCTTTACATTTTCCCGCAGATACAGGTCAAGCAATAAAAGCTCCCGGTACAACTCTTCCCGCTCCGGGTCGGTCTTTACCGCAAACGCAAGCAGGATGTCATACTTCTGTATCCTGGACTGGCTGACCCGGTCAAATCCCTCTTCCTCGTAAAACAGCGCCAGCCCTTCATACAGCGCAAAGGGATGTTCAAAAACCTTCACCAGCTCTTCCAGGGCATGGCTAAACTGCCCGCTGTTATAATAAGTCTCCAGTACCCGTTCCACGGCCTTCAGTCTCAAAGTCTCTCCGTAGGACAGCCATCTGGTGCATAGCACCTCGTAAACAGGCTTCTTTTGATAGACCAGGCCATATTCCAAGGCCTTCTCATGCATCCACGAGCCCTTCAGCACCTTCAGGAATCCCAGCTGCAGCTGTTCCGGCCGCAGCTCATACACATCGTTGAAGGAACGGATAAAGCTCTCCATCCCTTCAAAGGGAAGCCCCGCGATCAGGTCCAGATGCTGATGAATGTTCCCCGCCCGTTTGATTTCGCGCACCCGGTCCGACACCTTTTTAAAATCCATGCTTCTTCGGATCTCCCGCAAGGTATCCGGATTCGTAGACTGCACGCCGATCTCCAGCTGAATCAGCCCCGGGCGCAAAGTCCCAAGAAGTTTCAGCTCCTCATCCGTCAGAATATCCGCCGCGATCTCAAAGTGAAAATTTGTCTTCCCCCGGTCATGCTCCGCCAGAAAGCTCCAGACCGCCATGGCAAATTCCGGCCTGCAGTTAAACGTCCGGTCCACAAACTTCACCTGAGGGACCTCATGCTCAATAAATACCAGCAGCTCCTTCTTCACAAGCTCCAAATCCCGAAACCGCAGCCGTTTATCCACCGAGGAGAGGCAGTAGCTGCAGGAAAAAGGGCAGCCGCGGCTGGCTTCATAATAGATAATCCGGTTCTGAAACCCGCTCATATCACTGTATATAAACGGAAGCCTGTTCATATCCATCGGTATTCCCGGCGGATTCACCCGGATCTTCCGGTCCTCCCCGCGCCATACGATCCCCCTCAGATCCTCAAGCTTCCCGTTTCCTTCTATATAATGTCCGGCCAGCCCCTGAAAGATCTCTTCCCCTTCACCGACCATAATCCCGGCAACTTCCGGCATCCGCTCTAACTCCTGCACCGGATCGAACGACACCTCCGGTCCGCCGAGCCACACCGGTACCTCCGGCATGATCTGCTTAACATCCGTCACCAGGTCCCTGATCAGATCCATATTCCAGATGTAGCAGGAAAAAGCCAGCACATCCGGGCAGGCCCCATAAAGCCCCGCCAGAATATCCTCCCTGTAATGATTGATCGTATATTCCCGGATCTCAATATGTTCCTCATATTCCTTTGCATACGCCTTCAGGCTATATACCGCCAGATTCGAATGGATGTATTTCGCATTCACGGCCGCCAGCACTATCTTCATCTTTTCGTTCAACCTTCATTACCCCTTAATATCATCTAAGTATATCCCATCCCCCTGCATTCCGCAATGGATATTTCCGGCAGAGCGAAGCGCCGCTTGCCATGGAACAAAAAACGGCGTATACCCTTTTGACCCGGTATGCGCCGTCTTAGTTCCCATATCATTGAATTGTATTCTGCCAGTTTAAAAATGGAATAAAAAAAGCGCGAGACGGGATTCGAACCCGCGACCCTCGCCTTGGCAAGGCGATACTCCACCACTGAGCCACTCGCGCAAAATAAAATATACAAATATAAAGTTATCAAAAGCAGGTGATGGGAATCGAACCCACGTATCTAGCTTGGAAGGCTAGTGTTCTACCATTGAACTACACCTGCATCATCCAAATAAACGGAAGCTACAGTGCCCAGAGCCGGAATCGAACCAGCGACACGAGGATTTTCAGTCCTCTGCTCTACCAACTGAGCTATCTGGGCAAAACGAATGGATGGAGAAGGATTCGAACCTTCGAAGGCGTTGCCAACAGATTTACAGTCTGCCCCCTTTGGCCACTCGGGAATCCATCCATACCAGAACCAGCGTCCTGACAGTTACATACTATACCATAGCTTTTTTTAAAGTGCAAGACATTTTTTCAAATTTATGGGATTTTAAAATAAAAGCAGGTTCTCCAGTTCCTGGTATAACTGGTTGATGTCGATGGGCTTCACCAGATAGCTGCTGATACCCGCTTCCTGAGCCTTGCTTTTGTCATCGTCGAAAGCGTTGGCCGTCATGGCAATGATCGGAATCGTCCGGGCGTCGGGACGCGCCGTCTGTCTGATCAGCCGGGTGGCTTCCAGTCCGTCCATCACCGGCATCCGGATGTCCATCAGGATGGCCATATAATCCCCCGGCGCCGAACGCCGGAACGCTTCTACGGCGAGCGCCCCGTTGACCGCCGTTTCCACTCGGATCTCCTTTTGTTCCAGCAAGGATTTGGCGATATCCAGGTTCAGCTCATTATCTTCCACCAGCAGAACCTTTTTCCCTTTCAGATGGAACTCTTGCTCTTCCATCTTTATCTCATGCGGAGCCACATGCAGATTCAAAAAGGTATCACAAATCGTGGACTCAAACAGCGGTTTGGATATGAAACAGCTGGCTCCCGCGGCCCTGGCCTCATCCTCTATACTGCTCCAGTCATATGCGGAGATTATTATAATCATGGTTTCCGTTCCCGCAAGTCTACGGATCTCCCTGGTAGTCTCTATTCCGTTCATATCCGGCATCAGCCAGTCGATCATGGCAATGTCATAGACTTTTCCGTCTTCCAGGGAGTGCCGGACCTCTTCGACCGCTTTTTTCCCGGAATCTACCCATTTCGAGACCGCACCGATGTCTTCCAGGATTAACGCGGCCTGCTCGCCGATCATCGGATCATCATCCACTACCAGTATCTGCATCCCCTTTAAAAGTTCCCTGGTCTTCCTGTCCTCTTCCGCATGTTCATCGTCTTGCGTCAGTTCAAAGGGCAGTTCCAGCCGGAAGGTGGTTCCTTTGCCTTTTTCACTCTCCACACGGATGCTTCCGCCCATCAGCTGGGTCAGATTATAGACGATGGATAAGCCCAGGCCGCTTCCCACGTTGTTTCTGGCAAAATCCCTGGATTCCTGCTCAAAGGGATGGTAGATCTTCTGCATGAACTCCCTGGACATGCCGATCCCTGTATCGCTCACAACGAACTTCAGGTAAGCGAATCCGTTGGTTCTTCTGTCCTCTTCAATGCTGATCGTAACCTCACCCCCGGCCGGGGTGAATTTCAGGGCATTGGAGAGCAGATTGACCAATATCTGATTCAGACGCAGGGCGTCTCCGATATAATACCGGTCCAGAGGCTCCTTGTGGTATACCTTATATATAAGGTCCTGTTCCCGGGCCTGAGGATAGATGATGGTATTGATTTCATTCATAAACTGCATAAAGTCGAACTTCTCATGAGAAATGTTCATCTTCCCGCTCTCGATCTTAGACATATCCAGGATATCGTTGATCAGGGATAAAAGGTACCGGGAGGACGCATCTATTTTTTCGAAGCAATCCTTTACCCGGGCCGGATTATGTAATTTTAACTGCCCAATCGTACTCATACCGATGATAGCGTTCATCGGCGTCCGGATGTCGTGGCTCATTCGGGACAGAAAATCAGATTTCGCATGATTCGCGGCCTTGGCGGATTCCAGCGCGTCCCTCAAAAGTTGTTCCTGCTTCGCCTGTTCGGCCCGCTGCTCATCCAACACTTTTAACAGGACAATGGCCAGCACGTCGTCGTTGAAGGGATTATCCACATGGATCACATGCACCGAAACCCAATGATACTCGCCGTCATCTCCCATCTGGCGGATCTCAAGATAACTTTCCTGACTGCCCTCCCGGAACCGTTGGATCAGCACCTGTCTGCTTAAGGCGTCGGCAAAGTCCGATTTATAAGACGCATACACCATATTCTTTGTAAAGGCGATCAGGTCATCAAAATTACCGTTTGGAACCGTTCGAATGATAAAATTATCCTCGATAAAGCAATCGAAGGTATTCTGCGTCAGATTCACACTCATAATTACCGGATAAGCGGTACAGATCGCCGCTCTCAGGGAACGGTTCTCCAGCAGCCGCTCTTGTTCTTTCTCCAGCTGCAGCTTCTTATTCTCCGTAATATCCACAAATACGGCCTGATTCACTTCCAGCCCATCCGTATTGATCACCCGGCCCACGGTCGCATTGATCCAGCATACGCTTCCGTCCTTGCGCCGTCCTTCCCGGTTATATGAGATCGTCTCGCCATTCAGTTTGAGGCTTTCCACGGCCTTCCTGGTCTTGTCCAGATCCTCTTTTTCCACCAGCTCAAAGGGGCTTTTGAATTTTTCCCAGTATTCCTCCCTGCTGTATCCGTAGATCTCCCAAGTCATGCGATTGGCATAAACCGTGCGGTGGCTGGGGTCCGTCGTAAACTGCAGAATTCCACAGGGGACGGTATCGTAAAGCTGTGTCAGAAACTCTGCCTGGCGTTTCACTTCCTCATCCGCCTTCTGGATCAGGAACTCCTGCTCCTTGCGCTTGGTGATGTCGGAGATGAAGCTGTAAATGACTTCCTCGCCGTCGCTGTCATTTAAAAATTTCCCCTGATCCAGAACCCAGATCGGTTCCTTATCTTTACGCAGCACCCGGTATTCTACGGAGTAGGTCTGATCCTTCGCAAGGCTTTCATCCACCTGCTTTTTCATGGGAGCAAAATCCTCTTCGCAGATAAATCCGGCGCAGCAGGAACGGCAGCTCTCCAGGCACTCTTCCATCGAATCGTAACCCAGCATCCGGCTTAAGCTCTCGCTGAGCCACTTGAGTCCATACACGCCGTCATTGTAACAGATCTGCATTCCACCCGGCAGCTGGTTCAGCATCAGATCGATCTGCCGGTCTTTTTTCTCCACCATACTCTGCAGTTCTTCATAGGTTTCCTTCGCAGCCTGAATCGGAAAAAGTTCATCCTCCCTGACTGCGGAAAACGGGAGCGAATTATGAATATGTACGATCTGATAGGTATCTCCGGCTTTCTTAAATATAAAGCTGATTCTCTGATGAACCTTCATCCTGGCCTCAAGCTCCGGCACCGTTTCCACCCAGCTCATCCCTTCACACAGATAATAGGAATCCCCCAGCGGGACCGTCACATACTCCGCATCCCACATCCGGCAGCGCAGAAGATCCCCTCTTCCTTCCCGAAAACATCTTGCGACGTTGTCTCTCCCTTCCGCTTTCTGATATTCACCGCCGCCCAGCCATACAATTTCCGGTGCAAAAGAAGAAATCAGGAATTCCACATCATTTTCGCAAAAATACATGCGCAGCAGCTTATCCGCTAATTCTTCCACTTCCTGAATTTCCTTTAACTTCATTTGATTACTCCCTTTTCTTCTTTCATCCACGTTTGTTGATAAGAAATACAAAAATTCACAAGCTCCTCAATGGGCACCGCGGGACTGTACAGATAACCCTGGAACATAGTGCAACCCAAATCCAGAAGGACATTCCGGATCTCTTCATTTTCCACCCACTCCGCCACGACCCGGAAGCCCAGATTTTTTCCCAGGCTGATAATAGAGCCCACGATCTCCCTGCACCTGGCATTGTCCACGATCTGACGTACCAGGCTGCCGTCCAGCTTCACATAGCGGAACCGGTTGGAACGCAGGTATTTAAGAGAAGTCTGGCCCATGCTGAAATCATCAATGGCCATATATATCCCATGTTCACTGAGCAGCTCGATATTTTCCCCTATACGCGGCAGATTTACCAGAGAGGTCTCCTCCGTCACTTCCAGGACCAGCTGATGATTTACGTCAAAATCCGTGGCCAGACGAATCATATCCCGGATCAGTTTTTCGCTGTTCAGCTGTTCCGCTACAATATTTGCCGATATCTGGAAATCCGCTCCCACCTTCTCCCGGATCCGGGACAGGTCACGGCATACGGCTGTCAAAATACACCAGGTCAGCGCCTCATAGCAGCCGTCCTCCCTGGCCAGGGATATGACCAGGGGCGGATACACGGTCTCCTCCTTATATTTCCAGCGCAGCAGCGCTTCCGCACCGATCACCCGTCCCTTATCATCCACCTGGGGCTGATAGCAGACCGGAACCGCTTCATTTTCCACGTCGCTTCTGAGCTGTTCCGCCATCGCCTTCGCTATCATCCCAACGCTGTCATTGCGGGACAGGTAATTCATATCGGCCCCGTCCTCTTCGCCGTTTCGGAAGCATTTCGTCAGCTCGGCCACCATAAACTGGCTGCCATCCGCCTGTATTTTCTCCCACAGCTTTACAAAAGGCAGATAAATACCGGTTCCGACGGTCAGTATGATCAACTGCACCAGCATCCCCCGCCAGGAACCCGTTGCCAGATATCCGCTGAAAAACACCGGAGTCGTCCAGGTAACCGTCTGGGACGCGGGCGGCATAAATCCGGCAGCCACTGCGGTATAGGCGATGATAAGCGAAATCACGGGCACCAGAATAAAAGGCAGGAACATCACCGGGTTCAGCACAATCGGCAGGCCGAATACAAGTATTTCATTAATATTAAACAAACCAAGGGGGGCCGCGGAGCATACCAGATTCCGGTTACTCTTAACCTTTGAGACCAGTATCAGCGCCAGCAGCAGGCAAACCGTAGTCCCGCTTCCGCCGATCACTGCAAAGTTATCCAGAAATGATTTTGAAATAATCGTGTGATCGCCTGTAAACACAGTCTGGGCGACCGTATCCAGGGCGTTCCCTCCATGAATACCAAAAATCCACAGCAGGTTCTGTAGAAAGGTAAACAGCACCCCATTCGCCAGTTCCCCATGCAGATTGCCGAAAAGCGACTCCAGCAGGGTACTGATCAGATCATTCAGATTCGCCACGTGCAGAAGCGTACCCATCAGCAGATTGCACACCGCGAATACGGCGACGCTAACCGCCATGGGCAAAATTGCGGTCATAGAACTGCGGAAATGAATATCCGCCCCGGCCGCGTAGGAACGGAACTTTCGGAAAACATTCAATTCCATGGCAAAGAACAGTTTCGTCGCCAGAATCGAACACAGCATGGCGGTAAATACCCCGATCGTTCCAAAGCTCTCTAACTCCAGGGAGCCGCTGGCCCCTCCGAAGGACGCGATAAAGCAGGCCAAAGCTGTCGTCATGGCCATCAGGCGGAGCCCCGGATTACCTGCCGCAAATTCATCGGAATAGTAATAACTGATACCCAGCACCAGATACAGGGACACAAATCCCGAGGTTGAATCAAAAATAAAGTTCATCAGACGCAGCAAAAAGCCCCCTCCAAACCCGGCAAGCCATTCCTGAAACGCCGGGATCGGGAAGCTTCTGATCAGAAGCGCAAAAGAACCGGTAAGCACGATCGGTATTACCAGCAAAAATCCCTTTTTGACCGCTGCAAATATGGTGTGATGTTCTAACGCATACATCCAGCCCTGTACTCTGTCATACATCTCTTAGTCCTCCCCAAAACGCTGTCGATAACAGTATTCTTATCATAACATATTCTTGAAAAAGAAAAAAGAAGTCTTTCGCGACTTCATTTTTCTTTTCGTGGGGATTGTCTAAAAGAGGGCCTGATTTCCTTATTTTACCAGATTCCCAGGATGTACTGCATACCCAGGCTGACGCAGGTAATGCCAACCCAGCAGCAAAATCCCATCAGGATTGGTTTCCCTCCAGTTTTTATCAGCCGGATGATATTGGTATTTAACCCGATGGCGGCCATGGCCATGACAATAAAAAATTTGCTCAGGTTTTTAAGCGGGGATGTTACGAAAGCCGGCAGGTTGAATACCGTTGTGATGACAGAGGCCAGGATAAAGAACAGAATAAATACCGGAAAAATCTGTTTGAACTGGATATTGGCCGTGTCTTTGTTTTTTTCTGTTTTTACACGGATGAACGCCAGCATGAGGGAAACCGGAATAATCGCCAGTGTTCTTGTCAGTTTTACGATGGTGGCGGCCTGCAGCGTATTGCTTCCATGGATGCCGTCCCAGGCGGAGGCGGCGGCGGTGACGGAGGACGTGTCATTGATCGCCGTTCCGGCAAAGAGGCCGAAGCCTTCGTTGCTCAAGCCCAGAAGATGGCCTAACGTGGGAAAGATCAAAGCGGCGGCGATATTAAACAGGAATATAACGGATATGGATTGGGCAATCTCTTCATCGTCCGCGCCTACTACAGGAGCGGCTGCCGCTATGGCGGAGCCGCCGCAGATCGAGGAACCCACGCCTACAAGAGCTGATATTTTGTAAGGCATCTTCATCAGCGCAAACATCAGGGCCGCGATAATCAGGGACGTGGATATGGTAGAAATGATGATGGGCAGGGACTGCTTCCCTTTTATCAGGATATCGGTCAGATTCAAGCCGAAGCCCAGCAGAATTACTGCGTATTGCAGTATTTTCTTTGATGTGAATCCGATTCCCGGCTGGACCTCTTTTTTATCCTTCAGCACAAGCGTGACGGCCATACCGATCAGAATCGCGAACACCGGTCCTCCCACAACCGGAAAAAGCGTTCCCAGAAACCAGGCCGGTACTGCGATCAGCAGACATAAAAGTACCCCTTTTGCATTCTTTTTCATAATTCTCTCCTCATTTTTCCTTTTTTCATATGGGAGAGTATATCATGGAATATTAATAAGATAAAATTATATATATTTATTATCTGATAAATATATGTTATGGTTGTAGGAGAGGTTAGTGAAAGAGGTGATGTTATGTTGGATTTTAGAATCGATACGTTTCTGAGCGTCTGCCGGCATATGAGCTATACAAAGGCAGCCGAGGAACTGCATATCACACAGCCGGCCGTCTCCCAGCATATCCATTGTCTGGAGATGGATTACCACGCGAAATTATTCCGGTACGCGGGTAAAAAACTCAGTCTTACGGATGCCGGCAGTCTGCTGTTAAATACCGCCATCACGATGAAGCATGACGATGTTCATCTAAGAGACCAGCTGCACCAGCTGCAGGCCGGGAAGACGCGTCTGACGTTTGGAGTGACTCTGACGGTAGGGGAATTCATGATCCCCCATCGCATCGCTGCCTATCTGAAAAATCATCCGAACACCTCCGTCAAGATGATCGTATCCAATACCCACGACCTGCTGGACAAGATTAACCGGGGAGAGATTGATTTTGCTTTGGTGGAGGGCTTCTTTGACAAAAGTGAATATGACTATCTGGTTTATGGCAAAGAACCGTTTATCGCGGTCACGGCTTCTGATTATCTTTTTAAAAAGCCGGTATCCTGTATTGAAGACCTGCTGGAGGAGCGGATTCTGCTTCGGGAAGCCGGCTCCGGCACCAGGGGAGTCCTGGAACGTTATCTGGAAAGCTGTAATCTAACGGTGGGCGACTTCTCCAATACCGCTGAGATCAGCAATATCCGCGCGCTCCTTTCTCTGGTAAGAGAAGGCTGCGGCATCACCTTTTTGTATGAAGCCGCAGCCAGGGAGGATCTGGACGCCGGGCGGATGCGGCGCATCCCGCTGGACGATTTCCGGATCACTCATGATATTACTTTTTTATGGCGGAAACAAAGTATTTTTAAAGATTATTATGAAAATCTTTTCCGGGAGCTGTCCTTACCGCCTGCGCAGGATCACGGCTGAAAACGGCGGCAGTTTCAATTCCATCCTGCCTTCCCGGACCCTGTACGTCTCCGGTTCCGTCGTATGGCCATCCCGGGTGGTAAGCATCAGCCGCTCCATCTCACATTCTATGGGAATTCCGGTCTCCCATACGGATATGTCCATGACCGCTTCCTCCTCCCGGTTGTTCAGGGCGATGACCATCTGCTGTTTGCGGTCGAACCTGGCGTAACTCACCATGTTCTGCTCTGCCGCGAGCAGCAGGATAGAGCCAAATGTCAGCACTTTATTTTCTCTGTGGATGCGGATGATCTCTTTGTGGAAACCGAGAAGCTCCAGATCTTCCCTTCCCCATGGATAGGATCTTCGATTGTCGGGATCGGTAAACCCGCACAGTCCCGCTTCGTCCCCATAATAAATGGTAGGCGCACCCGGCATGGTAAACTGCGCCACCACGGCTTCCCGGAATATGCCTTTATTGATCCCCTCTTCGGCCTTCTGGTGGCCCATACGGCCCACGCGGCCCACCACATGATTGGTGCGGGTCAGGAAGCGGGAATGGTCATGATTCGACAGTTCATTCATGGCCACCAGCATGGACGGCATTAAAAAATTAGACATATGGTGTTTCAACGCGCCCACCAGATTTTCCGGGTTCCCCAGCATATCGGGCCGGAATTCGTCGCTGTGCTTTTCCATTCCCGTCAAAAACCAGGTGATGGGTTCCATAAACGCGTCATAGTTCATCACCGTATCCCATTCATCGCCCTGCAGCCAGGCGCCGGGATTCCCATAATGTTCAGCCACGATCAGCGCCTGCGGATTCGCCTCCTTAACCACCCTGCGGAAGTCCTTCCAGAACTTGTGATTAAACTCACCGGTATGACCCAAATCCGCTGCCACGTCTAATCTCCAGCCGTCCGCCGAGAACGGCGGCGACACCCATTTTCTGGCCACCCCCAGCACATAGTCGTACAGTTCCCCGGATTGTTCGTAATTTAACTTCGGCAGCGTATCATGCCCCCACCATCCGTCATAGTAGGGATTATAGGGCCACTCGTGCTCGTTATTGAATTTAAAGAAATTCCGGTACGGGCTGTCCGCGGACACATAGGCGCCGGGCGCATATCCCTGCGCTCCCTCATAGATCCGCTCCCGGTCCAGCCACTTGTTAAAGGAACCACAGTGATTAAAAACCCCGTCCAGAATAATCTTCATGCCCCGTCTGTGTATCTCTTCGATCAACTGAATCAGCAGTTCATTGCTGGCTTCCAGGTTCTCCCTGTCCGTAACCCGCTGTATATATTTCGACGCTCTTGCATTGTCATTCTCCCACTCCGGCAGCGTTTCGCCCCCGTCATTTACAATAACGCCAAAATGCGGGTCCACATAATCATAATCCTGGATATCATACTTGTGGTTGGAAGGGGATACGAAAATCGGATTCAGGTAGACAACCTCCACCCCCAGATCCTGCAGATAATCCAGCTTATCCATGACTCCCTTCAAATCTCCGCCATAAAAAGATCGCACATCCATCGCGTCGGGAAGCCGGTACCAGTCATCGACTTTCTGGGTTCCCTCTTTGATATAGATATATTCCCGGTTTTCCACATCATTGGTGGGATCTCCGTTACAGAACCGGTCTACAAAAATCTGGTACATTACCGCGCCCTTAGCCCAATCCGGCGTCTTAAAGCCCGGCACGATGCTGAACATGTAATATTCCTGGAGATCCTTAGAAATCCCGCGTTCATTATAAAAGCACCGTATCCTGCCCGCATTAATCTCAAAGAAATAATGAAGCGGCTCCTTCCCTACCATTATTTCCACCTTATAGTAATCAAAGGGCCCCTCCGTCAGTTCCTTTTCCATCCGCCGACGCACCTGCCCGCTGATGAAATATACGCTGTCCACATTATTTTTCCCCGTCCGGCACCGGATCGTAACGGTTTCTCCCGGCTCCGGTTCCATCGGGTTTCGATAGGTAAGCGTCCCATCACTGAAAATCGCTTTTTTATTCAAAATGGGATTCAGGCTATTAATATATTTCTGCTTTTTCTCCAATATTTCCAAGTCTTCCAAATACATCCCAATACTCCTTTTATCTCATTATATGTCGGTTCATATTACTTCTATTCTATAGCAGAGGGCGGGTTTATGCAAACTTATTATTTTAATGGACGGGAATGGACGGGAAGAGAGCCTGGGGGCGGGGACAGCCGCTGTGGGAACGCCGGGGCATACTTGCCTTGTGCGGGAATCGCTTCGGACGGGCATAAGCGGATCTAGTTTCGAAGGGGTCAGAACCCCTTATTCGCGAACCCGGGGCAAACTCGCCAAAAAGCGGCTCAAACAGTGCCCCGGGTCCGCAGGGTTCTGATCCCTTCTCCACAAGATCCGCTAATGCCCGCCCTCAAGCGTTTCCCGCACAAGGCAAGTATGCCCCGGCGTTCCCACAGCGGCTGTCCCCGCCCCCAGGCTCTCTTCCCTGCTTTAATTCTCGCTATTTTTCTATGTTCTAAGTATTTTATGGACATTCGGCTAAGTTACTAAAGTTGTTCGGTCCTGATTCTGTTCAATTGACTTTATATAACCGAAAGACTACAATTATTCAGAAAGCTCTTCCCTGTTTATTGATTGGATTTATACCGTTAGGATCGCTCAGACTTTTACTAATCATTAAGTATTTATAGTTATTGTTTTACCTTTTTAATTTGGAAGTATGAGGGGGGCGTCTATTGAAATATTTCATTCGGGGTAAAAAATCTGTTGTTATTTTCTTGATCGGTTTTGTTGTTTTTAACTATCTTTGTTGTTTCCTACAATATTATGTAAGTTTTTCAGGTATGATACATGTTAGCAGTTCGGTTTTGGAAGGCTTGAATTTTATCTACTTTTTTATCTTTATCATATTTCTTTATTGTAACTTCATAATATTAAAACTTTCTATAGCATCAGGTAATAAAAGCATCTATTTTGTTTTTATCTATTGGCTTCTTGCATTGATTCACCAAATTTCAATTCCTCTCAATGCTTTGGTTTCGAGTTTTCATTGGTTTTCTACTAATCTGCTATTTTTATATAAAGATATTACAGTATTCATATCAACTCTCTCAGTATTTATAAACTATTCATGGGAGTTGTTTAGCATTCCTGTAGTAGTTAATATAAATTTATTTGCTTTTATAGATAGACCTTATGCAGATTATCTTTTAAGGATTTTTATCAATATATTTTTTATTGGCTACTCTGGTTATTATTCGGTCAAATTTTTTAAAAAGAAACGGAATATAAAATAGCGATACCTGGATTGAAAATACAGAGGTGTAGAATGAAAAATAGAAAAATCGCTGCGCTGTTCGTCCTATTTGTGATATTTAATATAATAATAAGATTTTATAATTACGATTCCGATATAGTGGATAATTACAAAAAAGTTGTCGGTATACTGATATTTATCGTATTTATAGTATGGAATATTGTTATCTTATACAGTTCGGTCAAATCTCAAAACTTCAGTATTTATTTTATTCCTATATACTGGCTCATAACGATTTTGGCGCAGTTTGAAAAATATGTCAGACATGCAATATATCCCATGGATCCCTCATTTGTTGAATTTACCATCAAGAGAATATATCGGTTAATTTTAGAACTCTCTGTCTTCATTAACAGTGCTGGCAAAGCGTTACATCTTACGAAAGAAATTAAAATAACTTTCTTTCGTGAGACCCTTGTCCTTCCATTAGATTTATTAATAAGATGTCTGATTTTTGGTGCTTTCTTCGTGTGTTCCGCCTACTTTTCCGTTAAAAGATATTTGAATAAAAAACATAAAATGTCTGATTGATTTATTTAAGTAGAATCCCAGCTTTTACCAAAGTAGGGAAGGCCTCTGGGGGCCGGGATGAGATGTTCCTGTTTGGGGAGGCGGGACGGTCGCCAGTCCTCCGGCGTGCTAAGGGCTGGATGCTGACTGCTGCTTAGTGAAATCCAGGCCGCAGATTCAGGAACCGGGCCACTGAACCGGGGGCTGTGGCACTCACTTAGCGCTTTTTCCGGGGGCTTCGGATGTCCGCTGCTTAGGGCTTGGAACCGTGGGCGCTATTCGGGGACGCTCCGGGCGGCCGGGTTCTTTTGTATCTCCCTGGGGGCGCATAGGGCGGCTGTGAATACGCTTAGTGAAATCGTAAAGCCGGGTTCAGGATGCACGGCGGACTTCACGTCCGACGGGCAAGAGCCTCTGAACCGGGAACACATCACGTGTTCCTGGTGAATAGGCTCGGTTCCTGAACCCGGCTTTTCGATTTCACTTAGCGTATTCCAGCGCTAGCCCTCCGCGCTCCCAGGGAGATACAAAAGAACCCGGCCACCCGGAGCGTCCCCGGATAGCGCCCGCGGTTCCAAGCCCTAAGCAGCGGACATCCGAAGCCCCCGGGAAGAGCGCTAAGTGCGTGCCACAGTCCTTGGTGAATTGGCCCGGTTCCTGAATCTGCGGCCTGGATTTCACTTAGCAGCAGCCAGCATCCAACCCTTAGTCCGCCGGAGGACTGGCGACCGTCCCGCCTCCCCAGACAGGAGCATCTCATCCCGGCCCTCAGAGGCCTTCCCGGCCCATTGTCCCTAAAAGTACATTATCCCTAAAAGTAAAGAAGCCAGCTGGCGCTGGCTTCTTTGGAGAAGGTATTTCTTTCTTATGGGGTGTAGCAAAAACTATATAATGTATTGGGGGGGGTTTTTACGATATTTATTATAGCATTGGGGGGCGGATAAGTGTGCACAAACTTTACAAAAATGGATATGTTTTTTTGTGAGAAATTAACAGAGGACTTTCGTCATTCTGACGAAAGTCCTCGTTTTATTGCACAGAATCAGGCCTCGGGCTGGAATAAAGCTTCGAATTCATCGCGGTTGATTTTTTCCTTTTCTAACAGGAGATCCGCACAGCGGTGCAGAACTTCTTCATGCTCTTTGATGATCGCTTTGGCCTTCGCGTAGCACTCATCGATGATCCGTTTTACTTCGTTGTCGATCTTCTGGGCTACGGACTCTCCGTAGGCTCTGGTATGCGCCAGATCACGGCCGATGAACACTTCGTCTTCATCGTTGTCGTAGCTGATCAGGCCTACGGCTTCCGACATGCCGTACTTAGTCACCATCGATTTGGCGATACCGGTGGCCTGCTTGATATCCTGCGAGGCTCCGGTGGTGATATCGTCAAAGATTAACTCCTCTGCCACCCGGCCGCCCAGATCTACGATGATATCCTGGAGCATGCGGCCTTTTGTATTGAACATCTCATCGCTCTCCGGAAGAGGCATGGTGTAACCGGCGGCGCCCATTCCTGTGGGAATGATGGACACGGTGTAGACCGGGCCCACATCGGGCAGAACGTGGAACAGAATCGCATGGCCCGCTTCATGGTAGGCGGTGATGCGTTTTTCTTTTTCTGTGATGACACGGCTCTTCTTCTCCGCTCCGATTCCGACCTTGACAAACGCACGGCGGATGTCCTGTTGGATAATATAATCCCGCTCTTCCCGGGCTGCGAAGATGGCCGCCTCGTTCAGGAGGTTTTCCAGATCCGCGCCGGTGAATCCGGCTGTTGTCTGGGCTATCTGTTTTAAATCGATATCATCGCCCAGGGGTTTGCCCTTGGCGTGTACTTTCAGTATTTCTTCCCGGCCTTTTACGTCGGGACGGCCGACTCCCACCTTACGGTCGAAACGTCCGGGGCGTAAGATCGCAGGATCCAGGATATCCACACGGTTGGTGGCAGACATTACGATGATTCCCTCATTGACGCCGAAACCGTCCATCTCTACCAGAAGCTGGTTCAATGTCTGCTCTCTCTCGTCGTGGCCGCCGCCCATACCGGTGCCGCGTCGTCTGGCTACCGCGTCGATTTCATCGATGAAAATGATACAGGGGGCATTTTTCTTGGCTTCCTCGAACAGATCGCGGACACGGGACGCGCCCACGCCTACGAACATCTCCACAAAGTCCGAACCGGAAATGCTGAAAAACGGAACTCCCGCCTCCCCCGCCACCGCTTTGGCCAGCAGCGTCTTACCGGTTCCGGGAGGGCCCACCAGCAGAACTCCCTTGGGAATCCTGGCCCCTACCTGTATATATTTCTTCGGAGCTTTCAGGAAATCCACGATCTCCTTTAACTCCTCTTTTTCTTCATCCAGACCGGCTACGTTCTTAAACGTAACCCGCACGTTGGAATCATTGGCCATCTTGGCACGGCTCTTGCCGAAGTTCATCATCTTCGTTCCGCCGCCCCCGCCTGCCTGCCGGTTCATCATCATAAACAGGAAGATGACCAGTCCTGCGGTTACCAGGATCGGCAGCCCGATGGTTAAAAATTTGTTGTCCCTGGCCACATCCGTGAGAATCGGGTCGATGCCGTTGTCCCGCAGAAGCACTTCCGTCTCGTTGACATCCGACACGAAAAGGGTCTTTACTTCGTTGGAATCCAGATACAGCTCCACCTTACCGGTAGGGACTTCCTGATTCTGCTGGATTCTGGCATTTGTAACCTTGCCTTCCTTCAGGTCTGTGACCATCTGCTTATAGGTATAGTCATCCGTACTGCGCATATTCTGGTTCAGCATCATAAAGATGAACAGTACCGCCACCAGGATCAGCAGATAGAATCCCATACCCCTTGATTGTTTATTCAAGCGTCAAATCTCCTTTCACTGCTCAATTACTCCAATATAGGGGAGATTTCTATATTTCTGAGCGTAGTCCAGGCCGTAGCCCACGACAAATTTATCTGGAATATTGAAACCTACATAATCCACCTTCACATCCACTACTCTGCGCTCCGGTTTATCCAGAAGGGTACAAAGCCTAAGGCTCGCCGGGTTACGCTTCTTAAGGATCTCCATCAGATAGTGAAGAGTCCGTCCGGAATCAATAATATCTTCTACAATAATCACATGCTTTCCTTCCAGCAGTTCATCCAGATCCTTCACGATCTTTACAACGCCGCTGGAGCTGGTATCGTCTCCGTAGCTGGAGACATCCATAAAGTCCAGAGATACGGGTACGGTGATTCTCTTGGCCAACTCGCACATAAAGAATACGCCGCCCTTTAAAATACAGATCAGGTGTACATCCTTACCTTCATAGTCCTTGCTGATCTGCATACCGATTTGTTTGATCTTGTCATCAACTTCCTGCTCCGTCAATAACACACTTATTTTATCCGCCATCTCAATTCTCCTTTTCTACCTGTACTTCTAAGATTCTTTTTGTATCTTTGGTGATCTTATACCACTCGCTGATACGATACCCGATAATCCATATAATATGATCTGCATCCGCCAGAAGCGGGATGTTATCCCTGCTCTCCCTGGGGATCTTGCGGTCAATAAAATAGGATTTCAGTTTCTGGTGATCCCCCCCGGAATTAACGACCATGTAATCCCCCGTCTGCCTGGTCCGGATCCGGACACCATTTTTTATTTTATCATAATCAAACCATTTCGTATAGTTCTTTTCCGGAAAAGCTTCGGAATTCTCACATTTCCTGACCTTAAACAAAAAGCGGTATCCCGGCAATTCCAAAATTCCGCCCTCCTCCGGCTCCACCTTAACTCCGCCCGGTACCCGATAATCAAATTCCGCCGAAATCCTGTCTCGATTCCGGGAAATATCCTTTCTATCAGAATGAGCAGCCCCTGCGTCCTCCGGCCCTGCATCCTCCGGCCCGGATACGGAACAAGACATGCTCCGGAACAAATGGATGTGATCGTAACCGCGCCTGCCGATGATCCCGTAAGGAAGATGCGCTTCCTTTCCCACCCCCGCTAAGGTGAGCTGATCCAGCATCTCAATATGTCTGGCCGTGATGTCCTTCATCTGCCCTGCCAGCAGCTCCGTTCCCCGGCGCAGAAGAAGGCGGCGGATCACTGGCTTTTCCCCAGACATGGCCGAGACGTCCAGACTCACCGTCAGAGGCCCCTGTCCCTTCGGCTCCTGTATCCTGGCACAGGTTTTAAATCGCTCACCGGCGTAGGACTCCAGGAAATCCTCTGCTTCTTTTATCTGGCCGGCAGCCTTTACGATATGCTCCACTGCCTTGGTATTGATTTCACGCTCCGCATAAGGCAGTATATTCAGGCGGACCTTGTTCCGTACATACTCCTCCGTAAGGTTCGTCGCGTCCGTGCGGTAGGTGATCCCGCGATCCCACAGATACCGCTCGATCTCCTGCCTGGTTACGCACAGCAGAGGGCGGATGATCTTCCCTCTTACCGCCGGGATTCCGGCCAGTCCCTTAAGCCCGCTTCCCCGGAACAGATTCAGCAGTACGGTCTCCGCATCATCATCCATATGATGCGCCACTGCTATTTTATTCGCATGATACTCCCGGCATGCCTCTTCAAACGCCTGATAGCGCAGTTCCCTTCCGGCTTCCTCCACGGACTGCTTTCTTTCCCTGGCGATCTCAGCCACACGGTAACAGTATTTCCGAAAAGGGATATCATATTCCTGACAGAGCCGCTGTACATATCTCGCGTCCTCCTTGGCATCCTCGCCGCGGATGCCGTGCTCCACATGAACTGCCGCCAGCGTCAGCGGAATCTCCCTGCGGATTTCCATCAGCGTAAAAAGCAGGCATACGGAGTCCGCTCCTCCAGATACGCCTACAATTACCCTGTCATTGGCCTTCAGCATGTCATTTTCCGTGATAAATTTCAAAATTTTTTGAATCATGTCCCGAAGCTCCTTCTCATCCTTTAAATATATAGAGTTCCGGCAGAAAATGCAAGCTGGCTTTTCCTTTTTCCCTCCTCTTTATTTTTTCCAGATTCCGATGGCCAGAACCGTCATATCGTCTCTGGCCTTATTGTCATTATATTCCTTTGCACGCTCCAGAATGCGTCTGGACAGCTCTTTTGGATTATTTGTATCCGCTTCCATGATAATCTCCCGGATCAGCGTATCCTGCTCCTCGATGGGCAGAGCGTCCAGCACGCCGTCGGTGACCATAATGACAAAGTCCCCGTCATACAATTTTTTATTCGTCGAATCAAAATCCAGCTGATGGAAAACTCCCATGGGAAGGCTGGTGGAGGTGATGGCCTCCACCCAGTGGTCCCGCTTAATAAAGGTTGTGGAGGCTCCGACCTTCAGGAACTCGCACACCCCGCTATATAAGTCAAATGCGCTGATATCGACCGTGGAGAAGGTCTGTGCATCGGTCCTTATGACCAGCGCAGAATTAATTAATTTAATGGCTGTCTCTTTACAAAACCCAGCCTCCAAAAACTGCTCCAGCAGTTCGATCACCTGCTCGCTCTCCTGGCAGGCGGGGATACCCGATCCCATACCGTCGGACAGACTGACCACCAGCTGTCCGTTCTCTGTCTGAGTAAATGCGAAATTATCTCCGGAGATCTTTTCGTCTTCTCTCGTGGACCTGGCCACCCCGTACAGCACTTTGAAATTTGTATCCTCCACAAACTGAGTCGTCCCATATTCCTGCCCTACGAAATTCCGGCTGTCCCTGGCCGGCACCATGGGCTTCTTTATCACTTTGGATAGCGCATTTGCGATCTCTTTGGTCGAGATACATTTTCCCCGCTGTTCTTTCATGGTCAGGTACACCTCCTGCCGTTTTTCCCTGTTCTCCAGCATGGAGACGGAAGAAACCGACACTCTCATACTTCTCAACTTTTTTCGGATCATATCCTCTAAGTCTTCATTTTGCTGTTCCCCTTCTTTCATATCATCCGCGACCGTGACCATGATCTGGGCCACCTCGCTTAGCTGCGCCGCTACGGCCTCTCTGTTTTCCATCAATTTATTATTCCAGAGCAGGTTCTGCCTGGCTCTCTTAAATATATCCACGGTCTCTGACAGGAACCGCTTGCTGTGGATACAACGGTGGGAAAACTGCTGCTCTATGCCCGGGCTTAGGCGTTCCCCATTTTGTTCGATATCCGTAAAGATTTCGTATGTAAGCTTGTACGTATCCAGAAAATCATTTTTCCAGCATTTCTGCTTCCGCTCGCAGTTCTGGCAGATCCGGTCCGCGATCTCATCAAACATCCGTCCCACGTCCTGCTCCGATAAGGTCTCCTGGTAGCTGGGCATCTGGGAAACTGTGCTGGCCAGATTCTGAAAGGACTCTGCCAGGCCCTTCATCCGCTCCCGCACCGGATTATACTCTTCCACGATCTTTTCTTTCTTTCGAAAGGAAAACCACAAAAACTTTCCGATCATACCATCAAAGATAACCGTCAGCGCGAACACAAGGACTCCCTCGCAAATGCCCCGAATCAGATCGTTGACTGGCCGTACCATCAATAAATAATCGGTAAATTCCATTGCAGCGATCCCGGCCCCGGCGAAAAAACCCACTGCCCACTTTCCGACCCGTTCTCCTCCATTTTCCAGAAGGTTGGTCAGTACCACGACAATCACCATGCAAAGTCCATACTTTGCCACCTGCAGCAGCGTCCCCTGGGTAGCAATTCCTATCAATACCGCCGGGAAAATCAGGGCCCGGTACGCGTTCTCCAAATACACCGCCGAGAACCAGGCCAGTCCCACTGGGAAATACCCCATCACCGCCAATCCTCCCGCGCCAAATCCTGCCACCTGCAAAGCCAACTTCCTCCAAGATACTCTTTTCATGACGATCAGCCTCCCCTTTCACTCTTCAATGATTATGTTCATTTCCTGCGCCATGCCCCGCCCGCCTTCAGACAATTTACCGATTTGGGACATGTACATTCTGGTTTGGACATGTCCCATTCTGATTTGGACATGTCCCTAAATCACTATATGTAGTTGTCCGCAGTTCCACGTTTTCTTGTACCGCTTCCTTGTCGTGTACGCAATGCGTTGTGCTTCTTTTTTATGCACCGATTGTTTTACGCGGTATCTATGATTGGCGTCCTGCGTGCTTTTTTTGTTACCGGCGCAGAAGCCACCGTCATCCCTACGGCGTTCTGTGCTGATACTGCGGTATTATAGAGGCTTGGATTTAAAATCTTTGTCAAACGGAAGACCGATTTTCAAAAACTTTTAGACAAATATTTTCGGTTTTGCCTGACAAAGTCGGATGGAGGGAGCTCATTCTTTTTAGGAGAATGAGACCGCGTTCCGGTACCTGAAGTATCCGTTTGGACAGAAAAAACCGCTGCAGCTTCGCTGTTCAACCAGCGGTACTGCAACGGCTTTTATCCTGCCCTGTAAAAGGTTCAATTTAGGGATTCTGATATCCCCTCCTGATCCGTGTATGGCTCTTTCATATCGTTGTGGTGATGAATTAGAGATATTTACTTACTATCCTCCGGCTTGAAGATGATCTCGTCGTCATAGACCAGCCCCAGCTTGTCCTTAGCTACCTCTTCAATGTACTTTTTAGTGTTCACGTATTTCTTCAAGTCTTCTATCTCTTTTGTTCTTTGCTTTTCTTCATCTATCTGTGCGTTAAGCTTATCGGTGCGTTCCTGGTATGTTCCGCTTTTTGCCCGCAGGTTCATACTGTTCGCATTGACCACTACGACGAGGGCCAGAACGACTACCGCAACGATTCTCATTCCGATTTTGTTTTGATTTCTTCTTTTCTTTCTTCTCCTGGCCATAAGCTTACCTCGCTGTCTGAAAACCCTGATTAATGTCTGCGTATTACCATTTTAACTTCTTTGCCCAGTTTTTTCAATCGTTTCCCAAAAAACTTTCGAAGTTTTTTCAGACGATTTCCGACATGCTTAACCGGCCTGGCCGCAGTCCTTCCCATCCAGCGCAGCGGACGCAGAAGAAAACCTATGATTTTCAATATGGTGCGAACAATAAAGTTTAACGCCGCTGAGATGTATTTCACAAAAAATGGGCTGATGCTGATGTTATAGAGAAGCATTCCCAGTACAATGGCAGCGATGGAGAACCCCCGGATGATTCCGTCGTTTTCCGTATAGAGCATCTTGAAAATCAGCAGACCGCTCATGACCCAGAAACACAGATCCTCAAAAGCGGTAAAAATCACTCCGTGTTTCACCACCCGCCGAAAGATCCTCAACACATCGTAAATAAATACGATAAAAACCCCCGACAGAACGCAGTTCAAGAAAAAACGGGTTTCCCGCATGATATCCTGACTCATAGGCGCCTACTTAAACAGTCTTCCGAGCAGGGATTCGCCTTTGTTTGCGTAACCGCTGACATCGGAATACGTCAGGCTGTCGATCTGCCCCTCGATATCAACCTCCCCTTTTTCCAGCGTCAGCCTGTTCACGTGCAGATCGTTCCCCTTAATCATAAGCATACCCTGGTCTGTCTCTAACAAAATTTCCTTAATATCAAAGGACAGCACGTCCGAAACACCACTAATGGTTCCCGATTTGCGGTTATTTAAGATCACCTTGTGAGCTCTCTGCGTTTGTCTTTCTTCCACGATAGGACCCCCTTCTTTTATAGAGATTCGCATGCGAAACTCTCCGCCAGCGGCGGGCCGCGTTAGCGGCAAATTCATCTTTCGTAAATTCTATGAAAGGGGACGTCCATTTATAACCGGATTATAAATATTTAAACAACTCGCCGGCCTCGTCTTTTTTCACTGTTTCCTGCACATCCAGAACTTCTACCTTCACATTCCTGGTTCCGAACTGGATCTCTATGATGTCTCCCGCCTTAATATCCACACTGGCCTTTGCCACTTTCCCATTCACACTGACCCTTCCCGCGTCACAGGCTTCATTAGCCACGGTTCTGCGCTTGATCAGTCTAGAAACCTTCAGATATTTATCTAATCTCATGTCAATTTCTCCTATCTAATATTAATTAATCCAAATCGCTCTTATACCATACCACATAACATACCCTCCCATCAACTCCCCGCGCAGTCCTGTTCCGATCCGGGTCTGCAAATAATACTCTAATTCACTTAAGCCGGCGCCCGAGACCGAGCCGCCCCGATAAAAGGGAATCTGGCAGGGCCTGGAACGGCGCTTCCTCGGGGGTGGGAGTATCCCGCTGCTTGGGGGATAGGAACGCGGGCGGTATCCGGGGAGGCTTCCGGCGGACGGGGGCTTTGGTGGCTCCTTGGGAGCGCATAGGGCGGCTGAGTATCCGTTTAGTGGAATCGGAAAGCCGGGTTCAGGATGACTGGCGGACTTCACGTCCGACGGGCAAGAGCCTCTGAACCGGGAACACCTCATGTGTTCCTGGTGAATAGGCTCGGTTCCTGAACCCGGCTTTCCGATTCCACTTAACGGATACCAGCGCAAGCCCTCCGCGCTCCCAAGGAGCCACCAAAGCCCCCGTCCGCCGGAAGCCTCCCCGGATACCGCCCGCGTTCCTATCCCCCAAGCAGCGGGATACCTCCACCCCCGGGGAAGCACCGTTCCAGGCCCTGCCAGATTCCCGCCCCCCTCAAAAAAAGGGCTGTCCACACTTTCGCGTGACAGCCCTAATCAGTTCAGATCCTGAGGTAACAGAATTATGCGTTTACAGCATCCTTTAAAGCTTTTCCAGCTTTGAATTTCGGCATTTTGGAAGCCGGGATCGTCATAGCCTCGCCACTGCGGGGATTGCGTCCTTCTCTGGCTGCTCTTTCAGCAACTTCGAAAGTACCGAAGCCTACTAACTGAACTTTTCCGCCTTTTACTAATTCTTCAGATACAACATCGATAAACGCTTTCACAGCTTTTTCTGCATCTTTTTTGGATAATCCTGTTTTGTCGGCCATAGCCGCTACTAAATCTTGTCTGCTCATGGATGAACTCCTCCTCTGATTTCTTACTGCAATAGTAGTATTAAAGCTATAAACACTTCAAAATTAGTTATAACTGTTTCCGCCCTATTTGTCAAGGAATTTCGTGATGTTTTGCCGCTTTTGCGGCCTTTTCCGCTTTCTTGATCTCTTCCCAGTTTAACAGGACCTCCGCGGACGTATCGGCATGTCCGTCACCAAATACGTGTGGATGCCTTCGTATCATTTTCCGGGCTATCTCATTGATGACGTCATCGATGGTAAACCGGCCTTCTTCTTCTGCAATCTGGCTGTGCATCAGGACCTGTAACAGTACGTCTCCCAGCTCCTCGCACAGGTTCTCGTCATCCTTATTGTCGATGGCCTGAATCACTTCTTCACATTCTTCCGTCAGACATGGTTTCAGGCTCTCGTGGGTCTGCTCCCGGTCCCAGGGGCAGCCATTCTCGGAACGCAGATTCCGGATAATATCCACCAGCTCTGCAAATGAGTAGCTTTTTTCCATAGCTCCCTCTTCCCTTTCCGGGACAATCACTGATTGTGATTGCTCATATTATGTTCTACAGCATGCACTCTACCATAGCCAGCACTTCTTTTCCAAGAGCCTCTGATTTTTGTTCCGCGTCTTCCATGGAACTGCCCTTGATGCCGTAATAGAATTTTACTTTGGGCTCCGTGCCGGACGGGCGGACACATACCCATGCATCGCCTTCCAGATCATAGTAAAGGACGTTGGAGGCGGGCAATCCTGTGCCGGTAACTTCCCCGGTGGCCATGTTCTTCACGGTGTCTAACTTATAGTCTCTGGCGGACAATACCTTGCAGCCGCCAATCTCGGCCGGGGTCTCCTTGCGCAGGTTTTCCATGATCTCCTGGATCTTCGCCAGTCCCTCGATCCCTTTTAGGGTGATGGACTTGACGTCATCTTTGTAATAGCCGTATTTCTCATACATGTCGATCATGGCGTCCCACAGGGTCTTGCCCTGGGTCTTATAATAGGCCGCCGCTTCACACAGGGCCATGGTGGCGACGATCGCGTCCTTGTCTCTGGCATGGGTACCGATCAGGCAGCCGTAGCTTTCCTCAAAGCCAAAGAGATAGGTTCCTTTGCCGCTCTTCTCAAATCCCAGGATCTGCTGGCCGATGAATTTGAAGCCGGTCAGCACCTCGATCAGGCGGATGTTGTAATATTTTGCAATGGCGTCTGCCATGTTGCTGGTAACGATCGTCTTGATCAGAGCGCCGTCCTCGGGAAGGCTTCCATTCTGCGCTTTACGCTGGCCGATCTCGTATTCCGCCAGCAGGCAGCCGGACATATTGCCGGTTAATGTGATATATTCCCCTGTTTTGGTATCTTTTACATAGACGCCCAGTCGGTCCGCGTCCGGGTCGGTAGCCAGGACCAGATCCGCATCCAGCTTCGCCGCCAGCTCAAGAGCCAGCTTAAAGGCCGCTTTATCTTCCGGATTCGGATAGCTGACGGTGGGGAATTCCCCGTCGGGCAGTTCCTGTTCCGGTACTACGTAGACATTTTCAAAGCCCAGCTCTTTTAACACTCTTCTGGCCGGGATATTGCCTGTCCCATGAAGGGGGGTGTAGACGATCTTCAGATCCTTCTGCGCCGCCTTGATCGCTTCCGGATGAATGACCTGTTTTTTCAGCTCTTCGATATAGGGGTCGTCCACCTCTTTGCCGATAACCTGATAGAGACCGGCGGCCTGTGCGGCGTCCTTGTCCATGGTTTTCACCGTATTATAGTCGGTCACTTTCTTCACTTCCGCCATGATACCGGTGTCGTGGGGCGGGGTGATCTGCGCGCCGTCTTCCCAGTATACCTTATAACCGTTATATTCCGGCGGGTTATGGCTGGCCGTGATGTTGATTCCGGCGATACAGCCTAATTTTCTGACCGCGTAGGATAATTCCGGGGTCGGTCGCAGAGATTCGAATATGTATGCCTTAATGCCATTGGCCGCCAGGCACAACGCAGCTTCCTGGGCGAATTCCGGGGACATTCTCCTGGAGTCATAAGCAATTGCCGCACCCTTGTCCTGAGCGCCGATACCGTTGATGTAATTGGCCAGTCCCTGGGTGGTTTTCCGTACCGTATAGATATTCATACGATTGGTACCGGCTCCGATCACTCCCCGAAGTCCGGCTGTTCCGAATTCCAGATCGGTATAAAACCTCTCCTTAATCTCATTTTCATCGTCAGCAATACTCTTGAGTTCTTCTTTCGTAGCTTCGTCAAAATAAGGATTTGCAAGCCACTCCTGATACAATTCCTTGTAATCCATGGTAGAACCTCCTTTATGATCTCTTACTCCGCCCGCACTGACCGGAGGAGTATATAGAAAGGCGCCATCGAAGGTTCTTGCTCATCGATGGCACTTCCCTGCTAGAGACATTATATAATAAAAAAGGAAAAAAAGAAACTCTTTCATAGCGAATCTCAGGAAAATAGTTCCTGCAAAAACCGCTCCCGTTCGACATTCTGGCGGACCAGGATTTCTAACTTCTCCGTATTTTTATCCGGTATCCACGCCTTGTTTCCGTTGTAATAATGATTGGCCACCTTCCAGAATTTTTCCGGATAGGACAGACGCAGCCGCAGATTCTGAAGCTCGCTGTTGTCCGTTGTGCGCACCTTCACATACTGGTCCAGCATCTTGCTTCCAAGCGCGGTATTCCAGTCATGTTTCTCCAGGATCTTCCTCATGAAATGATAGAGATCACTGATCTGGAGATCTACACAGCATTTATCGAAATTGGTCACGATCACGCCTTCCCGGCAGTAAACCAGATTATGATGATTAAATTCCCCGTGGCAGACGCTGCCCTCATGGATCGCCTTCTCCCACAGTTTCTTATATGCCGAGTTCTGTATCTGATCGAGGGTCTTTTCTCCCTGTTCATAGAATTCCTGATAATGGTTCAGGTAACACAGTTCAAACTGGGATTTTCTTCTCTTGCTGCGGATAAAGTTCCGGACCTTTTTCAGCTCTTTGTTATGCCGCTCATATTCCAGAATCAGGTTTTCCGCGCACAGCCTGTTCTGTTCTTCCGGGCTTAAAGTCTTAAAATCCTCAAACTTCATATACTTATGTAGTGCAGCCAGCTTCCTCACCGCAGCCAGAATGTCCTGCTCACTCTTGGTGTCGCACTCCCGGCCCTCAAACCATTTTTTAACGATATAGGGGGTTTCGTCACGATCTAAGGATATGAGTTCTCCTTCTTTATTTTCGACCAGAGTATCCGCCGGAAAGCCTTCCGATTCCAGGCCCTTTAACATCTTCTGCTGGTATCCCAGCTTAAACCTGGACCCCTGAAATTCTTTCAAAAGCTTACTCCCCTGATCTGTCTCACAAATGAGGGCCCCTCTTCCCCTGCGAGTCGTGAAAATCTGTAAATCATATTGTTCTAAAACGCTAAGGCCCCTGTCATTCACTTTCCATCCCCCCGTTGTTTTCCTTCTAAGGTGTTCTTTCTATTCTATGAAAGGGCGGGGTAAAGTATGCAGAATGGCGGAGGATTCTAAGGGCCTTGCCTGCCGAATCCGGATGGGGCAGTCAACCGGCAGGGCAGCTTCTTTTCTTTAATATAGAAGGGTCGGCCTCCTGTCAGGGGAGGCCGGCGCCATCGTAAATATACAGTTAAAATTATTGCCGAATATCAACCAGTCCCATGTCGAGACAAGTATCTGAAAATTCAAAGCTGCCGCCGTAAGTGTCCAGATTCAGATAGAGTTTATCCAGTTCATCTTCGTTTACGACATATGCCATATGGACCGTTGCCGTCTCGCCAGGTTTGATGCTGCTGATATAGTTTTTGTTTTCCGATCCGCCCAGGACATCGCTGTAGAGCATATCCCGATTCTGCAGCAGGCTGGTTCCCTGGCTTACATTCCACTGGTCTCCCGGCTGCGGGGTCTCGCCCTGGTAGATGGCGAAATTATCCGTATTTTCCTGAATTTTCATGAGGCTTCCAAAATACAGGACGTCGTTTAACTCGGTATTTCCGGTATTCTGGTATTCGACGGTTGCGTATACCAGTTTTTGATGCACTTCCCGTGTTTTGATTATTTCATCCAGGGAATCTACGCCATTGCCTGTCTTAATGTAGTTGATTGTATTCGGAAGCAGTTTGCCGCCGGCATCTACCGCTCCGTCGAATTCGCTGTCCATGTAGGCCGGGTTCAGAAGGCTTACATCGTCTGCGATCTGCACATCCGTTACTTTTATCTTCAGTCCGGCTGCCAGTTCAGTATCCAGGGGCGAGAATACATCACCGATTTTGTGGACATTCTCCATTCTCTCTTTTGGTACGGTGAGGCACATCCCTGATTCATCGGATTCGCTTAATTCTTCGTTCTCTATCACGGAGGCAGCATAGTCGCTCCATGCAAGAGCGGGCGTGCTGTCCTTTTCATTCTCAGCAGGGGTCAGACGGATTCCTTCCGCCGTCTTTAAGGCCTCTTCCCTGGTTACATCCTCTCCTACGTACATCTGGACTACGTGGTGTACCTCCGGGAAGGAGAGATAGATTCTCTGGTTAAAATAGACGCTTCCGTCGTTGCCTTTCTGCATTTCCAGGTAAACACCCTCATGGCCTCCGGCCAGAATATTTTCGCTGTTCAGCACTCCCTTATCCAGTACCCGGAATGCGTCGTCCCCCTGATCCATACCATAAAGGACTATGCTGATCCCTCCTATACTGGGAGTGTCGGAGTAGCTGTATTTACCTTCTTCCGTCTGAATCATCCCCTCAGGGATATAACCGGTTTCTAATGTTACGGCAGGTATTTCGGCCGGAACTGACTGCGCCTGTGTTCCCGCTTCGGCTCCTTCTGTTTTCTGTATCTTGGTCTCTACCGCATATGTTCCTGCCGGCTCCCGGTTCATCTGATATAGCTTGACCCCCGCAAATACGGTGGTTCCCATTACCATTACGGCGACCGCGGATGCTATGGCAATCTTAGCGGCTGAGAAATGGGGTTTTACGGTTTTTATCTGCTTCGCAACTTCCCGTTCTACCATTGCTTTCATATCTTCCGGCATGTTGGGGAATTCCTGTTTCATATCTTCTAATCTCATCACAGCGCCTCCTTAGCTTCTAACTCATTTTTTAATCGTGCCCTGGCTCTGGCCAAGCGGTTTTTGACTGCACTTTCTGAAAGATCCAGCAGTTGTGCGATTTCACGGACGTTGTATCCCTCTACATAATACAGGATGATGGTCAGTCTCGCGTCTTTGGGCAGCTGGCTGACCGCCTCGTACAGATCGGAATAATCCTTGCTTTGTTCCGCCGATTCTTCCGGCATATAGCTTTCCAGAGAGACAATCCGTTTTTCTGTTCTCATAATTTTATAGCATTCGTTAATCAGGATTCGGATCAGCCAGGTCCGGGCATAGGCATCTGATTTCAATGCATGCAGTTTTGTAAATGCTTTTACGATTGCTTCCTGTATGGCATCCGCGCAGTCCGCATCATTGCGCAGAAGCGTTCTGGCCACATGATACATGGTGTCCTCGGAAGCAATAATCAGCTCTCCTAATTGTTCCTTCTTCATTTTTGTCCTTCCTGCCGGCCGGCATTTCTTTTTGTTTCATAAGTTAGATGCACGAAGGGGGAATTCGGTCCCATTGAATTTTATTTTTTCTACCTTCATTTTAGCCGGGTGTAAATTTCTTTGCAATCCTTCCATAAAAAAGCTCTTTTCAATGAAAAAGCCTGACAGACATCACATCATAACATCTGCAAGGCTTTTACATATTATTTTATTTCTATTATCTTATTTTATCTTATTCCGTTATAACTCTTTACTTTTCGTTTAGAAAATCATAATTCCTTGAGCAGGAAATTTTATGCATCCCTTAAAAACTCCGACGCTCGTTCCAGCAAGTATTCTCTATTATTATATTCCGGATTGTCCAAAACCATATTTAATAGCTTTCGGAGTGCTTCACCCACCAAGCGTCCCTGGGGATACCCAATCGCCAGCAGATCCTTTCCATCCACCGCCAGATCCTGCAAAATCACACACTGCCTTTTCTCCAGCACGGTTTCATACAAGCTGTTAATCTGAGCAAACTTTACCAGCCGGGCTCTAATAAGCGCAGGATTCTGGGACAGGTAGTCGGCCCTCCTGACCTGAAGGAAACAGGGAAAATATTCCGGGCCGATCTGGTTCATCGCCCTGCGAATGCTCCTGGCGTTGGGAGCCACCTGATAGTCGTGGTATTTGATCAGATGGGAGACCGCGTGCACCGTGTCGTTGTCAAAGCGCAGGCGGTTCAGGATCGTACGGGCCATGCGCTCGCCCTGCACGGCGTGTTTGTAAAAATGATCCGTCCCGTCCGCATCCGTAGTTCTGGTGACCGGTTTGGCGGCGTCGTGGAGCAGCATCGTGAGGCGGAGCACCTTATCCGGCGGAACCAGCCGCACCGCCTTCAGAAGATGTTCCCCTACATTATAACTATAGTCCGGATGATTCTGAACCAATTTCATACAGGCGTCGAATTCCGGCAGGATCACAGCGGTAATCCCCATCTCATAAGCCTGCATAAGCGTCTCCGGGTGGTCGGAGACCAGCAGTTTAACCAATTCCGTCTGGATTCTCTCCACGCTGATATAGACCAGGTTCGAAGCCATACGGCGGATCGCGCGGCAGGTATCCTTCTCGATCCGAAAGCCCAGCTGGGCCGCGAAGCGGACCGCCCGTAAGATGCGAAGGGCGTCCTCGTCAAAGCGTTCGGCGGGATCACCCACGCAGCGGATCGTTTGATGCTGAAGATCGTCGAGGCCCCCGAACAGATCGATCAGGCCGGCTTCGTCATTGTAAGCCATGGCGTTGACCGTAAAGTCCCGGCGTTTCAGATCCTCTTCCAGCTTTTTCGTGAATTTCACTTCCTTGGGGTGCCGGCTGTCCTCGTACTCCCCGTCGATGCGGTATGTGGTGACCTCGAAGTTTTCCTTATTCAGACGCACCGTAACCGTACCGTGCTGTATGCCGGTATCTATGGTGCGTTCAAAGATCTGCTTCACCTGAAAAGGAGTCGCAGACGTGGTGATATCCCAGTCTCCCGGCTCCTTTCCCAAGATAGAATCCCGGACACAGCCGCCTACGGCAAAGGCCTCATGGCCTTCTGCCGCCAATGTTTGCAAAATCGTGCTTACTTTTGCAGGCAGTTGTATCTTCATATTCAATTACTCCTATTGCTTTACATTCATATGCTTCCTATTAATATGCTTTTCCCCAATACACCATGGTCTTCGCAGGTTTTCCGCAGCATACGCAGGTATCCGCCACATGTTCCTGTTCGAAAGGCATACATCTGGAGGTGGCCGTGGTCTCTTCCTTGATCTTCAGCTCACAAGCTTCATCCCCGCACCACATAGCTTTGACAAAGCCCGGTTTGTTTGCGATCAGTTCTTTGAACTCCTCGTAGTTGGCCGCCTGATAGGTATGCGCATCCCGGTGGGCTCTGGCACGCTCCAGCATCTCCTGCTGCATCGTCTCCTGCACCTGGGCCAGCTTCGTCTCGATCTCATCCAGGGAAACGACGATCTTCTCTCTGGTATCCCGGCGGACGATTACCGCCTGATTCGCTTCCAGATCCTTCGGACCGATCTCGATCCGGGTGGGAATCCCCCGCATCTCCTGCTCGCTGAATTTCCAGCCGGGGCTCTTGTCGGAATCGTCCACCTTCACGGAGAAGCTCTTCGCCAGGCGGTCTCTCAATTCATAAGCCTTGTTAAGAACGCCCTCTTTGTGCTGGGCGATGGGCACGATCATAACCTGCACGGGAGCGATTCTCGGCGGCAGAACCAGGCCGCTGTCATCGCCGTGTACCATGATAATGGCACCGATGATTCTGGTGGACATTCCCCAGGAGGTCTGATGGACGTACTGGAGCTTATTGTCCTTGTCCGTGTACTGGATATCAAACGCATGGGCAAATCCATCCCCGAAGTTATGGCTGGTGCCTGACTGCAGCGCTTTTCCATCGTGCATCAGGGCTTCGATGGTGTATGTGGAGTGGGCGCCGGCGAATTTTTCTTTGTCGGTCTTCTTCCCCTTGATCATCGGGATCGCCAATATCTGCTCGCAGAAATCCGCGTATACATTCAGCATCTGGATCGTGCGTTCTTCCGCCTCTTCTTCGGTGGCGTGAGCCGTATGGCCCTCCTGCCACAGGAATTCCATGGAACGCAGGAAAGGCCTGGTCGTCTTCTCCCAGCGCACTACCGAACACCACTGGTTATACAGCTTGGGAAGGTCCCGGTAGGACTGGATGATATTGGAATACATATCACAGAATAGTGTCTCGGATGTAGGCCGGACGCAGAGACGTTCCTGGAGGGGTTCCATGCCTCCGTGGGTCACCCAGGCTACTTCCGGGGCAAATCCTTCCACGTGGTCTTTTTCCCGCTGCAGCAGGCTTTCCGGTATGAACAGCGGCATATATACATTTTCAACGCCGGTCTCTTTGAACCGCCGGTCTAATTCTTTCTGGATATTTTCCCAGATGGCATACCCATTAGGGCGAAGGATCATACAGCCTTTCACATTGGAATATTCTATCAGTTCCGCTTTTTTTACTACATCGGTGTACCATTGCGCAAAATCTTCCTCCATGGAGGTGATGGCTTCCACCAGTTTCTTTTCTTTCGCCATGATCTTTTCTCCTTTATAAGTTCTCCTTCCTTTAATTATTACTATCCGTGGGGATTTGTCAAGTTCTTTTATGGAAAATGGAGAGGATATGCCGGAGAAAGACAAAAGGGGACATGTCCATTTCGGTTGGTTCTTCCCCGGGTTAGGGGCATGCCCGCTGCTTAAGGCAGGGGACAAAGACGGTATACGGGGAGCCTCCCGGCCGACGGGGCCTTTTTGTCTCCCCGGAAGCCCATAGGGCGGCTGTGCAGCGCTTAGGGGAATCGAAAAGCCGGGTTCAGGATGCCCGGCGGACTTCACGTCCGACGGGCAAGAGCCTCTGAACCGGGAACACCTCACGTGTTCCTGGTGAATAGGCTCGGTTCCTGAACCCGGCTTTTCGATTCCACTTAGCAGCTGCCAGCGCAAGCCCTCTGCGCTTCCGGGGAGACAAAAAGGCTCCGTCGGCCGGGAGGCTCCCCGGGTACCGTCTCTGTCCCCTGCCTTAAGCAGCGGGCATACCCCAAACCCGAGGAAGAACCAACCGAAATGGACATGTCCCCTTTCCTTAATTTCGAATCGATGCGAAATCATTATCCAAACTTTCGCACAGCCCCTCTACATCCATCTCGTTCTCCATCGAGTAATTCAAAATGGTTTCATAGAAGATCTGATAGTATTCGTCGGAAAACAGCGTCAGGCCTGAACTGTTCCACACCTGCTCAGCCGGATAGGACTGGATATCCATAAGCCCGTCGGAGAAGCTTAAGTCCACTCCCTTTGCCGTGGAGATCTTGAATCCGTTGGTGGCGTAGCTTTCACCGGATTCCTTGCTCAGCAGCCAGCTATAGAATTTTTTGCCGGCTTCCAGTTTATCCGTGTCCGTGCTGTTATACAGGCAGATTCCGTTTCCGGGCCTCAGGATCATCACGGCGCCGCTGGGGTCATCGGTGGTGGGCATCGCAAATACTCTGACGTCACAGTCGGGATTTTTCGCGGTGATCCCGTCAATGGCCCAGGAACCGTTGGCTACCATGGCTGCTTCTCCGGTGGCTACCATATTCTGGGCGGTGTCCCAGTTGGTTCCGAAGGGGTCCTCTCCCCAGTAGGGCTTGAAGCTGAAATAATTTTTGATGGCTTCCTTGAATTCTTCGTCATCCGCGAAATGGGAGGTCAGGTTCATTTTGTCGGTGAACCAGTCCGGGGTGCCGAACACCGGGAACCCGGCCACATCCACGTATTCCTGAAGGCCCCAGAGTTCCTGCATGGGAGCGGCAAAGGGCTGGACTCCATTCTCCGTCAGGACCTCGCATATCTCTTTTAATTCAGTCAAGGTGGTAGGTACTTTCAATTGGTATTTGTCAAAAACAGCTTTGTTATAAAAGATCGCATACCCGTTCACATCCAGGGGAACCGCGTACTGCCGGCCCTCAACCTGACCGTCGGGGAGATAGCTCGCATCGATATGATCAAGCCCTTCTATATCCGTTACATCATACAGATGGCCGGCTTTTGCATATTCCTCATAGTACACCTGGCCCGCCAGGTCGAAGATCATCGGGGCGTCGTCAGACGCGATTTTTGTTTTCAGGGTCTGGTCGTAGGTATTGTAAGGGACGGTTTCCACATTGATATGGATGTCCGGGTTTTCCGCCTCGAAGGATTGGATCATGTCGTCGACCCATACTTTAATCCCCTCTTCCTGAAAATGATGCAGCCAGGTAATTTCCACCGCTTTACCGGAGCTCTCTTTTTTTACCTTTTCCTGCCCGGCATCCGTCTCCTGTGCATCGGCAGCCGAGCCTGTATTCTCCTCTGCTCCCCCGCTGCCGCAGCCGGTCAAAAGTCCCGCCGCCAAAACCACAGTCAATAAAATCCCCATTACTCTTCTTTTCATGATTTTTCCTCCTTTATATCACCAGGTTTTTGTAGAATTTCTCTCGTTCCCGTATCGTTTCTTTCTTGATCAGTTCTCCGGTTTCCAGAAAATAATTCGTCATTTCCCAATCGGGAATTCCGGCTCTCCCTCCGATGCTGGCGCACTTAATGGCGGATGCCGCGCTGGCAAACTCAAGACACCGGCTGGGTTCCATCCCTTTTATCCAGGCGCTTAAAAATGCTCCGTGAAACACATCCCCCGCTCCGGTAGTATCTGCAACCGGCAGCTTGTGAAACGCCGGAATGCGGATGTAGCGGCCGTCGATCACCGCCTCCAGCCCCTGATCCCCCAGGGTCACCGCTGCCACACGGCAGCCTTTTTGGGCAATCTCGTACAGGGTGTCCCGAAATGGCTTCCCCTTGGATCTTACCTTAAAATAGGCCTCGGAGCCAATATAAATATCGATCAGGCTCTCCATTTCCATCAGGGCATCGGTCTCATCCGGATATGGGTCCGCATCCATAGACACGGTTATCCCTTGGCTCTTAGCGAACTGCGCTGCCGCGACGGATACGGCGTCCGGCGTCTCCAGATGAATCGCTTTGGCCTGTTTTAAGAAGTCCGGGTCCAGTTCTTCCGGCATAAGCTGCTTAACCGTCGGCCTCTCTCCCAGGAATCTTCGGTTGGGTGAGCATTTTTCCGCGATACATACACAGTATCCTGTCTTCCCCTCCTCTCTTTCTTTTAACTGTTCCACCTGTATTCCATGACGTATAAAATCCTCCCGGACAAATTGTCCCTTGGCATCTTTGCCGACCGTACCCGCCACGGCGCATTCCATGCCAAGCCTTGCCGCCGCAGCCAGCGCGGTGCTCACCTTCCCGCCGCCCTGGCTGCTGTAATCCAGAAGCGTCGTAAAGCTGTTCTCGTCCGGTATCTGTTCCACCACCAGGAGCAGATCCTTGATGGGTTGCGCGATTCCTATAATATCCATGCCGAACCTCCCTAACTTTTTACCGCGCCGGACGCGATTCCTTCTATTAAATACCGCTGGCAGAATACGAAGAAAATCAGAACCGGCAGCATACAGACGATGGAAGCCGCAAACGCCACCGCGTAATCGGTCGTATGCTCTCCGAAAAAGTAGTATTGTTTCACCGTCAGGGTCCGTACCTCTTCCTTTTGCAGCAGAATCAGCGCGATATTAAAGTCGTTCCAGAGCCACATCACATGCAGGGCCGCAACCGTGGCCGTGATCGGTTTTAACAGCGGAAACACGATCCTGAAAAATGTCTTATACGGTCCGCAGCCGTCGATCATCGCCGCTTCCTCAAGCTCCCTCGGAATGGATTTTACAAATCCGACATAGAGGAATGTAGCATAGGCAATGCTGGTTCCGGTCAGGATCAGGATCATTCCGAACAGGGAGTTCTGAAGCTTAAGCGCCTTGTACATCTTATAGATCGGAATCATCAGGATCTGAAAGGGAATCATCAGGGATGCCAGATAGATTTTATCCAGACACCGAAATGCCCGGTTGGAAGCGGCATGTCTGGCAATCGCGTATCCTCCCATGGAAGCGCCCACGATAATCAGCGCCACGGATGGAAACGTAACGATGCAGCTGTTGATCAGGGACCGGGTAAAATCACTTCGTTCCATAGCCTCCGTATAGTTTTCCAGATGCAGGGCCGTCGGGAAGCTTAAAATGGAACGCGAGATTTCCTGCTGTGTCTTCACGGAGGTTAGTACGGCCATGAAGATAGGAAAACAAAATAGTAACATCAGTAGGATGGTCAGCGCGATAATAAAATATTTTCTTTTCATCAGATCTCCACCTCTCTTTTCCGAAAGAAGGAAGATACGGCGCTGCCCAGGAGCACAAGGGCGATCACAAACACCAGGGAGATCGCCTGTCCGTACCCGGCCTTGTTGTAGCGGTACAGATTCTCAAAGATATAGATGGAAATGGTTCTGGAAGCGCCGCCCGGGCCGCCACCGGTGCTGGACAGGGTCATGGCGAATTCCCGCAGCCAATTGGTCAGGGTCAGCGTGACGCACACGGTAAAGGACGGGGTTAGAAGCGGCAGCGTCACATGGCGGAACTTTTGTCCTGGGCCGGCTCCGTCCACGATGGCCGCTTCATAAAGGTCGGTGGGTATATTTTTCAGACCGGACAGATAGATCAGCATATTGATCCCGCACGTATTCCAAAGCCCCATGACGGTGATGGCGAAGATGACCCAGTTTCTGCTGCCCAGCAGGTTCTTAATGTGGAAGAGCTGGGACAGCACCTCCCGGTAGATGAACCCCCATAAAAATGCCGTCAGCACCGCGCTGAAGCACACCGGTACGAAGAACAGGATCTTCGCAGCATTGCTCCATTTTCCGGTCTTTTGATTGACCAGCAGGGCCAGGCCCAGGGATATCACATTATTCCCGACGGTGCCGAAGAGGGCAAACAATAACGTGTTGCGCACCGGAGCCAGGATTCTCTTGTCGCTGAACATACGGATGAAGTTCTCGAATCCCACATAGTTATAATCCTTTGTGATTCCGTTCCAGTCCGTAAATGCAATGTTGATTCCCAGTAAAAGGGGGATCGCGATGGCAAATGCGAAGAAGAATAAGCCCGGCAGCAAAAACACATATTTTGAAACCGCTCTGGAATGGATTCTGCGTTTTTTCATTTCATTCCCTCCTCAAGCAGCGCATGGACGACCCCTATATCAGAGTGGACCCACAAGCCATGGTCGCACTCGTCGCCTGTCCGAAGCCTGTCGGTTACAAATTTCATATCCGCCTCAAAATGCCCTTCCGCCACTTCCAGGTATTCCTGGTGGCGCAGGTTCTGGAAATTGGAGGTGCGCACCCCTGTGGTCATGCCCTCGATGGTATCTTTACGGATCAGGTTCAGGCGGAAGCCTTCGCCTGCCAGATAGAAACTGCCATTTCCTTCATATACAATCAGCCCTTTTCCCCGGACATGATAATGCTCATCTTCTGTGTGGGCCGCATCCAGATAAGGCCTGGTATCCTCCGCGTATGGATCGTCCAGAGGGTTGGTGCAGACCACACGGCCCACAAAATCACCGAAATCAATGTAATCGAAGGCGCTGCCTTCATACTGGGTCACTGCATATAAACGTCCGGTGCCCTGGTATTTTTGAATCAACGGCGCCGCCGCCCTTACGATCCGTACCATATTTGCATATTCCTGCACGCCGGGTTTCAGATTCCCCTCCCGATCCGTCAGGCTGTCGATTCCAAAGCAATGAATTCCGCACAGGCCGAATTCTACAATACCCCGGAATGTGTTTACCGCGTTCATGACCGTTGCGCCGGATTCGGGAATGTAGAGGGGATTATCCGGCCCTGCATACTTCTCACAGATGTTACCGTACATCAGGTAATCGTTATAATAAATATCCGGGCAAATCGCGTCGATATCGGGCGTGAACCGCTTCCACAGATCCAGCACCCGGCTGGCAGCGCCTCCGGACGGGTAATCGATCCCGGCTACCCGGTTATACATTTCTCCCAGCCACACGTTGACGTAGGCAGGGATCCCGAATTCCCGTTTGCCTGCCGCGGATACGGAATTGATATAGACCGCGAAAGCATATGCCGTGCATATCTCCGCCGCGTAGAAGCCGAATACTTCTTCCCAGTCCCCCTGGGTCCTTCCTCCGTGCTCCAGCCATATTTCCCGAACCTTAGATCCGCCGGCCCGCCCCGCTTGAGCGCAGGGGCCTGGTTCCTGAAGCCAGTCCATGACCGCCTTTGGCACCCGGCTTTTATACGCCCGCTCCCCGATGTCGGAATAATCCCTGGGCGTGCCGATTTGGCCCGGCTCATTTTCGATCTGTACGCCGATTACGATCCCTTTGGTATCGTGAGATTTTAGGTAGGCCAGCAGCCTTGAAAAGGCGCGGGCATCGGCCTGCCTGTTTTCTTCACAGTGCGGGGATAGCACCCGGGTCTCAAAGTGCTGTATGGTCTGTACCCAGCGGAATCTCTCTTTTTGTGTTCTCATCCAGACCGGTATGTATTGGGAGGCGCCGTTTTTCCAGGAGCCGAACCAGAGCAGGATCAGATGCATGCCGTGCGCTTCGGCCTGCTGCAAAAGCATATGGACCTGGGAATAGTCATACACCCCTTCTTCCGGTTCCAGCAGGTTCCAGAATACCGGAGCGGCTACCGTATTAAGGCTCAGCGCTTCGGCCGCCTTCCATGCCCTGCGCATGGTTTCTTCCGAATAGGAGCTGGAGTTGTGTACCTGCCCCCCTAAGGAAAAGAAGGGAGTCCCGTCCCTGTTATAAAATAGGTTGTTCATAAGATTTCCTCCAAGCTGTTTCCGGTTGTCCCGGGCTCTGCGGTACATGTGGTCAGCCTGCATTTTTCCGCAATATACGCGGATAATTTCTCCCTTGCATACTCCACATGGCCGCAGGCCCCGTCCCTTTCCATTTCCTGCTCGAAATACTGCCCCGTATACTTCTGGTTTAAATAGGAAAATTCCGTGCCCACATTGAATTTATTGATCCCATTATGAAAGGCTTCCGTCAGCTGCTCCTTCGGGATACCGCTGCCGCCGTGGAGGACCAGCGGGGTTTTTACCGCCTGATTGATCTTCTTTAGGCGTGTGATGTCAAGCTTCGGCGGCCTCGTATAATTGCCGTGGGCGCTGCCAAAGGCAATCGCCAACGCCGTTACGCCCGTGGCTTCCGCAAATACTCTGGCTTCCTCCACCGGCGTGTAGAGATCGGATACTATATAATCCCCCTCATTGGCCGCCTTTCCTACATGTCCCAGTTCCCCCTCCACATCCGCTCCAAAAGCCTTCGCCGTTCGTACTACGGAAGCGGTAAATGCAATATTCTCATCCAGGGGAAGCAGGGAGCCATCCGCCATAACGGAAGGGAAGCCGGCTTTCAGCGCGCGGACAATATATGCAAAATCACTGCAATGATCCAGGTGAATCCCCACCGGGATGCGCACCTGCCGCGCCTGCTCCTTTACTAGGGCAAGAAACCCTTCCAGGGAAACGTATCCCGCCATTTCCGGGTACAGCATCACAATTACCGGACGTTTTGCTGCTGCCGCCCCCTGGACGGCGGCGGCGATCATCGCATAATTCATAGCGTCGAAGGCGAGAACCGCCGTCCCATGCCGGTCCGCCTCGGCCAGTATATCCCGCACCCGTTCCAGACTCATAAACCTCTCTCCTTTCGTTCCGGTATATCCGGGTTATCATAGATCAGATCCAGATACCTGCAAGCTTCCTCAAATTCTTTGCGGAAATCGCCATAAATTCCCACCACATGATGAATATAGGGGCCGTAGATGAATTTCTTTTCCCATTTTACCCAGTCATCCACCTTAAGCCAGACATAATTTCCGTTCGTAACCGGTCCCTCCACCGACTCGCCGCAGCCGGCAAAACACCGGTATTCCCCGTCGGCCCCGTCAAACCGCAATACGGTAACGACGCCCTTTTTCAGCGGGTAGAAGCCCTGGCCGGACTCTGTCACATAACCGGGTACCGAAGGTTCCCTTAAGGATTTGGCGAACGGCCCGCAGTGCCAGAGCAGCTCGGTGTTGTCCTCCTGGGGATGCCTGAGCGTTAAGTCGGCCGTGAAGGAGGGGGCCGTGTAACCATTGGCCGCCACCGCCAGCGCCGCGGTCACCGCCGCGTGAATATCCAGTTCGCAGGCGCAGGGGATGCCCCTGTCATTGATGTCCCCGAAGAGGAAGCACGGCGAGAGGTCATACCGGCTCAGGATTTCATGCCAGCACTCGCTGGCGATGGAAGTGCATCTGTACCGGCGGGCCAGCTCCATGATTCCGATCTCTACCGCGGCCATAGTCTCCTTCTTCTCTCCCAGTCTGTCCAGATTGATATCGCGTTCCATATCCCGGACCAGTTCCTGAATCTGTTCCCGTTTTTCCTCCCGCACCTTTCGGATCGTATCGAAAAGTTCCGTGGCCGTCACAGGTACGATCTCAATATGATATTTTTCCAGAAGCTCCGCCTCATTGATCATGACTCCCAAAAACTGCTGGGGGCGCACGCTGATCTGCAGGATCCGCAGTCTTTTAAAGGCGGCCACGATCCTTGCGGTTCCCAGGAAACCGGCAAACTCCCGCTCAAATACCGGATCGTTCAACCGGCAGTTTTCTATGTAGGTAAATTTCACATGATAGCGCATCAGCACCTTGGAGGCCGCAAACAGTCCGCATTGTGTATCCGTGGGACGCCAGTTAAGGCCGTCGGGCATTTCGTCCCGGGGGCCCCAGATCAGGGTCGGAACCGACAGTTCACCGGCCAGTTTCGCCACTGCCTCCTCCTGTCCGAAATTGCAGAACGGTATAAATAAGGCATCGATCTCCTCCTGTTTAAAATACCGGGCCGCCACAAGGGCGTCCTCGTAATCCGTCAGCAAAGTATCGGCCTTGATCCGAAGCGTCTCTTTTCCAAACACGACTTCTTTGTCACGGAAGGTCAGATGCTCCGTCGTCACCACATCAAAATCATATTTCCCGGATAATTCCCTTACTTTCTCCAGGATGAGACGGCTGTTTTCAAACGCCTGCGGCGCGTTCCAGGAATCTCTTCGGGTAACGGCGATCCCAATCTTTAATCTTCTGCTCATAAGCTCCACGTCTGTTCCTCCTTATCCGGGTCTTCCACGATGGTATTGTCAAAGAAATTCAGAAAAAACGGCAGCTGGTCCGTAAAGTTTCTGCTGGCCTTCTCAATCCTTTCCTCAGCTTCCGCGTCGAGCTTTTTCGAAACGGCATTCAGGCTCTGGGGAATCTTTTCCTTGTGACGGAATCCCACGATGGGGGCCGTGATCCCTGTTTGATGAGCTACCCAGCTCAAGGCCATTTCCGCCGGCGTCCATCCGTTTTCACCGGACAGCTGTTCCAGCACCTCCACCACTTCCACCGCTTTTTCGTAATACGGAGACTGGAAGATCGGCACGCGGCTCCGGTCATCCGTGGGCTTGTTATCTCTGTGAAACTTTCCGGTCAGCAGTCCCTGGGCCAAAGGGGAATAGGGAATCACGGATATATTCTGTTCCCGGCAAAAGGGCAGCAGTAATTTATCCGCATACCGCCACAGCAGGCTGTAGCAGGGCTGAACGATATCAATCTTCGCATACCGCATGGCTTCCCTGGTCTGCTTCAGGGAAAAATTGGACAGGCCGATGGCTCTTATTTTCCCCTGTTCCTTCAGCAGGTTAAAGGCTTCTAAAGTTTCTTCGATCGGTACGGTTCCGGTGTAATCCGGATAATGGACAAAATAGACATCCAGATAATCGGTCTTCAGACGTTTAAGAGAATCCTCACAGTTTCGTATGGCATCCTCATAGTGCATTTCCATCTGCCACAGCTTGCTGATCACACAGCAGTTCTCCCTTGGTATCTTCTGCAACGCCTGCCCGAGCACACATTCGGAATGGCCCAGGCCATAGATGTAAGCAGTGTCAAAGGTATGAATCCCCAGATCATAGGCAGTCCGGATATTATCAACCGCCTGTTCATCCTGGCTCTTTCCCCAGTATTCATCGCCGCCCATCTGCCAGCAGCCATATACCAGATCTGATATGGGAATACCGGTATCGCCGATTTGTTTCATGTAGAATGACCTCCTTCTTGTCCTGCCGCCCGGCAGGCCCGCCTTGACTGTTTTTCTTTTTTCTGCTCACAATATAGCCGAAACTTCAATGCGCATCCACACTCTTTGTGTATCATGCATAAAAACGGGGTCAAGTTACATGGATTTCTGCTGAAATTATATAAGGATTCGTATATAATAAACCGTAGGATCGTTAACAGGACGGAGGACAGCATGAATAGAAAAATCTTTGTTCCGCATCTTATCACATATATCACAGCAATCTGGGCAATCTGCCTGGTGGCCTTTATCACCAGATGCCAGCTGCAGTTGTTTCATCACGCGCTTTTTGTAAGGCAGAGCCGGCTCCATGTAGACTGGGTCATCAATCACAGCCTTATTTTTAAGTTAACCGCCTCCATCATTCTCTGTGTGTTTGGGATCGGCTGTTATCTGATTCACCTGCTGGCAGTGGAAAATAATATTTTTCTGTATTTATCCAGACTCTGTTTTTTATCCTCCGGTATCATCAGCTGCGTGTGGGAGATCAATACGATGTTCACCACTCCTAAAACGGACCGGCTGATCTGGATCAAAAGCGGGGATCTGTTCCTGATCCTGTTTTCCGTACAGGCCGTAACGCTGCTGATGCGTTTTCTCATCAAAAATGTGAGGCCCCTTTTTTCAGTCCTGCTGTACGGATTGTCCCTGCCTTTTGCGGCCGCTATGGTCCTGCTGCCCCCGGTAACGGCTTTAAAGGCGCTGCACGTCTATCTGGTTTTGTTTTTTATATTCGGGATCTGCCTCTACGGGTATCTGCTTTTGCTGCAATGGGGCCATATAGGAAAAATGCTGTTTACCTCAGCGCTGCTTGTGTTTTTGGGTTATACGGTTTTCACGATCGTTAAGGTCCGGGACGATCCGGGCCTCGTTCAGTATCACAATTATCTGCCCCGTATCCTGCTGCTGTTGCTAATCTTTCTTATCTTCCTGTTCTCCTGCGGATTCCGGGAATACCGGAACCGGATCTTTTATAATAAAACCCTGAACCGGAAGATTCACGAGGCAAATCAGTTTAAAGAAGAGACGCTGGACCACATCATGAAATTCACCCAGGCGCCGCTGAACCGGATTAGCGGATTGAGTGAAGTACTTCTGGAGGACACCGGCGGGAATCTGCCGGACGCCCAGAAAAAGATCCTGGTGCAGATGCAGTCCGTGGTAAAGAATCTGAATACTTTAATGGATAACCTGCACACATACAGTATCCTGCAGGGGAAAACAGTCTCCCTGGATATGATGAAAGTCAGCTTCTCTACCATCCTGGACATGGCCATCGACGAGATCGTCACCGGAGATGAGTTAGTTTCCGCAGACCGTATTCATTATTCCATGGTAAATACGGAAGACTATATCTATGGGGATCCCTATTATCTCATGCAGGTGAATTATAATTTTCTACTGGCCCTTCTGGACATCCGGAATCAGGAACCTGTCCGTATCCAGACCAGCAGGCAAAAAGACCGGTTATGGATTCGGATGCAGGTTACCATAGGAGAGGGGAAAATGAAGAAGGTGCGAAGAATACTGCGCATTTTAAACAGCCGCTCCGCACATAACCGGGAGAATTTAAACAGCGAAGAGGAACTGACGACCATCATTGCGAGGAATCTCCTGCTCATGCAAAACGGGGAACTCAAAGCGTACGTTTCTAATCAGAATTTTTTTATGATCCACTACTCCATACCGTTCTGGAACGATCAGGGACAGATCTCGCCGCAGACGGAGAGCCCTTCGGCTCATCCCTCCTCCGGCTATAAAGTCATCCTGATCAGCACGCTGCCGGAACAGATCGAGCTGGTAAAATCTTATCTGGAGTATTCCGCCTACGATCTCGTGATCTTCCACACTTCGGAGGACGCGCTGCAATACCTGGAGCACACCAGGCATATCGGGGGCATACTCATTGGCACTACGTTTTTAAAAATGAGCAGTCAGCAGATCATCCAAAACATCCGCCGGCAGTTTTCCCTGGGACAGATGCCGGTGATCCTGATCCGAAAAGAGATGTTCGGCCAGCCGACCGATCCGGTTTTGTCACAGATCAACGACATTTTGGTCGAACCTTTTACCCGCAAAGAGCTGCTTTGGAAAATCGAATGCGCGGTTTATCTGAAAAAATCAGTCTCCATGGCCCTTAAGTCCCGCATTGATTTCCTGCAGTCCCAGATGGACCCGCATTTTATATTCAACGCCATCAGCACGATCATGCCGCTGTGCATGGAGGCGCCGGATAAGGCCTATGACCTGCTGGACAGCTTCAGCAACTATCTGCGGGGCAGTTTATTTGCGGGGGAACTGCAAAAAAGCGTATCTTTATCGAAAGAACTGGAACTGGTGCAGGCTTATTTAAAAATCGAGACAGCCCGTTTCCATGAGATGATCTCTTATGCGATCAACGTAAACTGCGACGACTCTACCAAAATCCTGCCTTTGATGATTGAACCAATCGTGGAAAATTCCGTGAAACACGGCAGACGGGGAACCCATAAATTGACGATCCTGATCGATGTGATACAGGATGACGGCTGGATTTATATACAGATACAAGATGACGGTGCCGGGATCTCCCCGGAACGCCTGGAACAGATACGGCAGATGAATACGCAGACTTCCATCGGTCTGGCCAATCTGATCAAGCGGTTGAAGCTATACTATAACGAAACCCTGAATATCATAAGCGAGCAGGGGCAAGGAACCACTGTCTCCTTCCGGATTCCATGCCATGCGGCTGATTTGCAGGAAACCTGACATACCGATCAAACACGTTTGTAAAAGAATGGAGGTTCGCAATGATACGTGTCATAACGCTCGACGATGAACAGCTTGCTCTGGACAATCTGAACTTTATCTTAAAAAAGTTCCCGGAACTGGATATCATCCTATCCACGACGGATGCCAATACCGCGTTGGATTCCCTGCAAACCATGAAACCGGATCTGATCTTCGCCGACATCTCCATGCCGGAAATCAACGGAATGGAAATCGCGGAAAAAATCCTGGAATTAAAGCTGGCCACGAAAGTCATCTTCATCACCGCCTATGAGCAATACGCCCTGGACGCGTTCCGGGTCAACGCGGTGGATTATATCTTAAAACCGGTCACTACCTCTAAAGTCCGCCACTCTCTGGACAAGATCACCTCATTGTCCCAGGGCCGGCCGGACCCGTCCTTGAAGGCCCATGGGGAATTCCGCATCATCGGCACCCAGAATAACCGGTTTTATATCATCCGCCCGGAGGACGGGCAGTTTATCAAGATGGAACTGCGGGATCTGATTCTGGTCACCCAATCGGGAGAGTACGTACTGCGGCACAGCATCTCCTACTGGGAGGAGAACCTGGTTCCCTATGGGTGGTTCCGCTGTCATAAGGGCTATCTGGTGAATATGAATCAAATCGAGGCGATCTATCCGATGTTCAATTCTACCTATAACGTAAAAATCAAGAACCAAAAGGAGGCCATCCCCGTCAGCCGGACCTACATCAAAGAATTCCGCGCTCTGTTAAACATCTGAGAAGCTGAAAGGAGTCAAAAGGGGACATGTCCAAACCGGCCGGAATCGGAAAGGGGACATGTCCAAATTGAGAGTTCCTCCTGGGGTTGGTTTGCCCGCTGCTCAGGGCCGTGGGGGTGACGGTATCCGGGGCGGCTCCGGGCGGCTGGGTTCTTCGGTGTCTCCCTGGAAGCGCATAGGGCGGCTGTGCATACGCTTGGTGGAATCGGAAAGCCGGGTTCAGGATGACCGGCGGACTTCACGTCCGACGGGCAAGAGCCTCTGAACCGGGAACACATCACGCGTTCCTGGTGAATAGGCTCGGTTCCTGAACCCGGCTTTTCGATTCCACTTAGCGGATGCCAGCGCAAGCCCTCCGCGCTTCCAGGGAGACACCGAAGAACCCAGCCGCCCGGAGCCGCCCCGGATACCGTCACCCCCACGGCCCTGAGCAGCGAGCAAACCAACCCCAGGAGGAACTCTCAATTTGGACATGTCCCCTTTCCGATTCCGGCCGGTTTGGACATGTCCCCTTTCCTATTCGGGATAGGCAAGCCTTTCGAACTCTTCTTTTTTCATAGGCCGGTAATAGTAGAAGCCTTGGGCCAGCCGGCCGTTCAGTTTCAAGAGGATATCCGCCTGCTCCTGCTCCTCCACGCCCTCACAAATGACCATCAGTCCCAGTTCTTTGGCCAGCTGAATCAGATTTCTGATGACCGTTTGTTCCCGTTCAGCCCGGATACCGTGGACGATAAAGCTTCGGTCCATTTTCAGTACATCCGCTGTCAGCTGCTGCAGCTGGCCAAGCGAAGAATACCCTGATCCGAAATCATCGATCGCGATTCGAAATCCCTTCTTTTTGAGCTGTGGAAGCAGCGTTTCGATCACGGCCGGATCTTCGATAATCGCGCTTTCGGTTATCTCCACGATCAGAAGCTGATGCGGAACCCGGTATTGGTCCGCGACGGCGCTGATGCGCTCCGGGAAATCCGGCTGTTCAAAGTGCAGCCTGGAAAAATTGCAGGAAACAGGCATTACCTTAATATCCTGATCCATCCACTTGCGCATGGATCTGCATACATCCTCGAACAGCCACAGGTCGACGGCTGTGACCATACCGTTTTTTTCAAACACAGGGATGAAGGCGCCCGGCATCAAAAGTCCTTTTTCCGGATGGTTCCAGCGGATCAGGGCCTCGCTGCTGATAATCCGCCCGTTTTCCATATCAACCTGCGGCTGATAGTAAACCTCCAGTTCACGCCGTTTGAGCGCAGGACCCAGCCTGTTTTCCAGCTCTTGCTGAAATATAGCCTGCTGGCGCATTTTTTCATCATAGCAGATGATATCACAATTAGGATTATTTTTTGCATTGCGCCTGGCATAATTGGAGAAATCCATCATTTGCTGAATGCCTGTCTCTTCCGACGGACCGATCAGATAAGCGCCGTATACCACCCCGATCTGATACGGTATCCCGGTCTTCTCCTGACGCCAGAGATCCAACTGGCTTTTGATACCCTCCAGCCGGGTCAGCAGTTCCTCCCAATCCGTATATTTCATCAATATCACGAAGTTGTCCGCGGATACCCGTCCGCACAGCTCATGGCCACGTTGATTTTTCCGCAATATATCTGCCAGTCCGATCAGCACTTTATCGCCCACACCAAATCCAAAATGATCATTTATCAGCCGGAACTGGCATATATCACTGTAGAGCAGCGCATAATCCCCCCTGCCCTTCTCATGTGCCAATTCTTCCCATTTTCGATAAAAGCCATTGATATTATACAGTCCGGTCAAATCGTCTTTGTAAAGCAGCTCCTGAATTCTTTGATTACTTCGAAGCGCGTTCTTTAAGTTATGGCTGATCAGGAAAATAATGATTCCCAGAATCAGGCAGATACTAAGAATAATAGCCAGCATGTGCTGTCTGACCAGCTCCCCGAGGCTGACCCTGCCGCTTTCCGCCATATAATGGATCAATGCAGTATCTATCTGATCACCGGGCATATATTGGACGCATTTGTTTATTATGGAAAATAGGCGCTGGTCCGCATTGGAGGAAACACCCACACACAAATCATTGCTGTATTTGCCCAGAGGCGCCGCACTCAGGCCGGCAAACTGCTCCTCTTCCAGATAATAGCTGGCAACCTGCATATTCATGAAAGCGGCGTCCGCGGTTCCGTTGTCCACCGCCTCAAGGCATGCTTGGGCAGAGGAATAAGTAATTATCTCCAGATCTGGATTATCCTTTTCCACATTCTCCGACAATTGATATCCTTCCGGCTCCGCCAGACGTTTTATTTCCACATTTCCCGGCCGGGTAATCATTGCGGTAGGCGTCCTCAGAAAATACAGTGTGGAATTTATCTGATTTCTTCTATCCCAGAGATAGTCGCCGTCGGACACACACAGGACGTCGATGCTTCCTTCTTCCAACAGTCGAAGCGCTTCCGGCTGCGGATGTGCCTCAAAGCGGAATTGAAGCCCGCTGTTATTGGCGATAAAGTTCAAGATATCCGATGTAACCCCAGTAAATCCGCCGTTATCGGGATCCGTGTAAGATAGAGGCGCAAAGTCCGGATCATAGGATGCCACGATTGTTCCCGCCTCGCGGATAAAATCCTGTTCTTCGTTGGTGAACACCGGTTTTTGATTTGCACTCGGCGACAAATATTTGTCATATAGATCCATCTCATAGCCAGGGTTGCCGAGCAGGATATCGTTCATCGCCCGGTTTAATTCTTCCAGCAGATCCTCCCGCTGCTTCGACACGGCAATATAAAGAGGACTGGGAGAAAATTGGGCAACACTCCGGAACGTACTGTTTTTCCCCAGATGGGTAATCGCCACCCCGTCCAGTGTACCTTCGTCCAGGGCAGCCAACAGCTTATCTGTCTCATCATACTCATGAATCTGAAGGGTAATACCGTGCTCCTGGCAGAAGGCTTTAAAATTCTCACCATCTATACCGCCGCTTATGATACCCACATGCATGCCCTGAAAAGCTTCGAAATCCTCATAATTATATCTTTGGTCATCCGGGCGTACATTCAAAGTGGTATAAATATTACACATCGGCTGCGTACTGAACAGCATCTGATCTGCCCGTTCCTCCGTATAATAGACTGCTGGAAGCAGATCGATCTCTCCCCTGATAATCATCTGCAGCGCAGACTCCCAGCTAACGGTATCGATCACCTCATATTGGAGGCCGCTGTGTTTGGATATCTCCTGCAAGAACTCAAAATTGTAGCCCACGTATTCCTCGTACTGATTCCGGGACATATAGTCTCCATCTTCATAATATCCGACTTTCACAGGCATTCCCACATTTTTCTCCGAAGCCTCCAGAGGTAAAACCGTGCCGAGAAACGTGAAAAGGATGATAAGAAAACACGTTAAGCTTTTATAAAAGTTTTTCATTGTCTGGCGCACCTTCACTGTCCTTGCCATTTATTGACAAAATGGCTTCTTTTGCCGCATTTTTTACTATAATATAGTATAACTCATGTACGCAGAAAAAGTAAGGCTCAAGTATAAACTCATCCAGGCAAAGCTTCTCCTTTTAGACGTCCAAAAACACTCCGGATTAAGACCTGAATTTTTCCATCTTATATAGCCCGTGCCGATCGAGTGCTTTTTTGTGATCTTTATAGGTATAACCCATCTTTTCATAGAATTGACAGGCGGTGATGGAGGCGCCGATTTCGGTTCTCGTGGAAGTCAGGAACAGTTCATCTTGTTCCAGCGTGTCTATGATGATTCTTCCGATTCCTTGTCCCTGGTGTTCCGGATGCACGAATATAGTTGCCAGGCCGCATTCCGTCAGGCTTCCGTCGAGATGTTTGACAGAACCGGTGCCGACTATTTTGTCTTGCTCGCAGATGACATACATGCGGGCCTGTTGAGCTATACGGCATATTTCTTCCGGCGTATGCTTTTGGGCCAGGCGCTCCATCTCTTCCAGGCCGTAATCTTTAATATTGACTTCCAGGAAATTTCTTTGTATGAGGGAGGCTATCTCCGGCGCGTCTTTTGTTTCGAATCTTCTTATAGTAAGCATGCTGCTCATTCCTCCGCCGATAAGTTATGGGGCTTTATGTACCGTTAAGATCCTTGCGTGTTCTAATATTATAGCATTATAGCATACTTCATTGCTTTTTGGCGATCACTCCATCGTGGACTACATATTCTGTTTCGATGATTTTTGATTCGAATTTATAGCGCTCGGAGAGGATCAGGACCGGCACGCCGTATCTGCTCAGCTCGATAATCAGCCGGTCCGCCACGTGGTCCGGCTCGTCCTTTAGGAAGGGGGAGGAGATAAAAATTATGAGCAGTTTGGGTTTGCATAAAATCCATTTGCAGAAGGCCAGCTGCATGATCTGTTCCTGGGTCAGGCTTTTTACTCTTTTTTCCAGGTTCAGTCCGGGCATCAGCTTTTTGACGTAGTCTTCCGCCAGCTTCCTGTATTTTTTATGCAGGAAAAAGCCGGTGTTTTTCAGGCACAGCGGGTAGCATATATTTTCCACAATGCTTAAGTTTTCAAATAACAGATTGTCCAGGTCCGCAAAATCGACGCAGCCGATCTCTCCCTTGGCGATCGCCCGGCTTAACACATTCAGGTTGCGTACTCTGCCCTCATAAATAAATTTTCCGGAAACCGGGTTGGCTCTGCCGGTGAATACGTTTTTGATTTCTATGTAATCTCTGCCGCTCCGGCAGTTGATTTCGGCGATTTCCCCCTTGGACAGCTTCATGGAGAATTGGCGCAGATGTCCGCAGCAGATGTCCTTAGCCTCCAGCACGGTGCCCTTAAAACCGTCGAAAAAACGGGCGTCTTTCTTTTGCAGCAGCTCGCTTTGGCTGGATTCCCCGTCCGCATTAATTAACCGGGCGATCTCGGAATATTCGATCTCGGTTCTACTGTAGCTGCCGACGCCTCTGCCTTTTTCGATGACCTGCACCCGGTCTAACGTATTAAGCGAGATATTATTAAGCGACTCGATCTGACAGATGGCATAGCCGATCTGGGCCAGCCGTTCATATAGCTGCCTCAGCTTATTGCGCTCCTTGGAGCGCAGCATCCCGTTGATGTCCGATACGATAATCAGCTTATGATGGCACGCCACCGCGTGCAGAATCTCTATCTGAAGCCGTTGGAACGTGGTCAGGTCCCGGACTCTCATATGCAGCGGAATATCGATGTCAAAAAATTCCATCAGCCTGGCGGCTACTTTCTTATGCTTTCTGCGTTTGATGAAAAAACTGGGTATAAAGATATTATCCACGATCGTCAGCGACTCGAACAGCTGCGAATTGCCCGAGATGACCGACGTGGTCTCCGATATCAGCTTCCGGTAGCTGTTATTCCGGTCTTCGGCGGCAATCCTTTGTTCATTGTAATAAAAATCGCCGGACACCAGGCTGTTTTTGCAGCGGAAAAACTGGATCAGCATCTCTTTTTCAAAGGAATCGTCGGTGATGATACCGCTGATTTCCCCTTTGCAGAAATGCAAAAAGAAAGGCCCTTTTAGTATCCTTCCCTGTCTGATGAACCCATTATGCATTCTGAATATTTCCTTCTTCATATCCGCCTCTTATCTGTCCGGCGCCGCCGAATCCTGCGTCTGCCTGGGAATTGTAATTTTCACGTTGGTTCCCACTCCCGGCGTGCTGAAAATATAGATGCCGTATTCGTCGCCAAATAAGAGTTTGATTCTCTGGGAAACGTTTTTAAGGGCGATTCCCGTGTGCCCGTTTTTCAGTTTTTTCTCTTTTTCGGCGTCGTATTTTTCCCGCGACTGAAACGGCGTCTCGTTTAAGGAGTCGTTTAAAGCCTGCAGCTCCTTCTCCGGCATGCCCCGGCCCGAATCCTTGACGCTGATAAATAGATGCGTTTCCGTCTGGTCGAAGGTAATCGATATTTTCCCCCTGTTCACCTGCGCTTCCAGACCGTGCCGCACGCTGTTTTCCACGATTGGCTGCAAGGTCAGCTTCGGAAGCCTCAGATTCCGGATCTGCTCCTCGTCGTCCAGGAAATTAATCTCCAGCTTCAGATCGTCGCCAAACCGGTACTTTTGGATAAAGAAGTAATTGTTGATATTTTCCAGTTCATCGTCCACCGTCACCAGAAACTGTACGTCGGATATGGTGTAACGGAAAAAAGAGGACAGCGCCTGAGCCACATTGGCCAGGGATTCCATCCCGCTTGTCAAGGCATCACCCCGCATCGCCTCCAGCGTGTTGTAGAGAAAGTGAGGGTTAATCTGGTTTTGTAAAGCCAGATATTCCGCCTGCTTGTTCGCTTCCTTTAACAGTTCCTCCCGGTTAATCAATTCGTTGATATGGTTGAGCAGATTCTCCTCCTCGGTCAGAAACATATGCGTGGACGGCATGATTTTTAAGCTGCTCGTCTTCCCGTTCATAAACTCGTTATAGGACTTCCTAAGCCCCTTGATCGAGGTCTGGATCCGCAGCAGGTATATGACCAGGAGCACGCCCCCCGTCAGGAACAGCAGGGTACTGACCGCGATATACAGCTTACTTCCGCCGTTAAGCAGCATGTATACGGACACCAGCAGGTCGGCGCAGACAAACACGATCAAAGCCCCCATTACAACGTTTAAAAATTTGGATATCGTGTAGCGTTTCACAAAAAAGCCATCTCCTTACGCAGCCCGCCTGCAACATTACGCAAACAGCTTGCGGTATTCATTGGGCGACACGCCGGTATATTTTTTAAACCGCTTCGTAAAATATTTCGCATCGTTGAAGCCCACCTCCTCGGCGATTTCATTGACGCTTTTATTGCGGTTGATCAAAAGCTCCTTGGCATGCTGCACGCGTGTATAGGTCAGGTAATCGATCAGCGATTTTCCCACCTGCTTCTTAAATATACTGGATAAATAGGTCTCGTTCAAGCCCACATGCCTGGCGATCTCCTCAAGCTTCACCGGCTCCATGTAGTGTTCCTCGATATAGAGCTGTGTCTCCCGGATGGGTTGTGTGTTCTGGTCCTCCTTTTCCTCGCAGCAGCGCTTCAGCAGCATCTGGAAAATCTCGCTCAAATAAGTAAACGCGCCTGAGATGCTGTAAAAATACTCCTTCTGCGAAATCAGATTATCCTGGGTGAATTCTTTAAAATCCGTGAACGAAAAGGTCTGTATGCCTTTGAAAAACAGCCTGACCAGCATCTGGTAGATTTCCAGCACGATATTGCCGTCGATTTTTCCCGAAAACCGGTAAAGAAACGTCACAAGCTCGTTGATCTCCGCCGCCACCGCTTCCCCGTCCGCATCCACCACGCCCTTTAGAAACTGCTTGCGGAAATTATCATTGATAAAATACGACGACTCAAGCTCTGCTGCCGGTATGTCGCCGTATTTGATGATTTTATTTTTCCCTTTCATGATTTTATAGTGGATGCAGGCATGGCATTCCTGCACGCAGCCGCTGATTTCACTAAAATCGCCGCACACACTGCTGATGCCGATTGTAAAGTTAATCTTCTGAAGGATGTCGTTGACCACCAGCAGCTTGTTTTTCACCTGGTTCAGCTGAATCCTGGCCTGTTCAAGGGAATCCCTGTCCCCGTTCAGCAGGAAAAAAAAGCTGTTGCCCGAAAGCGCGGTCACAATCTCTATGTGATCGCCTTTTAGTTCCCCCACCACAATGTCCTTGATTTTATCCTTTAAAAAGTCCTGGACGGAAGCCGAATTTTCCTCGTTGCTCAGTATGAATTCCACCTGCAGAAGCTGCCACGCCTCGCCCTGGAATTTCAGATGATATTCTTCGATAAACCGGCTTCGGTTATGTACCTTCGGCGCCTGTTCCGCGTCCTGCAAGATAAGCGTCAACAGGTTGGCTTTGATTTCCCGCATGGATTTGAGCGCCAGGCTTTCTTTTTCGAGCGGCAGCGCGATCTCCCGGTCGATAAGCTCCATCCCTTTTTGCAGGGCGTGTACAAGTTCCTCCTTTTGAATCGGCTTCAGCAGATAATCCACGACTCCGTAGCGCAGCGCCTGATGGGCGTAAGGAAACTGGCTGTAACCGGTAATAATGATGACCTTGATTTCCGGACACTTATCATATAGCTTTTTAATCAAATCGATTCCGCTAAGACCCGGCATCTGGATATCCGTAATCAGAAAATCCGGCGATAACTCCTGACACATCTGAAACGCGCTGCTGCCGTCATGGGCAAAGCCAATTACTTCGAGTCCCTGCGCCTCCCAGTCGATCAGCGCTTCGATCAAGCGGCAAATATGCTGTTCGTCGTCCACTATGATTACTTTTCTTCTAGCCATGTCCATCACCTTTTCTTTATCTTTGCACAGCGAAAGCGCCCATTTTGAAGGCGCTTCCCCAGAAACGAGCACTTTTACTAAAATTTATAAATCGGTATCTCGTAACCAGCCAGTATGCGGTTCAGTTCATCCATCTGTTCTTTGGAAGGCGGGGTCAAATCCTCCAGCGGATAGGTCCTGCCCAGACTATAATATTTTCCGCGCCCCAGCTTGTGATAGGGAAGAAGCTCCATGCCCGTCACATGAGTGCATTCCCTGGCGACAAAGCGGGCAGCCGCGTCAATCGCCTCCGCTGTATCGTTAAATCCCGGAATCACCGGAATGCGGATAAACAGTTTGTTTCCATAGGTTCCGGCCATCCGGTCGGCCAGCTTGATATTCTCCAGTACCAAGTCATTGCCCTGTCCCGTCCATAGACGGTGTTTTTCGCTGTCCATATGCTTGAGATCCATGAAAACAGTATTCAAATAGGGGAGAACCTTTTCGTAATCCTCTTTGTCCGCATAGCCGCAGGTCTCGATCGCCGTATCGATCCAGCGCTCCGTCAGCATGCGAAGCAGCGCATAGGTAAATTCCGGCTGGGCCATCGGCTCGCCGCCGGACAGGGTCACGCCGCCGCCGGACGCTTCGTAAAACGGCACGTCACGTTTTACTATATCATAGACCTGTTTCACCGTCATCGTTTCGCCGGTCATTTTTCTGCATTTTGCATAACAGGTTGTGGTGCAGGCGAATGGGTGCTCCCTTGTATGGCAGTCTCTGCAAATACTGCGGTCCGCATTGAGATCATCGCCGATCGCGCCGTAGGGGCAAGCCCTTAAGCAGTTTTTGCAGCCGAAACATTTGTCCGGGAAAAAGCTCATTTCAGGAGCGAACAACTGGGTCTCAGGATTGCTGCACCAACGGCAGCGCAGGTAGCAGCCTTTTGTAAAAACCGTGGTTCTCACCCCTGCTCCGTCATTGATCGCGTAGCGCTCGATGTTAGCCACAATCCCGGAGATCTCTGATAACTGCCCGATGTCCTGCGTTAATAATTCATCGCGGATCATATTTTTATCCCTCCGCCTCCGTTATTTTCTCTTGTAAAGCAGCACCGCCAGAACAATGACCACGCCCTTTACAATCATCTGCGGGTAAGATGCAATCCCCATCAGGTTCATAATGTTATACAGCACGCCCATCAGCATCGCGCCGACAATCGTCTTGGTCACGCTGCCGGAACCGCCGCTCATAGCTGCGCCGCCGATGACCACCGAAGCAATCGCGTCCATCTCATAGCCGTCGCCCACGGTGGCGGTCCCCATGCCGAGACGCCCGCACAGCAGGATACCGGCAATGGCGAAACACAGGCCTCCCAGCGCGTAGCTGAGCACCAGATACGTCTTGACCTTAATACCGGCCAGGTAGGCGGTCTCTTTGTTGCCGCCGATCGCATAGATGCCCCGGCCAAACCTGGTGCGGTTTAATACGAAGAGAAATACGAGATAGACAATAATCATCACCAGCACCGGGTTGGGAATTCCAACGGTAGTGCCCTTCACCCAGTTTGGCAGAAAGGTTCCGTCGATACGGCGGTTCTGCCCGGTCTGGTACATGTACGCCGCGCCTTTTAGAATGGTCGTCATGGCCAGCGTCGCGATAAACGGAGCGATATTCAAAAAGGCCACCATCGAGCCGGAAATGGAGCCGATCACAAGCGCCATCAGCAATACGATAAAAATCGAGGCAATGCCGTGTCCGCCCTGTATCAGCCCGGCCGTCAGACAGACGGTGATACACACATAAGCGCCGGTTGATAAGTCAATGCCGCCGGTAATAATAATTACAAGCATCCCGATCGCGCAGATGGCGTAAATCGAATTCTGAATCAACACGGACATCAGATTGTTCTTTGTAAAAAATGCCGGCGACAGAAAGCAGCTTGCAATAAACAGTATGATAAAAGCGATGATTACGAAATTGGATAATGCAAAATCTGCAACTTTTTTCAATCTTTCTTTTCCTGTTTTCACAATATTTTCCTCCATGCGTGCGTTTTCCCGCACATATAGGTATAAGTTCCTTCTAGGCAATTCCTGTTGCGTAGCGCATAATGGAATCTTCACTCAACTCTTCTTTTGACAGCTCGCCCCGCACCTTGCCCTCATACATCACATATACGCGGTCGCTGATGCCGATCACCTCCGGCAGGTCGGAAGAGATCATGATGATCGTATTTCCGTGCGCGGCCAGTTCTTTCATAATCATATAGATTTCATATCTGGCGCCCACGTCTACGCCCCTGGTCGGCTCGTCGAGAATCAGGATGCCCGGCTGCGTCGCCAGCCACTTGGCAAGCACGACTTTTTGCTGATTGCCGCCGCTTAGGCTGCTGACGGGATTGTCGATATTTTCCGTCTTAATGCGCAGCTCTTCTTTCAGATGATTCACGATTGCCTTCTCCTTGCCGGGAAATAAAAGGCCGTACCTGATGATTCTTGACAAAGAAGCCATGGATATATTGAAACGGATGGTCTGGTTCAGGATCAGCCCCGTTGTTTTCCGATCTTCTGTCACATACCCGATCCCAGCCTTGATGGCTGCGGCGGGAGAGTTGAATTTCACTTCTTTTCCGTAAAGTTTTACAATCCCCTTACCCTTCATCTGATATGCGCCGCTTACCGCCGACATAAGTTCGGTTCTGCCTGCGCCCAGAAGTCCTGATATTCCCACAATTTCTCCGGCATGGAACTGCATGGAAGCGTTCTCCACGATATTCGTGTCATACAGCGGATGCGGCACGGAATAGTCGCAGATTTCCAGCGTAACATCCCCCGCCTTTGTGTCCATATGCGGATACATGTTTTCCATTTTCCGCCCGATCATGGCGGCTACAAGTTCTTCCACCTGGATCTCGGAGGTCTGGAAGGTGTTGATCATTTTGCCGTCACGCATGACGGATACCCGGTCGGACAGCCGGAATATTTCTTCAAGACGGTGTGTGATATAGACGATGGAAATTCCTGTTTCCTTCAGCTTCTCAAGCATTTCCAGCAGGAAATCGATCTCGCGTCCTGTAAGAGGAGCCGTCGGTTCGTCCAGGATCAGCACGTTGCCGCCCAGATAAATCGCTTTGGCAATTTCAACAAGCTGCTGCTGTCCTACGGTTAAATATTTAATTTTTGTTTTAACGTTTAAATCCAGTGAAAATTTCTCAAGAATTTCTTCCGCCTCCGCGTACATCTTCTTCCAGTCGATGCCTGTGGCAGATGAGGGCTGGTTGCCGAGAAAGATGTTCTCCGCGATACTTAACTCTGGAATCAGTTCCAGCTCCTGATGCACGATTGTGATCTTATCCCGCTTGGCGTCCATGGGCGAACCGATTTTTGCTTTTTTCCCGTTCAGCAATATTTCTCCTGAATAAGAATTGGCCGGGAATTTACCGGTCAGCACATTCATTAACGTACTCTTCCCCGCGCCGTTTTCCCCGCAAAGCGCGTGGATTTCGCCCGGCTTAACCTGAAAGCTGACCTTGTCCACCGCCGTAAGGCCGCCGAATTTCTTGGTAATGTCTTTCATTTCCACTGCGTACCCATTGCTCATTTCTTGCACCACCTAACCTTCAATGATATGGAGTCAACGCCGCCGCACCCGCGATTTTTATCCAGATGCGGCGGCTTTTGACTGTCTCCGGTTTCAGAATTAATATGTAGAATTCGGGTCTAAGTAGTTATCCACATTCTCTGTGGTAACAAGATCGTTCATAACATAGAAGGTGGAAGGCGTCGATACGCCGGATGCCTGCAATGCCGCCATGTAAACCGCCCATTTTCCCATCTGTCTCGGATCGTTGAACGCGTCGCAGACCATACCCTTGTCGCCGTCCTTAATCCACTGCAGCACAGATTTACGTCCGTCAATCGTACATACCAGAATATCGCCCAGCCGGTCGATCTGCTCCAGAGCAGCTTCCACGCCCTGTGCGCCGCCGTCGCACGCGGCGAAAATGATGTCGATATCAGGATTTGCCTGCAGCACGTCAAGCGTTGCATTCATAGCCGGTTCCGGCAGCCACTGATAATACTGGTATGCCACGATATTCAGATTGTTTTTGCCGTACTTGTCAAGCATGTAATCGGTCCAGCCCATGACCTGCCCCCATCTGCGCAGATCAGATTCTTTTTCCTGCGGAGCGGAAGACAATACGAACGCTTTCACTTCGTCCTTCCAGCCGTTCTTTTCGTCATAGTAGCGGGCCAGCTCAAAACCTGTCTTATAACCGGAATCCTGTACGTCCGCGGACACGAACGTAAACGGGCCGCTGAAGTCCACCGCCTGATTGACAACCGTCAGCGGGATATCCGCCGCGATGATGGAATCCAGTCCTACATTGGTGGAGTTATAAGGATTGACAATGATGGACTCCATGCCCAGGTTGATCAATGTCTCCACGTCGGCGATCTGCTGGTTCATATCGTCGTTTGCATCGTAAATGGTAAGATTTATGCCCAGGTAATCCGCTTCCGCCTGTGCGAAGTCCACCAGCTGCTCATACCACTCAGAGCCGGCGATACGGTGCTGGGAAAAGCCGATGTTCATGCCTTCGAACTGATTCTGGGTACCCACCATCTGAGTGGCAAGCGCGCCTTTTTCCTCCGGTGTTGCCTGGAAGGAACCGTCTACGATATCCGCACCCTTCGGATCTACCGCTTTTTCATAATCAATAACCAGTTCGGCTGTGTCATGGAACGCGCCTTCCGCATCCACCGCGGCTGCTCCGCCCGATTTATCCGCCGTATCCGCTGCATCCGGCGCAGCGCTAGTTGACGCGTCCGGAGTATCTGCTTTCGGAGCTTCTGCGGGCGCTGAACTGCTGCAGCCTGCCAGGGTGGAGATTGTCATAGCCAAAATAAGCGCTATGCTAGTGAATTTTGCAACTTTTCTTTTCATGTTCTTCCTCCTTAGAATACATTTATAGTTTTTCCTCAGTTCTTGCAATGATGTCTTCCTGCACGTCTTTTGACAGCTGGGTGAAATAAGCGCTGTATCCTGCGACGCGGACCAGCAGATTGGCATATTTATCCGGATCCTTCTGCGCCTCCAGCAGCGTTTTTTTACTGACTACATTAAACTGCATCTGGTTGCCACCCATTGCAAAATACTGATCGATCAGACTGACGAATCTTTTTAAACCGTCGTTTTTGTTTACCTGTACCGTGTTTTCCATTAAAATCCCATCCTTTCCATTTTCATTCTAAATATTTCTTAAGCCAGCTCTTCGGGGCTGAACTTCATGTTATAAAGCGAACCGCAGGAAAACAGTTCGTTGTGCAGCTTCGCTACCGAAGCGATTGCCGCCGTCGGCCCGCTCACGTCCGTCCCTCTCATGGGCGACTGTCCGTCCGCTACCGACATGTATGCTTCCCGTCCGTCCGGCGTAGCCCCGCACACATGACCGAAGGGCGTGTTGCTGGACACGGTGCTTGTGGAGCAGTGCAGCGTTCCGCCGATGGGGCCTCTGCCGTATCTCGTGTTCTTGTAGGAGGAGAGCTCCTTTGCGATCATGGCCATCATGTCGCGGGCCAGGAAGTCTACCTCATCCACGTCGTTGCCGTATTTCGGCACCGCGAGGCACATGGCCTTGATCTGCGGGCCGGTGGGCGTCGTCGTCTCATCCTGCCAGTTTGTCTCCAAAGCGTGCTGTAGCTGCGCTCCCGTGATTACTTTATCTTCAAAGATCAGTTTCTTGATGACATACAGGCTGTTTGCCACATTTGCCGTGCCGATCGTCTGCTGGCCGGTCAGATCGTATTTCGCGCCGCCCTGCTTGATCGGTTTGCCTCTCGGAATCGTCGTCGTCGGGCAGGCGAAGATTGCCGCCATCGGCTCTTCCAGTTTCTCTTCCCATACCTGGTCGATGGTGTTCTCAAGGATCGCTTCCATCTTGATGTAATATTTCATCTGATCCGTGAACGCGTCCTCCGCTTCCTGGTAGCTCTCAAAGGTAGCCAGTGTCTTGCCGTTGGCATTTTCATGCAGGCAGATGCCGGTGCGGGGGTCTTTCCCGTTATAGAGCGACATCTCCAGCGCCTTCGTGCAGTTCAGCCATGCGCCGCCTGTGCGTCCGCCCAGAAGTCCGGGCGCTCCCGGCTCGATGCAGCCGATGATGCAGTAATTGTAGGCATCCCTCATCTCATAGCCCCGGTTCATCATAGCCCTTGTGTAAACCTCGTCGTTAAAGATGGACGGCAGGCCGGTGCCAAGGCGTACCACCTCCGCCACGCGCATCTTGAATTCCATGGGCGTCTTCTTGTGGAAACGCACGGTCAGGGACGGCTGCGGCACTCTCGTGTTGTAGGTGGCGTCCAGGGCAATATAGCTCATATCGTTGGTGGCGTCCGCCATGGTCTCGGGATCTACGCCGCCGATCGTCAGGTTCTGGAACATGGGTACGCCCCGGTAGAAATCCGTGTCGATCCAGCTGCGCACTTTGTTGCATGTATAGATCTGTAAAAAGAAGTTTTCGGTCAGCTCGGTGGCCAGTTCCCTGGTCAGTGTTCCGTCCGCGATGCCCGCCTCATAGTAAGGCTGCATGAACTGGTCGAAACGTCCGAAGGATACGCCTGCGCCGCTGTCCTCGATCTGGATGCAGATGTGGGTCAGGATGATGAATTGCAGCGCCTCTTTGAAGTTGCGCGCCGGATTCCGCGGTACATGGCGGCAGATTTCGGCCATTTCCAAAAGCTCCTGTTTCCTTGCTTCATCGGTTTCCTCCGCAGCCAGTTTTTCGGCCAGATCGGCGTAGCGGGCGGCAAATTTAATGATTGCGTTGGCGCTTATCATAGCCGCTTCATAGAAATCTTTTTTCTTCACGCATTCGGGGTCGTTCTTGTAATCGATGTTGGCAAGCCCCTCTTCGCACTGATCGATGATGGCCTGCACGCCGTTTTGAATCAGCCATGGATGATCCGGCGCGAAATGTCCGTCTCCGCCCTGGAAATAAGTCCCGATATCGGCGGCTTTTAAGTCATAATGCGTCGCCAGCGCTTCTTTGGGAAGCCTTGTGCGCAGCATATCCGTGATGGTATTTCCCTTCCACCAGTCGCAGATTTCCTGGATCACCGGCTTATCCTCCTTGCGGAGTATGTAACGGTCTGCCGGACGCTCGTCGAGCGGATACGGATCTTCATGGATCATTTCCTTCTCAACCCACTCCACCTCATATTCGGGAAACAGCGGTGCCCAGCGCGGATGCGACGCCTGATTGCCTGCGAACAGGCTCCCCGGCAGAAGGTAGATGCTCATGTGCTGCAGCACGTGGTCAATCGCGTTGGCCCTGAGAATGATCGAGGCCTGATCGGTGTGATCTCTGTAATAATCTGTGATTAATTTACCTCTTTCCACACATACGCCGTATTTGGAAGCTGTAATGTATTTATGCAGCTTGTCGATCCGCTCTGACCTAACCGGCTCGGTTGAAATTTGATAAGAATCTGTAATTGCCATAAATTCTTTCCTCCCTATCGTTCGCTTGTACGATTTGTATATTTTTGGGTTAATTAAATTATAGCAATTGTGGATTTTTCTAAAACCCAATATATTTTGCTAAAGGTGTATAATTTTTAGATTTACTTCATGGAACCGGATTTTGGGGGTAGTGCTCATAGCTATAAAAAATAGTAGCGCTCGAAAAAGCCTCGCTGACTATTTTTCATGCATCGCACGTAAGCGGCTAAAGGACAGCCGCTAAGTGCTCATAGCTATAAAAAATAATAGAATAACCTGCCAATCTCAACTTTTTAAGCAGCTTGCCAAACTGTGAAGATACCCACAACGCGGCGATAGGCGCACCGTCCATCCACGTGAAAGCTCGTGGAGCTCTGCGAGTATCTCATAAAAACCTACACCCTGGCCAGTGAGCGCATCCGGCTGGTCCATAAGGTGATGCCGGACAGAAAGGAGCGTAAAATCGAGTATTTTTTTGTCGGATTATATGCTATACTCAGCGTAGGTGGTGATGAATATGGCTGTCTTAAAAGCAAAAGAGTATCAGCGTTTTGAAGATATAAAGCATACAACCGATGAGGGTATGGAATTTTGGTATGCCCGAGAGCTTGGCTCTGTTTTGGATTACGCAAAATGGGATAACTTCCGAAAAGTAATTGACAAAGCGATGCTGGCCTGCAAGAACAGTGGTTTTGAGGTGGAGAATCATTTTCCCGAGATCGGGAAAATGATAAAATTCTTAAGACAAGACCGCTTGCTGAAAATGCCCCACCTGTATATGGACTCTGATTCCATATCCAGATGGGGCATTTTTGTATAAGCAGGCAGAACATATCCGTTTACGCTAAGCCAATTCTTCCGGGCTGAACTTCATGTTATAAAGGGAACCGCAGGAAAACAGTTCGTTGTGCAGCTTCGCTACCGAAGCGATTGCCGCCGTCGGCCCGCTCACGTCCGTCCCTCTCATAGGCGACTGTCCGTCCGCTACCGGCATGTAAGCTTCCCGTCCGTCCGGCGTAGCCCCGCACACATGACCGAAGGGCGTGTTGCTGGACACGGTGCTTGTGGAGCAGTGCAGCGTTCCGCCGATGGGGCCTCTGCCGTATCTCGTGTTCTTGTAGGAGGAGAGCTCCTTTGCGATCATGGCCATCATGTCGCGGGCCAGGAAGTCTACCTCATCCACGTCGTTGCCGTATTTCGGCACCGCAAGGCACATGGCCTTGATCTGCGGGCCGGTGGGCGTCGTCGTCTCATCCTGCCAGTTTGTCTCCAAAGCGTGCTGTAGCTGCGCTCCCGTGATTACTTTATCTTCAAAGATCAGTTTCTTGATGACATACAGGCTGTTTGCCACATTTGCCGTACCAATCGTCTGCTGGCCGGTCAGATCGTATTTCGCGCCGCCCTGCTTGATCGGTTTGCCTCTCGGAATCGTCGTCGTCGGGCAGGCGAAGATTGCCGCCATCGGCTCTTCCAGTTTCTCTTCCCATACCTGGTCGATGGTGTTCTCAAGGATCGCTTCCATCTTGATGTAATATTTCATCTGATCTGTGAACGCGTCCTCCGCTTCCTGGTAGCTCTCAAAGGTAGCCAGTGTCTTGCCGTTGGCATTTTCATGCAGGCAGATGCCGGTGCGGGGGTCTTTCCCGTTATAGAGCGACATCTCCAGCGCCTTCGTGCAGTTCAGCCATGCGCCGCCTGTGCGTCCGCCCAGAAGTCCGGGCGCTCCCGGCTCGATGCAGCCGATGATGCAGTAATTGTAGGCATCCCTCATCTCATAGCCCCGGTTCATCATAGCCCTTGTGTAAACCTCGTCGTTAAAGATGGACGGCAGGCCGGTGCCAAGGCGTACCACCTCTGCCACGCGCATCTTGAATTCCATGGGCGTCTTCTTGTGGAAACGCACGGTCAGGGACGGCTGCGGCACTCTCGTGTTGTAGGTGGCGTCCAGAGCGATATAGCTCATATCGTTGGTGGCGTCCGCCATGGTCTCGGGATCTACGCCGCCGATCGTCAGGTTCTGGAACATGGGTACGCCCCGGAAAAAGTCGGTATCGACCCAGCTGCGCACTTTGTTGCATGTATAGATCTGCAAAAAGAAATTCTCGGTCAGCTCGGTGGCCAGCTCCCTGGTCAGCGTTCCGTCCGCGATGCCCGCCTCATAGTACGGCTGCATGAACTGGTCGTAGCGCCCAAAGGAAATACCGGCTCCGTTATCCTCAATCTGGATACAGATATGGGTAAATATAATAAACTGCAGCGCTTCCCGGAAATTGCGGGCCGGATACTTCGGCACATGGCGGCAGATTCCGGCCATCTCCAGAAGTTCCCGCTTCCTTGTTTCATCGGTTTCCTCCGCCGCCAGCTTTTCGGCAAGATCGGCGTAGCGGGCGGCAAATTGTATGATTGCGTTGGCGCTTATCATAGCCGCTTCATAGAAATCTTTTTTCTTCACGCACTCGGGATCATTCTTGTAATCAATATTGGCAAGCCCCTCTTCGCATTGATCGATGATAGTCTGCACGCCGTTTTGAATCAGCCACGGATGATCCGGCGCGAAATGCCCGTCTCCGCCCTGGAAATACGCGCCGATGTCAGCCGCCTTGATTTGGAAATGGGTGGCAAGGGCTTCCTTTGGCAGCCTTGTGCGCAGCATATCTGTCACGGTCTGGCCTTTCCAGAAATCACAGATCTCCCGAATGGCAGGCTTATCCTCCTCACGGAGTATGTAACGGTCCTCCGGGCGCTGATCCGGAAAATACGGATCGCCGTTTAACATCTCGCTTTCCATCCACTCCATGTCAAATTCCGGAAACAACGGCGCCCAACGGGGATGGGACGCCTGATTGCCCGCGAACATGCTGCCCGGCAGAATATAAATGCTCATATTCTGCAGCACGTGGTTCATCCCGTTCGCCCTGCGTTTGATCGGCGCCTCATCGGTGTGCGCCCTGTAATATTCCGTCAGCAGCCTGCCCCGCTCCACGCATATGCCGTATTTCGACGACGTGATATACCGATGCAGCCTGTCAATCCGCTCCGTCCTGACCGGCTCGGTCGAAATCTGATACGAATCTTTGATTGCCATTTCGTAACCTCCCCAACTTGATCTCTTTTCTTTTTATCCTGATTTTTATCTACTTTGTTTTGCAGCCGCTTTTCTTATGCTGCAGTTTTATTTTAGCATCTCCTGTCCGCCCACCGAAACCGATGATTTTTGGATATAAGTGTACTATTTTCTTATTTCTTCCATAAGAACGCTTTCCCGTGGAATACAAAGAGGGCCTGTTTTTCACAGGCCCTCTTCCAGAGTTGTTTATAATAATCTGAGTCTTTCCTCTTGCTTAAAGCGGCATTTCACATCCCTTATAATCGATGAACCAGAGCCCTTCTCTTAGCCGGGTCTCTCCCGCCACGATGCGGTAGATCCCTTCCGCCGCCTCTTCCGGCTCGATTTCGGCCGTAGTCCTTCCCATCTCGGTATTCATCCTGCCCGGATGTACCGCCATGATTTCCACGTCCTTCACGGTTTCCCGCAGGATCTGCACGATCTTATTCGCCGCAGTCTTTGAGATACCATAACTCGGGAACATATCCCCCTTGTTGGAAAAGCTTCCGCCCTCCGAGGTTACCGCAACAAATCTGCCGTTCTTGTTCAGAACCGGATAAAAAGCCCGGAATGCGGATAATACGCCAATCGCGTTTACCTCCAGCTCCGTTCTTACATCCTGCAGGTCAATATCCATCAGATTGTGGGTCCGGTCCCCGTCCGTAAGCACACCGGCCACATCCACCACCGCATCGGCCGTGCCCCAGGAATACCGGATCACGTCCGCCGCCCTTTGCAGGGAGTCCGGATCCGTTACATCGGTAAGTAGCAGCAGGTGACCATCCTCCGCTCCGCTGTTTTTCGCATTTTCGATCCGGTACATACCGGCCGCGGCCTGCTGCCCCTTTTGTCTGATTATCCCGCAGAGTTTCTCTCCTAACCCCTGATCCGCTCCAATTACCACAATCTTCATCCGCCGTCCTCCTTTTTCTCCTGCCAGGTTCAGTCATTTTCCAATAGCTCAATGATACATTTTAAATCTTTCCCAGCGTCCATATAAGCATATCTGCCGTCTCCGCCGCCGTACTCACCTTTTTGCATTAGCTTCATCCCGTATTTCTCACACTCTATAACGGTTTTCTTCATACCCTGAACATTAAACGCAATGTGATGTATTCCTTCCCCATGCTCCTCCAGATAATCATGCCAGGTGGAAGCGGCCTCGTTGGGCTGGATCAGTTCCAGCTGCACACCGGGAGTTAAGTCGAAGAAGGCCATCAGGCATTTTGCCTCCGGCGCCGCCTCTCCTTTATATTCCGTCTGAGTCACTTCGTACTCCCCACAGCCGATAGTCTCCGGAACCTCCACCCCGAACAGGGCGGCAAATTTCTGTTTGGTCTCTTCGATGTCCCTTACAATAAAACCCACTTGCGCAAATTCCGTTCTTTTTAATAATTCAGCCATATTCTTTTTTCTCCTTTTCGACTATGTAGACTATTGCAGCTCCGACAGGGGTTTTTCCCTGTTCGCCAGGATCCGTTTGATCAGATCCGTATTGGACTCTTCGCTCTTTATATTTAACTCCGTACCCAGTTTATCCTTCGTGGAATAGAACGCATAGGTGCCGTCCGGATAAAAGCCGATATGATACGGGTCATGGATTCCCAGCTTCTCATTTAAAGCGGCTTTCGCTTCCTTGGCGTCCGGCACGAGGAAGCTTATATGCTGTAAGCCCTCCCCTTCCTTCTTAAGAAAATCTTTCCAGGGACTTTCGCTTTCTCCCGGCTGCACAAATTCCATCTTGATATTTTCCATTTCCAGAACCGCGATCCGGCAGTCCGTATAATCTCCCAGTCTGTCGTCCGTATAAGCCGGCGCTTCTTCGGCAGCCGGTACCTGCATAATCTCAGGAACCGGTACATCTAACAGTTCTGCCCAATTCCCGATTACTGTCTCTAAATCTCTGACCACAAAAGACAAGTGCCAGACCTTTGTCGTTCCTAATGCCATCTTTAATCTCCCTTTTCTATTATTGATAATTTCTGGGCGCGCTCAGCCTTTTACCGCTCCCTCGCTCAGCCCTGCCACGATATACTTCTGGGCGATCGAGAAAAAGATGATAGCCGGTACGCTCATCAGCACGGAAGCCGCCATCAGCGTGCCCCACTTTATCCCCGATTCATCGATATAAAATGCCAGGGACACCGCGATCGGCCGGATTGCGGAATCCTTTGCCATCAGCAGCGGGAAGAGGAATTCATTCCAGGACAGGATGAAAGAAAACATAGCCACGGTAGCGATTGCCGGCGCAACCATCGGGACCACAATCTTTATCAGCACCTGAAATGCATTGCAGCCGTCCACGACGGCCGCCTCCTCCACTTCGTAGGGCAACGCGTCGATAAATCCCTTCATCAGCCAGATCGACACCGGTATCCCCACCACCAGATACAGCAAAACCAGACCCGAATACGTATTGATCAGATGCAGCTTTGATATGGTGATATAAAACGGGACCAGCAGAGTCACCCTGGGCAGCAGCCTGGTGAACAGTATGGAGGTCAGCAGCGTTTTACTGCCGGGGAACTTGTAGCGGGAGAACCCGTAGGCTCCCAGCACCGCCACCACCGTGGAGACGATGGTGGAGAGCACCGATACCTTGATGGTGTTGCCGAAGCTCTTCATCATATTCGAATCGGTAAACACCGCCTTATAATTCTCAAAGGTTACCGGATGGGGCAGCAAGGTGGGCTGTGATGCATAGACGGAAACCTCATCCTTCAAAGATGTGGACACCGCCCATAAAAAAGGCACCACGGAAAACAATACGATAAAGATTGCCAGCAGCCATATGGCGAGATGTTTTACCCGTCTGCCCGAGGATGACTTTTTCTTCAGTTCTTTTTCCATCGTATTCCCCTCCTTTTCGCTCCGTCTCCCTTATTCCGGCCTTTCGCGCTGGCCGGGACATAGAACAGGAACGCGATAATCATAACGATGATAATGAGAAAACTAATGGTGGATGCCGTTGCAAAATCCAAATTCTTAAACGCGTACCGGTATATCGTCAGGCCGATGACCTCGGATGCGATTCCCGGCCCTCCCCCGGTCATGACATACAGCATGTCGAAGGAGTTGATTCCATTGATGAATTCCAGAACAATTAACATCGTAAGTATCTGTTTTAAGGAAGGCAGCGTAATGTAGCGGAATACCTGCAGGCTGTTGGCCCCGTCAATCTTCGCAGCTTCCTTATAGTCCATCGGGATTCCCTGCATAGCTGCCACCAGCATCAGCATGATAAACGGAAATCCCGCCCAGGAGTAAGCTATGATGACCGACGTCAACGCGGTAGAGGCGGAACCCAGCCAGTTGGCGGCCAGATCCGGATTAATCATCCGCAGCACCGTGTTCAACAGCCCGTTATCGGCGCTATAGATCCACCTCCAGGTATTCGAAGCCACGATGGAAGGGATTACCCAGGGGATCAGCGCGCAGGTTCTTAAAATCTTCATCCCCCGGAATTTGCTTTCCATAACCATTGCAGCGGCAAATCCTAAGACGACCCTCAGCACCATAGACAGAATCGTCCAGATCAGCGTGTTCTTGACGATCGTTCCCATTTCCGCTTTTGAGAAAATATTTTTAAAATTATCCAGTCCCGTGAAAGACATGTCAAAAAATGGCAGAGTTATTTTGGAGAAGCTGAATCCTGTTATCTGTAAGATGGGATACACCATCATCAGGATGATTGCAATCGCACTGGGTGCGACAAATAACATTCCTACCAGCATCCGCCTAGTGCTTCTCTTCACCCCGGACCACCCCCACTTTCTTATTTTTTTGGCTTCAGGAATACGCTCTTCCTGAAGCCAATCTTTGCTTTCCTGCGGTTTCTTATTTCAGCAGTCCGTTAATCTCGTCAGACATGGATTTGCATGCGTCCTCCGGAGTGGCCGCCCCCTGCAGCACATTCTGGAGTCCCGTAATCACGATATTCTGAATCTCATTCCACTGCGGAGTCAGCGGAGGGAATTTCTTCGCATTGGCATCCGCCCGCCAGAATGCTTCATATAGAGGATCCGTCCACACACCGATGCTCTGCGCCTCGATTACCGCAGGCATCACCACATCCTGATCCGCCAGCACTTCCGGCTGCAGGAAGTAGTCGATGAATTTCTCAGCGCCGTCCACGTTCTTTGCCCCTGTCGGTATCGTCCACAGCCACGCGGCCGCACGGTCCTCGGTACCGGGAGCTACGCACATATCCCATTCAAATCCGTTTTTCTTTGCATATTCATCCATGGAGCTGGCGCTGACTGCGTCGATCGGCACCATAGCCAGCTGTCCGTTCTGAGCCATCGGAATTAAGTCTGCGGAGATTGCATAGTTGATGCAGCCTTCCGGAACTACTTTATACTTTGTATATAATTCCGACCAGAATTTCACACCTTCCACAGACTCCGCCGTATCCATCGCACTGGCCGTCATGTCTTCGGTCAAGAAATCCCCGCCCTTCGACCATAAGAAACAGCCCAGGGAGGTGATGACGTTGGCGGGATCGTTCTTCGAACCTGCGATTCCGTATCCATAGACACCCTCCGAAGCGTTCGTCAGCTTCTCTGCGGTCTCCAGGAATTGATCCAGCGGCATGTTATCGGTAGGATAGGGAAGACCCGCTTTGTCAAACAGGGTTTTATTATAAAACATGGCATTCGGAGCCGTGCGGTAAGGAACCGCATATACCGTGTCGTTCATAATACCGTTTTTCATGGCTCCGGGGCTGAACTGGTCCTGCTCCCAGCCATACCGGGACATAAAATCGTCCATCGGCTGCAGCAAATTCTGGCCTACCGGAGTCGCCACCATAAGTCCGTCCAGCGCCAGCGCATCCGGCGCATTTCCCCCCAAGATCGATGTCACTGCGGCTTCAATGTAATTATTGATCGGCAGGCATTCAATCGTCAGCTCATACTCCGGATATTTTTCTTCGAATCCGGCTTTCAGCCTGGGAACCTCGCTCTCCCACCAGCTGCCCATCCAGGCGGTAATTTTGGTTTTCTCGCCGGTAGACGCCGTATTATCCGCTGCCTCGCTCTTTGTGTCATCCGCCGCTTCACTCTTCGTACCGGCGGCATCCTTCGGCTGTTCTGCCGATTCCGCAGCCTTGGACCCGCAGCCGGCAGCCATAGAAAGTACCATTACCAATGCTAACAATAACGCCCCAATTTTTTTCATTCTTTTCATTATCCTTTCTCCTTTACCCTTTTTACCGCTTCCCTGCTACCAGACCAGCGGTTCCATTGTGTACTCCATAAACATCCGGTCCTTCGGAACGGTTTCCGGATGTTCCGCAATCTGCATAATGTGTCCGGCTGATTCCTCCGGCGTTACCGCTTCCTCACTCTTCATCGCTTCCTCGCCCCCCATGGAGGTTTTCAGCCAGCCCGGATGCAGATTGAATATCCTGATATCCCGGTCTTTTAATTCATTCGACAGGATCTTCGCTCCCATGTTCAGCGCCGCTTTCGACATACAATACGCATATTCCTGCGTCCTCCAGCAGCTTCCGATGCTTCCCGCCTCGGAGGAAATATTAATAATCACGCTTCCGCCGCCCAGTCTGTCCGCCAGCGCCTTGCACATACGCAGCGGCCCTACGGCATTTACATCATACATGGTGAGAAATGCTTCCGATTCCATATTTGTGTCCGCAAGTCCTACTTTGTCACGGAAACGGTAGATCCCCGCGATATTATATAAAATGTCAATCCGTTTCGTATGCGCTTTGATAAATTCTCCGGTTCTGTCAACATCGGCCATAGAAGAAATATCGCAGCGCAGAACTTCCAGCTGTTCCGGATACCGGTTTTTGAGACTGTTTAATTCCTCCGTGATCGTTCTGTCGACGGCGTAGACCCGAAACCCTTCTTCCAGGGATTTCCTCACAACACAATTTCCCAGCCCCTGCCCTGCTCCCGTCACTACAACGTTTTTTTCCAAATAGCTCCCTCCCTTCTGCTTAAAATTATGAAAGACGAATGTGTATCGGATAATTTTTATAAACCGTTATTTTCGACTACCTGTTTGTACCAGAAAGCGCTGTCCTTGGGTGTGCGTTTCTGCGTCTCATAATCCATATAAACAATGCCGAACCTTCTGGAAAGTCCCCATGCCCACTCAAAGTTATCCGTAAAGCACCAGACATAATAGCCTTTTACCGGAACACCGTCTTTGACCGCCCGGTGTACTTCCCCCAGATACCGTTTCAGATAATCGATCCGGTTGGTATCCTCGATCCTTCCGTCGCTGTTGATCCAGTCATTGCAGGCGGCCCCATTTTCCGTAATAATAATTTCCGGCGGTTGGTAGGTATCCTGTATCCATGTGAGCAGATCATACATACTCTCCGGATATACCTCCCAGCCCGCATCCGTCACCGGAAGGCCCTTGGTGGTAAGCGAAGCCATTAGCGGCCACGCTCCGTCGTCCGCTTTGACAATATCCGCAAAGTAGTTATTCAGCCCAAGGAAATCGATGGGCTGATGGATCAGCTCCAGATCCCCTTCCCTGACATCCGGCAGGACAACCCCCTGTCCTTTCAGAAAATCAAACAACTCCTGGGGATAGGTCCCCTTCATGACCGGATCTCCAAACAGCTGGTTATTCTGCATCCGCATCCGCTCCGCCGCTTTTTGATCCTCTTCGTTCTTAATGTCTGCCGGATAAGGCTGGTTCATATTCAGCGTAATTCCGATCTTTCCGGGTAGTCCCATACTGCGGTAGGCCTTCACCGCCGTTCCGTGGGACATCAGCAGATGATGTGCTGCCGCAAGAGCCATGGAATAATCATGGTAGCCCGGCGCATGCTCTCCCTTCCAATATCCCAGGAAGGAACTGCAATATGGCTCGTTTAAGGTAATCCAATAATCCACCAGGGAACCGTACGCTTCGAACAGGGTAACCGCGTAGTTCTTAAAGTCCTCTACGATCTCCCGGTTGCACCAGCCCCCTTCGTCCTGCAGTTTCTGCGGCAGGTCCCAGTGATACAGGGTAAGCGACGTCTTCATTCCCTTTTCTTTTATGTAGTTTAATACGTTCCGGTAAAACTCAATGCTCTTTTCGTTTTTTTCTCCCCTGCCGTTTGGAAATATCCTGGGCCAGCTGACGGACAACCGGTACACCTGAATCCCCAGGCTGCAGGCCAGATCAACGTCTTCCCGGTAGCGGTGGTAAAAATCGCAGGCCCGGTCTCCGTTGGTGAGATCAACGATATTTCCGGGAATATGGGAAAAACGGTCCCATATGCTCTCTCCCTTTCCGTCTTCCTGCCAGGCTCCTTCCACCTGATACGAAGCGGTGGCAACACCCCATTCAAAATCTTTTGGAAATTCATATTCCATATCAATGACACTCTCCTTTTCCATAGATTGTGCATTTGTGCATTTAATTATGCACATTTTTTTGTTACTTGATGTTTCTTATTTTAGCACCTTTTTGCATGCTAGTCAACACTTTTTTTGCATTTATCCTTTTAATATTGCACATTTTTGTGCATCATATGAAAAATTAGTGATTTTGTGCATGATGTATATGCACAATTTCTATTGAAATTTGTGCTGTAACAGATTATAATAGAAAACATAGAAATCGTATAACCGTTTAAAAGCCATTATGGATATACACCTGTTTTCAAAAATTCGTCTCAAAATCAGACACAATCGAGGGATAACAAAATGAAAAGAAAATTGACGATCAAAGAGATTGCAGCGGAACTTCAGCTGTCACGCAATACCGTATCCAAGGTATTGAGCGGAAAATCCGGCGTATCGGAGAAAACAACAAAACTGGTACTGGATTACATCGGCGCGGCGGACGATACGTCCTCATCCGCCGCTCCTGCAAAGCTTCCGTTTCAGAAGGGAAGCATTATGTTTACCTATCATCTGGAAAATACGGAATATCTGAATAACCTGTTGGCAGGTATTGAGCGCACGCTGAAAAAGAACGGCTATGCGCTGGTTTTGAATATCGTACGGGACGGCGACGATTCCGATATCACGATTCCGCCTTCTTTGTATGACGGTTCCATTGCGGGCATTATTTCATTTAATATTTTCAACGTTCCCTATTGGGAAGAAATCATAGCCCTGGATATTCCGTCCGTATTCGTAGATACCTTTGCGAATTCCTATCTGTTTTCAGGACGGACGGATATTGTGGCCACCGAAAATGCCAATTCCGTCCATGAGATTATGGACATTTTGATCAAACAGGGCCGAAAGAACTTCGGATTTGTGGGATACACGGATTACTGCTTTTCCATCGCCCAGCGCTGGCACGCCTTCCGGGACGCCCTGACCCTCTCCCATCTCCCGTATCACCCGGAGAACTGTATTACGGAGGACCTGACGCGCTTCTCCGTCGAGGAATGCATCTCTTATATCAAAGAACGGCTGACCGCTATGGAGCGACTGCCGGATGCCTTTCTCTGCGTAAACGACCTGCATGCCATCGAGCTTTCCAGCGCCTTAAAGGAACTGAACTATAAAATTCCGGACCAGGTGTCCGTGGTGGGTTTTGATAATCTGTCCGAAGCAGCCAGACAGTTTCCTTCGATTACGACGGTGGACGCCCATTCCGAATATCTGGGCCGGCAGGCGGCGCATAAGGTTTTAAACCGGATCAAAAATCCCTCTCTACCCTATGAGTTCACCCAGTATCAGACCGATATCATTCTGAGGGAGTCCACCCGTCCGATTACGAATTAACAGCGGTGCAGGCGCCTCAGGCGTCTGCTAAAGCACCTCGGTCTCAAATCCATATACTCCGGCCAGCAGCAATAATTCCGGCGTGACATTGCCCTGGACAATAATGGCGTGATGAGAAGAAAGCTTCTCCATCACCTTGTGGCCGCTGTTGTTTTTATATTTGAGCAGTGCGCCGTTTCGGCAATCCGATCCGGGATACTGCACGTAGTCCTCGATCTGTGCTTCTATAATAGTGAGCACCTTCATATTCGGGTGGAGCTTCGCCAACGTGACATCCCCCGTCTTCATCCGGCAGTCGATGACGATCGCATCCTGATTCACAATCTCTAATACCTTCGGTTTCATGACCCATTGATCGCAGAAACATCTGGGCGCAAAGCCGAAGTATCCGCAGTGAACCCCAAGCGCATGATTATCCGGATCCTCAATGTCCGGAAACTCCATAATCTTCTCATGCTTCAGCGCAGCCATTCCCACCAGGAAAGGATAGATATTCGTCATCATAACCGGATGCTTCAGCGCGCTGTACAGGATAAATTTGCTGATCAGCGTGACCAGATCTCCCTCGCAGGCCCATAAGATATGATCATATTCAAACAGCCAGTCATAGGCGAGACAGGGCGTCGTCCGGGATAGAAACGATTCATTCAGGCAGTTGCTGCCCACCGCGCAGACATCTCCCAGTTCATCCGCCTCCTCTTTGATGGCAATATATAATTTTACCGCCCGAAGGATACTCTCCTTTGATACTTCCTGCACGGGAACCTTTCGTTCCTCCCAAAGCTTCCAGGCCTGTTCGTCGCTTATCTGCGCCGCACGGTCATTGACTTCCTTCCAGCTGGAAAATATGATCTGAACGCCGAAAGCCTGTTCAATCCGCTCACGGCACTCCGTTTCCCACCAGTAAAACCGTTTGAATATGTAAGCCTGCATCCCCTCGCCGGGATCATCCTGGAACATCAGGAATTTTAAACCGCCTCGCATCCGGCGGCCGGCGGCTATTGCACGCATGACGACCTTCGCCATTTCCACGCGATAAGGGGAAAATACATTGCACCCCAATTCTTCCCGCAGATAGGATACAATTTCCCAATCCCACATTTCCACCGTGCCGAATTCAGAGGTCAATACCAGGATGGGAATCCGAAGTTCTTTAAGCGCCTCTTTATAACCAAAAACAGCGCCCAGCATCTGCGGAAACACGACGGCGTCCGCCTCCTGAGGAATCATAGATCCCAATTCCAGCGGGCTTAGGAATACCGCTTCCTCCTCATACATGCTTTCCAGATTTTTCACCTGATCCTTAAATTCCTGCCGTTCCCTTTCATTTGCCTCTCTCATATAGAGGGGTTGAAGCAACGCTTTTGCCTGATCCATCCCATAATCCTCCCTTCGTTCTCTCTTAGCCTCGCTGCTGTCTCGCCCGGTCAAACTGTTCCAGTATCAGCAAACCGCTGCTGGTTCCGATCCGTTCCGCCCCCGCGTCGATCATCCGGCTGCAGGTCTCCCAGTCCCGGATTCCCCCGGCCGCCTTAACCTTAACCAGATCTCCCACCGTCTTCTTCATCAGCAGAACATCCTCATACAGAGCGCCGGAAGTCCCGAAGCCCGTGCTGGTCTTGATAAAATCCGGCCTTACCTCTCTGGCAATCTCCGCTGCCGTTTTAATTTCTTCTTTGGTCAAATAACAATTTTCAAAGATGACCTTGCAGATTACCTGATGGCTGCGGCAGAGACGGACCATCGTTTCCATTTCCTCTTTGATATACGCCGTATTTTTCTGTTTCAGCTGCCCGATATGGATGACATAGTCGATCTCGTCCGCGCCATCCTGAATCGCCTGTTCCGCTTCGAACGCCTTCGTATTCACCGTTGTCTGTCCCAGCGGAAAGGATATCGCCGCTCCCACATGCACGCCGCTTCCTTTCAGCAATTTATGGCAGAGCGCCACCGGAGCGGAATTGATCGCCACCATGGCGAAATGGTTCGCGGCGGCCTCGTCACAGAGCTTTTTGAAATCCTCTTCCTGCGCATAGGCTTTTAAATTTGTGTGGTCAAACAATCCGCACAGTTCTTCCCTTGTAATTGTCTTACTGTTCATTTTTTATCCTCCTGTTAAAATTTGATTACGGTCTTTAACCCCGCAGAGCTTTTCGCATATTCCACAGCCTCGGCGAATTCCTCCAGCGGGTATTCGGCGCTGATCATACCTGCCAGTTCTAACATCCCGGTTTCAAGCAGTCTGGCCGCCATCCGGTATTGCCTGACATTCGCCCTGGTCGAACCGCTGATCGATAACTGCCGGTAATGAATCAGATTCGACGGCAGGTTCACCAGATCATTCCCGGAGGGAAGGCCCCCGAAGAACAGAATTCTGCCGTTCATGGCCATCAGCTCCAGAGAGTCCGCCTGCGCTTTCCCAGAGGGGCAGGCAATGATACACACATCCACGCCCCTGCCATCCGTCAGCCTCATGATTTCTTTTTTCAAATCTTCCCCATAGATTCCGCTGATCTTCGGGTTTACCTTTTCACACTGCCGCATCCTCGTCTCGGATAAGTCCCGCATATACACCTTCGCCGCCCCATAACTTCCGGCCAGCAGCGCATGCATCAGTCCAATCGGCCCGGCTCCTACCACCAGGACAGAATCCCCCGGTTGTATGTGCAGCCGTTCCTGTCCATTGAGCACGCAGGACAGGGGTTCCAGCAACGCGGCTTCTCCAAATGAAACCTCCGGCCCCAGAACCATCAGATTCCCCTGCCTGATTACCTTTGCCGGCACACGGACATATTCCGCAAACCCGCCGTCGATATTAATGCCAAAGGCCTTATATTCCGCGCACAAATGTGTATCTCCGCTGACGCACATATCGCAGATCCCGCAGCCATAGTTGGGCGCCACACAGACATGCATGCCTTTCCGGTAATCACTGACCAAAGCGCCCGTCTGTTCAATGATCCCGCTGATCTCATGCCCCAGTGTCAGCGGATGGCTCTCATCCACGCCCCGGTAGCCGTTTCCGATCATCCGCAGATCAGAACCGCAGATCGCGGCCGCTTTTGTACGGATCAGGATTTCATCGTCCCCGATTTCCGGTATTCCTGTCTCCACAAGCCGGATCTGTCCCGGACCGAATAATTTCGCAGCTAACATTTCTTTTCCTCCCCATCCGGCTTTTCTTTTTCATTCAGGTTTATGATTCCGCCGGTTTTTATGGACCGGTTTCCGGCTTTCACGATCTCCACCGCTTTCCATCCGTCATATCCGGTCACCTCCGGTTCCGTATCTTCCAGGATACACCGGACAAAGCTGATGTCCTCCTGCACATACGCCTCGCTGAATAAGTCTGTCCAGCTGGCGATAATCCCGCTTGACATGCCGTGTTCCTTTGTACAGGACACCGTCGTAGTTTCCTTTAACCCGCCGATCTGTACCAATCCTTTGGTTCCAAGAACGTCCACCCGGGCATCATACCCGTATCTTACTCCCTGAGCGCCGTCGATATTACAGATCGCTCCGTTTGCCATGCGCACATTCATCAGCACGGTATCGTAAAAGTCCGGATAGTTCTCCGCCGCCTCCCGGCATCTGAAATTTCCCGCCATCGCGTGAATGCTGACGGCTTCACTATCCGCCAGCCACCGCATCGTATCGATGTCGTGGCTGTTCACTTCGGCCAGCGGTCCGTTGCTTTTCTCAATATCGTACATCCACTCCCTGGGAGTGCTGGGCCCGTGCGTCAGGGATTTCACCATGACCACCTGGCCAATCTCACCGGAATCAATGATCTCCTTAGCCTTGCGAAAGCTCTTATCAAAGCGGCGCATGAAGCCGATTTGCAGCTTTACCTGATGTTCTTCGGCAGCCTGTATCATTTCCTTACATTCTTCCGAATTCATGGCCATAGGTTTTTCACACAAAATATGCTTCTCGGCGGCGGCCGCTTCCAGGACGATTTCCTTGTGATATTTCGTTGGAGTGACGACGATCACCGCGTCAATCTCCGGGTTTTGCAGCAATTTCCGATAGTCGGTATACCAATAAGGGATATGTAACCGGTCGGCCGCCTTTTTCGCCGCTTCTTCCGAGTTGTCCGCCACCCCGGCCATTCTCGCGCCGGGCACCCGGGATACAAAATTTTCCGCGTGAATCATTCCTGCCCGGCCCGCCCCGATCAGGCCGATTCCTATTATGTCTTTCATTTTCTGCCTCCTTGTTTTTCTTTTATTTTGATTTCCATTTACGGTAAACCGGCGTCTGCGCCTCGATGGCCTCCAGATACAAGTCCGCGTACCGTCCATAAGCTGCATGAGCGGCCGCGTCCGGCGCGATTCGCTCCTTCACCCGGCCGGCCTGTTCAAGCGGTTCCCGGTAATCCTTAAACACCCCCGCACCTACGCCGGCGATCACCGCGCTTCCAACCAGGGCCGTATCCTCCATATCCAGCACGGAAGTCTTAAGTCCCAGCACATCCGCCTTTATCTTATTAAAGAGCTCTGATCTGGCTCCTCCGCCCATAATCCGTATAGAATCAAACGTATTGGAAGGAAGCAGCTTCTTCATAACCTCCAGATAGTAATGATATTCATACGCAATCCCTTCCATAATCGCCCGGTACATATGGTTCTTCGTATGTTTCCAGTCCAGGCCCAGAAAACTCCCTTTGACGTAAGGATTATTTGGCAGCACTCTGCCTGCAAAATGCGGGATAAACAGCAGATCCTCTGATCCCGGCGGCAGCAGACAGGCTTTCTTTGACAATTCCTCATAAGGGTTCTCCAGATGTCCGGCAAACTCCGAAACGAACCAGCTCAGACACTGTCCGCCGCCATTTACATAAGCTAACGGCATCCACAGCCCGTCCACCGGCGACCGCATCATCGTCATGGTCTTGTATTCCACATCCGGCACATATTCATCCACAACACTGCACAGAACAGACGCCGTGCCTGCGCAGTCCATCAGCTGTCCCCGTTCAACCACTCCCGCGCCGAAGACAGATGCCGACGTATCCCCGCTTCCGGCCACAAGCGGAATCCCTTCCCGCAAATGCATGTCCCCGGCATACTCCTTCTTAAGCTTTCCGACGATCTCAAAGGGCGCGGCAATCCTGGCCATCTTATCCCCGGAAACCTGGAATTCATTCAGCAGTTCCTCAGACCATTTCAGATGCTTATTATCGCCAAACCCCGAATACTGCATCCCGGTATAGTCAAAATAGATCTCATCCCCTGTTAAGCCCGCCAGCTTTCCCGTCACATACCCATGCGGCAGCACGAATTTGAAAATCCGCCGGTATATATCGGGCTTTTCACCTTTCCACCACAGGATCTTCGGCCCATGGGTATAAGTCACCGGCCCGCCGGTAATCGATGTGATCTCCCGGCCCGCCGTTTTTCGCATCAGCTCCACATATTCCTCACATCTTGAATCCAGCCAGGAATCATAATAGGTAACCGCTTCTCCCTGTTCATCCACCCCCATAATTCCAGCCATCTGAGAATCAATGCCAATGGCCGCCACCTCACAGGAATCCACGCCGGACTGGTCCATCACCTCCCGGACCGCTCCCAGCACAGACCCGAATATGTCATCTGCTTCCTGCCACACCGCTCCGGTCTTGGGCTGAATTAGTACCGATTCCCGAAATCCCGTGCATACCACACTCATATCCTGTGCATCAAACAACGCCGCTTTCGTCCCCTGTGTACCAATGTCCACTCCGATCAAATATGTCCCCATAGTCCTTCCCCTTCCTATTACTATTTCTATTGCTATTTCTATTGCTATTTCTATTTCTGTTGCATCACTGCTCTTTTGCTACTCTATACCATCACTTTTTATTCTGCTTCCTAATCTATTCTCTTTCTAACCCGATCTCTATCTTTATCCGCTCTCTTTCCTATCCTGTGCTTTTTCCTATTCTATCCTTTATCCTCTCCCCCATATTTTTCCTATTACGTCCTCTTATTCTGTTCTCTTTCCTATGCTTTCATTTATCTATACATTGCTTTCATTTGCTTTTGTTTCTCACATTATATTCTGATCACTATCGTTTGTCAATCCCTATCCTATAAAAATCTCAAATTCAAAAACTTTTCTAACATTCCGTCATCATCCATGTACCAGTGCTGGGAAAAGCGGGGAAGCTTTGGGGGTATTTCCATTTTCCACTGAAAAATTTCCCCTTGCAATCCTCCCTCTGATTCTCTATAATGAAAACAAATGAAAGCTATGGAAAGGATGTTCTTATGAAGCATACGAATCAGCCGCTGTTCGCAGAAGAACGGCAAGCTCAAATCATAGAATTGTTAGAAAAAAATGACAAGATGACGGTACCGGAATTAGCGAATTTGTACCATGTTTCCACCGTGACGATCCGAACCGATCTGAGAACCCTGGATGCCGCCGGTAAATTAAAGCGTACTCACGGAGGCGCAATTTCCATTGAAAAATCCGGCTTCGAGCCAACTTCTACCATGAAAGAAATCGAACATCCCGGGGAAAAACGGGCAATCGCCCAGCGCGCGCTGGAACTCATAGAAAACGGTGACACCATCATACTCGACACCGGAACCACCACGTACGAACTCTCTTCCCTGCTGCACCAGCGAAATGGCCTGACCGTGATAACCAACGACTTGAAGATTGCATTAAATGTGGAAACCACTACCGACGCCTCCCTCATCTTCGTCGGCGGCATCGTCCGCAGAGGCTTCCACTGCACCACCGGGCCTATTGCCGTCTCGGCCCTGACCGACCTGAATGCGGACAAGGCCTTTCTCGCCACCAATTCCTTCACGCCGGAGAAGGGTTTTATGACCCCCACTCTGCAGCAGGCCGAGATAAAAAGAGCGTTTATGACCGCATCCGTGGAAAAGATCATGCTGGCCGACAGCAGTAAGTTCGGACAGATTTCCTTCGTGCGCTTCGCGGCTTTATCAGAATTCAATCAGCTCATTACAGATCAGAACCTCCCGGAAGAACAGCTCCTGAACATGAATAAGCAGGCTTCGCACACAACTATCATCCGCGCTTGAAGCAATATTAGAAAGCGAAGAATTGTAACGTAAATGAAGAGAAAATACAAAAAAGGGACTATCTATTTGTCTAATGCCCGATAAGAAAGTAATTTGAAAACACATCAGAATACTAACCATTACGGGCGTTGCAAAGGCAAAAGACACCAAGAAAGGTAGAGATACTTTTCTCGGTGTCTTTTTTGTGTGTATAAAAAAGCATATCGCACATTCGCATTTGTTCTTTTAATTGCTTACAATATGCTCAAAGAGGTCGAAACTATGAACTTCTCATTAAATTCACAAACAATTGTCATTTATACTCATAAAGCCCTCCTATTACATCCACTCGCCATTAGCGGCAGACCATTTTTCAGTAAATTCCTTGCCTTCGACTGCCGATGTAAACGGTTTTGTCAAAAACGCCTTAATCGTTTTAAGAACTGTACTGAAATTATCAGTTTTAGCGTCAATCTTCCGACAGAATGCTTTCCACTTCTTCTGCATAGCAGAATCCTCTGCAAAGTCCATAACCTGTTCAAACTGTTCAATCGTAAAGGCGTGTCCACGATTTTCAAAAGTTTCCTTCAGTGCCTCAGTGAGCACCTTACCGTCAAAATCAAATTTATTGGCAAGATAGTAAATATCGTAGTAATCTTTCATACGGCTTGAAAATTCCATCAGACTGAGGATTGCGTCTATCTTCTCTGCGATAGTTGTTTCAAGAGAATATGTATTTACCACCGGCGCATTGAAATCATCAAGCTGCGTCGGAATTTTTCTCTTTTCCTGTTTTGGTACAATAACATCACCCACACCGAAGTCTATACTGAACGGAGTTTTTGTGTTTTTAATACGAGCCACAATAGAAGCTCCGATACCGGCATATTTCTTTGCAACCGCAATGGGCGCAATATCTTTAATTTCAAAGGTAATAAAACCATTGCCGGTGGGTGTGGATATAATTTCTTCCAGTACAGGTTTTAGCTGTTCTGGGGTGTTCGGTACTCTCCGAAGAAGAAAATCAACATCTACCGTTACTCTGCTGTCAAAATCGGTAACTGAGTAAATAAACAAACCACCTTTCAGGACAAGATTTTCCACATATTTGGATTTTTCCAAACGTCGTAAAAATTCCTCCTGACAAAAAAGTTGCAGACAAAGCTGATAACTTCTGCCACTTTCAGTAGCCTTATTTTTCAGCCGTGCAAGCACAGATGCGGCAATATCAGCCATTAAGCAGTACCTCCATTATATTCATAACCTTTGCGTAAAGTTTCATTTTTTTTGCGTATTTAGACAAATTTACAAGATTCCTTTTTTCGTCGGCGACATAAGCGTGAACAGCTTTATTAAAAACTTCATTATCAAGCTTTGTACGATATTTAAAGCAGTCACAGATGGTTCTCTCTCTATCATATACGGGCAATAATACGCCATTAAAATCATCTGTGGTTTTTCCGATTGTTAAAAAATCCTTTTGAATATAGTAAGCCTTCATCGGAAATTCTTCAATGTTCTTTACAGCACGAGATGCTGTTCTTGGAACAGCAATCGACCATTTACGGGGAGAAAAATCACTATATCCATAATGGAACAAAGCGGACTCCACACAGATAATTCCCTGCGGAAGCAACTCATGTATTAACCGTTCCTCCGTTATGCTATTACTTTGCGGGAGTCGATAAAATCCTCTGCGAATTCTTTCAATGACTCCTTCTTTACAAAAAGCTGCCACTTCGTATTTATTTATCCCGTTGGCAGCAAAATCAGAAGTTTTTGCAATGCCGCCATTATTTTCAATTACTTCTTTTAAGGTTTTTAGTTTATTCAAGCAGTCACCAACTTTCTGCATACAAAAATAAATATTGTACGCAGTTATTATAGCATGACATCCCGAAAATTGCAAAAACTTAATGCGGACAATGTTTGCGAAAAAATATTCAAGAAATCTCAAAAAAAGCATTGGCAAACACTCGTTCTGCAAAAGCAAAAGGAAACGGTGCAATCCCATTTCTGAGGTTACACCGTACCTTACATAAAAACTTCCTTATCTGGCGCTGCCATTCGCAATAGTCCCTTCGATGTACCGGCAGGTTTACACCTTAAACCGGTAACCCACACCCCAGATCGTCTCAATATACTGAGGCTTTGCCGTATCATATTCTATCTTCTCCCGGATCTTCTTCACATGTACCGTAACCGTAGCGATATCCCCCACGGATTCCATATCCCAAATCTGATGGAACAGTTCTTCCTTTGTATACACATGATTCGGATTCTGCGCCAGGAAAGTCAGCAGATCAAACTCTTTTGTGGTAAAGTTCTTCTCTTCACCATTCACCCAGACCCGCCTGGCTGTCTTATCTATTTTCAGGCCGCGTATCTCGATTATTTCATTTTCCTGATGGCTGCTGTTCATCAGCCGCTCGTAACGGGCCAGATGAGCCTTCACCCGCGCGACCATCTCGCTGGGGCTGAAGGGTTTTGTCATATAATCGTCCGCACCAAGACCCAGGCCCCTGATTTTATCAATATCGTCTTTTTTCGCAGACACCATAATGATGGGGGTATTTTTATTTTCCCTCACCTGGCGGCAGATCTCAAATCCATCCACACCGGGCAGCATCAGATCCAGGATCAGCAGATCATACTCCTCCGACATGGCCCGTTTCAATCCGATATCCCCGGTATTCTCGATCTCTACTTCAAATCCGCTGAGTTCCAGATAATCCTTTTCCAGGTCCGCGATACTTTCTTCATCCTCTACAATCAATATTTTACTCATCCACTGGTACCTCCTGATATTTTCTAAGCACGAAATACATGACTGTTCCCGTACCTTCCTTGCTGGTTGCCCAGATCTTACCGCCGTGATCTTCAATAATCTTCTTCACAATCGAAAGGCCGATTCCGCTGCCGCCCTTGGAGGAATTCCGGGAAGCGTCCGTCCGGTAAAAACGGTCAAAGACAAAGGGCAGATCTTTATTGGAAATTCCTTTTCCATTGTCTTCGATCTCGACCTGTATAAAATCTCCCACGTCTTTTACCCGGATATTAATATAGCCTTTTGGTTTATCTATATATTTTACCGAATTATTGATGATATTATTTATCACCCGCTTCAGCTGTTCCGCATCTGCGATGATAACCACGTCTTCCGACACATAATTAAAATATGCCAGTTCAATGTTCTTGGCTTCCAGATCCAGTCCCACTTCTTCTATACAATCATTGAAATAATTGTTTACGTTGATCTTATTGAACGTATACGGGATACGGTCGGTGTCGATCTTCGAGTAAAAGGTCAGTTCGTTGATCAGCCGGTCCATATCATTGGCTTTATTATAGATCGTCTTAATGTATTTGTCGATCTTCTCCGGGGTGTCCGCCACCCCGTCCATAATCCCTTCCACATAGCCTTTTACCGCTGTGATCGGAGTTTTCAGATCATGGGAAATGTTGCTGATCAGCTCTTTGTTCTGCTGATCGAACTGGAGCTTTTCCTCCGAAGTAATCTTCAGCCGCTGGCGCATCTCCTCAAAGTCCATACAGAGCTCGCCGATCTCGTCATCGGCGTCCGGTTCGATCGTAAAGTCCAGATTGCCCTCTTTGATGTTCTGGGCCGCCGCTTTTAATTTCTTCAAAGGGGAAGCGACGCTCCGGTAGATCCAGGACGTCAGCACCGCGCTGGTGCACACCAGAATAAGGATAATGGTGATCATCATGTCAAACGCGAAGGACCGGACCTGGGGAATCACCGCTTCCGCGGATGTGATAATGAACACGCTTCCCGGTTGCCCATCCGCGCAGGTAAAATCGATCTGTTTGACCAGGGCCTGGACCTCACCGCCCAGGTACACGCCGCCATCCAAAGTGGAATCAAAGTTCCCGTATTCCGGAAGATGTTCAAAAATCTCGGAGACATCCTTGCCGCTTCCATTATATATAAGCTTATCCCCGCGCCGGGCCAGTATATAAGAATATTTACCATAAAGTTCGTTGTTTACGGTACTTAAATAGGCCTCGCTCTCCAGTTCAGGACCGTCCGTACGGGCTTTTTCCAGGATTTTGTCATGGGTGGCTATGGTCAGACGGCTCAGGAATTGAACGGAGTTCGCCAAAGATCCGTAGTCTTCCCCGGAGATGCCATAGGTTTCCTTCATGGAGCGAAGCTGGTAATTTCCAAAACCCAGGATCGCTACCGCGGTTAACAGTACCGGGACAAGTATAATTGTAAAAAACGCGATGACTATTCTTGTTTTTAACTTCAAGTGCGAAAACACCTGCTTTTCCGTGTATAATGAAAGATCCTTCCGGATCTTGGGTATCACGCTCCCACAGCCGCACCTTATGACGGATTTCTGTCATATGCGGCTGCGTAACTATTTTTTATTATAGCACATGGTTTATATGAATTCACGAAAACTGCTCTAAACAATTATAAAATTTTCATAAAATATTTATGATTGAATTGATTCGGATTCTCTTTCTTTCCGCCGCAGTGGGATTCCCCGTAGAACATTTTTATTCCATAGCCGCACTTCCCTGTGGAATAAACAAAGCGGATTTTGGGTATTCCAAAGTCCGCTTCAAATACAATCCGTATTTCCTATATTTCTACATCCCGCAAAATAAATAGCTCTTCCCTTAAGCCCGGAAAAACTCTTCTGCCGCATCCAGCGTCTCATCCACATCCTTCTTCGTGTGGGCCGCCGACAGGAAGATGGCTTCAAACTGGGAAGGCGCCAGGTGGATGTGATGATCCAGCATCCAGTTAAAATAACGGGCGAATTCTGCTGTGTCGGAAGTTTTGGCGGTCTGGTAATTCAAGACCGGCTGTTCCGCAAAGAACAGGCAGCTCAAAGATCCGACCCCGGTCACCTGATAAGATTTACCCGCCGCTTTCAGAATATCTCTTAAGCGGTCCCGGAAATAGTTCCCCATCTCTTCCAAACGTAAATAGATATCCGGATTTTCCTCCAACTGGGTCAGTTCCGCAAGTCCCGCTGCCATGGCGATGGGATTGCCGCTTAAGGTGCCCGCCTGATAGACGCTTCCGCAGGGCGCTATGGTCTGCATGATTTCCCTGCGGCCGCCGTAACAGCCCACCGGCATCCCGCCGCCGATAATCTTACCGAATGTAGTCAGATCCGGTGTAATCCCGTAGTACCCCTGCGCCCCCTGAAGGCTCAGCCGGAATCCGGTGATTACTTCATCAAAGATCAACACCGCGCCATGCTCTGTGCACAGATCCCTTAGTCCCTGCAGGAATCCCGGACAGGGCTCTACCACACCCATGTTCCCGGCCACCGGTTCCACGATCAGCGCGGCTACCTCGCCTTTGTTTTCCTCAAGCAGACGGGCCACACTGTCACAATCATTATAGACGGCCGTCAGCGTATCCCGGGCGCAGCCTTCCGGCACCCCCAAGCTGTCAGGTATACCCGCAGTCATAACCCCCGACCCGGCTTTCACCAGCAGGGAATCAGAATGCCCGTGATAGCAGCCCTCGAATTTGATGATTTTATTGCGTCCGGTATAGCCCCTGGCCGCCCGGATCGCACTCATCACCGCCTCGGTACCGGAATTCACCATGCGGACCATTTCCATAGAGGGAACCAGCCGGCAGATCCGTTCCGCCATGTTAACTTCCATTTCGGTAGCGGCCCCAAAGCTCAGTCCCTCATAGGAAGCCTGGATCACAGCTTCTCTGATTTTCATATTGTTATGCCCAAGGATCATCGGTCCCCAGGAACAGATATAATCGATATAGCGGTTTTGATCCACGTCATACACATAAGCGCCGTCCGCCCTCCGGATAAATCTCGGGGTGCTGCCTACGGACTGATAGGCGCGGACCGGACTGTTCACGCCGCCGGGCATTACTTTTACCGCCCTTTCAAAAAGCTGTTCTGAACGGAACATCAGCCGATTCTCCCTTCCTCTATAAATCCTGCGATCTCTTTTGCATAATAGCTGAGCAGAATGCCGCAGCCGGCGCGGTAAATACTGACCGCCGTCTCACAGATCATCGCCGCTTCATCCACATACCCCGCCTGCGCGGCCGCTTTGATCATGGCATATTCACCGCTTACGCTGTATGCGGCTACCGGCAGCAGAATCTGATCCGCCGTCTCCCGGATGATATCCAGATACGACAGGGCCGGCTTTACCATGATGATATCAGCGCCTTCCTCACAATCTGTCAGGACTTCTTTGAGCGCTTCCTTCCTGTTATGATAGTCCATCTGATAGGCTTTGCGGTCTCCGAACGCCGGAGCCGATCCGGCCGCATCCCGGAACGGACCGTAAAAAGAGGACGCGTATTTTGCCGCATAGGACATGATCGGTACATTCTCGTACCGGTTCTGGTCCAGGATCTCCCGGATGGCCGCCACCCGGCCGTCCATCATATCGGAGGGGGCTACCATGTCCGCGCCTGCCTGTACGTGTGACAGCGCGATTTTCGCCAGATATGGCAGCGTCCGGTCGTTGTCCACCTGCTGTCCGTTCAATATGCCGCAGTGTCCGTGGGACGTATACTCGCACATGCATACATCGGTGATATAATATAATTCCGGATGAGTCCGTTTCGCCTCTTTTAGCGCTTTCTGGATAATACCGTCCTGCGCCCAGGCCCCGGTGCCGCATTCATCCTTTTCATCCGGAATCCCGAACAGCATAACGGATAAAACTCCGGAAGCGGCCACCTCCTCCAGCGCTGCCGGGAGCATGTCCACGCTGTAGCGGAACTGTCCGGGCATGGTGGGTATTTCTTCTTTTATCCCCTTTCCCTCTTTCACAAACATCGGATAGATCAGGGACGATTGGTCGATTCTGGTTTCCCGGACCATTTTGCGCAGAACAGGAGTGCTTCTGAGCCTTCTGGGTCTTTCTGTCAGTTCCATTACTCTTTCCTTCTTTCCTCTTTATCCATTACCTATTATTAATAATGTTCTTATTGGAATATCATCTGCCTTACCACTTATCTGGATGATAGTTCCATATACTTAACTTGTCAAAATGTAAGTCCTTTTAACCTGGGATGCCTTAATCTGCTTTTGACCTTTCTATATGCAGTTGGATGATCTTATCAATCAGGCTGGCGATGGTCGCTTCCTCCGACACTTCCGTCCGCATCTGATATTTTCCCGCTTCCTTCGCCGTCTTTTCCCCGATGCATACGGCCGTAACCTCATGAAAATCGTCCATATCCATGGATTGGACAAAGCCTTTTACCGTGGAAGCGCTGGTAAATACCACATAATCCTCCGGCCGCAGCTCAAGAGCTTCCTGCGGAAGATACCGGGTTCGGTAAACGGCGGCCGTAGTCACGGAACATCCACGCTCTGTTAAAATATCCGCGCAGTCACTGGGCGTATCCGCAGGCGTAAATACCAAAACCCGCTCAACGTCCCCTACCCGCTCCGCCAGCCCATCTCCCAGGGCCTTACCGTTAAAGGTATCCGGCATATAATCCACCAGTATGCCCCGTTCTTCCAACGCCTTTTTTGTCGCAGTTCCAACAACGGCAAACCGGATATGGGCCAGGCTTCGTATATCGATCCGCTTTTCCCGTAAATATTCCCAAAAGTAACGGACGCCCGCTTCGCTGGTGAATACCATCCACTGATAATGCTCAAAAACCAGTTCGTCCAAATGCCCTTTGTCGCTGAGCGGAACCGTTTCAATAGACGGCAGCTCGATCACCTCGGCACCCAGCATGGCAAGCTTTTGGGAAAGCCCCGACTGCTTCTCCCGGGGCCTGGTAACAATCACGCGGGCCATGCCCAGCGTTCTGTCCTCCGCCCAGTGGAATTCTTCCGCCAGCGCGCATACTTTTCCAACCACGATAATTCCGGGCGTGCCAATCTTTGCGCGCAAAGCGTCGTCCGGCAGGCTTTGGAGCGTGGAGACCACCCTTCGCTGGCCGGCGGTAGTGCCCCGTTCCAATACGGCCGCCGGTGTATCCGGATCTTTTCCCGCCCGGATTAATCCTGCCGATATCTCCGGCAGCGCGCTGACCCCCATCAGGAATACCAACGTTACATCCCCAAGCCCGGCAAGCCCCGCATAGTCGATGCTGCTCCTGCTGCCCTGCCGGCGGTGTCCGGTAATAATGTGCACCGAAGGCGTATAATCCCTGTGTGTTACCGGTATACCGGCATAGGCCGGCACGGAAACCGCGGAAGTGATCCCAGGTACGATCTCAAAGGGAACTCCGTGCGCTTTCAAAAGCTCCAGTTCTTCGCCCCCTCTGCCGAACAGGAACGGGTCCCCTCCTTTTAAACGCACGACCTTTTTTCCGGCCAGCGCCTCGTCAAGCAGAATCTGATTGATCTTTTCCTGTACCACCTTGTGGTTTCCCGCCTGCTTTCCCACATCGATCCGTCTGGCTCCAGTCGGTATCATCTGCAGCACCCCGGGGCCGATCAGCCGGTCGTGAACCACTACGTCCGCCTGTTCCAGCACAGCCTTTCCTTTCAAAGTAAATAATCCAGGATCGGAAGGACCTGCCCCCACCAGCCATACTTTTCCCGTGCTCATCCGCCTAATTCCTCCTTAAGCCGCAGCGCCAATTCTTCCCCCAGCTTCTCCGCCCGTTCCGCCGGGCCGCTGGTCTCGCCGATTCTATACTCCTGCGTTTCCTCCCTGTAATAAAGGCCTTTGAGCCTCAGCTCACTGTCCTGAATGACCGCGTGGGCCGCGATGGGGGAGGAACATCCTCCGTCCAGGGTCCTTACGAAGCTTCGCTCCGCCGTTGCCGCAAGCGCCGTCGTCGGATCATTGACCTGTTCCAGAAAAGCCACGTCCAGATCCTTTCTGGCCTGTACCGCCAGAATCCCCTGTCCGGCGGCAGGTATTATTTCATCTGTGGAAAAATATTTATAGATCCGTTCCTGAAGGCCAACCCTTTGCAGGCCTGCTGCCGCAAGTACCAGCGCCGAATACTCTCCGTCGTCCAGCTTTTTCAGCCTGGTCATGATATTTCCCCGCACACTTTCCAGATGGATAATCGGATATAAAATCTGCAGCTGCAGCTGCCGCCTCGGGCTGGAGGAGCCGACCTTCACCAGATAATAGGAACCCGGTTTCGCTCCCTTTGGCAGCACCAGCACATCCCGGGGGTCTCCGCGTTTGGCGCAGGCGACAATCGGAAGTTCCTCATTTATCTCCATAGGCATATCTTTTAAACTGTGTACCGCCAGATCGATCCGTCCGTCCATCAATGCCTGATCCAGTTCTTTGACAAACAGTCCCTTGCCGCCGATCTTATCCAAAGTCTTATCCAGGATCATATCCCCGGTTGTTTTCAGCGTAATCAGTTCCAGCTCTATCTCAGGATCGGCTCTGCGGATAGCTTCCATTACCAGTTCTGTCTGCATCACGGCCAGTTTGCTGTCCCTGCTTCCCACTCTGATTTTACGTTTCATCTGCAACTCCATTCTTGCCGTCAACTGCGGCCTGTTTTTCAAATAGATTTCTTATTCTTTCGGTAGCTTCCCTGGCCAGCCGATGGTCGGCCCCGTTGGCCGTCACGCCGATGACCAGCCCGCTTTCTCTCACAATTCCGGGAAAATAAAAATCACACTCTTCTTTGCAGTCACAGACATTCACCGGAATCTGCAAGTCCTTTGCTTCTATATAAATAGCGTGATTCACCTGTCTTATATCGGTAGCGGCCAGTACCATATCCGCGCCTTTTAAGTCACCCTCCCGGTAGCGGCGTTCCTGCCAGATCAGCCGGCCGGCCGCAGCTTCATTCATTAATTCGTCAGATATCCGCGGAGCAATCACGGTTATCCGGCAGCCAAAAGGCAGCAGCGTATGGATCCGTCTGGCGGCAATGGTTCCCCCGCCGAACACCAGGACTTTTTTCTCTTCCATTTCTATATAGATCGGAAATCGCATTCTTCCTCCCATACGGATGCCGGGTCTGTAACAGCCCATCCTCCGTCACCATTTATATCTCTCTTCTTCCGTACAAATACCCAGCCCCATACCGCCCGGGGATCATCAGGATTTTTCGCAGTCTCCGGCGGACTCTTCCAGCGCGGTAATACAGTCTTTCCACTGCTCCGGGGACAAATGGTTTTTCAAGCCATATAAGATTTTAGTCACGGATTTCTCCGCCGCTTTTCTCACGTTCCTTTTAAATTCCTCAGGCTCTTCCAATGCCTGGTCTACCTCCCGGTATACCTTTGTGAGCTTGGCGTTGGTGATTCTGCCGGCCGTCTTTCCGATCCTTTGTACCGCCGGTATCCATTCCCTGAAATAATACCAGGTTCGAAACTCATCCATATGTTCTTTCAGGATCACTCTCGCCCGGGTCACCAGCCGTTCATCGTGGCCGTTTACCATCCCCAGCATGTCCGTGTCATAGAGAATCGCTCCGGTCAGCCTTCCCACTGCAGGCTCGATATCCCTCGGCACCGCCAGATCCACGAATATGTAGCTTCTGTCCGGCGCCATAGCGCGGCATACTTTTTCAGCCTCTATCGTATAGTGTGGACTTACGGTAGCGCTGAAGATCAGATCCTTATCCCTCAGGTGCTGATATCTCTCCTCATATAAGATGACCTCGCACTCTTTGGGTATAACTACATCGTGCTTTTTGTACTGCCTGAGTGTCATAGCTACCCGAGCGCCCCGGTCGATCAGGATTCTGGTCATTAACCGCCCCATCTCGCCATTTCCAATGACCATGCAGCGCCTGCCCTCCAGCGGTCCATACCGGTCTTCCAGCAGAGCCGCGGCTCCCTCCGGAATGGACATGTCCCTGGCGGTCAGCCGCACTTCCGTCTTCACCTGCTTCGCCGCCGTTACGGCGCTGCGGAAAAGAGTCTCCAATACAGAATCCGCGCAGCCGCATTCACGGGAACGGTTCAGCGCCTCCCTGATCTGTGTCAGTATCTGATCTTCCCCAAAGATCTGGGAGTGCATCCCACAGGCCAGTTCAAACAGGTATGTAACCGCCTCTTCTCCCTGACGGCTTGTAAAATGTTCCTCGTACACATCCCCGTCCAATCCTCTTTCCTGCATCAGGATGGAAAAAGGGGATTCCCCGGCATCGCTGCACCACAGCTCCGTCCGGTTACAGGTTGATATCAGGATGCAGCCGGCCATCTCATGCCTGGCAGCCGCCTGTTCACAGAATTCCATCCCCTGTGTTTTCGTGAAAGAAAACTGCTCCCTGACCTCAATATTAGCTTTCTGATAATCGATTCCTACCATCGATATGTTCATCGTTTCTATTCTCCTTTGCATCTATAAAATCTTAACACTTTCCACATGTCCAGACAAGTGTTATGATATGGGAAGTAGCTTATTTGGATCTGTTTTGGAACTGTTTTGGAACTGTTTAGGTTCTGTTTAAGATATGGAATTATTTCATATGAAATTCCGAAAAATTCTCTGGCCGGAGGTTCTGCTATGATTTATGATAAAGCAATACTGCTGCCGTTATTCGGCTCGACGGATCACGCCGCCATGGCACGGGTGCTGGAGCCATTAGAAAAAAAGCTAAACAACGCCATCCCCGGCTGCTATATATGCCACTGTCTGCTCAGCAGTTTTATTCTGAAAAAATACCAGGATTCCAATATCCCGGAGCTGTCGCTAACCGAAGCTTTGGACCGGATCGCAGAGCTTGGAATCCGCCGGTTAATCGTACAGCCTTTGCTCCTGACCACCGGAACCGGTTATGACCTGCTGTGTTCCGGTCTTAAGATATATCGGAACCGCTTTTCCCATATATCTCTTGGCAGGCCTATTCTCTGCGATGACTGGGATTATGCCGCGCTGGCCAGGGCCGTCTGGCAGGAATTTCCCGCGCCTGCAAAAGATGAAGTAGTACTGCTCATGGGACATGGTTCCGAAACCGGTGATAATCAAGTATACCACAGGTTGACGGAAGAATTCCTTTTAACCGGCCATTCCAATATTTTCATCGGCACGATGCGTGACTGGGGCGCCGCTATGGAAACTGCCGAGCAGTGGAAGCAGGCCGGTTACCGCAAAGTCCGGCTGCTGCCTTTCCTGCTGATAGCCGGTTATCACGCGTCGCGGGATATGGTCGGCCCCGTCAGTACTTCCTGGAAAAGCAGGCTTGAGGCCGCCGGCTTTTTGGTATCTTATACAACAAAGGGCCTCGGGGAGTATGATTGTGTCCGGGAACGAATCACGTCAGGCTGTATCCGGGCCGCTGAATAATGGATTTTATGGTCATTATTTTATCATTTGGGAAGTGTTAAAGAAATAACGCAGGTTAGATTTGACAGGCATTGGATGCACAATGCGGATATCGCACGGTAAAACTGTTATTTTGTAACATTGATATCTCCGTTCTTTGTTTCCAGCCCGATTTTCACATCGGCATTGCCTCCAATCGTCCCGCCCGCCGTTTTATCCGTGACAGACAGCAATTCTGCAAACGATGTTTGCATCTTACCATTCTTAGTTGCAGCCGAAAACACAAATTCTAAATTGTCCGGAAGTCCCAATGTAATTGTTCCGTTTTTGGTACAAGCGGATATATTGCCGGTAACCTCCGCAAAAGTGATATCTAAACTGCCGTCTCCGGTTACCAGAAAGTCTCCGTATCCAATGCACCCGAATGCTGTCAGATCTCCGCCTTTCGATTCATATCCGATTCTGCCGGTTATGGAATCCAAATACGTGTCTGCATTGGTGGTATCAACCGTGCAAATTTGCCCGGTAATGTCTTTTGCCGTTAATTTTCCCCCAGTGCTTTTTAAATCAATCTGGTCGGCCATAAGATTGGAAATTTCAATTGTACCGTTTGTCGTGTCAGCCTGGAAGCTGCTTAACGCCAGCGCCGCATCGGATAAAATCCACCCATCCGTTGTATGAAGCGACATACTATCTTTGTAGGTGTCCGGCACATAAATCTCAAGGCTTGCATGTACGCCATTTCCGATGGGCCGAGCACCCTCGGAGATGGTTAGGACATTTCCCGACAAATCGATTTTAGCGAAGTAGGTTTTTTGTATTTTATCCATGTACTCTACAACAACGATATTGTCAGAATCACTCTCTTTGACCGTTACGCTTTCTCCGTCATAATCAACTAGAATGGATTTCACATTAGTAAGTGAAAACGCTTTTGTTTGGACTGGGCTTTGTGTACTGGAACACCCTTCTGATACCATGGCAAGATACATAAGGCTTAACAGAGCGGCGGTAAATTTCATTTTTTTGTTCATTCTATTTTCTCCTAATTGAACCGTTCATTTAAATTTTATGATAATTTTATACGGGGCTGTCCGCCCCGCGTAAATGACTTATTTTTTATAAGCATATAAGATGTTATCCATACAAATTTCTTTCGCCACGGAAATAGGAATGTTCTTTTGTATTTCAAACGCATCGTTTTTAACGTGCATTCCCCACCATGCTAAAGTTTCGATCATCTGTTGGGCAGTCAGCTCCGGATACTTAACCGCCCGCATTTCTCCACTGCGGATATAGATATTGACATAGCCTAATATATTACTAAAAAATTCTTTGCGGTATCTTTGATAAAAGGCCCCTAATTCACCCACATCATTAATATTCTTTTCTAAAACAAGGCAGCCTGTTCCATATCTCGCTAGTGTATCAAAAGCGTCGGAAACCATCCGCTCAAATGAATACCCCTTTGCTTCCCTTAACAACGGTCCGCTGAATGTCATGTGGCTGTCATTCAGGACTTTCATTATTTCACCGGATAGTCCCTCAAAAAGTCGCCCGTCAATCGGGTATTCAAATTCCCGCTGTATAAAATCCGGGTCAATGGTACATTTCAGTATAAAGTCTAAAATATCTTTTTTCCCCTTAAAGTATACATACAGCATACCGGTTGATAAACCGATCTCTTTCGCTATATCTTTCATTTGCGTACGCATATATCCTTTGTTGATAAATAGAGAACTAGCGGCTTCGTATATCGTTTGTAATCGATTCTCCATCGGCACCCCTCTTCCTTTATTGAACCATTCATTCAATTACAGTATATACGGTTCTATTATGATTGTCGATCAGTTTTTGATTTCCAAAATAGTACACGCCCCTTTACATAAGTCCAAGTGGATACTATGCAGTGTTTTTTATGATTCATTAACAAATGGGCCAAAAAGTTGCCGTTAAGTACTCATAGATATAAAAAACATGCCCCCTTTAGATAAACAAGTTATTATTTACTTTGTCTATCCAAAGGTGAGCATATCCAATTAGGCACGACTAATTCGTAATAATTATCATCAAACAGATGCGTAACTTACCCTTTTGCCCCATAGCTTCCCTCGCTTCACGCTTCCCCTCCTGTCTTTTATGCTGTAACTTTCTTCCGCCACTTCAGACGCCCCGCTCCCAATGCAGCCTTACGGCGTGCGCGCAGTTTCGATACAATCAGCACAAATATCACTGCCACATAGGGAATACAGGAGAGCAGCTGAGTCGGCAGGCCAAATGAGGTAAGCGTAAGATACAAAGCATCCGTATAGGCAAACAAAAATGCCACGATACTGGTTTTTATAGGGTTACCCCCTCCTACCAGAACGGCCGCCAGGCACAAAAAGCCACGCCCGGAAGTCATATTTTCCGTAAACATAGATACTCCGGACAATGGAATAATAGCTCCTCCCAACCCGCAGCATGCACACATGATGATCAGTGCAGTCCACTTATACCTGCGGATGTTCGTTCCGGCTGTCTGTGCCGCCGTGGCATTCATTCCCACACCTCTTAGCCTAAGCCCAAAAGGAGTTTTATACATGACTACATAGGCAGCTCCGGTCAGAAGGAAGGCCAGATACACCGGACCGATTTTATTATTCAGCACATCATTCAACACCGGCACCTGGTTCAGAAATGGTATCGATATAGTCTGGAAACTAATAATATCAGGACTGATAAAAGATCCCCGTACCTGAAAGATCGACACCAGCAGCAGAGTCGTAACCGCCCATGCTCCATAGATCAGGGCAATACTCACGATCATCCCGTTCGCCTGGAACCGGAATACCAGGATTCCGAACAGGATCCCTACGAGGATACTCACCATCACTGCAATTAGTGCGCCCAATACCGCGCTGCCGGTAACATAACTTCCCCAGGTGGCAAAGAAGGCTGAAATCAGCATAAAGCACTCATAAGCCAGCACGAAAGTTCCCGATTTTTCCGTAAAGCATCCTCCCACAGAACCGATCACAAGAGGCGCCGCGATCCGCACGGCTCCCGCGAATACGACCGGACTGATTACAGCAAGCAGTATTTCCTGCATTATCCCGCCTCCCTGCTTCTTATGTGTTTTTGTCTCATATGATCTAACAATGCCTTATAATCAATAGCCGCAAACAGAACGAACAGCATCTGGATAATATTCACCGTCAGCTTATTCAAGCTGGTCATCCTCTCCATCTGAAGAGATCCCGCCCGCAGCGCCCCCCACAAAAAGGAAACGACGACAATAGCAATCGGATTTTGTTTTGCAATATAGGCAATCAGAATGCCGTCCCATCCCATATTGGTAATAAACTTCGCCGTAAAACTGCCATAAGAACCGCTCATCTCTATTCCGCCGCAAAGCCCGGAAATAAATCCGGACATCAGGAATATACCCAGAAAGGTTCTGGCTACCGGTATCCCATAGGCCCTGGCGAACCGGATATTTTCCCCTACCTGCTTTAACTCGTAGCCTTTTACCGTGTAGCGGTAGAACAGATAGACCAAAACGGCCACAAGGAAAGCCAGCACGACGCCAAGGCTTGCAGAACTGCCCTGAATCAGTCCCGGCAGTCTGGCAGACGCGGCCATCGGCGGAGTGGAGATCGCATTTGACCCGTCGCTTCCTCTTCCGCCCATGATCCACCACATGGTGATATATTCGGTCAGAAGAACGGCAATAAAATTAAACATTAACGTACTGATCAATTCATCCACCTGAAAGACCAGTTTCAGCATTGCCGGCAGAAGCGCATACAGCATTCCCGCCACGCCGGATGCCAGCAGGCAGACGATCACGTGCACTCCCGGCGGGAGTTTAAACGCATATCCCAGCACCGCAGCTGTCAGCGCGCCAAAATAGATCTGCCCTTCGAGTCCCAGGTTATTTACTCCGGACTTGAATGCTACCGCGGCCGCGATCGCGGTCAAAATGCAGGGCATCGTGTGGCGAAGCGTGTTTCCAATATTGATCTTCGACCCGAAAGCGCCTTTTATAATTTCTGAAAATGCCTTTCCCGGGTTTTCTCCCTGAACAGCGATTAAAACGGCGCCAATAAGCAGAACAGCCAGAAGGGCTGCCGCATATCGGATCAAATTGGATTTCGCTTCCTCATTGATCTCAAGCTTTTTTCTCATCTGCATCCCCTCCTCTGGTCATCAACAGCCCGATTTCTTCCTCTTTCAGCTCCCCATGTGTGCCTGCATACTCCAATGTGCCATTGTACATGACAAAGATCCTGTCTGACAGCTGCATCACCTCGTTTAATTCGTGGCTGATCAGCAAGATCGCGGTACCTGCCGCCGCTATGCGCAGAATTTTTTCCCAGATAAATTCGATCGCTCCCACATCTATCCCTCTGGTAGGGTCCTCGATAACCAGTAGTTTATCACATAGAGATATTTCTCTGCCGACCACCAGTTTCTGAATATTTCCGCCCGACAGGTTTATGACCTTCTCATGGATCCCCTTTGTTTTTACCGAATATTCGCGAATGATCCGATTCGTAAAATCCTCCGCCTGTTTCCTGTCCAGCAGATATTTTCTGCGGTATCCATGTACGGTCTGATAGCCCATCACAGCACTCTCCCACACACTGCCCGCCTTATTTACTCCCTCTCCCATACGGTCCTGAGGGATATAGCCCACTCCCATCTTTTTGCGTTCCCGGACGCTTTTATCCTGTACCTCTATTTCTCCAATGCGAATCCTGCTCTCTTTTTCCACACGGGTAAGGCCGACAACCGCCCCGGCCAGCTGCTGCTGGCCGGATCCGGCGATTCCCGCGATGCCGACAATTTCTCCGCTTCGCACTTTCAGATTCAGATTCTTCAGGCGCTGAACTCCATTCTCCTTTACGCTCAGATCCTGCAGCTCCAGCACCGGTGATTTTATCTCACTTTTGATCTTATGGGCCTGTAATATGACTTCCCGTCCTACCATAAGGTTGGCCAGCTGCTCTTCCGTCACCTCATCCGGAAGTACATGCCCCGTCACCTTCCCATTCTTCAGCACGGTAATCTCATCTGCCACCTCAAATACTTCTCTGAGCTTATGGGTGATAATCAGTATCGTCTTGCCGATCGCTTTCAGAAACCGGATCGCCTCAAAGAGTCCCTGAATTCCCTGGGGGGTAAGCACAGAGGTTGGTTCGTCGAGGATCAGAATGTCGGCGCCGCGATACAGGACTTTTACAATCTCAACCTGCTGCAGAACCGCTACCGGCAGAGTGTCCGCTCTGGCATCCAACGGCAGCTGAAAGTGATAGTCCCGGCATATTTCTTCGATTCTCATCCGCGCTTTTTTACGGTTTAGAAATATTCCCCACCTTTTTTCCTCGAACCCCATCATAATATTATCCAGGACCGGCAGATCACCGAACACCATGAATTCCTGGTACACCATTCCTATCCCATGTCTGGTGGCATCCATCGGATCTTTGAACCGGACTTTTTCACCATTCAGCAGGATCTCCCCTCCATCCGGTTCATAGATATCCGTAATCATGTTCATCAGTGTACTTTTACCCGCTCCGTTTTCCCCGATAATGGCGTGTACACTTCCACGCCTCACCCGCAGGTTAATATCATCGTTCGCCACAAGCGCACCAAAGGTTTTTCTTATATTCTTTAATTCCAATACATAATCCGTTTCAGCCATACAGATCTGATCCCTTCACTTTAGCTTAATATTCCAGGCGGTACTCTTCAAAATTCTTGTATACATCCACTTTTCCTGTTGAAATATCGTCCACCAATTGTTTCACCTCTTTCTGAAGTTCTTCCGGAATATTCTTCAGATCCCTTTCATCATAGACGGCGCCCCCGGCCGCAATGTTAAAATCCATCTGTTTGGGCAGTTCTTTTCCATCCTTATAATCCAGAGCCACCTGCGTTACCGCCACATCCATGGGCTTGATCGCCGACCAGAATACACAGGGATCCAGATCCCCCTGCCAGTCATCCACACCGATACATTTTATCCCGCCTTCCGAACACGCCTTGATCACTCCCGGGCCCGCCAGATAGCAGGACTGGTAAATGATATCGACCGGATAGTTGGCGATCATCGCGCTTCCCGCCTCCTGGCCTTTGGTGGGATCCAGGTAATCTCCGGTGAAGGAATAAACCACCTCCACATCCGGATCCCCATAAGCAGCGCCCGCGATATATCCGTCCCGGAAACGCCTGATCTTTAAGACATCTGTGTGGCCGATCCAGCCAATCGTCTTGGTCTGCGTCATTTTCGATGCCACAAAACCGGCTACGAAGGAAGATTCAAAAGGATCCACCGATACGGAAGTGCAGTTTGGTTTATCATGGTCCACGTAAGTATCCAGCAAGAAGATATGGGTCTTTGGATAATTCTTATAGATCTCATCCGCCAGATTCAGAGCCGCCTGACTCACATTATCTTCCCAGGTCATGATTACCTGATAACCTTCCCCCGCCATGGAACGGATGTCATCCGCGAATTCCGAATTATCCGTGGCCTCGATACACTTGATCTCCCATCCTTCCTGTTCCAGGTTCTGGAATCCCTTCCAGATCAAATCCACAAAATCATTTCCCAGGTTCCCATCGGTGATAAAGCAAGCTTTATAGGTCTCGCCTGATGTCTCCTCACCGCCAGCAGCAGCGTCTTCCTCCTTTTTTCCGCATCCTGCCATCATTACTGCACATAGCGCAATCACTATGAAAACTGCCAACCATTTTTGTAAGCTTCGCATAACTTCTTCTCCCTTCTCCTTGCAACCAATGGTAATTATTTCCTTTTTTCTTTTTTATTCTCCGAAGAATTTATTGCTTTTTCACAAAGCATCGTTGATAATTTAAATATAAGTGAATGACTGCCCAAAGTAAATTAAGCACTTTGATGTGGGTAGTTACTTTTATGATACTTCTTTTATAAAGACAGCACGCTTTGCTATAATAGGAATCAAAGCCGCGGCCGTGACGATAGGATAAGGAGGCATACTATGAGCTATCATGAGACTACAACTACAGATCCGTTAACCGGAATGATTCAATTAATCGGCGGACGTTGGAAACTGATGATCATGCGGGAGCTGACAGCCGGTCCGAGGCGCTTCGGCGATCTCAGACGTTCACTGGGAGACATCTCCCAAAAGGTCCTGACTGATGCTCTGCGCACCATGGAGGACGACGGTCTCATCCACCGGGTTGTCTATCCGGAAGTCACTTTACACGTAGAATACTCCCTAACCGCTCTGGGCTACGAGATGACTGCTTTGCTGCGGACTATGACCAGTTGTTATGCAAACTACATCACCTCCGTTGAAAACCTGGAAAGGTCGCCCAAACCATCAGAATCAACCGCTTTCTATAAATCGTCAACTACCGCTGCTACCATAGAGCTTCCTGATTACAAAACCCGAATCCGGACAGCCAAGGCGCTTATGGCGGATGCCGACTATATTATCGCGGGGACCGGTTCTGGAATCAATGTGGCATCCAATATCAATTTATTCGACAAAAAGACCGCAAAACGATTGTTTCCGGCCTACTATGAGCAGGGGTTTAACTGTATTGACGATATGATTAACGCGTTTTCCCAGATATCTCCGGAAAACGAGCTGGCCTACTGGGACTTCTGGTCTGAATACCTCTGGGAATTCCGTTACCGGCATCCGGCATCCCAGGCGCATCTGGATCTGTTTCATATTCTGAAGGACAAGTCTCATTTCGTGGTTTCTTCCAATGCCGACGGGCAGTTAGAAAAGACGGGGCTGGATCTCAAACACATCTATCTGCCTTTGGGAAGCTACTCTTATCTGCAATGTGCATTTTCCTGTGAAGAAAAGGTCTATGATGCACAGCCCTATATTGAAAAAATATTGGCGGATACCGACAGTCGTATCGGCATCCGCCCGGAAAGTATCCCCCGATGTCCGTCCTGCGGTGATTATCTGGTCCCCAACCATTACCGCTGCAGAAATGTGTCTCTGGCCAGCGCCGACCGGTTGGCGCATCGGAAGGATTTTTTATATTTTTTGAATCATTCTCTTGGTAAACGAGTAGTATTTCTGGAAATAGGCTCCGGATTTCGTCTGCAAAATATTATCCGCAGACCCTTCGAAGACTTTACACGGAAAAATGAACGCGCCTGCCTCATACGGATCAATTCCAAATTCCCGCAGATTACCGATGAACGCCTTTTGGAGCAGGCCCTATCCTTTGGTGAAAATGAAGCTGAAGTGCTTCACGATCTGGCTTATGAAGGTCAGCTTACGCCAGCAGATGATGCCCGCGCATAAACCGACGGATAACCGATTCCGCCACAGCTCCTCCCCGAGGCCCATCCTGAGTTACACAATAATTCGCGGCGGCTGTGGCGAACAATCCGGTCTCCATAAGCGTCAACTGGTTCTGTATTCCATACAAGAACGCCGCATTGAAGGTGTCCCCGGCACCGTTCGTATCTTTGACCGCAATATCGTAGATGGGGATTCTAAGGTCCTCATCCCGGGTTTTTATCCGGCATCCGCTGCTGCCGAGGGTTACGACGATGATCTCGGTCCCTTTATTCAATAAATACTCCAGATACTCCTCCTCTTCCAGATCTCCCCTGTTTTGCCGGAAACCGAACTGGTTAAAAAAGAGGATATCCGCCGCTTCTAGGAATCGTCTCTGCTCCGTGGATTCACAGACAAATTCCACGTCCAGCGCAATCCTGGCGCCATGGCGTTTAAAATCCTCAAAAGCAGCCATCGTATCCGGGATGATATATTCCGCCCCCAGCATAGTGTAGATCACGGAAGCGTTCCGGAACAAATCTTCTTGTTCCGGAAGCAAAGGCATTGCCGGCTTACGCGGCATCGCGCACAGTATTGTCTTTTCCTCTCCTGTCACGATAATCAGGCACTTGGAATCTATTTTCTCTTCTGTAAAATTTACATAGCTTGTGTCTATATGATACTGTTCCAAATCCCGCAGCAAATAATCATTCGCCTCGCTGCGGCTTAACACATCGTAAAAAAAGACCTGTCCTCCCAGCGCGCCGCAGACCGACGAAGCGTTGGCCACACTCCCTCCCGGAGTACGGCCTGCCGGTGTGAGCATTGCTTTGTCCCCCATCTGCGGCCAACGGGCCGCCGTATAATATTCATCCATATGGAGTACGCTGACCGCAACGATATAATTATTCGGAATCATATCTAACACCTTCTCTTTCCCTTTGTATCAGTTGGTCACTCTACAGATCTCGTCCGCGAAACCTTCAAAATCAATAAACGGATTCGCTTCTTTTAACGTCTCCACATGGTTACTGCTGATTCCGCTGCTGCCCCTCAGCGCGCCTGCCATAGCGCCTGCCATAATCGCAGTCGTATCAGAGTCATTACCGGAATTAACCGCCATGTATATGGTACGCATAACATCAGCGCCTCCGGCCGCCAGATACCCGAATGCACATGGAATGGATTCATTGGCGTTGAGTCCTGAAACGATCAAATCCGTCATCTCCACAACACATTTTTCAAAATCGTTGGCGTATTTCAGTCCGATCTGTATCGCTAAGTCCATACGTTTCTCCACACTAGCTCCTGCCGAGGGCTGCGCGAACCGCTGCGCCCGACGGTACCCCTCGCCCGCGCCGTACAGGCCTGCTTCTAATACTTCATCCAGCCGCGCGCCTTTCACCATAGCCTGCGCCACCGCCGCCGCTACCGCCGCGGCCCCGGACAGCGCGATCGGATTATAATGGGTAATCTGACACATCACCAGCGCATCGTCGATCGCTTTGTCCACATTTCCGGGATCAAACAATCCTACAATCCACCCTTTCATACCTCCGCCGTTGGTAGCGGTCCGGTTATTGCACAACAGGTAGTCTCTGGACGTATCCATTTTCTTTCCTTCCAGCTGTTCCAGACCACGTCTGGTAGAAGGGCCGCAATAACGCTCATAAAAGATGCGGGTATCTTCCGAATTCTTCCATTCCAGCAAAGCGTCAATTGCCGCCCGCCTGGTTATTCTTCCATGATCCGCGGCAAAGTATTTTCCGGACAAATAGGCGCATGAGAAATCATCCGTCACATATGCCCGGGGCATATCATAAGCGATTGAGTCCGGAAGCGGGATCATATAGTCATATACGAACTCTCCGTTTCCAAAATCCCTTTTAATCAGAGATACCGTACGTGTTTCCAGCGGGCAGCCCATCGCATCGCCTATGGCTGCCGCCAGCAGGCATCCGTATACTTTGTCATATTGATTCATCATGCCGCGCCCTCCTTTTCTGCATTCAGAAAACTGCCGATATCGTCCGCCATTTGCCGCAGATCAAAATGATTCACCCTGTCGATCAGTTCCAGATGTTTTATCGGAAAAACATCCGCTCCATGCATCGCTCCCGTTATATATCCGGTCATACACGCCACAGTATCCGTATCATCTCCGGCATTAACTCCCATAATTATGGACTCCATCGCACGGCCCTTGCATGCTGCGATATGACCGAAGACAGCCGGAATCGCTTCATAAGCATAAATACCACCGCCGATGATATCTGTAATTTCCCCCATAGCTTTATCGAAATCTCCCTGATGCCTCATTCCAATCTGCACCGCCAGCCGGATCTTTTTCACGATATTACCGCCGGCCGCCGGCTGGGCGGTCTTTTCCGCTCTCCGGTATCCTTCTTCCGCTCCGTAGATTCCCGCCTCCAGTATTTCGAGATAAGAGATATTTTCACCAAAAGCGGCCGCAGTAGCTGCCGCGACCGCGCAGGCTGCCGACAGGGATATTACATTATTATGAGTTCCGCTGCACTGGATGATCGCCTCGTCAATAGCGCTGTCCATGTCGCAGGGATTAAAAAGTCCCATCAGACCGGATTTCATGCCGGCCCCATTGGTGGCGCGGGTATTATTGCAGAGCAGCCGGTCTACCTGCACCGGCATTTCCAGAAGAGGAGCGGGCTTCTTCTCTCCTTTCAGCACCGCCAGATATTCATTCGTAGTGGGCCCTACAAATCTGCGGTATATCTCATGTTCGGACCACCGCAGCATGGCCGCTTCCGCGATTTCATGTGTTATCCTGCTCTTTCGCTCCAGCATTTCCTCTGCGGTAAAATAAGCGATGGAAAAATCATCCGTCACCAGCCCCGCCGGTGTTCCTCTGGATAAGTTGTCATCGGGATGTTCTACAAAATCTGTCACCAGTCCGCCAAACCGCTGTTTGATCAGGGCTGTCGTCCTCATTTCTGTGGCCGCCCCCATGGCGTCCCCGACCGCAGCGCCCAAAAGCCCCCCTAAAATCTTATTTTTCCTACTCTCCATACGGCATCTCCTTCTTAATATTTTGGTGTGTTTCTTCTAATTTGAATTGTAAACGGTATGGATGCGTTGGTAAAGTAAGCACTTTGAAGCTATTAGTTACAAAGAGGTAACCAAGTTGTGAAATGAGCGGGGCGTTGTTAATTAGCCTTGGCTAATAATAAGATTTGTGTTATATTGTATTATATCGATTTAATTCTGATTTACAGAAGCTGTCGCTTCAATTTTCCCTATTTAATTTTAATTGCATAAACCTAAATATCCTGGCTAATATATTGAACCAGGCAGCCGGGGGACGTATTTCCCGCCCGCTTCGAGATAAAAAAGGGGGTGGCGCTTATGAGTACATACGAAGAGTTTATGATCATTTTGGCATTTGCTTCTTTGATTGTAGCTATTCTGAATTTTACCCATAAAAAATAGTCGTCCCGGCTCCGACAAAAGTTGAGGACGACTATCCTAGCTAACAACTCGGAGCGGGTGAGATACACTCACCTTCCGGCTGTCTTGTTGAGTATATTATAGACCCAAAAAAACTTCGTGTCAATCAGCGTTTAAACGTTGATTGGCTTAAATAAATATAAATAAATATATTCAACAAGGCAGCCGGGGGACGTATTCCCACCCGCTTCGAAACAAAAGGGGGTGGCGCTTATGAGTACATACGAAGAGTTTATGATCATTTTAGCATTTGCTTCTTTGATTGTATCGATTCTGAATTTTACCCATAAAAAATAGTCGTCCCGGCTCCGCAAAAGTTGAGGACGACTATTCCTTAAAATAACTCGGAGCGGGTGAGATATGCTCACCTTCCGGCTGTCTTGTTGAGTATATTATAGACCCAAAAAAACTTCGTGTCAATCAACGTTTAAACGATGATAGGCTTAAATAAATATATTGAACCAGGCAGCCGGGGGACGTATTCCCACCCGCTTCGAAACAAAAGGGGGTGGCGCTTATGAGTACATACGAAGAGTTTATGATCATTCTAGCATTTGCTTCTTTGATTGTATCGATTCTGAATTTTACCCATAAAAAATAGTCGTCCCGGCTCCAGCAAAAGTTGAGGACGACTATTCCTTAAAATAACTCGGAGCGGGTGAGATATGCTCACCTTCCGGCTGTCTTGTTGAGTATATTATAATCTATAGACACAGCAATGTCAATTTGTTCAGAAAAACCCTTAGAAAAACACCCGTACAAACTCCGGTACTACTCCTGAGGGCCGGCAGTCTTATGTTTGGAGAGCGGCATTACATGGATATTCGCACGCTGTTCGTTCTCTGCCCAGTAGATGTCATCTGCCATCTTCGCTTCCGGATTAAATTCCACACCTTCGAAGATATGCTTCACAAAGGTTTTATATCCGGCACGGTCGATCAGATGTCCGCCGTGAAGGTATTCCGGTTTGTAGTCCAGTGCCCAGGCGGAGAATTTCTGCCAGTTGGCGAACATACCCAGCAGTACGTCTTCCGTCACCCAGTTCAGGAACAGCTTGCCTGCACGGGGATTCTGTTTGCCGGTACGGCCGCCCAGGGTCACCCGGTAGAGCTTCTTCGGGTTTCTGGTCCAGGCGCTGGTGGGACATGCCAGAACGCATTCCGCACAGCCTACACAGCAGCAGGTGTCCTTATCCACTTTGTTGTCTTTGTTCAGGCTCAGAACGCCGGTGGCGTGATGCTCGCAGGCATCCACGCAGGCGCCGCAGCCGATGCATCTGTCATAGTTGTAATCCATCTTATAGATTCCCATGATACCGAAATCATTGAAGTTGGCTTTTACACAGTCATTGGGGCAGCCGGCCACAGCCACTTTGATGTGGTAATGGGACGGGAATACTAATTTCTCGATCTTGCGGGCCAGTTCGGTACTGTTGCAGTTTCCCTTGATACAGTGGGAATTACCGATACAAGCCATGACGTTACGGGCTCCGATGGTAGGATAACCGGTCTCGTCCGCTTCCATATCACAGCCGCACATCTCCTGGTCAACGTCGTGGATATAATCTTTAATATAAGCGTTAACCGCCGGAATGTTCTCGTATTTGATACCGGGGGCGTTCAGGGTCTGACGGGTTCCCAGATGGAAGGTGCCATTTCCCCATTTTTCCGCGATCTCCATAACAACCTTCAGGTACTTGGCATCGATAACTGCGCCGGGAACACGCATCTGCAGCATGAATTCTCCGGGTACCTTGGATTGGCGGAAACAGTTGATTCGTGTCTTCTTAATATCTATATCATGATTCATTCTCTTAACACTCCTTCCCTAGTCCACTAAGTATTTCGCCTGTGTGTAGTTGAAAACGGGGCCGTCCAGACAGACATAGACCTCATCGATCCGGCAGTGTCCGCATTTGCCGATGGCGCAGGACATCTTTCTCTCGAAGGATACCCAGATCTTCTCATCCGGCACACCGCATTTGGCTGCTTCCATGCCTGTAAATTTCATCATTGGCGGCGGCCCTACGATGATTACTTCGTAATTGTCTCCAAAGTCGCCAAAGGGAACCTTAGATACATACTCTGTAACAAAGCCCACGTTCCAATTATCAATCTTATCGCGGTCCAGGGTATAGTAGGTGTTGAATTTGTCTCTCCAGGATTCCAGTTCGCCGCGGAACACGATTCCTTCTTCATTCTTGAAGCCGGCGATCAGCGTTACGCTCTTTGCAAAGCCGGGATCTTCCGCAAATACGCGGAGCATGCTTCTGACAGGAGCCAGTCCGGTTCCTCCTACGATCACGACCACGTTCTTGCCCCTGAACTGTTCAATCGGCCAGCCATTTCCGTAAGGCCCGCGCAGGAACAGCACATCCCCCGGTCTCTTGGCAAAGATCTCTTCGGTTACTTTTCCAACGGAACGGATCGTAAAGTCCAGCCATCCGTCTCCGAAAGCAGATACGGAGATCGGAGCTTCCCCGATCTTCGGAATGGATAACTGCAGGAACTGTCCATGGTCCGGTTTGATATCGGTTTCTACTTTAAAGGTATATTCTAATGCGGTTTCTTTCTTAATTTCCAGTATTTTACACGGGATCGGTTTAATCGGATTATTCATCTTCTCTTCACTCCTTTACTCAGTTGTTTTCCGAGGCCATGATCTCGTCGATCGCCTTGGACATCTTATTAACGGTAGCAGTGATAGAAATGAATTCCGGACATCTGGAAGTACAGCGTCCGCAGCCCACGCACATGTGATAATCCTTAAAACGGGCCTTGTAATCATGGAATTTATGTAATACTTTGTATCTCATTCTCTCAGCTGCAGTGGTTCGGAAGGTATGGCCTCCGGCCATGTCCGCAAAGCCCTTGATCTGACAGGACGCGGTCGTTCTCTTGCGCTCTCCGGCCTCTCCGTTCTCATGATATATGATATCCGTGGTGGTGAAGCAGGTACAGGTGCTGCAGGCTACCGTACAGGAACCGCAGGAAATACAGCGTTTGTTGTACTCTTCCCACATAGGATGAGCTTTTAATTTAGCAAGAACTTCCCTGTTCGGGATCTCTGGAATCTGAAGTTCGATTTCATTTTTCTCAATATAATCCGGCTTAAAGTCTGCCGCCGGCGCTTCCGCAAAGTAAGCATCCAGTTCAGAGTCCTTGATGTCTACCAGAAGGTTCCCGTTTTCGCACCGGACAGCCACGGCATAATCTTCCGCTTTGTTCGCTCCCATGCTGACACAGAAACAGGTGTCCCAGCCCTCGGTACATTCCATCATAACGATCTTTACTCTCTCGTTCATTCTCTCGTAGTACAGATCGGTATAGCCTCCATTGCCCAGGTAGATCTTCTCCTGATGATGCATGGCATTGATGTCACAGGGGCGCATAAAAATCAGTATCGGCCGGGTACTGCATTTGCTCTCCCGGTACTCGTCCTCGGTGAAATAAAACAGTGTCTGACTGATCGGCGCCAATACTTCCTTGGCCGGATAATCGGATTTTTCATCAAATACGATCTCCTCCACCGTGTTGACTTTGTCGTACCGGACGATGTCCGTATCGGAATAACGTCCTCTGCCTTCGAATCTCTTTGGCGCATAGATATCATACTTATCCCAGAGTTTGTCGAAGATCTTGTTTGCCTGTTCAAAGCTTACTTTGTAGCCCATTCTTTACATCCTCCTAATTTCTTCGGTTTGCAATCATACGATTACTGCCGGGTACCGGATCACTAGGCAGTGATCCGAATACCGGTTTCGTATTTCTTATCGTCGATGATAACTCTCACATCGTAGGTTCCGGACAAGCCGGCCTTATTTACCATGGTTCTGGTATTTCTCTCATCGGAATCCAGGAAGGTTCCGCAGCACATAGCCAGATGAGGAACTGCCGTGGTGGAGATGAAGTATCTTCTGGTCTCATTTTCACCTTCCAGCAGAAGCATGACTAACTGGCCTTTTTCAAAACGGGATTTGAAGGTAAAGCGGTCAAATTCCTCGTTCACACTGGCATTGCAGGATTCGGGAAGCAGCTGTCCGGTCACTTCCGCAGGCACATCGGTGTCAAACGTAGGCGTAACGCCCATTTTACCCAGGATCTGGCCTTTGCCCAGTTCCAGATTAATGCCATCCGAATACAGCTTCAACTTCTCCGCCCGGTAATAGTTGCCGGGTACCTGTAATTCCAATTCTTTCTTTCCATTGCAGATTTCCACGGTAATGGTCCGAAGGTCTCCGCCCTGCTGCTTTGCGAATGCACCGAGCAGTTCGGAAGGTTCCCCGTTCATGTACGCGATACCACCGGAATGAATCATATAGTGGCCTTCGTTGTAATATTCTACGTTACAGATATAAGGGGAGAAGAATTCCGCACCTCTTTCCTTCCCATACTGCCATACCTGCTCAATGGTTCTTTCTTTTACGTTAATCTTATATCTGACGCCTCTGGAATAGCTGTCCTTAGCAGACAGATATTCGTCCCGGTTCTTGGAACCGTAATGATGGTTGTCAAAGCACATCACATCGCCGTCGGGAGTGATCACGCAGGCGTGCTGCTCATACTGCCATTCAAAATCATCGCCAACCGGCTTGAAGAAGTATTTGTCCACCCATTCCTGGGGCCAGCCGGTGGGATCACTGATGATCCAGTTTAACTCTCCGCTGTCGTAATCAATGTTCACCATGGAATCCATATGTCTTCCGGAGAAGGTCAGAGAGTTGGTGTTTTTATCATACCATACGGCGTTGTTGTGGAACCAGTCCTCGTCGGACCAGCTGCCGGATTTTCCGAGTCCCGGCTGTAAAAATTTCTTATAATCCCAGGTCTTCAGGATCTCGCCGGTGTTGCGGTCAATCAGCACGCACATGTCTTCCACGGTGTCTCCCTGGAAATCATCGGTCAGCACCAGAAGGTTGCCGTCTTCCATCTCGAACTCATCGTGATGATAACCGCCGGGCAGACGGTATTCTTTATAAATTTTTCCGCAGGGGCTGATTTCATAGAGTCCGGACATGTAGTAAGGCATTTTGATCAACCGGTGGGAACCCATGATCAGGTTGCCGTTTTTCAATCTCTTAACGTCAAATACGCAGGCGACGTTCATATGCCAGCGGGCATCCCCGGCATAGTCAAAACCGGACGCCAGATCTTCACCGGCGGGAGACACCAAAATGATATTGTCCTGCAGATATTCAGGTGTGGTCTCCATGGAATAAACCGGCTTAACTCCATTATATACGTCGGGCGTCTGAATTTCAACCACTGTAGTCCGGCCCTGGTAAGCGCTGATTTCCACTTTATTCGTGTAATCCGAGTACAGGCCTACGATTGGCAGCACATGGGTCTTCGCTCTGGGGAACGTATGGTAAATATTGGCCTGCGGTGTTTTTCCCAGGACAGTGACTTTGATCGCGGTTTCTTCCTCTGTTTTGAACAGAACAACAGCGGAAAGCGGGTTCACAAGGTATGCATTATACTTGACCAGCGGATTGTCCAAGGTATAATTTCCCGCTTCCAGCTCAGCCAGCATTGCCTGCTCTGCTGCATATTGCTGTTCAATAAGGTGTTCTGTAAACTTATAGGTAATCTGTTCAGACATAGGTAATATCCTCCTCTTAATGGTTGCATCCGGCTATACGCCGCATTTGTTTTATCTACTTATTTATGTTCCTGGATCATTTTGATAATGGCGGGTTTTTGCTGAAGTCCCTGCATTCTGGCGACTTCCGAGCCCTCCTTTAACAGAATCAGGGTCGGGTACCCGGTTACTCCATACTCCGCGGTCAGATCCTTGTTCTGGTCAAAATCCACTTTCAGGATTTTCAGATCGTCTCCGAATTCCTTTTCCACATCGTTTAATACAAAGGATAACATCTTACAGGGGCCGCAGGTGGTGGAGAAGAAATCCGCCAATACCAGCCCGTCGTTTACGGTTTCTTTGAATTCTGCACTGCTTACTTCTTTTAACATACTTTTCATCCTTTCCTTATTATTGTCTGTTTTTTTAGACATCCAGGTATACCCGTAGGGTGTTTCCTTATTTTTGTCTGTTCCTATTTTCTTGTAGAAGGCAGTACATACCGTCTCCGGCTGTGCTGCCTTATTATGATAATCTTATCTGCTTAATCTTTCCACATAATGGGAAGCTTCCTGCGCCGCGATCGCTCCATCGGAGCACGCGGTAATCACCTGTCTTAGGTTCTTGGTGATACAGTCTCCTGCGCCGTAGATTCCGGGAATATTGGATTCCATTTTGTCATTCACGGTTATATAGCCAAAATCATTCAGCAGTCCGGTATCTTTTAAGAACTCCGTCGTAGGCGTCAGGCCGATATATTCGAACACGCCGTCGCAAGCCACCGTATTTTCTTCTCCGGTCTTGGTCGATTTGAAGTAAACTCCCTCCAGTTTACTCTCACCTTTGAATTCCAGAATGTCCTGATACGGATAAATCTTTACATTCTCCATTGCACGGAGTTTATCACAAGCCATGGGATCAGCAGTCAGATCAAACATAGTAACGATGGTCAGCGATTTTACGATACCCGCCAGGAAGATGGACTCTTCCACCGCTGAATTTCCTCCCCCGATCACTACCACATCTTTATCCCGATACTGAGCGCCATCGCAGATCGCACACCAGCTGATGCCGTTTCCGCGGAATTTATCTTCTCCCGGTATGTTCAGGCATCTGGGTCTGGTTCCCGTTGCGATAATCACCGAACTGGCCGTGTAGACCGCGTCATCTTCCACACAGCAGATAACCTTTTCGTTACCTTCGCTGCGGATCTCCTTTACCGTCTTGTAGTCGAACTCCACCTGGAAATCCTGGGTGTGCTGGAACATCTTATAAGCCAGCTCCGCGCCGTTGACGGAACCTACACCCGTGTAATTCTGGATCTCGTTGGTGTTGATAATCTGTCCGCCGGGCGCCAGTTTATCCAGCATTAACACCTTCATGTCCGCTCTGGCCGCATAGATCGCTGCCGTCATCCCCGCGGGACCTGCCCCTACAATTACTACATCATACTGTGCCATTTTAATAACCCCTTTCTTACATGCTTTGTCCATCTTTATTGCTATTACCATATTCTATTATATTATAGTCGGGGGTAATTACTATAACCTGTGTTAAATGTCGAAATTTTTTTATTTTATGACCGCCGCCAGAAAATTGGTGACAGGAATTCCGATGATCAGTACCAGAAGCAGTTCCAGTCCCACATAGGTCAGGGTGTATTTATATACATCTCCGGAGGGAACCCACTCCTTATTGCCATGAAGAATCGCCGCGAACGGTGATGCCGCAGGGGTGATGGCCGCCGATAGCAGTACGAAGAAGATCATGATCATGACGATCGGCACCGCATTGGCCCCTGTAGCCATGCAGTAGGTAAGGATAACCGGCTGCAGGATCATACCGATTACCAGGCTGTTGCACAGATTGGTCAGCAGCACCGCCACGATAAGAATCACAACCGTAAATACCATGGGGCTCATACCGTTAAAGAGCGGTGATAACGTCAGGTTTAAGAATGCCGTAATACCGGTAGATTCATTCGTCATAACGCTTCCGATCAATATGGCTGCGGAACATAGGAAAAAGGTCGACCAGCTGAAATCCTTAGCGAACACACCGGTAATGTTCAAAGCCGGTTTGCCGTCAATCTGGATTGCCGCCAGCACCGCCGCTACCAATACACCCAGGCCTGGTGTATTTTCCGACAGAAACGCCATTCCGGGTATCGTCTTAGGTAAAACGCTGGGCAGAAGCATGGCAATAATCAGGATGATGAATCCCCATGATACGACCTTCTGCTGTGCATTCAGCGGCGGAAGCGGATTCTTTTTCAGCATCTCCACATTCAGGGACTTCAGCTTGCTTACATCCGGCCGGAACACAAACTTGGAGAGCAGGATTACCGCTATAATCAGCAAAATGCCCATGAATAATGTTGTAAACAGATACGCGCCGTCGTTTATTATAATCGCGGTACCGGTAGCTGCTTCCGAGATCGCCTTAAAATTACCGATCAGGGCCAGACCGTTGTTCATGTAAGGAGCTACCGGGAAGCCGATCAGCGTGGCTATCACAACCAGGATAAGCGCAATTTTCGGATATTTTTCACCTTTCTGAAATCCGACTTCCTCGAAAATGTCATACAAAACAGGCCAGAACAAGAAGATAGGGGCAAACGGGGACACGAAGGCCGCCATCAGGAAGCAGCCGATACAGATCATCATGGTAAACATCCAGGGTCTGCCGTTGGTGATTTTCCGTGTCAGGAAAAACCGCCCTATGTACATCGTAATTTTATTTGTGACCAACGCACCTGCCAGAAGCATCAGAAACAGCATCTGGATAACCGTCACATTCCCCATGAATTCTACCAGCAGCGCCGCCATCGGCTTATAACTGGACAGACCGATCATGGCTACGGACATCAGGCTGCTCCATAGGGGATCTACCGTGGTCCACAGGTATAACGTTCCAATGAATATTCCGATAATTTCCATACCGACCGGCGTCACTTCCGGAAGAGAAATCGGCAGAAACCGGAACAGGATCATGATTGCGACACCGATCGCTGAATGGATCATCGTTGTGTTGACCGATTTTTTTTGGGGAACTTGTTTAGACATACTGTTAATCTCCTTTATCACATGTTTTTAATCGTTAAATTTGTAACAAACAGGGGCAAAAAAAATGGGTTGACGAAATCTTGCCTGATTTTCTTCCCCTGGAGATACAATTTTAACAAAAATTCACGATAAAACTTCTTAAGATTAAGTCGATGTTAACATATTCATAGCGTCAAAAAAATAACCCAGGTTATAATTCTGTAGTATTTTTTCAGAAATAAATATGGTAAAATATATAATGGCAGTGCTTAAAAAGCATCCATGATCGTACACATTCGTTTACAGGGAGGAGGACCGGACATAAATGTCCGTCTACCTTATATAAATGTATAACCTATGCTTGAAGGAATGGATGGACCCGTGGAGGTAATTATGTTTGAGAAAACTAATATTGAAAAACTATATAAATATGGTATGAAAGTACAAGTCAAAAAAGACACCTACCTTTATAATGCAAACAGCGGCACCAACGAACACAGCGCTTTTCTTCTGGAGGACGGCCTCTGCGCGCTGCAGAGTCTGACCCGGGATGGGGAGGAGAAGATCTATCTCTACTTCGATTCAAAGCGGATCATCGGTTTTGCTCAGATTATGAGACGCATGTTATTTCAGTCGGAAGAAGGCGCGCAATATAAAACTTATTCCATCGTGGCCAAAACAGACTGTACGTTGTACCGCATCAGCGATATCGATTTTTTCCGTCTTGTTAAAGAGGACCAGGAGTTTAATCTGTTTTTACTGCGCATCCTGACCAAAAACTACCTGGATATTCTGGACCGCTATCACCAGATCCAGGAAGAATCCGCCGCCGTCCGGCTTTGCCGCCTGATCCTGGAATTTTCCGTAGACAAGCAGGGGAAAAAGATCCTGCCGAAATACTTTAATTATATTGAGCTGTCCAAGTACCTGGGGATCCATCCGGTGACGGTTTCCCGCATTATGGGTAAGTTAAAACAGTACGGGTTTATCTCAAAGGACGGTCACAGTGTTGTGCTGGAAAATGAGAAACAGCTCCGGGACTTTATCGAATCGGGGCAGGACGTGGAGTATTGATTTTTTTGAGGGCCGGGGTTGAAGTATCGGGGCGGCGGGAACCCTTCCGTCAAACCCGGTTCGGCCCCGGCGTCTGGGCAAAAATCCCCTGCATGTAAAAGCAACCTCATGAACAGATCCGGGAGCCTCTGAAAACAGGTAAAATGCCGGCGTGTGAGCCGGCATTTTACCTTGAGTCTCCCTCCTCTATTCGGCCATGCTTTTACATGCAGGGGATTTTTGCCCAGACGCCGGGGCCGGACCGGGTTTGACGGAAGGGCTCCCGCCGCCCCGATACTTCAACTCCTGCTTTAAATCAGGCTGATTTGGTTGGGTTACGTTTTTCCACTCCGTTATGTATTTATTACGTATACGATTGGGCATACGGGGGGTGTAGAGTTGTGTGTCCCGGGCTGCGTTTTGTATTTGCTCACGGGTCCACAGGCCGATGTGGACCGCGGCTACGCAGGCGGCGCCGTAGGCCGATATCTCGGGGTGGCAGTTACGGGAAATCGGTTGGCCGAAAAGGTCAGACTGGAACTGCATTAGAAATTGATTATTGCTGACTCCTCCGTCTGCTTGGATGCGGCTTGTCCTTATGTTAAAAGTTTTTTCTGCTTCTGCTTTCAGATCCGCCACCTGATAGGCAATACTTTCCAGAACAGCTCTGGCTAACAGGGCTGAGGGAATCTTGGGAAATGTGCCGTTTGCGGCTTCGGATGTGAGATATATGCCCTGGTTGTCTGACAGGGATGATGCTAGTTCTGCGGTTTCTTCCGGGGTTTTTACGATGCCTTCCCGGATCAGTTTCTGGATCTGAGCTCCCGCAAACGGTACAGTGCCTTCCCAGATATACATCCGGCCGTTTCGGGTGTCCCAGGCCAATGCAGCGCCGGGGGATTTGTTAGAGCCCAGATTATAGACGACGGACACGCCCGTACCGTAGGTGATCTTCAGGTCTCCCCTGTTCCAACAGCCTTCCCCGAAGAGGGCGGCGCTGCTGTCACCAATCACCCCGCATATGGGGATGCCGGCGGCAGGACCTTCTTCTACGATCCCGTAATCGGCATCGTTTTTCCGTATAGGAGGCAGTATCTGCGCGGGAATGTGATAGTGGTCCAGAAGAGATCGGTTCCAATTGCCCGAACCCGCATCATACATGCCTGAGATGTCTGCATTAGTAATATCTGTGGCGTGGCATTTTCTGTTGGTCAGATTATAGATGAGCCAGGTTTCCATGGTTCCGAACAGGACTTCCTGATTCTGTGCGCGGGCATGAAGAGCGGGATCCGCTTTCAGGATGGCGGCCAGCCTGTCCGGGATTTCTTCCCCTCTTTGATCCTGCCATCCGATTACCGGGGTGAGCGGGATGCCTGTCTCTTTTTCCCAGAGCAGGAACGCTCCTGTCTGCACGGATATTCCGATGGCCGCGATATTATTCCGGCAAGCAGGACTTTGGCTGATTACGCCGGCCATGGTTTGCTGCATTGCATGGACCAGCTGTACAGGGTCCTGTTCGACACGGCCGTCTTCCCAGTATCGGATGTCATTATTCACCGATGACCGGCCCAGGATTTTCCCATTTTCCCCGAACAGAACCGCTTTTGTAGAGGATGTCCCCTGATCTAATGCCAGTATTATTTTCATAAGGTACTCCAGAATTCTTTTGTGTTTTCGGCGATAGATTCTTCATCCAGACCATAGTAGGGGAACAGATCGCAGGTTTCTCCTGCCACCACATGGCCCTCCGGGATTCCCATTATTTTCATGGGAACAGGACAATTCTGTACCGTATACTCCGCCACCGCGCCTCCGAGGCCTCCATGAATACTGTGTTCTTCCAGGGTTACAATCCCTTTCGTCTCCTGAGCCGCCGCTTGGACGGCTTCTTCGTCCAGGGGCTTTATGGTATGCATGTCCAGTACCCGGACTGATATTCCGCAGGCTTCCAGCTTTTTTGCCGCTGTCAGAGCCGGACATACCAGCTCCCCGGCTGCGATCATGGTCAGGTCCCGTCCTTCTTTCAGACAGATCGCTTTTCCCAGCCGGAATTTCTTCCGGTCTTCTTCCGTATAGATGTCTTCCACTTCATTTCTGCCCATTCTCATGTAGACCGGACCTTTTGTCCGAGCGATGGCCTGGGTCATCCATCTGGTTTCCCTTGCATCGGCCGGGACTAATACCGTGATGTTTTCCATGGGACGTATGGCCGCCAGATCATGTATCGCGTGGTGGGACCCCCCCAAAGCTCCGTAGCTTAGGCCGCCGCTTACCCCGCATATTTTGACGTTGGTGTTGGAATAGGCTGCGTCTACTTTGATCTGTTCCAGGCTTCTTGCACTTAAAAACGGAGCGGGCGCGCATACAAAGGGAATCAATCCGCAGGTGGAAGCCCCCGCCGCCACGCCTACTTCATTTTGTTCTGCGATCCCCACTTCTATGAACTGCTCCGGAAGTTCTTCCACGAACTTGTTCAAAGCAGCCGATCCCCGTGCATCCGAGGTCAGGGCCACGATCCTGGAATCCTCTTTCGCAAGTTCCAGCAGCGTGTCTGTAAATGCTTTTCTGCAGGTATGTTTCATGCCTCTCCCCCCTTATCCGGCTTCCCCAGTTCCCTTAACGCCTGTTCGTATTCCGCCTGGTTTAATGTTCCATGATGCCATTTTACATTGTTCTCCATAAAGGAGATCCCCTTCCCCTTTACTGTGTCCGCAAGTATAAGCTTGGGTTTTCCGTTTACTTTCTGAAGCCTGTCGAAGGCTTTTAATACTTTGTCCATGTCATTTCCGTCTACCTGCTCCACCTCGAAGCCGAACGCCTGCCACTTATCCTTCAAAGGTTCCAGCTTCATAACCTGCTCCGTGGGGCCGCTGATCTGAAGCGTGTTCCGGTCCAGTATCGCATATAGGTTGTCCAGTCTGTAGTTGGAGGCAAACATCGCGGCCTCCCAGATGGAACCCTCCGCCTGTTCGCCGTCTCCCATCAGGCAGTAAACCCGATAATCTTTCTTCTGCATTTTCCCGGCCTTGGCCATTCCGCAGGCCGAACTTAAGCCGTGGCCCAGCGCCCCTGTGTTCATCTCCACTCCCGGGATCTCCCGGTTCGGATGGCCGATCAGCCGTGTCTGAAATTGGGAAAATGTCTTTAACTCCTCCTTTCGGATATAGCCTTTGTCCGCCAGTATATTATAATACCCTTCCACACAATGCCCTTTGCTCAGCACAAACCGGTCTCTGTCCGGGTCCTTGGGTTTACCGGGATCTGTATTCATGATCTGATAGAAAAGGGCGGTCAATATGTCGCAGCAGGATAACGCGCCGCCTATATGGCCTGCTTCGCTTTCATAAATCATGGTGAGTATTCCCCTGCGAATTTCTTTTGCCTTATTTTCCAGTTCTTTCACCGTCATCTTTCTTCCCTCCATTCAATGTCCTAGCCTTTCACCGCTCCGGCCACCATTCCATTGACGATCCGCTTGTTAAATATGATAAATAAAATCAGCATAGGAATGATAATTATAATCACATCCGCGAACAGCAGGTTATAAGAACTCTGAAACTGGCCGATAAAATTATATAAGGTCAATACAATCGTCACATTATCTGTCCCGGGATAGAAATATAACGGAGTTGTAAAATCGTTAAAGATGTAAATGGCATTTAAAATAATAACCGTGGCATTGATCGGTTTCAGCAACGGAAACACAATCCTTGAAAAGATTTCAAAGCGGTTACAGCCATCTATGTAACCGGCCTCCTCAAGCTCCTGGGGGATCGTACTGATATAGCCCCGGTACAGCATGATCGTGAAGGGCAGATTGATTACCGCTTCCAGCATAACAATGGAGAAAAAGGATTTGTATATATGCAGGTTCTGCAGCAGCCAGATCGTCGGCAGTACCGCCGGAGGCAGCATCAGGCCTACCATGAACAGGTTATTCACCATTTTAATCTTCCTGTCTTTCCTTCTCTGGATCACATAGCCAGCCATGGCGCCCGCGACCACCAGCAGCGCCACTGAAAAGAAGGTAATCAGCGCACTGTTCCGGAATGCGGTCAGCACCTGGAAATCCCGCACTTTAATAACCTCCAGGAAATTTTCCCAGTGAAAGGTGTCCGGCAGGGACAAGCTAAGTTTGTTTGCCCCTTTCCGATCCTTTAACGCGTTTAACAAGATAAAGAGGAACGGTATGATATAAACGATAAACATCCCGGTGCATCCCAGAATATCCCCGATCAGGAGCTTCGTTTTTTTCTTTTTCATCCTAGTTTTCCTCCCTCTTAAGCAGCCAGGTCTGCAGCGGATAGGCCAGACACGAGATCAGGATCAGCATAATCACATTGCCTGCCGTAGACAATCCGTAATATCCCGCCGCGTATTGTTTGTATACGATGGACGACAACACATCCGTGGCAAATCCGGGCCCGCCGCCGGTCATGGACCAGATCAGTTCGAAGCTTCGGATTCCGTCGATAAACGCCAGTATGATGATGGAGTTTCTGGCGGATATGGTCTGCGGCATGGTTACATACCGCAGTTTCTGCCACCAATTGGCGCCATCTATTTCCGCCGCTTCATAATAATTCTGATCAATAGCCTGAATGCTGGCGATGAACATCATGGTCGCGATACACAACCCCTCCCAGATCGCGACCCCAATCACGGAGAACATGGCGATCTTCGTATTGCCCAGCCAGTCTATCCCGGTAATACCGAACACAGCCAGCGCCTTATTAATAACCCCTTTTGACGGATGCATCATCGCCTTGAACATAATTCCGATGGCAATCAGGCTCAAGAGGCTCGGGAAAAATAATACCGAACGCAATATGTTTTTTGTCCTGATCTTACTGGTCAGGAATACCGCCAGGAAAAAGGCGGGTACCAGTTTCAAAATACTGGTCAGCACTGCATAAAGAAGCGTGTTCCGAATTCCGACATTCAAAGAATCCTCCTGAAAGAACATCTTAAAGTTATTCAGTCCGCAGAACTTCGCTCCGTCTATATTCCAGACCGTCATACTAAAATACAGCGACGTTACGGTCGGAATCAGAAAAAATATGGTGAACATCAACAGCGCAGGGGTCAAAAACCAGAAAGAATATAATTTCTTTTTGTCCATCGTTTCCTCCAGAGCCGCAGTTACTGCGGCATATATTCACTCTCTCTCAGGCTTTTATGCCGGTTACTCTTTCCAGTCCAGATTCAGCTGTACCGCAGCCTTGTAGCAGTCCGCATCATATTTCTCCGCTGCGGCTTTGCCGTCGATCTGACCGGTCGCCACCTCCACGCAGATAGCCGGAAGGTCACTTCCCACTACCTGTACCTGGGACTGCATATCCACTTCGGTCTTGCCCGCGTCAAAATATGCCTGCATATCTTCTTCCACAGCCCGGTAGCCGTCGCTTGCCGATTCATATCCTTTTACCAGGAAAGGCCCGTCTGCCATCTGCGCGGAACAATAGGCGTCCAGTCCTTGTTCGGAGATATAGAATTCCATGAAACGCAGGATATCGTCTGTCTTATCCGAGTTCTTATTTCCAAAGATGGTGGAAGGGGTCCACACGGTGATTCCCTGATTATCCGGGTCCTCATCGGGAATACCAAACACTCCTATTTTGTCCACGGTTTCTTTATCATACAAAGAGTAAATATTGGAAAGAGCCTGCGTCAGCATAATCCAGTGCGCCGCGTTTCCCTCTGCCAGAATCTCACATCCATCGTCATAAATAGTAGCCATATAATCACTGTTGTAGTAGTCTTTCAGATCCTCAAACTTCTGAAAGCTCCTCATAGCCGCCGGGGTGTTTGCATATTTGGCAGTACCGGCTTCAAAATTTTTGTAGAATTCCGGATCTTTTGCACTCACATTATAGTAATCCCCCAGGAATAGAACCTGCGCCGTCCAGCTGTCCGCAAAGGTACCAAGTACCGCTGTGTCTCCGCCATCTTTTATCACCTGGCAGTTTTTCAGGAACTCGTCCCAGGTTTTGGGAACTTCCAGATTGTATTTTTCATACAGATCCCGGTTGTACAGGATCGCTCCGCACATGGATGTGCCGACCGGAATGCCGTATACGCCGCCGTTATAAGTGACCGCCTCGCGGTATGTATCATCCAGCTTATCCGGTATATTAGTCCCGCTTAAGTCCATAAAGTATTTGTCCGGGCCAACCGATTTGAATTTGCTGTCGGACCATACGCACATATCGGCCATATCTCCGCTGGCCAGTCTGGTTTTCATAATATTATCCCCATCTGTACCCGCCGTATAGATATCCAGTTCTACCGTAATTCCCAGAACTTCCTTTGCTTTGTCGCAGACTGCCTGCAGTCCGTCCAGCGTCTCATCGGAGTCTACGGATAAGGTAAGGGTTACTTCCTCATCATCCTTCTTTGGTTCCTCTGTCTGTGCCGCATCCGCCGTCTGCCGTTCATCCTGCTGCTTGGGCGCTTCCGCATCGGCGGCCCCTTGTAATCCACTGCTGCATCCATTTAACCCCATGACCACCGTCACTGCCAATAAAGCCGCCAATACTTTTTTTGCCTTCATAAAATGACCCTCCTGTTTTTCTTTTCCTTCTTGTTTTATACTTGTTATATTTGTGATACCCTATATTGAATCCGATGGACACCGGACCCTGCTTCCAAATCTATGCGCTCCGCCTTCTCCTTGCTGCTGCCGGCTTCCTTTATCACTTCATTTTTTGTTCTGAAATTGGCCTTCTGCCTGCTGCAGCCTTTTGCTTCTATCAATTCTGTTACGTTGTTCAGCCGGATCTGCGCTGTCGTATTATGGGGGATCTGAACTTCCAGCGTTACCTGATCCTCCTCACACTCCCACCTTACTTCTATATCTCCATAAGGGGAGGAACAGGAAGCTTCCACATTTCCCAATTCCTCACAGATTTCCGGGCAGATCAGAATTCTTCGAAAACCCGGATTCTCCTCACAGATCCGGATACCGGCAGCCGTTTCAAACAGCCATTCGCCGACTGCTCCGTATGCATAGTGGTTAAAAGAATTCATATCCGCGCTCCACATGTTCCCATCCGGCTTCTTCCCGTCCAGGTGCTCCCATACGGTAGTCGCTCCCTGGCTGACCTGGTAGAGCCAGGACGGATAGTCGGTACGAAGCAGCAGCCGATACGCTTCCTTTGTCTTCTCCTGAGCGCTCAAAGCCGGGCACAGGCATGGCGTGCCCATAAATCCGGTGGTCATATGGCCGTCATTTTGTTCCAATAACCCGGCCAACCGGTCTGCCGCACCCGTTTTCCACTGATCCGGCACCAGATCAAAACAAAGGGCCAGCGCATATGCCGTCTGGGTATCCGCAGTCATCATCCCATCCGGGCCAAAAAAATTGGTCTTAAAAACACTTCGGATTTCCTCATAGAGCTTTTGATATTTTACCGCGTCTTCCCTGTGCTCCAGGATATCCGCCACCCTGGCGAAGATTCCTGTAGAATAGGCATAATAAGCAGTGCAGGTCAGCTCATTCGGCGTTGCCCCAAAATAACTGCCCTCTTTGGCGTCCAGGGCCAGCCAGTCCCCGAACTGAAGCTGATAATTCCATATACCGTTCTCCGCATGGGCTGTCATAAAATCGATCCAGGACTTCATACCGGCATACTGTCTTTCCAGTATCCGCCGGTCTGCGTAATGCAGATACAGCTTCCAGGGTATGAGCACCGCCGCATCCGCCCAGGCTGCCGCCGAGTGGATGCCCTGACTTAGAAGCCAGTCATCGGACTGGTCCCTGCCGCATAAAATATCGGGGATCAGATGGGGCACCCCGCCTTCTTCGTTCTGCTCAAGACTCAGATCTCTGAGCCATTTTTCAAAAAAATTATATACATTACCAAGGTAAGCTGACGTTCGACAGAAAATCTGAGCGTCTCCCGTCCACCCAAGCCTCTCATCCCGCTGCGGGCAGTCCGTCGGGATATCCACGAAATTACTTTTCATGCTCCATCTGATATTTTGAACCAGACGGTTCAGCAATGGGTTCCCGCACCGGAAAGTCCCTGTATAATCGATCGAGGAGTACATGGCAACAGCCCTGAACTGCTCCGGAACAATCTCCCCCGGCCAGCGCAGCACAGCCACATACCGGAACCCCTGGTAGGTGAACAGCGGCTCATGTTCTTCCGGCCCTTCGCCTCTGCAGAAGTAACGGATCGTCTGCCTCGCGCTTCTCAGGTTATCGGTATAGACATTCCCCTCTTTGTCCAGTTCTTCAAAGCACTGCAGCTCCACCAGGTCTCCGGGTTTACCCTGCACCCGAAACCCCGGGATTCCCGCCATGTTCTGGCCGAAGTCCAGACAGGTGATCCCATCCGGCGTCCGGAATATCTTTTTTACCGGGAAAATTTCCTGTTTTCTGACAAGCGCAGCTTTCTGCGGGTAAAGATTCGGGACCGGATAATCCAATTCACAAACCGGATTCCATCCTTCTTCCGATAATCCCGGCCGGTTAAACCCTGGAATTTCCAGCCTGGCGTCATAGGTTTCTCCATCGTACAGTTCCGCCATCCGAACAGGGGAAGGGCAGCCCTTCCAGGACTCGTCCGTACACCATATTTCATCCGTTCCATTTTCATAGCGTATATGAAGCTCCATGAAAAATGCGGTCTGTTCTCCGTACAGGCAGCGTCCGCTCTCACCGATCCGCCCTTTATACCAACCGGCGCCGATCACTGCTGCCGCCGCGTTCTTTCCCGGCCTTAACCGGTCCGTCACATCCCAGGTCTGATAGAGCAGCTGCTTTTCATAAGCGGTCCAGCCTGGTGTTAATTCAGCGTCCCCCACCTTACCGCCATTCAGATAGAACTCATAGAGACCCAACGCGCTCACCATGGCCCAGGCACGGTTCACCTTATCTTTTAAAGTAAATTCTTTCCTTATATATGTACCCGCGGAGCTTTCCGCCTGGACGGCGGACTCAGCCGACACAAATCTCGCCTTCCATCGGTATCCCTCCGGTAAAGCAAAGAGAAAATCCGCTGTCCCGCTCCATTCACTGCTTCGCCCATAGTTATCCCATATACGGACGCGGGCGAAGTATGGGACCAAAGGCTGATACCCGCTGATCGTGGGAATTACATGAGCGGAATCTTCCGCCGTTTTCTGCCCGCTGTCATATATCAGATCCCCAAAATCGTCTGCCCGGGAGATCTGAAGCTGATACCCTGTTTGTAAGGTAGCTGGCCGGTCGCTTTCGATCACCCAGCTAAACTGCGGTATCTGTGTCACGGCCATCAGCTTTTTCTCATAATCCATCCGAATTTCTTTTATTCTCAGCAATGGCCTCTCCTCTTAAAAGTTCTCTTTGTTCCAGCCCCAGTATTCCGTCTCCGCGTATTTGACATATATCCGGTTCCCGGGAATCCCCAGAACCTTTTCTATATCCCCGCTCAATGCCCGGGTCAGATTCTCATATGCTTCACTGCCCGCGCCGCCGTAAACCGATATATCCAACAGCGCGCAGGGATCCTCATTCCCTTGAAAATACAACCCGCATCCTTCTTCGAACTGTATCATAAGCCACTGTTCCGTCTTACCCGGCAGCAGTCCGATCTGCTTCCCGAAATCCGCTTTTAATTCCTGTTTCTGCTCTGCCGATATTTTCCCGGATGTCCTGACATGAATAAACGGCATTTTCATCGCTCCCCTTTTTTCATATAATTTTGCACGGTTTCGATCTGTTCGCTGAAAGTCTCCCCGAATTTGTTTTCAAAAAACGCTCCGCCAATGGTATAAGTGCGGGGATTAAACTTTTTTACCATATCCAGCCGTTCATAACTGTTAATACTGCCCACGATGCTCAGTGGTTTGTTTACTTTCTTTACAGTATCCGAGATCGCCGTCAGCAATTCTTCCACGTTGCCGTCATACCGGTAAGCCGCCACATTGATTCCGGTCACTCCGTCTTTTTCCGCCAGACACGCCGCCTCCTCTTTCAATTCTTCAATCGTCCCCCGGATACTCTCGGTATAACGCTCTCCGATAAACGGGAAATAGGTGATATGATGTTCTTTCACCATTTCCAAAATGCTGTCATAGTAAACCGTTCCCAAAATGGCGTCAAACCCGCTTTCGATCCCCAGTTTCACAGCCTTTGAACAGTCTTCCTCAGTTTTCGCCACAATCTCCATAAATGTGGTTTTACCGGCGTCTTTCATACACCGGACCAGATCCTTCATCTCTTCCGGAGGCAGGCCCACTTCCTTAAACCCCCAATAGCCGCACGGCGCATCTTTTGCCTCCAAAAAAATTTCCTTCGAATTTTTCACGGTGACGTCATTATGCGTCAGCATAACAACCAATTCAGGACAACTCATTTTACGATCTCCTTTCGTTTTGAAAGATTTTCTTTTCTTTTTCTTTCTATTTTTTCTCATTATAACAAACGTTTTTTCTTTTTTCAACATATTTTTTAACTTTTTTACTATTTCTTTGCTTTTCAACGCAAAATAGAAAAATAAAAAAAGTTGTCTGTCATCTTCGTATTGCTTTTTAATAAAATTTGGATTATACTATACTGGAAAATAATACATAAGAAAGAGAAAGTGAAATCCAAATATGTTTAAAGCAGAGCGACTTCAAAAAATACAAGAGCTCATAACCAAACAAAATCATATGGATATTAATACGTTAAGTAAGCTGCTGAATGTCTCCAACGTGACCGTGAGAAACGATCTGAAAGAGCTGGAGGAAAAGGGCATTCTTTACCGTACCCACGGCGGGGCCACGCTCAGATCCCAAAGTCCTCTCCAGAGCATCCCCCTGCTGCAGGAGCTGAATCCTTCCACCGAGGCTTTCGCCGCCATCGAGCGTATTGCCGAGGAAGCAGCCAATTATGTAGAAGATAAAGAATGGATCTTTCTGGGGAGCGGTACGACCACCTGCGCCATCGCCAAAGCATTGGCCAACCGCGACGTCCAGGTCGTGACCAACAATGTCCTGGCCTCCTATATCTTATCCCAGCAGCCCAACGCCAACGTGATCCTGTGCGGAGGCAAGGTCTATACCGAACGGATTCCGTTTCTGTCCGGTGACCTGACCCTGAATAATCTGTCCTCCATGTTCTTTAACAAAGCTTTTATCGGCGTCTCCGCTGTCGACTTTAAATGCGGTTATTCGGTCTCCAACGATGTGGAATGCAATATCTTCAAATTTTTGCAGGATTACTCCAAAGAAATCATCGTGGTCACGGACTCATCGAAATTCGAGAAAGCGGCCTTCATGAGTATCGGGAACCTGGATATCGCTAACACTATTATCTCTGACACAGGAATGCCGGAGTGCTACCAGGAATACTACAAAGAAAACAATATCAATATGTTACTGGTTTAACATTTAACCGCCAAATAAATCTTTTCCGAAAAGATCACAGGAGATGTTCCATTCATCCGTAGGAACATCTCCTTTCTATTTTTCGTTCTTTCCTTTTTCTTCTATTACACAGTTTTTTCTTTCTATTTTTTTCTTTTTTTAATTTTTCGCTGGACTTTTCCTTCATTTTCGATATAATAATAAATAATACAACACAGGAGGTATTTCCAATGAAATTCAAAAAGGAACAATTAATCGAACTCAGCCATCCCCTGCTGGCAGATCAGGAATGTTTTCCCTACCATCCCTATCCGACAGGCTATACTTCAGCCAGCCATTGGTACATAGAAACGCTTCTCATGATGGACTCCCACATCGGAACCCACATCGAGATCCCCTATCACAGAAACGAGAACGGACTGGACTGCAAAGACTGGCCTCTGGAGAAACTGATCGGCGAAGCCACGGTCATCAATGTTCTCGGCAAAAAACCCAATGAGCCCATCACCTTATCCGATGTCAAAAAATACGAAGGAATCCTCCAGGAGGAAGATATGATCTTCCTCTATACCGGTTACGATCAATATTTCCACACCCCAGACTGGCAGCCCTATCCGTATATCGCGGAGGACGCGCTGGCCTGGCTGCTCTCGTTCCATCCTAAGGCCCTGGGAACCGACGCCTCCGGGATCGAACTGCCCGGGATCGACACTCAGGAACTCCCAGGCGAACCCAATCATGTAAACTGCTTCAAAAACGGAACCGCCATCATCGAATCCCTGACGAATCTGGGTGCTATTGAAAACTGCAGACCCACAGTCTTCGTGCTGATCCCCATGGCCGAAGGAATGGATGCTTTTCCGTCACGCATTGTAGCAATTAAAGGATTATGATGATTTAACTTTAGGGCCGGGGAGGCGGGAGGCTTGGGGACGCGGGGAATTGCGGAGACGGTTTTCCATCCGGGGGGCCAAATCGCATCGGCAGGACCTAAGAACGAGTAACTCCGATGGTGGGAGAACCTCTTATTGGCAGGACCCGGAACAAACTCGCCGAAGAACGGCTCGGACAGTGTTCCAGGCCCTGCGAGGTTCTCCCGCCATCTGCGTAACTCATTCTAAGTTCCTGCCTCAAGTGATTTGGCCCCCCGAATGGAAAACCGTCTCCGCAATTCCCCGCGTCCCCAAGCCTCCCGCCTCCCCTATCCTGGTGAAAGCAGAGCGCCACATTCAACGGATTCTTGATAACAGTTAAGAGCATTATGACCATGGAACTTAAGACGAATTAACGCTGGGCTGGAAGAAAGAGGGGAGCGGGGACTGCGCCATATCGGACCGGGCCTGGTTCCGGCGGAGGCGGCCGGGGCTTGGAAGGGAGAAAATCCAACCGGTCCGGTACATAAGGCGCCCGTGTGAAATCTTAATGAAATCTGTCCCGGCTGTTATGGGCGCAGGACTGTTTTCCAAACAGTCCTGCGGTGGCTTCTGAGCCGCGAATGCATCGGCATTCGGGGCGAATAAGCCACGTACCCATAACAGCCGGGACAGATTTCATTTAGATTTCACCGGGAATCAGCCTTAAGTACCGGGCCGGTTGGATTTTCTCCCTCCCAAGCCCCGGCCCCTCCGTCGGAACCAGGCCCGGTCCGATATGGCGCAGCCCCCGCTCCCCTCTTTCTTCCAGCATATACAATCCCCCACTAAAGCTTCTCCCCATAAATATTCTTATACCCCTCCCCATAGATCTCGTTGGCGCTGCTAATAATTAAGAAAGCACCAGGGTCGGTCTGTTTGACGATCTCTTCCAGTCTGGGATAATAGCGTTTCTTGAGGACGCATAGGATCACCTGCTTTTCGGTGTTGGTGTAAGCCCCCTGGCCCTTTAGATAGGTTACGCCTATTTCCAGTTCTCGGAGGACTCGGTCTGTGATATGACGGGCACTGTCACTGATGATGTAGACCAGCTTGGCCTCGTCTTTTCCGTATAATACCATGTCCAGAATAAAAGAGTTGATCAATACCGCAATTCCGGCAAATAAGGCTTTGTCCAAATCCCGAAAGATGATTCCTGAGAGAGTGACAATGACCGCGTCGGTCATCAGGAATATTTTTCCGGTTTTCAGGTGGGGAAAACGGATGCGGAGCAGTTTTACGATTATGTCTGTTCCTCCGGTGGTAGCTCCTGCTTTGAATATGATTCCCATTCCGACTGGCACCAGGAAAGCACCGGTTATGGAGGCCAGCAGCGGATTGCCGGTAACAGATCCGATCCGGCTGAACAGGTTTGTACATGCGGAGATGGCGGCAACTGCATAGAACGTGGATAGAATGAATTTTACTCCGAATTTCCAGATTCCCAAAGCAACTACCGGTATATTAAACAGAAAGAACCAGGTGCCTGTCTTCCATCCTGTGATATGGCTGCATATGATGGCAAGCCCTGACATCCCTCCCGGCGCCAGGCCGTTGGGGTCCAGGAAAAGGCTGATGCCCGCAGAGTAGATGAACGCCGCGGCAGTTATGTATAGGTAGGATTGTATGGATTTTTTTATGTGTTTACTGTTGTCCATGTATCTTTCTCCCCTTTTGTTTCTTTCTCTTTTTTATGATTATAACATTATATCTTTCTTTTTTACAATAATATTTTTCTATTATTTTATTTTTTCTTTCTTTTATTTTCTTTTTTAAAAATTCAGTTTTAAATGTATGGATTGGAGCGGTATGAAGCCGGTGTATGATAGACAGCCTCTTCCCCTGATGGTAACCGGTTGGAAACTATGGTACCGGAAGGTGCGTACTTCACAACGATTCTGCAAATGTCTATAATAATGCGTAAGAAGTCCATTGAAAATTTTTAGTCTGGGGTTAAAGGAGATTGCTGCATGACTCATGCTGAACAAAGGCTTTATTTAATACAGAAGTTGTTGTCGGAGGACACCCGTTTTCAAGATGTTCAGATACCGGAAAACGAGCAGGAGCAAAAAGATCTGCTTCGAAGTCTGATGAATATCCGGCCGCCAAGGCCGGCCGGGAAAGAATTTTTAAGGATTCAAGATGAATACTTATGCCGGGAGCGGGACAATGCCGGCGTGACAGACGCGGAATCGCTGCCGTCTCTTAGGTCCGACAAGCGGCTCGTTCTGTGGCAGGGCGATATTACCACCCTGCGGGCCGACGCGATCGTGAACGCCGCGAACAGCGCTCTGCTCGGCTGTTTTTATCCTCTTCACTCCTGCATCGATAATATGGTGCATTCCCGCAGCGGTATTCAACTTCGACTGCTTTGCGACAATATCATGAAACGCCAGGGACACGATGAACCGGCCGGGAAAGCGAAAATCACCCCCGCATTCAATCTTCCCTGCAAGTACATCCTCCATACCGTAGGACCAATCATCTATGACCGGGTCACGGGAAAGGATTGCGAACTGCTGGCTTCCTGCTACCGCTCCTGCCTTGAACTGGCTGCCCGGAACGGATGCCGGAGCATTGCTTTTTGCTGTATATCGACCGGAGAATTTCATTTTCCTAACCTGGAAGCAGCCCGGACAGCCATCGCGGTTGTAAAAGAATTCCTGAAATCCGATACGATAATAGAAAAAGTTATTTTCAACGTATTTAAAGATAAAGATCTGAAAATCTATGAGAAACTGTTGTGAGTATAAGAAAAAAGAAGCGCCGCCCATGCGGAGCAGGAGGTTAAGATGTCGATATTGACTAGTCAGAGTGCGGATAGAATTGACCGGCTGTGGGAGGCCCTGGCGGACGCGGATGCAGTGATAATCGGCGCGGGGGCGGGGCTGTCGGCTTCGGCAGGATTTGTCTATGACGGGGAACGTTTTCGCCGGTATTTCGCCGATTTTGAAGAAAAGTATCATTTCCGGGATATGTATTCCGGAGGTTTCTATCCCTTTTCCTCCCCGGAGGAATATTGGGCTTATTGGAGCAGATATATTTATATCAACCGCTATACGGATGCGCCTAAGCCAGTGTACCAGGATTTGTACCGGCTGGTAAAGGATAAAGACTACTTTGTCCTCACGACAAATGTCGATCACTGTTTCCAAAAAGCAGGTTTTGATAAACGCCGGCTGTTCTATACCCAAGGCGATTACGGCCTGTTTCAGTGTTCAGCGCCCTGTCACCGGAAAACCTACGACAATGAGTCTCAGGTTCTGCAGATGCTGAAGCACCAGGCGGACGGGAAAATTCCAACCCGGCTGATTCCACGCTGTCCGGTCTGCGGCAAGCCTATGAGTATGAACCTTCGTTCAGACAATACCTTTGTCGAAGACGAGGGCTGGCATTTGGCGGCAAAACGCTACGGTGAATTTTTGGAGAGACATAAAGACCGGAAAGTGCTGTTTCTTGAATTAGGTACAGGAATGAACACTCCGGGTATAATAAAATTTCCTTTCTGGCGCATGGTCCATGACTGGCATAATGCTGTTTATGCCTGTATCAACCTGCGGGAAGCCTTTGCCCCCGATGAAATACGTGAAAAATCAATCTGCATTAACGACGACATTGGAACAATTTTGAAACAAAATAACGCTCCCCTTTCAGGCGGTTTCTGAAAGGGGAGCGTTATAAAATTAGGAAAAAGGATGTAATCAATGATCCGATAAATTCTATTTCATTCAATCTATAGTTATCACGTTATTTTTACATTATTACAGTTCGCTGTATCCGTAACTGTTCACGATCGCATCCATCGGCAGGCCCGCCTTACACATCTCGCAGTCGTCCGGCTCAGACAGCTTAAAGTCCGGCAGATCGGATACATTAAATACTGAATTTACGGGATATCCCTCAATATTATCAATAACGCTGAATATAACAGAAATTCCCTCCACAATGCCGCCGTAGGATGTAATACACTTGATACTCTTATAGATCGTCCGGCCCGACATGGCGGTAGCCAGTACGACCAGCACATGCTTATTCCGGATCATTCTTCGAATATTGTCTCTGACAACCATCTGACCACTGGAATCAAATTCAGGGCTTACCACATAAAAAGATTTGTGTTCATTCTGGGAACTCACTCCCAATTTACTCAATTCCTGGGCCACATAAGCTCCTATTACCTCGCAGCCGTCCATGCAGATAATGGTGTCGATCGGAGTCTTGGACGCGAATGTCCTGGCCATCTCCGAGAAAAAGGCGCAATCGCTTCCTCCCATATTGGTCTGCGTCAAATTAACGCGGCTGACATATCGCTGAGACATTGTCTTGGCCACCATCTCAGATTCTTTCTGCCGCATTTTCAGATTAGACATATCTATATAATAGTTGACATGAAAGCGGTCGGATGAAAAATGGCCTGGAGTTACGGTAAGGTGAAGTTCCGGGTTCTCCTTCGATGGAATCTTAATCCTATCCTGCATAATTACCTCCTCCTGATACTCAAAGTACTTATTTATTTTGATACTATCATTATTCCCCAGTTGCTGTAAATAACATAGACTATGTTCTTTTCTTTTTTTAGGGGGGGCGGGAGAAGAGGAAGGCGGGAAACTTCGGGGGCTAGAGGACTGGAGGGCGGGGCGGCGGGGCGGCATATCCCGTGGGGACAAATCGCTTCGGCCGGGTCTAAGAACGGGTAACTCCGAAGAAAATGAAACCTGTGATTCGCAGGACCCGGGGCAAACTCGCCAAAATGCGGCTCAAACAGTGCCCCGGGTCCTGCCAGGTTTCGTTTTCTTCTGCGTAACCCGTTCTAAGACCCGGCCTCAAGCGATTTGTCCCCACGGGATATGCCGCCCCGCCGCCCCGCCCTCCAGTCCTCTAGCCCCCGAAGTTTCCCGCCTTCCTCTTCTCCCTTCACTAAAATAAGCCATGTTCCATGTTCTTATGGATCAGGATTGCTTTTATGTAAGATCGGAGGATTATATATTAATAGCTCTGAGAGAACAAATCTTATAGAAGCTTCCAAAAGCTTACTACTATTCCTTACCTTTCCTTAACGTTATAATGTATATTATTTAGGAGAACTTGAATGTTAATTCGCGTTGCTTGTGGAAACGGGTAATTTCTCATACAATATTGTCAGAAATAAGAAGGAGGACATTTGTAATGTTAAATGAGAACATTAAAATAATCAGAAAATCAAAAGGGCTTTCCCAACAAGAGCTTGCCGTGAAATTGAATGTGGTACGACAAACTATATCGAAATGGGAGAAAGGATTATCCGTTCCTGATTCAGATATGTTGATTTCCATATCAAAGGTTCTAGAAATCCCTGTTAGCACTCTACTGGGAGAAACTGTTGCGGAAATTAAGGTTGATGATTTAAAGGCAATTTCAGAAAAACTAGAGGTCATAAACTTACAGCTCGCACAAAAGAAGGTTACTAGGCAAAAAATTATTCAAGGATCATTGATTATACTGTGTGCTGTTATAGTAATTATTTCGGTAATCTTAAATGTGGTAAATAGTCCCTATTTAAATTGGAATTATAATGACCCTGAAACTGCTGTTTTGGGAGTTGGTTTTCATGCATTAGAATGGTTGTTTGTTAGACTGGCACCTATTATTCTCATTGGAGCAAGTGTTGGAATTTTCTTTACACGGAAAAAAATGTAAAACCGCTCTGTCTTCGAAGCGTAAATCAAACATATAAATTCCAATTTTACAACTTCATAAAGACAGAAAGATACAGAAAAAGCAGTCAATCTTAAGAATTGTCTGCTTTTTCCTTTAAAAAAATTCCTTAAAAAAATCTATAATATAATTTCTAATTTATATTGTCAAATCAAGGCTCTAATAATCGTGGTAAATTCGTAGTAAAATGAGTATTTGCATACCTTACAATATCTGAACGTATAGTACTTATGCAGATAATCGAAAATCATTTATAATTTAGAATTAACATCTCACCTAATAAATCCCATTATCCATCCAGTCCGCTATACGTATTCCATTCAACCCTTTCTGCACTTAACTCTCAGCCGTCACCAAAGTCTGGCGGAGCGGGCCGGCACAAGGCCTGGTTCCGGGCCGGGGGGACTGGTAGTACCGGGAACCCATGGGCTTGAGGCCGGAGATAATGGCAGTTTCCGGGGAGGCTCCCGGCGGCCGGGTTCTTTTGTGTCTCCCCGTGAGCGCATAGGGCGGCTGAGCCACCGCTTAGTGGAATCGAAAAGCCGGGTTCAGGATGCACGGCGGACTTCACGTCCGACGGGCAAGAGCCTCTGAACCGGGAACACATCACGTGTTCCTGGTGAATAGGCTC
>NZ_JAHQCW010000090.1 GCF_019042275.1 Diplocloster agilis
TCAAAAGTGGCCCGTATTAATCATTAAAACAAACAATGATTTGTCGGTTAGAATTACTCAGACAAACACGAGTTTGTCAGACAGAATCGATACGACAAACGGTAATTTGTCAACGTTACTAGATGCTTTAACTTATAAACCTGTTAATGATTTTACAATATCAGCAGGTATTACATCAAACATAAAGGTATATGCGAATGGTATTGGCAACGTCAGTATCCGTGCTACTATTACAAAAACAGGTGGCTGGACAACAGGATATAATAATATTTTGACACTCCCGGCGCGCCTACGACCTACCGATGAAATTGTATCATACGCATGGCCAGGTGGAGGACGTAGCGCGTTAGGTGTTCACATTACTAATGCTGGTACTGTCAGGGTATTTGTCAATGTCATAGCCGATGTGCAAACAGTTGGGGCATTTGCTACGCCAGAAGGATCCATGACAATCAGTATGGATTTTAATTTACTTAAATGATCTTTTATATTATTACTAATATCGAAACCCTTACATTACCGGCCATAGCATTTCCACTCCGGGTATAGCAATATATTTTAGCAGTAGTTGCATTACTCTCATCAAATGCGTACGTAAAAATTAACGCATCTGTTATATTGCTACTTGAGGTTATAAAAATAACATTTGGCTTAGTGCCTAAATTGTGAGGCCAAATAGCCAATCCGTTTGAAAAACTAATTACCATTGTATTAAAAAGTATTCTATTTATAGTATCAGATGCACTACCTAATTTTGTGCCCTGGTTTATGGATAAACTTCCAGATATGGCACCGCCACTTTTAGGTAAATAATTATCATGTGAATGCAATGACGGGGGAAAAGATGACGGTTTGTTTGTTATTGATGCCCAGGCATGTGTATGATTAACATTTGCTTTACTATCCAAATTATTGTTTAACGTTGACAAATTACCGTTTTTTCTATAAATCTATAGAAAAAATGATGGTTTAACACAGTTAAGTAATGATTTATCATGGATATATTTAGACTTTACTCCGACGAGCGAAACTACAATTTACTATCGATATTGCAGATA
>NZ_JAHQCW010000091.1 GCF_019042275.1 Diplocloster agilis
GTCCGCCGTGCATCCTGAACCCGGCTTTCCGATTTCACTAAGCGTATTCACAGCCGCCCTATGCGCTCCCAGGGAGATACAAAAGAACCCGGCCGCCCGTGGAGACACAAAAGGGGTCCGCACTTCTTACACAGCCCGCCCTTGCGCCGGCCCGCTCCTGCTTTACTGCTGGTTTAACTGCTTTAGATTTTATGATTTTATTAATTTTGTGTATTTTTGGTGAACCTTTAGCTTGTGGTGGACACCTAAACCGCGGTGCATTATAATGATAAAGGAGAAGGATTCGAGCCGCCGGTATCGTTTCGGCGGAAAATAGGATGAACGTAAAGGATAAAGGAGATATCATGAATATTTTATTTTTTCTTACCCCCAAAAGTGAAGTGGCATACATAAATGAGGATGATACTCTGCGCCAGGTTTTGGAAAAAATGGAGCATCACCGCTATACAGCCATGCCTATTATCAATAAAAAAGGGGAGTATGTGGGTACAATAACGGAGGGGGATCTATTATTTTCCATCAAAAACGAATATTCGCTGAATTTCAGGGATGCCGAGAAGATACCGGTTTCCAAAATCGTGCGCAGGCTGGACAATCTGCCGGTCCATATTGACTCCAATATAGAAGATCTTTTTTTGATTGCCACAAACCAGAACTTTGTGCCGGTGATCGACGATAACCATGTCTTTATCGGCATCGTAACCAGAAAAGAAATCCTCCAGTTTTTCTACGAGCAGTGCCATAATCACAATAACCCAAAAAGTGAAAGCAATTAAAATTACAAAGGCTATAATTCTGAATCCCTAAGAGAACGGCCTCTATCGAGCCGTGCATAAAACAGGATAAGCCAGGAAAACTAAGAAGGTAAAAAAGTGGTTCTTTCCAAAGTTAGTTGATTTTGCGCTTTGATTCAAGCCGCAGCAGTTTTCCTTTAAGTAGCAAAAAACTGTTGCGGCCATACATAATCCGTTT
>NZ_JAHQCW010000092.1 GCF_019042275.1 Diplocloster agilis
GTGAAGTCGTAACAAGGTAGCCGTATCGGAAGGTGCGGCTGGATCACCTCCTTTCTAAGGAAGAAGAAGTAAGGGTTGTTTTACTGTTTAGTTATCAAGCCGGTCTATGAGAAATTACAACTATCCTCGTGAAAATTGGAAATACATAGATCGCAGATAACTTTATATATATTTCTGGTGTCGATGCGCTTAAGGGACACACACGTTCCCATCCCGAACACGTTTGTTAAGACTTAAGCGGCCGATGGTACTATACTGGTGACGGTATGGGAGAGCAGGTGGATGCCAGATTTACGGGGGTATAGCTCAGTTGGGAGAGCACCTGCCTTGCAAGCAGGGGGTCAAGGGTTCGAATCCCTTTATCTCCATCGATAAAAGTTTTGAAGCAAAACCTTTATCGAATGTAGATTTGACCTGCGCGCCAGCGCAGCAGGAGCTTTTAGAAATGAGCAGCGTCAAGCTTGCTTGTCGATGATCATTTATAAAAGATCCGTAATGCACGCAGTGCATGTCAAATCGGACGGTGAATCAAAAGCCAGCTTTATTTCAAGGCCTAACGTGACCGAGAAAATCTCCGATTTTCGAGGGCTCAGCACCAGGCCCGGCTTGAACTCCGTCATCCTCATGTACCTTGAAAACTACACATTGAAAAATCAATTGAAAAATCTGAATTCAAGGGATTGGAAGCAAGCATTATTGCAACGCAGACAACCCAAGAAGACAGAAACTTCAAGACATCCGAGATTAAAAAAAGATTTATTTGAACCAATTCAAAGAATCCGAGAAAATCAAGAACCAAGACCCATCCCTATAACGCTA
>NZ_JAHQCW010000093.1 GCF_019042275.1 Diplocloster agilis
CGTCCTTAACCTCGCCAGCCGACGTAACTCGCCGGACCGTTCTACAAAAAGTACGCGGTTGCACCAATAATGTGCTTCCACAGTTTGTAAACACAGGGTTTCAGGTTCTCTTTCACTCCCCTCCCGGGGTTCTTTTCACCTTTCCTTCACAGTACTATGCGCTATCGGTCACTAAGTAGTATTTAGCCTTGGGGGGTGGTCCCCCCGACTTCCCACAAGGTTCCACGTGTCTCGTGGTACTTTGGATCCCGCTCGCTCACTTCCGCTTTCACATACGAGGCTTTCACTCTCTCTGGCCGGCTTTCCCAAAACCGTTCTGCTAGCTTTCATGTCACTTTTTGCGGTCCATAACCCCGGAATGCACGCATTCCGGTTTAGGCTCTTTCCCGTTCGCTCGCCGCTACTTAGGAAATCGATTTTTCTTTCTCTTCCTCCGGCTACTTAGATGTTTCAGTTCACCGGGTTCCCTCCGCATGGCTATGTATTCACCATACGGTGACTGAGGTTTGCTCAGCCGGGTTTCCCCATTCAGATATCTCCGGATCGTAGGATATTTGCTCCTCCCCGAAGCTTTTCGCAGCTTATCACGTCTTTCATCGGCTCTTAGTGCCAAGGCATCCACCCTGCGCTCTTGTTCGCTTGACCTGCATCCTTATATAGCGTTATAGGGATGGGTCTTGGTTCTTGATTTTCTCGGATTCTTTGAATTGGTTCAAATAAATCTTTTTTTAATCTCGGATGTCTTGAAGTTTCTGTTTTCTTGGGTTGTCTGCGTTGCAATAATGCTTGCTT
>NZ_JAHQCW010000094.1 GCF_019042275.1 Diplocloster agilis
TCGGATTCTTTGAATTGGTTCAAATAAATCTTTTTTTAATCTCGGATGTCTTGAAGTTTCTGTTTTCTTGGGTTGTCTGCGTTGCAATAATGCTTGCTTTCAATCCCTTGAATTCAGATTTTTCAATTGATTTTTCAATGTGTAGTTTTCAAGGTACATGCGGGATGTCTGTTCCGTCTCTTGTCTCGTCTGTGCTGTCCGACCCGTTTTAGCGAGTCCTGTCCTTCGAACTTCCATCCTGTTGACTGATGCTTTATCAGTCATTAGAAATCAAAAGCGTTTGCCGGGTTTCTTTGATCTTTACTCCTCAGAATACTGAGTAGAGGGATCTTTTTTGAATCCTCAGCAGAGATTTTAATCTCTAATCACTGGTAAAACCAGCTTCTCTGTTCTGCATCAGGCTCCGGGACGCTTCCCGGCCTGTATGCTCCAGAATCTATATGCAACCTGGCCGGTTCGGACTTTTTCAAGTCTTCCCCTGCAGGAGTTTTTTTAAGAGAATCTGGCACCCACCTGCTCTCCCATACCGTCACCAGTATAGTACCATCGGCCGCTTAGGTCTTAACCATCGTGTTCGGGATGGGAACGGGTGTGTCCCCTAAGCGCATCGACACCAGAAATCTTTTTTGCTATCTTTCCTACTTGCTCAAGCCCCTTTTATTTCTCTGTTACTGCGGACTTTTGCTTCGTATTCTTGATAACTAAACAGTAAAACAACCCTTACTTCTTCTTCCTTAGAAAGGAGGTGATCCAGCCGCACCTTCCGATACGGCTACCTTGTTACGACTTCAC
>NZ_JAHQCW010000095.1 GCF_019042275.1 Diplocloster agilis
TTGGTTCTTGATTTTCTCGGATTCTTTGAATTGGTTCAAATAAATCTTTTTTTAATCTCGGATGTCTTGAAGTTTCTGTCTTCTTGGGTTGTCTGCGTTACAATGATGCTTGCTTCCAATCCCTTGAATTCAGATTTTTCAATTGATTTTTCAATGTGTAGTTTTCAAGGTACATAGATAATCATTCAGATAAAAACTTTGATAACAAAATTTTTATCGATGGAGATAAAGGGATTCGAACCCTTGACCCCCTGCTTGCAAGGCAGGTGCTCTCCCAACTGAGCTATACCCCCGTCACGGTCCTGTTATTCCTGGACAAGCTCTACAGCTCGTCCAGATCAAACAGATTAAAATGGGCTTAAGTGGACTCGAACCACCGACCTCACGCTTATCAGGCGTGCGCTCTAACCGGCTGAGCTATAAGCCCATAAATCTGGCATCCACCTGCTCTCCCATACCGTCACCAGTATAGTACCATCGGCCGCCTAGGTCTTAACCATCGTGTTCGGGATGGGAACGGGTGTGTCCCCTAGGCGCATCGACACCAGAAATATTTATCAAGTTTTTTCTTGATAACTAAACAGTAAAACAACCCTTACTTCTTCTTCCTTAGAAAGGAGGTGATCCAGCCGCACCTTCCGATACGGCTACCTTGTTACGACTTC
>NZ_JAHQCW010000096.1 GCF_019042275.1 Diplocloster agilis
GAGCCTATTCACCAGGAACACGTGATGTGTTCCCGGTTCAGAGGCTCTTGCCCGTCGGACGTGAAGTCCGCCGGTCATCCTGAACCCGGCTTTTCGATTCCCCTAAGCGCTGCACAGCCGCCCTATGCGCTTCCAGGGAGACAAAAAGACCCCGTCGGCCGGGAGTCTTCCCGGATACCGTCTCTGTCCCCTGCCTGAAGCAACGGGCATACCCAAACCCGAGGAAGAACCCAAAAACGCCCCGGAATACGGAGCTTTTCCGTTTGTTTTTTCCTTTGTTTCATGGGGGGCGCGGTCCCTTTTGTAAGAGACAATTTATAGAAAAAGGAACTTATTTTTGGCGGAAACATGTGGGAATTGAACCCACCCGGGACGTATCAAGCGCCCCACACTGGTTTTGAAGACCAGGGGATACACCAGCATCCATCTGCTTCCGGAGTTATTACACTTCTATAAGTATAGTGAGATTAAACAGATCCGTCAAGCGGCAGCTGCCGGTTATGTGTTGTCCGGTTGTATGCTGCGTATTGTGGTTCTTCCTCGGGTTTGGATATGCCCGCTGCTCAGGGCCGGTGTGTGTGTCTGCCGGTGTCCCGGAATGCTTCGGGCAGCCTGATTCTTTTGTGTCTC
>NZ_JAHQCW010000097.1 GCF_019042275.1 Diplocloster agilis
TTTGCATCCGGTTGCTTCTATAATAAGAAAGCGTTCGTTTCTGAAATTCTTTTTTAGAATTTTCAGGGTTGTTTCACTGTTTAGTTATCAATGTTCGTTCGCTGTCGAAAAGTTTTTTGACCAACCGCTTGTGATGTTTACCAGCCTTTGATCTTTCTTTGTTCGAGGCAGCTTAAATATAGTATCATAAACAACTTTTAGTGTCAAGCCATTTTTTTACTTTTTTTACTGCTCTCCTCGCTCTCTCGACCGCGGAAGTTCATATTAGCATATACTGTCGGAATCTGTCAACATATATTTTAAATTTTTTTAAATTTAATTTTTTATATTCCCCCAGTATTCGTCATATTTCAACCAACCATGAATCCATTCCATCCTAAGACGCATTAAAAAAGGGCCCTATGTAAAGCAGGGCTGGGAGGGAAGAGGCGTTAGCCGGCTAAGCTGGGCATGCCTGCCGCTTCAGACTGGAAATCAAGGGGGCGGTCTCCTGGGGTGTTCCAGGCA
>NZ_JAHQCW010000098.1 GCF_019042275.1 Diplocloster agilis
CCCCATGCTGCGGACGACGATTGCGCCGAAAACGGCAGCGCAAAGAGAACGGCTGCTGGACGCTCTTACGCAACTTGCGGATACTGACCCGCTTTTGCGCTGCGAAGTGGATTCCATCACCCATGAGATCATTCTTTCTTTTTTGGGCCGGGTGCAGTTGGAGGTCGTTTCCGCTTTGCTGTCGGAAAAATACAAGATTGAAACAGTGGTAAAGGAACCCACCGTCATTTATATGGAGCGGCCGCTCAAAGCAGCCAGCCACACCATCCATATCGAGGTGCCGCCCAACCCGTTTTGGGCATCTATCGGACTGTCTGTTACACCACTCCCGCTTGGCTCCGGCGTACAATACGAGAGCCGGGTTTCGCTGGGATACTTGAACCAGAGTTTTCAAAACGCTGTCAGGGATGGTATCCGTTACGGGCTGGAGCAGGGCTTGTTC
>NZ_JAHQCW010000099.1 GCF_019042275.1 Diplocloster agilis
ATTCTGGAGCATACAGGCCGGGAAGCGTCCCGGAGCCTGATGCAGAACAGAGAAGCTGGTTTTACCAGTGATTAGAGATTAAAATCTCTGCTGAGGATTTAAGATAGATCCTACTACTCAGTATTTCGAGGAGTAAAGATCGAAGAAGCCCGGCAAACGCTTTTGATTTCTAATGACTGATAAAGCATCAGTCAACAGGATGGAAGTTCGAATGACAGGATCCGCTAAAACGGACCGGACAGCACAGACGAGACAAGAGACAGAACAGACATCCCGCATGTACCTTGAAAACTACACATTGAAAAATCAATTGAAAAATCTGAATTCAAGGGATTGGAAGCAAGCATTATTGCAACGCAGACAACCCAAGAAAACAGAAACTTCAAGACATCCGAGATTAAAAAAAGATTTATTTGAACCAATTCAAAGAATCCGA